>JAZBNR010000039.1:0-2047 GCA_036350735.1 Erythrobacter sp.
GCGGTCGTCCCGCCCGGTGGCTATTCGTGGTGGTATGTCGACGCGATCAGCGAAGACGGGCAGCACGGCCTGACCATCATCGCCTTTCTGGGCAGCGTCTTCTCGCCCTATTACAAGGCTTCCGGGCGCGGCGATCCGCTCGACCATTCGTGCCTCAACGTTGCGCTCTACGGGCCGCAGGGGCGCTGGGTGATGACCGAGCGCGGGCGCGGCGCGGTTACCCAGAGCGCGCGCGAGCTGACGATCGGGCCGAGCCGCGTCGAATGGGACGGCAACGCGCTGACCATCGAGATCGAGGAGCGCGACACGCGCCTGTTCAACCCGCTCAGCCGCCGCGTCGCGGGCAAGGTTCGGGTGATCCCCGAGGCGCTCAACCCCGCCGCCTTCGCGCTTGACGGGGACGAGAACCACATCTGGCACTGCATGGCCCCGCGCGCCCGGATCGAGGTGACGATGGAGGAGCCGGGCCTGTCATGGTCGGGCCAGGGCTATTTCGACCACAATCGCGGGCGCGAGGCGCTGGAGGACGGCTTCCGCGTCTGGCACTGGAGCCGTGCCCATATGCGTAAAGGTGCCGTGGTCTGCTACGAGGGCGAGCGCGCCGACGGTTCGCTGTTCGCCAGCGCGATCCGCTTCAACGCGGCGGGCATCCCCGAAGAGGCCGAGCTGCCGCCGATGGCCGAATTGCCGCGCAGCAAGTGGCAGGTCGAGCGCCGCACCCGCTCCGAGATCGGCCTCGCCAAGGTGCGCCGCACCTGGGAGGATACGCCGTTCTATTCGCGCTCCGAGCTTGGCTCGCAGCTGTTCGGCGAGGAAGTGGTGGCGGTGCAGGAAAGCCTCGACATGCGCCGCTTCGCCAACCCGCTGGTGCAATTCATGCTGCCCTATCGCATGCCCAGGGACAAGGGTCGCGTGCGGGGGTAGACGCCCTTACGCCTGTTCGGTCAGGCTCTCGACGATCGCCGCCTTCATCGCCGGGGTCACGCCCAGCTCGCCCTCGATGAAGGCATCGAGCGAGCCGTGCTTTGCGGCAATCGCATCGAGCGCGGCCTCGATATAGGCGGGGTCCGAGGCAAGCAGCGGCTCGACCACTTCCCATGGCAATTGCGTGAGGAAACCGTAGCCGGGATTCTTCGCCGCGCTTTCCTCCATCTGCGCCCGGTAATCGACGATATCGTCAGACAGCGCGTAATCGGCGACTACCGTCTCGCGCGGGACGCCGAGCAGGCTCAGCACCAAAGCGGCGGCGATCCCGGTGCGATCCTTGCCAGCCGAGCAATTGAAGGCGAGCGGCACCTGGCCTTGCGCGAGATAGCCGAACATCGCGCGCAAGCTCTCGGCATGTTCGAACGGCATCGTCCGATAGCCCGCGATCAGCGCCGCGCGCGATTTCTCCGCGCTCGCATCGGGGCCGGTCAGCACCGCGCCCAGATCGCCCATCGCATTGGCATAATCGCGGGTCCAGTAGGTCACCGCGCTGTTGCCCTGCGCGAAGGGATTGGGCTCCGCCGCGCGTTCCTCGGTGGTGCGAAAATCGCACACGGTGCGGATGCCGCGCCGGGTGAGTTCGGCCTGATCCTTCGCCGTCAGGCCCGCAGGCGAACCGGCGCGGTAGAGCACTTCCCACTTCGTCACCCGCCCGTCAGCCGTGCGATAGCCGCCAAGGTCGCGAAAGTTCACCCCGCCTTCCAGATCGAGCACGCGCCGCTCGTCCTCCAGCGCGATGGCATTGGCGGCGACCGGGGAGAGCTGCGCTGCGGGTTCGACCGGGGTGACGGCCTGTTCGCAGGCGGCAAGGCTCGCCAGCGCGGCGAGCGGCAGCAGCAGGATCGCAAGGCGCATCGGGTTCACTCCGGGTTGCCCGGCAGCAGCGCGGCGATCGCCTCGCTGGTGAGGGCGGGTTCGCCCGAGCGATAGGAATAGCCCGCCTGCATCGGGCTGACCGCGATGGCGCGGCGATAGACCACGCTTTCATCGTCCTGCTGGTCGGGCGAGGGGCGGGCGGTGTTGAAATCGAAGCTGACGCCGGGAAGAGACGGAATCGTCA
>JAZBNR010000040.1:0-102886 GCA_036350735.1 Erythrobacter sp.
AGGCGTGGGCGATTGGCCCTTTCTCGCAGGCCTCGGGCTTGGCGCGCCCGCGACCACCACCGGCGCGCTCTATGCGATCCCCGACCCGCAAGGCTGGTATCCCGCGCTGATCCTCACGCAGGCGCGCTATGCGGTGAGCGTGGTGGGCACGCTGCATGAGGCGGGCGCGGTCGATCTGGCGGCAGTGGATGCGTTCGAGGGGGCGGAATACAGGCGCCAGGCGGTGCCGGTCGACGGGTGGGACGGGTTTGGCGAGACGGTGGCGCAGGCTTATGTCTGGACGGGCGATCTGCCCGAGGGGGCCGAACCAATCGAGCATGGCGATTTCGTGCGTTGGCTCGCCGAGACCGGGCGCAGCGCCTTTGCGGGCGGGTGAGGGGCGCCGCGCTTTCCTACCGGGTGGTGGCCGTGGCATCCTCACCCGATGCTCCGCTGCGCTGCCTCTCCTTCGCGTGATCGCCCCGCCCGATCAAACCGCGCAGCCGTGATCGAGGAGATTTTTGGCCCTGGACTGTGTAACAGGCGGTTCAAGCGTTCGCTGCAAGCGACGAATGGAGACCGCGCCGGGAGCGCGGGGCCGGCGCCTGGTGTGTCTTCGCGCTTGCCTACAGCGCCCGACCTGTCTAAGGCGCGCGCTTCATTGACACGAATCAACGGGTCTGCCTGGCCAACTAGGGCTGCCAGGGCGGATCGCCCCTTGTTCACGGACAAGGTCGTGTCTTCTGACAAAGGAGATGAAAATGCCCAAGCTGAAGACCAAGAGCGGTGTGAAGAAACGCTTCAAGATCACCGCCACTGGCAAGGTCAAGCATGGTGTGGCCGGCAAGCGCCACCGCCTGATCAGCCACAACGCGAAGTATATCCGTCAGAACCGCGGCACCACCGTCCTGTCCGAACACGATGTGAAGACGGTGAAGAAGTGGGCGCCCTACGGGCTCGATTGATTTGAGGGCCTAGGCGCCGAACCCGAGCGGGCGGCGCGGCACCCTGAACGAAGAGAAGGATATACTACCATGCCACGCGTAAAACGCGGAGTTACTACCCGCGCCAAGCACAAGCGGATCCTCGATCAAGCCAAGGGCTATCGCGGTCGCCGCAAGAACACCATCCGCATCGCCCGTCAGGCGGTCGAGAAGGCGGGTCAATACGCCTATCGCGACCGCAAGGTGAAAAAGCGCAATTTCCGCGCTCTGTGGATCCAGCGCATCAACGCGGCGGTTCGCGCCGAGGGCCTGACCTATTCGCAGTTCATGCACGGCGTGAAGCTGGCCGGCATCGAGCTTGATCGCAAGGTGATGGCCGATCTCGCGATGAACGAGGGCGCTGCCTTCAAGGCGATCATCGCCCAGGCCAAGGGCGCGCTGCCCGCTGCCTGAGCGGTTTGGCCCCGGTGCGACTGGGGCCACGCTTTCCTGGAGCGGGCCGGTGCGCTGGTGCGGATCGGGCGAAGAGCGCAGATGGTTTCTCGATCCTCGCTCCGACTGATCCTTCGTTGCGTGCGTGCGACATGCAATTGCATGAAAGCGCTGCGAGGCTTGTAGAAACGCGGCATTTGCGCCAGACCCCTGCCATGGGGGCTGGAGAGGACATTCAGGGCCGCGCAAGGCCGGGCAAGAGCGCGCGTGCGGTGGTGCGCAGCCGTTTCCACGCTCCGCCTGTCGAGTTCGCCGGGTGCTTTACCAGTTTCTACCACCTTTCCCTCGAGTTCGAGGGAGTGGGCACGGGCGGCGAGGCCGAGCCTGTCGTGGCCGATCTGCTCCAGCCCGAATGGGCGAATATGCGCTTCTTCTGCGGCAGCCTGCCGCGTGCCGCACTCGGCGGCGTGCTGCTCGAGGGCGCGCGCTTCGTCGCCACGGGGCCGAGTTCGCGCCCGTGCCGGTTCGAGCTCGGGGCGGCGCGCATGTGGGGGATCGGGCTCTTGCCGGTGGGCTGGGCGCGGTTCATCGCGGCCGACGCCTACGCCCTTGCCAACACGGTGCTCGATGGCTCGCGCCATGCGGCTTTCGCCCGGTTTGACGCGATGAGCGAGGCGCTGTGCGATCCTGCGCTCGACGAGGCGGCGCAGCTCGCGGTCATCGTCGAGCACTTGGCGCAGGCGATGCGCCCGCACCGCGACGAGCCCAAGATCGCGCGGGTGCACACTGCGTTGGTCGACACCGAGTGTCACACGGTGTGCGACCTGGCGGACCGTGCGGGGATGAGCATCCGCACGCTCGAGCGGATCTGCCGCCGCTATTTCGGGTTCACCCCCAAGCTGCTGATGCGCCGCCAACGCTTCATGCGCAGCCTGACGAGCTTCATGCTCGAGCGTTCGCGGGGATCGGACTTGCACTGGACCGACGCGATGGACGAGGCCTATCACGACCAGGCCCAGTTCACTCGCGAGTTTGCCGAGTTCATGACGATGCTGCCGACCGAGTATGCCGCGCTGGAGCATCCGATTCTCGCGAGCTTCATCGAGGCGCGCGCGCGGGTCTGGGGAAGCGCGGCGCAGACGCTCGATCCGCCGGTGCGCAGCTAGAAGCGGGCCGCATCGCGCCGGAGCAAACGCGCTTTGCATCTGCGGTCCAAAGACGCTAGCGGGACACGCCTCCAAGCAGCAGCCATAGAAGCGATGACCGATCTCACCCCCCAGACCACCGCCACCCTCGCCGCGATTGCCGGCGCGCAGACGCTCGAGGCGCTCGATGAGCAGCGCGTCGCCGCGCTCGGCAAGAAGGGCTGGGTCAGCCTTGCCCTCAAGACACTCGGCCAGATGGCGCCCGAGGAGCGGACCGAGGTGGCCCCGCGCATCCAGGCGGTCCGCGCCCAGGTGTCCGAAGCCCTCGAGACGCGCCGCGCTGCGCTGGAGGCGCAAGCGCTCGAGGCGAAGCTCGCGAGCGAGACAATCGACCTCACCCTGCCCGCACCCGCGCTGCCGCAGGGCTCGATCCACCCGGTCTCCCAGGTGATGGACGAGCTGGCGGAGATCTTCGCCGATCTCGGCTTCGCGGTCGCGACCGGCCCCGAGATCGAGGACGACTGGCACAACTTCACCGCGCTCAACATGGATGAAAGCCACCCCGCGCGCGCGATGCACGATACCTTCTACTTCCCGGATCGGACCGCCGAAGGGCGTGAGATCCTCCTGCGCACGCACACCTCGCCGGTCCAGATCCGCTCGATGAAGGCGCAGGGTGCGCCGATCCGCATCATCGCGCCGGGCCGGGTCTATCGCTCGGACAGCGACGCGACCCACACCCCGATGTTCCATCAGGTCGAGGGTCTGGTGGTCGACAAGGGCATCCATCTGGGCCACCTCAAGTGGACCCTCGAGACCTTCTTCAAGGCCTTCTTCGAGCGCGAGGACATCGTCCTGCGCCTGCGCCCGTCCTACTTCCCCTTCACCGAGCCTTCGGTCGAGGTCGATGTCGGCTATTCCAACGAGGGCGATCGCAGGGTTGTCGGCGGGCACGGCGATGCGCCGGGGCATGCGTGGATGGAGCTCGGCGGCAGCGGCATGGTCAATGCCCGCGTGCTCCAATTCGCCGGGATCGACCCGGCCGAATACCAGGGCTTCGCCTTCGGTCTCGGGATCGACCGGATCGCGATGCTCAAATACGGGATGAACGACTTGCGCGCCTTCTTCGACGGGAACCCGCGCTGGCTTGCCCATTACGGCTTCTCGCCGTTCGACCAGCCGACCCTCTCAGCCGGGGTGGGAGCGAAAGCATGAAGTTCTCGCTGACCTGGCTCAAGGATCACCTCGAGACCGAGGCTTCGCTCCAAGAAATCCTCGATTGCCTCAACGCGATCGGGCTTGAGGTCGAGGGGGTCGAGGATCCGTCCGAGAAGCTCGCGGGCTTTCGCGTCGCCAAGGTGCTGACCGCCAAGAAGCACCCGGATGCGGACAAGCTGCAGGTGCTCACAGTCGACATCGGGGAGGGCGAGCCCCTCCAGGTCGTGTGCGGCGCGCCCAATGCGCGTGCGGGGATGAAGGGCGTGCTCGGTCTGCCCGGCGCGGTCGTGCCGGCGAACGGCATGGAGCTCAGGAAGAGCGCCATTCGCGGGGTCGAATCGAACGGCATGATGTGCTCCGTGCGCGAGCTTGAACTCGGCGACGAGCACGACGGCATCATCGAGTTGCCCGAGGATGCGCCGGTGGGATACAGCTTCGCCGACTATCAAGGCTCCTCGCCGGTAATCGAGGTGGCGGTGACGCCCAACCGGCCCGATTGCATGGGCGTTCATGGCATTGCGCGCGATCTCGCGGCGGCCGGGCTGGGGGCGCTGAAGCCTATCGCCTTTCCCGGTTTCGAGCCTTCGGGTGACTGCCCGGTCGCCATCCGCACCGAGGACGCGGAAGGGTGCCCCGCTTTCTATGGCCGCGTGATCAGGGGCGTGGCCAACGGCCCCTCGCCCGATTGGTTGCAACAGCGGCTCAAGAGCGCAGGACAACGGCCGATCTCGCTGCTGGTCGATCTCACCAACTACCTGATGCTCGGCTTTGGCCGTCCGGCGCATGTCTATGATCTCGCCAAGCTCGAAGGCGCGGTGGTTGCGCGGCGGGCGCGGGCGGGCGAGAGCGTGCTGGCCCTGAACGAGAAGACCTACACGCTCGATGAAAGCATGGTGGTGATCGCCGACGAAAACGAAGTCCATGACATTGCCGGGATCATGGGCGGCGAGAATTCGGGCGTGTCCGAGGCGACCACCGACGTGCTGCTCGAGATCGCCTATTTCGATCCGGCCCGCATCGGGGTGACGGGGCGCAAGCTCGGCCTTGCTTCGGATGCGCGCACGCGCTTTGAGCGCGGGGTGGATCCGGCCTTCCTCGAGGATGGGCTCGATCTTCTGACGGGCCTCATCGTCGAACTCGCCGGCGGCACGCCCAGCAAGATGGTGCGCGCCGGCGCGCCGCCGAGCAAGGCCACGGTGATCGCGTTCGATCCCGGCCTCACCGCGCGGCTCGGCGGGGTCGAGGTGGCGGCAAAGGAGCAGAAGCGCATCCTCGAAAGCCTCGGCTTCGCGGTCGCGGATGACTGGAGCGTCACCTGCCCGCTGCGCCGCCACGACATCGAAGGGCCGGCCGATCTGGTCGAGGAGGTCGTGCGCATTCACGGGCTCGGGACAGTCCAGAGCGTCGCGCTGCCGCGGATCGAGGGTGTCGCCCGCCCGACCGCGACCCCGCAGCAGGTGCTAGAGCGCCGCCTGCGCCGCGCAGCGGCGGCGAGCGGGCTCAACGAGGCGGTGACCTGGAGCTTCCTGCCCGAGGGGGCGGCCGAGCACTTCGCCGCGCCCGAGCAGGAGTTGTGGCGGCTTGCAAATCCGATCAGCGAGGACTTGAAGGCCATGCGCCCGTCGCTGCTGCCCGGCCTGCTGATGGCGGCCAAGCGCAACGCCGATCGCGGCGGCGACAGCACCCGGCTCTTCGAGATCGGGCGCCGCTATTTCCGGGGCGCCGACGGCCTCAGCGACGAGAAGCCGACGCTCGGCATCTTGCTCGCGGGAGAGAAGGCGCAGCGCGGCTGGCAATCGGGCAAGGCGCGCAGCTTCGATGCCTATGACGCGAAGGCGCTGGCCGAGGCGCTGCTCGGGGCGGCCGGTGCCCCGGTGGCGAACCTGATGGTGATGGGCGAGGCTGGGCCGCAATTCCACCCGGGCCAGTCGGCAACGCTGAGGCTCGGTCCCAAGACCGTGCTCGCGCGCTTTGGCGTGCTCCATCCCGCAACGCTCAAGGCGTTCGATGTCGACGGGCCGGTGGCGGCGCTCGAGCTGTTCCTCGATGCGATCCCGGCGAAGAAGAACGCCGCCTTCGCGCGCCCCGGCTTCGCGCCGCCCGCGCTGCAGGCGGTGACGCGCGATTTCGCTTTCCTCGTTCCCGCAAGCCTTGCGGCGGGCGACCTCGTGCGCGCCGTGCAGAGGTCGGACAAGGCGAGCATCGTGGCGGCGCGGGTGTTCGACGTCTTTGCCGGGCAGGGCGTGCCCGAGGGCAGGAAGTCAATCGCGGTCGAGGTCACGCTGCAGCCGGGCGAGAAGAGCTTCACCGATGCCGATCTCAAAGCGGTGGCGGAGAAGATCGTGGCGGCGGCGGCGCAGCTGGGGGCAGAACTGCGCGGCTGAGGCTGACGCTCCGGGAAAACCCATGTCCAATCGCCGCACCTTCGCGATCATCTCGCACCCTGACGCAGGGAAAACCACGCTCACCGAGAAGCTGCTGCTGCAAGGCGGTGCGATCCACTTGGCTGGCGAGGTCAAGGCGCGGGGGCAGGCGCGGCGGGCGCGCTCGGACTGGATGAAGATCGAGCAGCAGCGCGGCATCTCCGTCACCTCGAGCGTGATGACGTTCGAGAAGGAGGGCATCACCTTCAACCTGCTCGATACGCCAGGCCACGAGGATTTCTCGGAAGACACCTATCGCACGCTCACCGCGGTCGATTCGGCGGTGATGGTGATTGACGCTGCGAAAGGGATCGAGCCTCAGACGAGGAAGCTGTTTGAGGTCTGCCGGCTGCGCTCGGTGCCGATCATCACTTTCGTGAACAAGGTCGATCGCGAGGGGCGCGATCCGTTCGAGACGCTCGACGAGGTTGCCGACATGCTCGCGCTCGACGTTTCACCGCAGATGTGGCCAATCGGGATGGGCGGGCAGTTCGAGGGCCTGCTCGATTTCGCGAGCGAGACGGTCAGCCGCCCGGAAGGGCCGAGCCGCGAGTTCCTTGGCACCCGCGAGGCGGATGCGGCAATCCCCGAGCGTTTCGCCGAAGAGATCGAGCTGGCGCGCGGCGGCTATCCCGAGTTCGACCTCGAGGCCTATCGCAGCGGCGATCTGACGCCGGTCTATTTCGGCAGCGCGCTCAAGAACTTCGGCGTCACCGAACTGATCGACGCAATCGCCCGCCACGCGCCCCCGCCGCGTCCGCAGCCCGCCGGAGAGCAGCGCATCGCGCCCGATTTTGGCGAAGTCACCGGCTTCATCTTCAAGGTCCAGGCCAATATGGACCCCAATCACCGCGACCGCATCGCCTTCATGCGCCAGGTGTCGGGCACCTTCAAACGCGGCATGAAGCTCATCCCCTCGGGGCTGGGCAAGCCGATCGCGATCCACTCGCCGATCCTGTTCTTCGCGCAGGACCGCGAGCTTGCCGACACTGCCGAGGCGGGCGACATCATCGGCATCCCCAATCACGGCACCCTGCGGGTGGGCGACACGCTCTCGGAGAAGGACCAGGTGCGCTTCACCGGCCTCCCGAATTTCGCGCCCGAGATCCTGCGCCGGGTGCAGCTCAGGGATCCCACGAAGACCAAGCAGCTGAGGAAGGCATTGGACGATCTCTCGGAGGAGGGCGTGATCCAGGTGTTCTACCCCGAGATCGGCGCGACCCACATCGTCGGCGTGGTCGGTCAGCTCCAGCTGGACGTGCTCGTGTCGCGGCTGGCGGCGGAATACAAGGTGGAGGCGGCGCTCGAGGCTTCGCCCTTTGCCACCGCGCGCTGGCTCAAGGGCGATCCCAAGGCCTTGGCCGAGTTCGAGAGCTTCAACCGCGCCAACCTCGCGCGCGATCGCGACGGGGATCTCGTTTTCATGGCCAAGAGCCCGTGGGACGTGAACTACCAGGTCGAGAAGAACCCGGACATCGCCTTTTCGGCGACCAAGGAGCGATAGGCTTGCAGGGCTTGCGACGTGCGCGCGGGGAGGCCATGAACGCTGGCATGAACGGATCAGGCCCCACTTCCCAGAGCTTCATCTCGCAGCGCCTCAAGCTCAACTACGAGGATTGGGGAGGGCGCGGCAAGCCTCCGCTCGTGCTCGTCCATGGCGGGCGCGATCATGCGCGCTCGTGGGACTGGACCGCCGAGGCGCTGCGCGGGGACTACCACGTCGTCGCGATGGACCACCGCGGGCACGGCGACAGCGACTGGGTCTCGGATGGCAATTATTCAGTGGGCGACATGGTCTATGATCTTGCCCAGATGATCCACCAGCTCGGCGTAGGCCCGGTGCGGATCGTGGCGCATTCGATGGGCGGCAATGTCGCGCTGCGCTATGCCGGGACCTTCCCGGACATGGTCACGAAGCTGGTTGCGATCGAGGGGCTCGGCCCGTCGCCGGAGGCGCGAGCCAAGCAGCGCGCTACGCCCTACCCCGAGCGCCTTGCCGAGTGGATCGAGAAAAAGCGCAAGGCCGCCGGCCGCACCCCGCGCAAATACGAGAGCATCGAGGCGGCCTTCGCGCGGATGATCGAGGAGAACTCCTACCTCACCGAGGAACAGGCACGCCATCTCACCATCCACGGGGTCAACCGCAACGAGGATGGCACCTATAGCTGGAAGTTCGACCCGCATCTCAACGTATGGCAGGTGGAGGATGTCGCGGACGAGTTTCTCGAGGCGACGTGGAGCGCGATCACCTGCCCCACCCTCCTGCTCTATGGCGCGGACAGCTGGGCCTCCAACCCCGAGAAGGATGGGCGGATCGCGCATTTCAACACGGCCCGCGTCATGGAGTTCGAGAAGGCGGGGCACTGGCTCCACCACGACCAGTTCGACCGGTTCATCGGCGTGCTGCGCGATTTCCTGTGATCTGAAGGGGGGGCATCATGGCCGATTTTACCGACACCCTGACCGACAAGCATGTCGCAATGATCGAGGCGCAGCCGGTGTTCTTCGTCGCCACTGCGGCGGCCGAGGCGCGGATCAATCTCAGCCCCAAAGGCTATGACGCATTCCGCGTGCTCGCTCCCGACCGGGTGGCCTATCTCGATCTCGGCGGCTCGGGCAACGAAACGCACGCGCATCTTGCCGCCGATGCCAATGAGCGTGGGGGCCGCATCACCATCATGTTCTGCAATTTCGCGCGCCCCGCGCTGATCCTGCGGATCTATGGCCGCGGCGCGCTGGTGCTGCCGCAGGATGCAGGCTGGGAGGCGCTGGCGCGGCACTTCACCCTGATGCCCGGCACGCGGCAGATCTTCGACATCGCGGTCGAGAGCGTGCAGACCTCGTGCGGCTGGGGCGTGCCGTTCATGTCGCTCGAGGGGGAGCGCGAAACGCTCCTGAAGGCGCACCGCCAGAGCGATCCCGCTGCGTGGGAGGCCAAGGTTGCGGGTCGCACCACAAGCATCGATGGGCTGCCGACCAGGCCCAGCGTGCGCTACATCGCGGGCGATTGAACCGCGCTGCGCTGCACAAAGCCTGCACAAGGCCTGCGCAAAAAGTAAGCAGGCGATTAACTTTTGGGCAGGCATTTCTCCGCTGGTTCGGTCCCGAAGCGCGTCCGAGGCGCTGTTTCGCTTACGTGACGATGTGAAGGAAATGTGGCACGGTTCTTGCTGCGCTGCAACATGAGGCATTTGTCAGCACAAAAGGGGCAGCACTGCGTGAAGTTCATCATAGCCATCATCAAACCCTTCAAGCTCGATGAGGTGCGCGAGGCGCTCGGCACGATCGGGGTTGCGGGAATGACGGTTACCGAGGTCAAGGGCTTCGGGCGCCAGAAGGGCCAGACCGAGATATATCGCGGGGCGGAATATTCGACCAACATGCTGCCCAAGGTGAAGCTGGAGATCGCCGCGAGCGACGAGGTCGCCGAAAAGGTGGTCGAGACCATCCAGCAGACCGCGAACACCCAATCGATCGGCGATGGCAAGATCTTCGTGCTCGACCTCGCCTCGGCAACCCGCATTCGCACCGGCGAATCGGGCGAAACCGCGCTTTGAGAAGGAGGCTGAAATCATGAAGAAAATCGCATTCGCAGCCGCCGCCCTTGCCGCGCTCGCCGCCACTCCCGCCTGGGCGTCGCCGCCCGCGCCGGTCCCCAATCCGGGCAACAACGCCTGGATGATGACCGCGACCGTGCTCGTGATGATGATGATCCTGCCGGGCCTCGCGCTGTTCTATGGCGGCCTCACCCGCTCCAAGAACATGCTCTCGACCATGACCCAGATCGGCGCAACGGCCAGCCTCGCGATGATCATCTGGGTGATGTGGGGCTTCAGCCTAGCCTTCGGCGACACCGTCTATGATGCCCCGCTCGGCCTGTTTATCAGCGGCGGGAGCTATTTCCTCGCCGGCACCGACGCCTCGAGCACGGCGGCGACCTTCACCGATGAGGTGATCAGCAAATATGTCTTCATCAGTTTCCAGATGACCTTCGCCGCGATCACGGCGGCGCTGATCCTCGGGGCGACGGCGGAGCGCATGAAATTCGCCGCCGTGATGGCATTCGTGCCGATCTGGCTGACGATCGTCTATTTCCCGATCGCGCACATGGTGTGGGCGACGGGCGGCCTGTTGTTCGAGGATGGCGCGCTCGATTTCGCCGGGGGCACGGTGGTCCACATCAATGCCGGGGTGAGCGGGCTCGTGCTCGCCTATCTGCTCGGCCAGCGCCGCGGTTATCCCAAGGAGCCGATGCCCCCGCACTCGCTGACGCTGACCATGGTGGGCACCGGGCTCCTCTGGGTCGGCTGGTTCGGCTTCAACGCGGGAAGCGCTCTGGAGGCCGACGGCTCGGCCGGGCTCGCCATGATCAACACCTTCGTCGCGACCGCTGCGGGCGCGCTTGCCTGGATGGTGATCGAGCGCCTGTCGGGCCACAAGGGCTCGGCGCTGGGCTTCTGCTCGGGCGTCATCGCGGGGCTCGTCGCCGTGACCCCGGCGGCGGGCAATAGCGGCCCGTTCGGCGCGATCCTGCTGGGGATCGTCTCCTCGGCGGTGTGCTACGTCTTCGTCGCGAGCCTCAAGGCAAAGTTCGGCTATGACGATGCGCTCGATGCGTTCGGCATCCACGGAGTGGGTGGTATTGTCGGCGCGATCGGCACAGCCGTGGTCTATCAGCCATGGATCGGCGGCCCGGGCGATGGCTCGACCCCGCTCGGCGCGCAAATGTGGGTGCAGATATTCAGTGTGCTGGTGACAATCGTGTGGGCCGGACTTGGAACATTGGTTGCTGGCTTCGCGGTCAAGGCAACGATCGGCCTCAGGGTCAGCGAAGAGGACGAGGTCAATGGCCTCGATATCGCAGAACACGGCGAGCGCGCCTACAACTAGGTGCGTTCGCCAATAAGGGCCCGGCGCCGCAAGGCGCTGCAGGGAGAGGGCACCTCATCCTCTCCCTGCCTCGCCCTTGCAGCATTGATACGGCTCAGGCTGCTTGCCTTGCCCGCTCGCTCGCCTTGATGAAATCGGCGCAACGCTCTCCGATCATGATGCTGGGCGCGTTGGTATTGCCGCTCACGATCTTGGGCATGATGCTCGCATCGGCGATCCACAGGCCCTCGAGCCCGCGCAACTTGAGTTGTGGATCGACCACGCTCGCAGCATCCGCCCCCATGCGGCAGGTTCCGACCGGGTGGTAGACCGTGTCGGCCCGAGTGCGGATGAGCTCGTCGAGCGCGGCATCATCGTCGAGATCTACCGGGTGCCGGTCGGTCGGCCCATATGCCTTGAGCGCGGGGGCATCGGCGATCCGGTGCGAGAGGCGAACCCCGGCCCGCAGCACGGCGAGGTCGCGCTCGTCGTCGAGAAAGTTGGGATCAATGCGCGGCGGCGCGGCGGCATCGCCCGAGGCGAGGCGCACCGTCCCGCGGCTTTCGGGGCGCAGCACGCAGGCATGAAGCGAGAAACCGTGCGCCGAGATGTTGGCGCGCCCATGATCCTCGAGCACTGCGGGGACAAAGTGCCACTGCACGTCAGGCGTCTCGGCGTCGGGCATCACCTGCCAGAAGCCTCCCGCCTCGGCATAGGGCGTGGTCATCGCCCCGGTGCGCTTGCGCCGATGCTCGATGATCGCGCCCGCCATCTGCAGCGTGCCCTTCAACGACTTGCCGATCGGCACGTCGCTGACCGTCTCCCAGGCGGAGACATAGTCGATATGATCCTGGAGGTTCGCGCCGACTGCGGGCTTGTCGAGCACCACGTCGATGCCGTGCTCCTTGAGGTGCGCGGCGGGGCCGATGCCGGAAAGCATCAGGATCTGCGGGCTGCCGAAGGCGCCGGCCGAAAGGATCACGCCGCGCTTGGCATAGAGCACCTCGCTTGCGCTCCCCGGTTTCTTGCCGCGTCGCACCTGCACGCCGGTCACCCGGCCGTGCTCGATCACCAGCTTCTCAACCAGCGTGTCGGTGCGCACGGTGAAATTGCCCTGCTCGCGGATCGGCTCGACATAGGCGCGCGCGGCGGACCAGCGCTCGCCCTTGCGCTGCGTCACCTGGTAGAAGCCGAAGCCCTCCTGGCGCTCGCCATTGAAATCGGAATTGGCGCGCAATTGCAGCTCGCGCGCTGCCTCGACGAAGGCGTGGCTCACCGGGTTGGCGTGTTTCTGGTCGGAAACGAACAGCGGGCCGCTTTCGCCGTGATAATTATCGGCGCCGCGCTCGTTCGCCTCGCACTGCTTGAAGTAGGGGAGAACGTCCTCATACGACCAGCCGGCGCAGCCTTGCGCGGCCCAGTTGTCGTAGTCCCACTTATGGCCGCGGATATAGACCATCGCGTTGATCGCGGAGGAGCCGCCCAGCCCCTTACCGCGGGGCTGGTAGCCGATCCGGCCATTGAGACCCCTCTGCGGCACGGTATCGAATTTGTAGTTCGAGGAATTGCGGATGAACGGCATGAAGCCCGGCGTCTTGATGAGCATGTTATTGTTGCGCCCGCCCGCTTCGAGCAGGCAAACCCGCCGCGTCCCGTCGACCGCCAGCCTCCCGGCGACCGCGCTGCCTCCGCTGCCACCGCCGATGACGATGTAGTCAAAGCTCTCCATTGTCCTCTCCTTTTGAGAGCGAGACTAGGCAGCTTCCCGGGGCGGCGCAATCGGGTTTCGATTGGCTATCGATGCAGGGTCGGGCGCCCTTGGTCCGACCGCTCTCGTGCGCTCAAGCCAGCGCGCGCGGATCATGTCTGAGGTCTCGCGGCTGCCATCGTGGCTCCAGCCCGGCTCACGCAGGAGATAGCTGAGCTTGTGGCGCCAGGGCGCACGCCACATGTCTTGCGCAATGCCGATCCATTCGTGGAACACCGCCCACAGGAGGTTGAAGCTGCCGAGCTGCTTGACGATCCCGTAGCGGATCGGCTCGTCGTCGCGCTCGGGCTCGAAGGTGCCGAACAGCTTGTCCCACACGATGAAGACGCCGGCGTAGTTGCGATCGAGATAGCGCGGATTGGTGGCGTGGTGGACGCGGTGATGCGAGGGCGTGTTCATCACCGCCTCGAACCAGCGCGGCATCCGGCCGATCGCCTCGGTGTGGATCCAGAACTGGTAGATGAGATTGAACCCGCCCACGATGCCGATCATCACCGGGTGAAACCCCAGCAGCACCAGCGGGATCGCGAACAGCAGGCCGAAGGTGAAGCTGCCCGTCCAGGTCTGGCGCAAGGCGGTCGAGAGGTTGTAGTGCTGGCTCGAATGGTGGTTCACATGCGCGGCCCACATCCAGCGGATGCGGTGGCCGGCGCGGTGAACCCAGTAATATTTGAGATCGTCGAGCACGAAGGCGAGCGGCCAAGCCCACCAAACGGCCCACCATTCCTCGCCGAAGTCGAACAAGCGATATTCGTAGGCCTCGATGAAGACGAAGGCGGCCAACCCGCCAAAAAGCGCGCCCGCCACGGTCGAGCCGAATCCGAACGCGAGACTGACGAGGGTGTCCATCGGCTCGTAGCTCTCGGGCCGCTTGAAGCGCGCCCAGATCATCTCGATCAGGATCGCACCGACGAACAGCGGCACGGCGTATTGGGTGGGGTTGAACTCGGGCATGGTCTTGGTTGCCCGCTATAGCCGGTTGATCGCGTCAGCCCAATAGGCCGGATCGTCGAGCGACAGACGCACCGCGCCGAAGCGCGCACTGTCCGCATCGGGGCCGCACCGGATGACCAGCGCATCGACCTCTTCGCGGACGGTTGCGGCCGAAGTGAGCACGCGTCCTGCAAACTTGTTGCCGTGGCGCTTGATCAGCATGATGCGGCCCAGGGAATCGCGCGCGAGCGCAGCGTCGCCGCCGCGCGCGATCGAGGATCGCACTGGTTCGAACCCGTCCACCGCTTCGCTCGCCGCTCGCGCGACGTCGTCGTTCTCGGCAAGCAGGGGTTTGCCGCCGAGCCGCATCGCCCAAACGAGCGCAGCGAGGACCAAAATCGCGAGCAGCGAGCCGCCGAACTGGATCAGCATCGCCTCAGCCGGATCTCACCGGTCGGCCAGCCGTGCCAATTGCGGCAGGATCGGGCCGATGTCGTAGCCCGCCTCGCGCGCGGCTTCGGCAAGCGCGTGCGGATCATCGCCCGCCTTGGCGCGCGCCAGCGCCCACAGGAAGGTGGAGCGCGTGCCTGATCGGCAATAGGCAAGAACCGATCCCTGCGCCTCTTCCAGCGCAGTGGCCATCGCGTCGATCTGCTGGTCGCCAAAGCCGCTATGATCGATCGGAATCGCGCGATAACCGAGCCCGGCCTCGCGCGCGGCGGCCTCGATGTCAGCGCCCTGCGGCGCGGAAGGATCTTCTCCATCCGGCCGGTTGTTAACGATCAGCCCCACGCCCTCGTTTTTGGCCGCCTGAATGTCGCCGGGCGCAATCTGGGGGCTTGCCATCACGCTGTCAGAAAGGCGGCGAAAATCGGTCATCGAAGAGGCTCTCCTGATCCAGGCGCTGTGCGCGGCGATCACTCCCACCCGACTACCTGAGGCGGCGCTCATGCGTCAAATGTCTTGGCCATGATCGCTTCATTTCGCCCCCGCGCAATCGATCGAGGTGATTCGCTCATCTGCCTCCTGAAGAGGCCGCCCAAGCACGCTTTTGGCGGAGCGTGAGCTGCGACAAGCCAAGATGAATGCGGCGCGATCGCACCAAATCGCAAAATTTTGGCGCCAACCAGACTTGGAGACGGGAAATCGTTCGCATCCTGGCGGTTTGTGCGTTATGCGTCGTCGCCATAAGACGGCTGACGGTATGTGTCAGCTTGTCTTGCGCTTGGTGCGGCTAGCTGTCCACGCCGCCAGTGCATCGGAGGGCGGGCAGCGTGGCAAGGTACTTACTGGGTTATGGGTTACGATAGAGGACGTCGGCGCGGCCGGGACAAGCGCGACGGATTCGGCGAAGACGGATTCGATCCGTTCGGTGGCGGTGACGGATTCCCGCCGCCAGGCAACTTCGGAAATGATCGCGGCGGTGATCGCTTCGGCGGCGGCCGGGATAATTTCGGCGGTGATCGGTACAGTGGCGGAGGCGGCGGAGACCGGTTCGGCGGCGGTGGCGATCGCTTCAGCGGCGGTGGCGATGGTGGCGGCCGCGGAGGCGGGGGCCCACGCGGTGGCGGCGGTGGCGCCGGCTTCAGTCGCATGCCCGCCCAGGTCGTCGGAACCGGCAAGGGCACGGTCAAGTTCTTCAACAGCCAGAAAGGCTTCGGCTTCATCCAGCAGGAAACCGGCGGGGAGGACGTGTTCGTCCATATCAGCGCGGTCGAGCGCGCCGGTCTTGAAGGGCTCGCCGAGGGCCAGCAACTCGAATTCAACCTCGTCGATCGCGGCGGGAAGATTTCGGCGCAGGACCTGCAGGTCGTTGGCGATGTGATTGCGGCGCCCGCCGCGGCGGCGCCTCCCAAGCGCGAGCTGACCGGCGAGAAGGCCACCGGCACGGTCAAATTCTTCAATTCGATGAAGGGCTTCGGCTTCCTCGTGCGCGATGACGGGCAGCCGGATGCTTTCGTTCACATCAGCGCGGTTGAGCGCTCTGGCCTTTCCGCCATCAATGAGGGCGAGCGCTACGAGTTCGACCTCGAGGTCGACCGACGCGGGAAATATTCCGCGGTCAATCTGGTGCCGGTTCAGGGCTAGTCGCTCAGAGCACGGTTCACCGTTTGACCCATGGGTCGAGCGGTCGTAGAAATTGAACGGCGGCTCTCCCCAAGGAGCCGCCGTTTTTTCGTCACGCGCCACTCCATCTTTCCCGATACAGAAGCAAAGCACGACACCAAGGAAGCATTACATGTCGATCACGCCGCTCATGCCGACCTATCCGCGCTGCGACGTTCGCCCGGTCAAGGGCGATCACTGCCATCTGATCGACGAGGACGGCACACGTTATCTCGATTTCGCCAGCGGGATCGCGGTCAACCTGCTCGGCCACTCGCATCCCGGGTTGATCGGTGCAATCCAGCGGCAGGCCGAGACGTTGATGCACGTCTCCAACCTTTATGGCAGCCCGCAGGGCGAGAAGCTGGCACAGACGCTGATCGATCACACCTTCGCCGACACGGTGTTCTTCAGCAATTCGGGTGCCGAGGCGGTCGAGACGGCGATCAAGTGCGCCCGCGCCTACCACCAGAATGCCGGTGATGCCGGCGATCCCTCGCGCTTTGAGATGATCACTTTCACCCAGGCGTTTCACGGCCGCACTATCGCGACGATCAGCGCCTCGAGCCAGACCAAGATGCACCAGGGCTTTGCCCCGATGCTGGAAGGGTTCAAATATTGCGAATTCGACGATCTCGAAGCCGCGCGCGCGCTGATCGGGCCGCGCACTGCGGGTTTCCTGGTCGAGCCGATCCAGGGTGAGGGCGGCATCCGCCCGGCCTCCGAAGGATTCATGAAGGGCCTGCGCGCGCTTGCCGACGAGCACGGCCTGATGCTGGTGCTTGACGAGGTGCAATGCGGCATGGCTCGCACCGGCAAGCTCTTCGCCTACGAGCATTACGGCATCGAGCCCGATATCATGGCCTCCGCCAAGGGGCTTGGCGGGGGCTTCCCGATCGGCGCCTGCCTTGCGACCGAGAAGGCTGCGCGCGGCATGACATTCGGCACGCACGGCTCGACCTATGGGGGCAACCCGCTGGCGATGGCGGCGGGCAGCGCGGTGATGGAGGCGGTTGCGAACGACGAATTTCTGGCGGGGGTCGCCGAAAAGGGCGAGCGCATCCGCAAGGGGCTCGAGCAGTTCATCGGCAATTATCCCGATCTGTTCGATCTCGTGCGCGGCAAGGGGCTGATGCTTGGCTTGCGGATGAAGATCGAGAGTCGCCCGTTCTTTGTCCACCTGCGCGACAATCACCAATTGCTGACGGTCGCCGCCGGGGATCAGACGCTGCGGATCATTCCGCCGCTCGTGATCGGGGATGCCGAGATCGACGAATTTTTCGATAAGCTTTCGGCAGGCGCTGCGAGTTTCAAGCTGCCCGAGGCCGCATGAGCGGGGCCATGGCGGTGGGGGAGCGCCATCTTCTCGATCTCGGCGATGCCGGGGCGGACGGAATTGCTGCGATGCTCGCCGAAGCGCTCGATCGCAAGGCAGCGCGTGCAGGGTGGCCCAAGGGCAGGCCCGATGCCGATCGCCCGCTCGAGGGGCGGGTGCTGGCGCTGGTGTTCGAGAAAAACTCGACCCGCACGAGGGTCAGCTTCGATATTGCGATGCGCCAGCTCGGGGGAACGGTGCTGATCCTCGACGCTGCATCGACCCAGCTCGGGCGCGGCGAGACGATCGCCGACACCGCACGGGTGCTGAGCCGCATGGTCGATTGCGTGATGCTGCGCACCGACGATCACGGGAAGATCGTGGACATGGCACGCCATGCGAGCGTTCCGGTGATCAATGGGCTGACCGACCATTCGCACCCTTGCCAGATCGTGGCCGACCTGTTGACGATCATCGAGCGGGGCAAGCCGTTGCCAGGGCTCGAAGTCGCCTGGTTCGGCGATGGCAACAATGTCCTGAATTCGCTGCTCGAGGCGGCGGGGCTGATGAAGTTCAACCTGCGCGTGGCGGGGCCAGCCGGGTTTGAACCCGATCCGCGGCTGGTCGAGCACGCGCGGCGCGGCGGCGCGGCGGTGACGCTGACGCAGGACGCGCGCGAGGCTGCGCGCGGGGCGGATGTGCTCGTGACTGATACCTGGGTCTCGATGGGCCAACCGGACGCGGCCGAAAAGCGTGCGGCGATGCAGCCCTACCAAGTCGACGCCGACCTCATGCAGCTCGCCGACCCCGCTGCGCTGTTTCTGCATTGCCTGCCCGCGCATATTGGGGAGGAGGTTAGCGAAGATGTGTTCGAGGGGCCGCAATCAGTCGTGTTCGACGAGGCTGAAAACCGCATCCACGCCCAGAAGGCCGTGCTCTTGTGGGCGTTCGGGCTGATTGAGGGCTGAGCGAAATTCGACCGGCCACAAATCGCGAACGGCGTCATCTCCTCCGATGTGCGCGTCCAAAAAGGGCTTAAACTGCGCTTCAGGGCACCCCATATCCTGCGGATGGAAGCACGCCACGAGACCTTCGCAGATTCGCTCCTGAGTTTCACCCTGCCCGGCCGCAATGCGCGAGGCCGCGTCGTGCGGCTTGACCGGGTGGTCGACGAAATTCTGCAGACGCACAGCTACCCTGCTCCAATCACGCACCTGCTGGGCGAGGCGCTCGTGTTGAGCGCGCTGATGGGCGGGCTGCTCAAGGGCGAAGGCGCGCAGATGACGATGCAGGCGCAGACCCAGGCGGGGGTTGTTCGCCTTCTGGTGTGCGATTTTCGCGGCGGGGTGATGCGCGGCTATGTCGATTTCGATGGTGAGGCGCTGGCGGGGCTCGGTGCGAACCCGACGCTTGGCGCTTTGTTCGGCACGGGCTACCTCGCTATCACTTTCGAGGCCGACAGCGGAACAGGGGTGATCGAGCGATACCAGGGCATCGTGCCGCTCGAGGGCGATACCCTGGCCGAGGCGTGCGAGACCTATTTCAGTCAGTCTGAGCAGGTCCCGACCCTTATCCGGGTCGCCAGCCGTTCAGGCGGTGAAGGGCGAGTCGCTGCGGGGATGCTGGTGCAGCACCTGCCTGATGGAGAGGAAGGCCGTGAGCGGCTGCACGTGCGGATGGATCATCCCGATTGGGAGCATGTCGCGGCGCTGGCGGGCACGATCAGCCACACTGAGTTGATCGATCATGCGCTCTCTTTGGAGGCGATCGTCTGGCGGCTGTTCAGCGAGGAGGAAGAAATTCGCATCCAGCAAGGCTTGTCACTCAGCCGCGGATGCCGGTGCAGCCGCGAATACTATGAGTCAGTCATCGCGCGCTTTCCCATCGAGGAGCAGGCCGCGATGCGCGGGGATGACGGCTTTATCGAGGTAGACTGCGCTTTCTGTTCGAAGACCTTTCGCCTTGCAGCCTAGCGGGCGATTGATACCAAGGTTCAGGCGATCCAGGGAAGGACAGGAGAGCATGAGGTCGATGCTGATGATAAGATGCATGGAACCCCGGCGAGTATGGCTTGCCATCGCAGGATCGATAGCCGTGATCGCACTTCCTGCCGCCGCCCAGTCAGATGGCCTCGCCATGCTGGGGGGTCTTGCCAAAGGCCAGTGGACTCTAAAGTATCGAGATGGTGGGGCCGAGGACAGGATCTGTGTGAGGAGTGGCGAAGAGCTCATCCAGATCAAGCACCGGCAAGCGGGATGCAGCCGTTTCGTGGTCGAGGACGGCACGACGAGGGTGACGGTGCAATACACCTGCCCCGGTGACGGTTACGGACGGACCAGCATCCGCCGCGAAACGAATTCTCTTGTCCAGATCGAGAGCCAGGGAATTGCTGGAGGCTTGCCATTCCAGTTGGCCGCCGAGGCGAGGCGGACCGGCAGTTGTTGAGCTCTAAGGTCCGGCGTTCCGGCGGTTGTGCAGCCCGCGCCGGCTGATTACCGTTACGTTTCATGTACGCACGAAATTCATCTGACGAGGGGCCAGTGGCGATCGTGCTGCTGTCGGGCGGGCTCGACTCGATGGTGACTGCTGCTCTGGCTTTGGAGCAGGGATATGCCGTGCGCACCCTGAGCGTTGATTACGGGCAGCGCCACCGGCTGGAGCTCGAGGCAGCCCGCAGGATTGCGGCAACACTGAACCTCCCCGAACACACCGAGATCGCGCTTGATCTGCGCGCGTTCGGCGGATCGGCGCTTACCGCTGACATTGCGGTGCCAAAGACAGGGGTGACGGACAGGATCCCGGTTACTTACGTCCCTGCGCGCAATCTTATCTTCCTCGCGCTCACCACCAGTTTCGCCGAGGCTTCGGGCGCGCATGACATCTTCATTGGCGTCAACGCGCTTGATTATTCGGGGTATCCCGATTGCCGCCCCGAATTCATCACTAGTTTTCAGAAAACCGCGCGGCTCGGCACGAAGGTCGGCGTGGAGGGGGCTGCACTCACCATCCACGCACCGCTCCAGCACATGACCAAGGCGGACATCGCCCGGCAGTGCGCACGGCTGGGTCTCGATCCCGCGTGGAGCTGGTCGTGCTACGATCCCACGCCGGACAATCGTGCCTGCGGTTTGTGCGACTCATGCCGCCTGCGTAAAAAGGGATTTGCGCAAGCGGGAATTCCCGATAGCACGATCTACGCATAATACGTGTGGGATCGAGAACCCGCATTGGGATCGAGCGGGAGAGAAATAGTTGATTGACAGTGATGGGGTCGCTGCGCCGGAGGCTGAGAAGCCGGTTCCGGCCTATTCTTGGTATGCACTAAGCGTGCTGGTGATCGTGTATGTGCTGAATTTCATTGATCGCCAGATCCTCTCGATCCTCGCCAACGACATCAAGGCCGATCTGGGTGTCGACGACAGTTACCTAGGCTTCCTCTACGGGACAGCTTTCGCGATCTTCTACGCGTTGTTCGGGATCCCGCTCGGGAAGTTGGCCGATAGCTGGAAGCGCGTGCGATTGATGACACTGGGGCTCACCTTGTGGTCGGCGATGACAGCGGTTTCCGGCCTCGCTCGCGACACCACAACGCTGACCGTGGCGCGGATTGGCGTCGGAGTGGGAGAGGCGACCGCAAGCCCCTCGGCTTATTCGCTGATTTCCGACTGGTTCCCGGCCCGGCTCCGGGCCACTGCCTTGGCGATCTACAGTTCGGGTATTTACATCGGTGGAGGCGTCTCGCTGGCGATCGGCGGGCTCGTCGTCGACAATTGGAACAGCGCTTTCCCTGATGGTGGACCGCTTGGGCTTGCTGGGTGGCAGGCGGCCTTCATTGCGGTGGGCTTGCCCGGACTGCTTTTGGCGTTGTGGGTGTTTTCCCTAAAGGAACCCGCGCGGGGCGCAATCGACGGGCTGAACACTCCTGAAGACGCTCACCCGTTTCGAGGCTTCGTGCAAGAACTCTTCACGGTGATCCCCGGATTCACATTTTTTGGCGCGGCAGCGCGGGGCATTAAAGCGCTGCTCCTGAATGTCGCGGTGTTTTTCCTAGTGCTCAGCGCCGCCTATGTCATCTCGGCGATGTTGGGATCGGGGCCTGGCCTTATCGTGCCTGTGATTACGGATCAGTGGCTGTTGTTGGCGATCGGATATTATTCGGTGTTTTCGTGGGCGACTGCGCTGCGGAAAAGGGACTATCCGACCTTCGCTTTGACGTGGGGATCGCCAGCCTTCATGTGCACGATCCTAGGCTATGGCACCGTCGCCTTCATGGCCTATTCGGCATCGTATTGGGGAGCCCCCTACGCCGAACGCGTGTTCGGAGTTTCCAAGGTCGTGCTGGGCTTCTGGCTCGGCGGGGGAGGAGCTTTGGGAGGATTTCTCGGGGTTATCCTTGGAGGGCGCATGGCGGATTACCTGTTCACGCGCACGCATGCAGGGCGGATCTGGGTGGTCCTGTTCGGATTGCTTTCTCCCATTCCCTTCGCCGTGATCCAGTTCACGACCAACAGCTTCACCCTTTTCGCTATTCTCAATGTTGTGGTCGGTGCCCTGGCGGCATCGGCCCTCGGAGCAGCGGCGGCGAGCAGCCAAGCGCTAGTCCTGCCGAGAATGCGCGGCGTGGCGACGGCTACCTTTTTCCTCGCGACGACGTTGGTGGGCCTTGCACTTGGCCCTTACATGGCGGGCTATGTGTCGGCGCTCAACGAAGGAGACTTGAGCGCGGGGGTTCTCTCGACTCTCGCGATCACGCCGGTCGGATTTGTGTTGCTCGTATCGGCCATCAAGCTTGTGCCTGCAGCCTATCTGACTGTGCTAGAACGCGCCCGCGCCGCAGGGGAGCCTTGAGGCACTGCGATCATGGGATTGTGAAAGCGGTGCCTCCAGGTCTTTTCCGAGACCGCACCTGCGAGGCTCTCTTTTCGCAAACAGCTACAAGGTAAAGGCGGCAAGCTGCTGCCCGTGATCGCCTGGAGATTTCCTAAGGCAAAAAAAGGGCCGGGTTACCCCGGCCCTTTCAATCTTGGTCATGTGCGAGACCAGCTTACATGCCCGAGCCGGGCCCGTAAGTGACTTCGACGCGGCGGTTCTGAAGCTCACGCACACCATCAGCCGTGGGCACGCGAGGCTGCGACTCACCGAACGCTTCGCTCGAGATACGCGCATCGGGAATGCCGCGGCCGCTGAGGTAGGCACGCACCGACGCGTTGCGACGCTGAGCGAGGCCCATATTGTAGCTCACGCTGCCGGCCCGGTCAGTGTGGCCTGCGAGCATAACGTTCGCAGTGCCGCAGTTGGCATAGGCCGTGACCGCATTGTCCAGAATGGTCGCAGCTTCCGCTGTGATAACCGACTCGTCGAAATCAAAGAAGACGATGTACGGGCCGGTATTGCAGGCCGGCTTCGGCGGCGGCGGGGGTGCCGGCGGAGGCGGAGGCGGAGGCGGAGGCGGAGGCGGCGGCGGAGGCGGCGGAGGCGGCGGAGGCGCTTCACCCCCGAAGTTGTACGTGATCGTACCAAGGACCGAGTGCGACGAGAAATCGGTGCCGAATTCGCGACCGCGGGTGTCCACCAGATCGACCTCAAGCGCGTTGAAGTAACGATACTTGATGCCAACGTCGAAACGGTCGCTCAGCGGGGCACGAACGCCTGCGATGAGCTGCCAGGCGAGACCGGTGTCGGAATCGTCGATGGCGCCGGGACCACGCGGGTCAAGCGTCGCTTCGATGTCGGTCCGAGCGACACCGATACCGCCGCCCGCATAGCCCTGAACTCCGTCATCATCGCCGAAATCGAACAGGCCGTTCAGCATGAAGGACAGCACGTTCGCCTCGCCCAGCGCAGGAAGCGTCTGGCCGGTCACGAGAGTGCCAGGCGCGCCGGCAGGGCCAAGGCCCTGGAAGCCGAGAGTGCCAGCGGTCAGATCGTCGACATTAGCGCCGCGATAGCCTGCTTCCGCTTCCACGCGGAAGGCGCCGAAATCGTACCCAACGAGAGCACCGAAGTCGTAACCGACATCCATGCCGGCCAGGCTGTCCTCCTGGACATCGTTGATATCGAAGTCGATCTCTTCGACGAGCATCACGCCGCCTTCACCCTGAACGTACCACTGGCCATCGCGGGCCATGGCGGGCGCGGTGAGTGCTGTCGAAGCCATCGCCATCCCAATGACGAAATTGCGCATTCTTCAATTCCCCTTTTTTGTAGTTTGAGGCTGGGGTGGCTGTAACTTTTCCACCGTTGAGTGGCAAGCAATCAATCACGGCAGAGTGTTGCAGGAATGCCGCTTTTCCTACGCAAACCGAGAAATGTCGGTATCGCGCGCCACGCTTTGCTTCCGGCGAATTGGCGCAGCATCATTCCGCGGCCAGCGGGATGAGCCCGGCCCCTCGGAGGATACCAACGACTTCAGCAAGTGCTGTTCGAGCCTCCTGATCAATTGTGACGCCGCCTGTTGGAATGCTTGGAGGTGTCGCGGAGCGCCACTGCGTCTGGAAGAAGATGGTCTGCCCTGCAGCGCGGTCGAAAATCCGCATCCCATCGAAAGGAGCTACGAAAATCCACTCCCCTCCCACAAAAAGCGCGATGCATCCCTCATGCGCACTCCAATCACCTGATGCCGGAGCGAGAACCCGATAGGCCTCGCCCTCCACCGGTTCGGGGGGAGGCTCGTCCATCGAAGCGGTGATACTTATCTGCAGCAAGCTGTCCAGCATGGCCAGCGACTGGTTTACGAAAAACTCCTTCTGGGCTTGACCCGGAAAGAGGAAGGGGAAGGCGAACTTGGCTGTCTTGCCCGCGGCATTGAACGATTGCGCCATGGGTTGATCTCCTCGATTATCCAAGCTTTGCGAGAAATAGTGGTGGCGATCGCCCGAAGTTGCCGATTTGCTGGACCCACAGATCCGGCGTTCCATGGCGATGCACGAGGTCCGAGCGGACAGCTGGCGATAATTCGAAGCGCGCCACGGTTGTGTTCCAGGTCGC
Source organism: Erythrobacter sp. (assembly GCA_036350735.1). GTDB lineage: Bacteria > Pseudomonadota > Alphaproteobacteria > Sphingomonadales > Sphingomonadaceae > Erythrobacter. Next base: position 24,120 of record JAZBNR010000040.1, read on the forward strand.
GAAGGGCGCATCAACAGGGCCGAGGCCAACCCGGTAGGCCTCGAACTCCTCCACCAAGGGAAGATCGAGCCCGTCGCTCCAGAGCCACTGGCCGCGCGCCCGGCGGACCCAATGAAGTTCCCAGGTCTGATCGGACGTGATCCGGCAACTTGGGTGGACCGGAGAGGGTGGCCGACGAGAAAGACCGAAATTGGACAACCCAGCATAAACTGCCGCGTCATCGGCTCGCCCAATTGCCGCGATGCGGCTGGATGGGTCAGAAGCCAGATGCGCGGGATCGAGCAGCTTGATCCTGTCATCCAGCAGGACAGCTGTCGTCCCGAGAGCATGCCCGAGCGCGGCTGCATCTTCCGTCCCCGCCCTGCCGCGCAAGAGACCCTTAAGGCTCCAGCGGCCTCCCCCGAGCGGCTCTGCCCGGCAGAATTGCAGCACCTCGCTTCCCACAAGAAGACGATTGGCACCCGATGCGATCCGGGTGATGTCAGCGTCCTCCAGATCAATATCCCCGGCCGCAAGCTGGAGCTCGAATTCCCCCCCCCCTTCGAAGATGACGGCCTGAGAGGGTGCTAGCGAGCTCGCGAGCACCCCAAGCGTTGCCCTGCGCGCCCCTGTTGTGCCGATCGGTATGAGGGCAGATCCGTGCTCGGCATAAAGCGATGCTCCGCTCCACCCTTGATGCGCCGAAGAAGCGGCGACGTATATCAGAGGGACTACCGGGTTCCCGATACCGTCGAACGGCAATTCGAACAGATGAACGATCGTTGGACCTGACTGCACATCCGCCGGTGGATTGCTAACCCCGGCGTCGCTTGCCCCAGAGAACCCCGAGGCGCGGGCAGGCGGCAGTTTCTCGAGCCCGAGCTCTATTCCCCGATCGAACCATTCCCAGCTGGCGAGCCGCCAAAGCCCTCGCATGCCCGGCACGCGCACAGTATCGCCAAGCTGAAGCGATGGATCGAGCACGCCGATCCGCCAGATCATGCTCTCGCTGCTCCAGCGAGAGCGATGCGCTCTCGCATTAGCGAGCTTTTTGGCTCCATCGGCCGACATCGCAACGGGAAGATCAAGCATCACCTCCCTGCCTCCGGGCCGGGTTCCGATCGCGCGTTGGACGCCCGGCTGATAGTCGCGCTGCTCATCGTAATATCGCAGCGCAATGGGTTCCTGGCCCAGCCGCTCGGAGCGTCGGATCGCCCGCTGCTCAGCATCCTCGCTGTCACGTTCGGAGAGCTGCTCTGGAAGGTCCTTGACCGGACCGGAGGACTCGGTTGCAGATGAGATTTTGAGACCTTGCGCATCGATTATGCAAGTGATTGGATAGAGCTGGTTGATGGCTGAAAGGGCTGCGGATAGAGACCCACCCTCATCGGAGAACCCACGCGCATGTTCTAGGATTATGTCGGTCGTTCCACTACTCTGTGGAACAAGCCGATCCAACGAGACCTCGGCATCTTCCTCGGCGATGATTTCGAAACTCAGGGTTGGAATGCGGTTTCCGAAATCGGCAAGTTGCAGATTTTCGAAGACCACATAGGCGCAGTCGCGAAAGGCCGGGGTGTACGATCCCTTGTCAGCAGCGATGATCGGATCGATGTCATCGTCGCCATAGCCGGGATGGATGCGCATCTTTCCGCCCACCTTGAGATCGCCCCGGCGGCCACGCAAGAGGTTCCCGTCTGCCCAGATGCGCTCCACGCTGAGTATGGGCCTGCTCGACAGGGCAACCGCGAAGCTGGCGGAATAGACATAACTGGTGGTGGAACCCTGGATCTTGCCTCCTTGGATTGATTCGCTCTCGATAAGATCGGTCGACCATATGATGCTTCCGGCAACCCTCATCCGACCGAAGTGACGTGAGATCGGCTGGCCATAACTCGAGGTGGTGACGGCAAGTTCCTTCAGGCGAGCGCCCTGGCGCGATCCTGAGCCGAATACCGCACGGTCGGCCTGTCGCCCGATCAACCCTCCCAGGGCGCCGCCCAAGGGTCCGCCGAGGGCTGTCCCCACGGCGGTCAGCAGAAGTGTGGCCATTTTCGGTTCCTTGCTTGCGCCGTTACAGACGCCAATGCGCCAGCGGCGCGACTTGAGGCATCGGTTCGCGCACCACGCGCCTGAGCGCCGCGTGCGCGTGTATCATCTGGGCGGGATTTTCCGATATCATGAGGTGGTGCTGGAGGGACGATGGCGACACCAATAGGACATCGCCACTCTCGATCTTTCCCTCGGCTGGGTGCAAGCCAACGCGCTCAGCCTCGGCAAACCAGTGAGCGACGTCTCCATTGCGCAAGGCATAGCCACTTATGGAAAGCGGCCGCTTCCCGATCAGAGTGAGGGACACCGACACGAGCCCGACGCAATCTAGGCCGGTGGCAGGATCTCTACCATGGAGTCGGAAACGGGTGCCCACCAGGGTTGCTGCCGCAATGGCAAGCTCGGGCCCCCGCCTCATCCGGTCGAGCGTCCATACCGAGCGAGCAGGTCGTTTCCGGGCAGAAAGGGCTCGCCCCGGAAGTTTTTTGAGTTCTGAAAACGCTCGGCACAGGTGACCAGGGTGTGATCACATCCCTCCAGCAGTTCAACCGCAGTCTCGATTGCCAACCCATCGGCGATCGCTTCGTCCAGGGTGACAAAGGTGCCATCGACCGCCAGAATGCCGAAAGCCTTGCCGGTTTGCGGTCCCTCCAGAAAACGCAACTCACCATCGAGCACTCCTTCGGGAAGAGTGCCCGAAAGCTCGACTGCATTCTTCTCCAGATCCACGGAAATGACGCGGTGGCGAGTCATGAAGCGGGTGCGGGAAAGACCGCAACCGGGCCCGCAGAACAGCGCCCGGCAGGTCGGGCTCGTGCGGGGCACGATATCCGCCTCGAGAACATGCTTTGCAGAGCGCATTTCGGCGCTGAAACTGCGCCCGTTGTCCTCGATCGCTCCCAAGGCACCGGAGTAGAGGACATGGTTTTGCAAAGTCTCCCAATCGACCACGCCGATCAGGATCGAAGCGGCATCATAGAGGCCGGTACGCAGCTCGTCTGCGCGGATTGCATCGTGGCTTAGCGCTCCCTCGACTTCAGCGCTGTCGTCGTCGATCCGGGAGGAAAGTCGAATTGCCGCCGGGAGCATTCCGGGTGCAGCGCGATGACAGATGCCGCCGAAATAGAGATTGCGGTCGTGGCTGGTGAAGCCCAACGCCACGCCATCACGGCGCAATATTCGCCAGAAGGTCGCGACGCTATCCAGTTCGCGGTCGAAAAAGACCTTCATCAGTCGATCTCGCGCACTTCTACGAGCGGGATGCTCGGGGCTTCGCCAGCTGCGAAGTCTATTCCGGAGATATCGATCCGATCCTCGGCAAACCGCACTGGGACGTCGAAGAGGAAGCCCGCTCGCACCTTTTCGCCTTCCATCGGGGGAGAGGCAAGGCGGATCATTCCAAGATCGCCCAGCGACCAATCCGACACGAGGAAACCAGCGACGCTGATCACAATACTGTCCGGGTGGGGCCGGGTGATCGCTCGGATCTGCGGTTCCTCGCCCGAGCCATAGGCCTTTACAAGCTGGAAATCGGTGCGCCCGCCGTCGCCGACTCCGATCAGCTGGTCGAGCATCGTGGGAGCTCCAGTCATTCCGTTCGAGCTGTAGTCATAGGGGTCCTGGATACGAAAGCCCTTGGCCGCGCCGCGCCGTGCGCGAAAGAATTCGATCAGTCTTGAGAGCTCTTCCTCCGACCGGATGCCGGGACCGACATCGAAATGAACTCGGGCGTCAGACCAGAGCGAATTGCGTCGCTCATGGCCTGAGGCGGTCACCGTCACGCTTGTCGAGAACTCAGGGGCAACAGCGGTCGAGCGCCCCAGTGCAAACGGATACACCACATCATCAAACGCGTTCATGACATTCTCCTGCGATGGGGCGAGGCGGGTGTAGCCGTCACGTGAAACCTGCGGGAGCGCCCAGACATAGCGCCGAGAGACGCCTCGCCCGGCGGCCTCGTCAAGGCCCGCATCGATCCTTGCCCAATACAGCGGCGCATCTTCAGCCAGCAGCACAAATCCCGCGAAATAATCCTGCTTCCCGATCGGATATCCAAGCCGCGCGTCGACGAACGCGTAAGCCGCGCGGCGCGGCCCATCGATCCCAGAGGTGAGCCAATCGTAATCTTCAAGCTGCAGCCGGTCGAAAGCCGGGTAAGCCCAGCCGAGCGGCAGATTGGCGCGCAGGAGTTCCGGCATGTCTGCCGAGAGAATGGTCGGCGTGAATGCCAGCAGCAGGACTTCGGAAGGCCCGTTCGCTCGTGTCCGGATCGCCGATGTCAAATCTGCCGTGGACTGTGCGAGCAGCGCCCCTGCGGCATCAAGCAGTGCTGTTTGCTGGCTCGAAAGAGGCTCCTTCATATCCGCGATCGGCACGGGAGCGCCTCCGAAGACGTCCTTGGCCGCTTCGTCATAAAGACAGATGGCACCAACTTGTGTCGTCCACCACCAGGGTTCACCGATCTGCACGCGGACGGGAAGCCCGGCACTTCGCATGAGATCAACAAACACCTCGGTACTGGCCCGTAGCCAAGCCATCGCATCGGGATTGGCAGGGGAAAGAAGGGTGGAGGGAGGGTCCCACCCTGTCAGCGCGGGATTGCCATCGAGGTCCCGCTGTTTCCAATGTTCCGGACAATAAGCGTTGAAGAGCTCATAAGAGATCGAGCTGATCACCTCGAGTTCGTTGAGCCTGCACTGTTCATAGTAGCTGGAGTGCCAAACCCGAGCCGGAGTGCAAAGGCCTCCTGCCCGATCGACCAGAAGCTTACCGTCCTGATCGAGTTCCAATCGCCTGAAATGGCTCATTCCGACGTAATGGACCACGTCCTCGCGATATCCGAGCCCGATCACGCTGCGCACGATGCGCGTTGGGGTCTGATTGTATGAATCATCGAAGGCGGTGGCCATTCGTTCGCCATGGATGGGCAGGCGAACGTCTCCGATCTCGATCATCGCGCGGCCACCGTCGGCGTTGATCTGACTGAGCACCACCTGTCCGTTGAACCGTTCTGACAGCGGTTGTTGACTGCCGCCCTCATAATCGGGCGCAACCAAGGAGATGAACATTCGATCGATGCGCGATGCGTTTACCGGATCGCTAGGCGTGTAGCCACCTTGGAGCGAAGAGAAGGGCAGCGTGATGATCGCGTCGTGCGGAAGCCCTTCGGCATAATTCCAGAGTCGCACATACCATGTGTGCGGCTGTCCCTCCACGTCCTCGCCCTCGATCGTCAATGTGGGCCCGTTGATCTGATCGAGAGGTATCACGCCTTCCGACTGCCAGCGAAACGAGAGTGTCGTATGCGAATAGTCGCGATCCGTTTCGTAAGCCAATAACGGATGATCCAGGTTATCTTCCGATTCCCAGATCAGCCCGACGAGATCGCCCTTGTAATGCAGTTCGACGTCCACCTGCAGCGAGTCGGGGCCGGTCGCGATCACTGATGCCATGGCGGGACGAGGGAAATTCACGGTCCAGAAGCGAGGATCGAAGCGCTGGATGTAGTTGGAGTGCTGTCCGTTGCGCTGACTAGCGAGCCAAAAGGCCATGAGGGCTTTCCTCCCTATTGTTCCACTAGGGCACGCCGAACGGCGCTGGCGACTTGACGCGAAGATCGCTGCATGGCCGTTGGAGCGGTCGTTCCGCGCGATGCATTGAGCGAGATTGCGACCCTCACGTCGCGCTTGCCGTCACTCGCCATGCGGGCGTCGACGCGCCCGGCGCTCGTTGGGACGAATAACTCGGGTCCGCGCTCACCCACCAGATATCCCCGCCCTGGCGAGACGGGACCGCCAGTCGCCCGGCCCGGCAAGCCGAACAGGGCGCCGATCGACTGGCCAAGCAGTGCGCCAAGCCCACCGCTTCCTCCTGAGTTTCCAAACAGCTCGGATATCCCTGCGTTCAGTGCGTGTGCCGCAATCTCGTCGAGCGAGCGAAAGGCGATGCGCTTGAGATCCTCGAAGCCGAGCCCTCCCTTCCGCACGGCGGCGAGCAGGCCGCGCTCGAGCACGCCTCCAACCTTTTCGAATCCCGAGACCAGGTTCGTGTCGATCGAGCGATTGATGGTCTCAAGATCAGCGGCAAAGCCGCTTGTCGTGGCTCGCACATCGATGACGAGAGCTTCGAATTCATTGTCCATGGGTATCGCGCTCCATCATTCGAGCGATGAGATCTCGCGTGGGTGCGTGGGCTGCTTCACTGCGCGCAGTATCGCCGAGGGCGAGTGCCAGTTCTGCGGGCGTGGCTTCCCAGAATTCATCCGGGCACCACCCGAGCAGTTGTGCACAGATCGCGTTTGCCCGTGTGGCGAACGCGCGAAAGTCGCTCATCCTTGGCCTTGAAGGACTTGAGCCAGTATCGTGCGCACGGGCTTTGCTGCGCTGACGAGTCCGAGAGCAAGAACCGCCTCGCCGACCGCTTCGCGGTCGGGGCGATCATTGGCGGGCAAGCAATGCCAGATCAGCGCAGTGATCTCGCCCAGCGTAATCGCTCCGTCCGAAGCGCGTTCCACCAGCGCAAATAGCGAGCCGAGTTCCTCCTCCGCCAACACCAGGTTTTGAAAGGTGGGGCGAAGTACGAAGGGCCTCCCCTTGATCGAGACCATGGCCTCTCCGCGCAGCGGGTTGGCTGCGCTCGTCATAGCGACACGACCGGGCCTGAGCTCTCAAGCTGCATCGTATAGGTGCGCTCGCCATTGAAGTCGCCGGAATATTCAAGCCTTTGGACCAGGAAGTCCCCACGCATGCGTTCCCCGCCCTCAAACGAGAGCTCGTATGCATCGATCGTCCCCGCGAGCGCATGACTGCGCACTGCGGCCTCGGCTGCACTGCCGAGAAAAATGCCGGCGGCGCTGACCGAGACCGAGCGTGAACCGGCGCCGGAGAGCAGGTCGCGCCAGCCACCCGATTCCTTGGTTGTGACGACCACCGTATCGCCGTTGATCGTCATTTGCGTTGTGCGAAGACCAGCGACCGTTTCGAAGGTCGGGGTGGCGGCGCCGTCCGAGATTTTCAACAGGAAGGCGGCTCCGTTTTGAGCGGGCATGAGCGTTACTCCGGAAGGGCTGAGAAGAGACGAATGCGAAATTCGAGCAGCGCGCCGCGTAGATTATCTGCGCGAGCTTCGCTGCGCGCGCGCATGAAGCGGATGGAGGCGACTTCGAGGTTCTCGTGAAACGGCGGCAAGCCAAGGACGCGCTGTTCGATCGCTGCAATCAGGGGGCCATCAGCGCCAGCGTCATCGATCCGCGTCTCGAGCTCGAGCGCCAGGCGGATTTCGCGGCCGGGGCGGTCTTTTGTTCCCCAATCACTCGAGGCGCTGGCAGAGATCCCGAGCCACGGAGGCGAGGCACTGAGCGGGGTCTCCTCCTCTATGGAGTTGATGCCAGCCAGCGCCGGATCATTGCGGAGCCACTCGATCAAATATTGCCGTAACGTATTTTCCATGGTCAACCGCTCACAAATCGGGCCAAAGCCATTGGGGGGAACGCCAAGGATGAGCTCGGCCACGCTTGCGGGTTGCGACCACGGCATAGGCCCGGCGCGATGCCTCACGTTCGAGGGCCTGCTCCAGACCGCGGCGAAAGGCGCTGCCGGCGTCGATCCTTGCCTCGATGCCGATCATGCAAGGCTCAAACGGCGCCACGGGCGCCAGAGGGCTGCCACGCTGGAGGGCGGCGCGGGATTGTTTGCTCCGTCACGATCGCGGTAATGATAAGCGGCGAGCCGGATGATGCCTTGCTTCAAGGGAGCGGGCAATTCGCTCCAGGTCGCAGCCATGCCGACCCGAACGCGCGAGATGACAGCGGAGGCATCGATCGTCTTGCGCAGGTGCAAAACAGCGATGCCATCAGGGCTGAAGGTGTATTCGAACGCCGCTTCATCGAGCGCGTCACGCTCATTTTCGGCAGCTTGCGTTTCTGTTCGCAGCACTTCGCGCACCGGACGAGACACCAAGCACTGCGAGCCCGCCGTCGTCGAGAGTCGCTCTTCGATTACCTGTTCGAGAGGGACTTGGCCGATGAAGGCTTCGCACAGGGCGATGCTTGCGCGCAGGAGATCGGTGAGCACATGGTCTTCAGCTGGCCGACTGATACCCAGCCAGCTTTTCAATTCTTCGAGCGCGTCTTCGCTCAAGTCGGCTGGTCCAACGACGGTCCGCTGCATTGCGGCTTCTCCCATTGCTGTTCGAAACGAAATGCCCGCGCCGCCATGCCCAGGCGTAAGGGATGCCTTGGCGGCGGCGCGGGCGCGTGATCCGGCAAAGGAGGCAGAGGGTGGCCTCGACCTTGCCGGGGACCGGTGATCCGGTCGCGATGGCTCAGGCTTCGATCTTGAGCAGCTTGATCGCATCCGAATTGAGCACTTGGCCGCCCACTCGCTTAGTCGCGTAGAAGTGGACGAACGGCTTGTTCGAATATGGATCTCGCAGGACCATGGTGGCGCTGTGCTCGGTGATCAGATAGCCGTGACGGAAGTTGCCGAACGCGATCGGAAACGCGCCTCCCGCAATATCGGGCATGTCTTCCGCCTCGATCACCGGATAGCCGAGCAAACGGTCCGGTTGGCCATCGACCATGCCGGGTTGCCAGAGGAAGGCGCCGTCGACCGTCTTGAGCTTGCGGACTGCCGCGAGCGTGGCTGAATTCATGACGAAGCAGGCGCCTTGGCGATGGCCGGCCTTCAGGGTGTGAACAAGATCGATCAGCTTGGCGTCGGGCGCGCTGTCGAAGCCGGTGGCATCGCCCGAGCCGATATACTGAACCGTGCCGAAAGGCCGGGCTGCGTCTTCCGCCATGCTGGTGGTGGCCGAAAGGAAGCCGCGCGGCTGATTGAGCCCGGTGCCCTTGACGAAGGCGGCGCCTTCAGCCCGAGCGAATTCGATCGCGATCTCGCTCCCGAGCCAGCTTTCGATGTCGAAGGCGGCATCGTCGAGCATGGCCTGGCTCGCGGCAGGGTTGGCATAGAGATCGCCGCTGGGAGGAGCGATTTCGGCGAAGATCGGTGCATCGGTTTCGCCTCGCGGGGCGGTCTCGCTGACCCAGCCCGATGCTGTGCCTCCGGTCGCGACCAGCTTGCGATATCCCGACGTGCCGGTCTGCACCACCTGGGCGATCGAGCGGATGGGGCTAGCATCGTTGAGCACCCGGTCAATCACCGCGTCGATCGTTCTGGGCAGGGCGTAGCCGCCTTCGGTGGGTGAGGCGAGGTTGAGCGACTTGACCTCGCTTTCACGGCCGCGCCGCAGATAGCCGTTGACGAAGCTCTTGACCTCAGCGCTCGAGGATGGATCTGCGGCCATAGCAGGCCTTGTGGCGGCACGCGCGACCTTGTCGAGCCGGGCCTTGACCTCGTCGACATCGGTGCGAAGCGCCGCGATTTCGGCATCCGCCTTGTCCTGGCGTGCGACAATCTCGAAGCTCTCTTCGAAGGGATCCTTGGCCGGGTTGGTGGCCTCGGCAAGTGCGGTTTTGTCATTGAAATGCATGGGGCATCAAACCTTTCGTGTGGTCGGCGGTTGGGCACAAAAAAGGCCGCCCCGATGGCGGCCGGTGGAAGGTATCGAGGGGCATGCGGGTCGCTCAAGCAAACATGTGGACACGCGCGCCATGCTGCAGTGGGTGCGTCACGAGGCTGATCTCGAACAGATCAATTGCGAGCAACCTTCGGCTCTTGCCGAGGTGATGGGCGCGCCGCGCACGATAGCCGAAGCTCAGGCCGTTCACCTTTCCTTTCGAAAGGGCTGTTGTCGCCCTGCTATGGACTGCGTTGACGAGCGCGATCACACGCAGTCCCTTCGCATCCTCGGCGATCCGCTCGATCGTCCCGATGACCTGATCGGGGCGATGCTGCCACAGGAGCGGAAGCGGTTCCTTGCGCGCGCGAAGCGTGTCGGCAAATGCGCCCGGCTCGATGATGTCGCGATCGGCGTCGGGAATGTCGAACAGGGCGGCATAGCCAGCGAGGCGCAGTGGCGCGCTGGCCGCGTCCGCTATTCTCACAGCAGGTCCCACACGCCAAGGCGCACGGCGATGCCGATCAGCAGCAGTGCCAGCAAGGCGCGGATCGCCCACTCCACGAACGCTTTCCAGGCGCTTGACTTGGCATCGCGCCAAGCAGCCAGCAACTCGCGCAGGTCGGCAAGGTCGCCTTCAGCGCCCGCATCCGCAAGGCCGAGCCGGCTCAGCACGCGCTCCCCGGCAAGCTCGCTGGTCTCCTCAACGATGGCGCGCAAGGTATCGAGCGCGGCACCCTCGTCGCCGGCTTGGGCGAGCAGGGTGGCAAGCATATCCTCGCGGCTCGCGACAAGTGGGCGATAGGGGTCTTTGGGGTCGTTCATCACGGCATCTCCTCAGGCTCGAAGCCAAGCAGTTCGCGTTTTTCGTTGCGGCTCAGGAAATCGGCTTCGGAGACTTGCTTCCACAGTCGCTCTCGATCCTCCGAGAGCGCGGGGACCAGATCGAGGTCGATCGTGACCGAGGCATTCTCAAACCATGAGGAGAGCCCCTCGCTGATCGCCGAGAGCAATTTGTTCGCCAAAGGGAGCAGCGTGAGCCGCCAGAGTGCGCGATTGGCCTCGCGGTAATTGGAATAGGTGTTGTCGCCCGGGAGCCCGAGCAGCATTGGGGGAACTCCGAAGGCGAGCGCAATCTCGCGCGCTGCGGCGCTTTTCAGGGTTGCGAAATCCATGTCGGCGGGCGAGAGCGCCATGCTTTGCCACTTGAGGCCGCCGTCGAGCAGCATCGGTCGTCCGGCATTGCCGGAGCCTGAAAAGGCATGGGCGAGTTCGTCCCGCAGGCGATCGAACTGTTCGCGCGTCAGCCCCGCGCCATCACCGGTGTCGTAGACCAGCGCCCCTGATGGACGTGCCGCGTTCTCGAGCAGGGCCTTGTTCCAAGCAGAAGCGGCGTTGTGGATCGTTATGGCCTGCGCTGCGGCTGCGAGTGCGCTTGCGCCATAATGATCCTCGAGCGGGTGCATTGCCTTGATCGTTATGATGCTCGGCCAGCCTTCCTCATCCATCAACGGCAGAGTGCGAGCTTCGCCCGCAACGGTGTATTCGCAGGCGATGGGCCAGCCATTCGCGCCGGCGATGATCTTGGTGCGATCGGGGCGCAGCGCGAAGAGTTCGATCGGGTGTCCGCTTGCGTCCTTACTGATCTGAATGAAGCCGTTGCCGTGAAGCAGGATCTGTGCGGCGAGCGTCTCCAGGAGAGCTTGGCCTGCGCTGGTGGCCGTGATCAGGTTGATCAAGCGAGGCTCGCTGCTGGTCAGGGGGGCCTGCGCGATTCCTTCAGCGACGATCCGCACAGCGCGCTGCGCGATCGGGTTGCTCAGGAAACCCGATCGAACGGCGCTGGCATATTCGAACCCGTCGATCGGACATAGCGATGGTTCGAACCGGGTCGGCCAGCCTTGCAGAAAGCCTGGTGCAAGAGGCACGCGCGGTGTCTCGCCGCCCTTGAAGGCAGCGCTTAGTTTTCCGAGGAAGGCCATCCGTTTTCCCTTCTAGAGTATGTGCACGCCCGGCTCGGTCGCACGACCCAGCATCAGTTCGCTGACCGCCCACACGAGCGCGTCGGCGCGGTCGGGGCTTCGGCCGGGGCCGGCATATCCTCCGCCGATCATAAGGCCGCAAAGCTGGTCTTCGAGGCGCGCAAAGCTTCCGCAATGGCGCACCCGGCCGGATGCATAGAGTGCGGCGACCGGTTCAGCGCGCGCGCACTTGCCGCGGCTCGCATGCACGAGCTTGACTGGGAGGGCGGCGTCGGCTGCCCTCAGCACGCTTTCGACCATCGAGCCGCCCTGATTGGCTTCGGCCACGACCCTGTCCGCTCCCCAATGGAGCGCGGCGGTGGCGACAGCCTCTGCCCAGCGATCCGGCGGGGCGCCCCCAAGACTGCAATCGGCGAGCACCCGGCACACGCGGTCTTCCCCGAGCGCTGCGACTACGATTCCGCATTCGTCGCCCTTGGCTGAAACGGGCGGATCGACGGCGACAACCACACGGCGCTGCGGCGGTACGGTTCCGGTCTCGCGGGCGGCCTCAATCAGCGATCGGTTCCATAGCGCGCCTTCGACATCCTCCAGCAGCTCGCCGTCGATTTCCTGGCGCCCGAGCTGGGTTCCGCCATAGTCCTGCTCTAGCGCCTGTAGGAAGCGCTCGGGCAGGTTAGGGGCGTTGTCGAGCGTCGATCCTCGCGTCATGGTGACACCGCCCGTGCGGGCCTGCTCGAGCAAGCGCCGCAGCAGCGGCACGGCGCGCGGCGTCGTCGTCACCGCAACCTGCGGATGAGCGAGCACGCGCAGCCCCATCAGGAGATTGTCCCAGCAGCGCATGGCGCGCTCGCCCGAAAGAGGCCATTTGCCGATCTCGTCGCACCAGGCATGACTGTGTTGCGGCCCACGCAGTGTTTCGGGCTCCGCAGCCGAAAACAGCTGGGCCTGTGCGCCGTTGTCCCACCGAAGTCGTCGGAGCGATGGCTCGAAGCGTGGCCGCCTGTCAGGCGGCGTGCACGCGAGGATCCCGCTTTCACCCTCGACCATCACGGCGCGGGCCTCGGCGAGTGAGGCTGATACGATTGCAATGCGCGCCTCGCGTTGGTTCTCCGCAATGTCGCGCACCCATTCTGTCCCGCAGCGCGTCTTGCCGAAGCCGCGCCCGGCCATCACCAGCCAGATGCGCCAGTCACCTGAAGGCGGCAGCTGTTCCGGGCGTGCGAAGAGCTTCCAGTGATAAGGAAATTCGTTGCGCTCTTCTCTGGTAAGACTGCTGATGAAATCTTCGCGGGCCGCGTCCTGCGCCTCGGCGAGCCAATCTATACCACCGCTCACGCTTGGGATGAGCCCTTGCTGGAGACGCCCGCCCGATCGCGGCGGACTTGCTGGCTGATTGCCCTGACCTTGCGATCGATCGCTGCGCGTATCTCTGCCGCGCTCACGCTGCGATGTTCCGCCTGGGCACGCGCCGCATTCTCGCGATGCGCGTTGAGCAGCCGAATGGCATTGGCGAAATCATATTTCTCGTTGTCGCACGTGTGTTGGTCGCCATCCCGCAGCCGCCGGAGCACCTCCATCTCGAGATGGCTGTATCCCTCCCACAATGCAGCGAGCCACTGGCGGGCGAATTCGGGCTCTTCGCGGCGCGATCGATATGCCCTGCTCAGGCTGATATTGGCCCGCGCGGCGGATTGGGTCACGTTCGAGCTTTCGGCGAGGCATGCGAGAAACTTGCGCCGCCAGTCTCGGCGAGGCTGCGGCTCGCGTTCGGCTGCGGGCTCGTCTTTCAGCCTCGTGCGGCCTTGCGAGTGGCTCATCGTCGATCTCCCGTCGGAACAAGCGGCTCAATTGTCTGAAAGGCCTGGGAGTGCGGAGCCGACAGGACGATCCCGGTGCGACTCGCAGTTTTCCTAGGCTGTCCTTTCTCTAACCAATGATTGTGACGATGTCAACAAAAATCACCATATCGGTTAAAAATTGCCGCTTGCGCCGCAACCACGCGTGGCCTAGGCGAGCGCGCTCAGCAACGAGGGCCGCTCACACATGGCTTGGCTTCGCAGTCTCTACGATTGGACATTGGAGAAAGCCGCCCACCCCCATGCGGTCTGGTGGCTTGCCTTCTTCAGCTTCATCGAGGCCAGTTTTTTCCCGATCCCGCCGCACCCGCTGCTCGGGCTGATGTGTCTTGCCGAGCCGAAAAGGGCTTTGCGCTTCTCGATCGTTGCGACGCTCGCCTCGGTCGCGGGCGGATTGTTTGGCTATGGAATTGGCTATGCGGTTTTCGACGCCGTCGGCGTGCCGCTGCTGAGCGTCATCGGCCTCATCGACAGCCTTCCCGCAGCCCGATGCACGTTCGACGAATATGGCGCTCTTGCCGTCACTATCGCCGCGGCGACGCCCGTGCCGTTCAAGCTGCTGACGATCACTGCAGGCTTCCTGCAGATGGACTTGGCGCCGTTTCTCGTCGCGAGTTTTGCCGGCCGGGCGCTGATCTTCGTGACGGTTGGCGTGCTGTTCCAACTCTTCGGTCGGCCCATCAAGCGGATCATCGACGATTATCTTGGCACTGTGACGACCGTCTTCGTGCTGCTGGTGGTCGGTGGTTTTCTCGCGATCACGCAGCTTGGCGGAGACAAGGCTGATGAGGATCCGTGCGCCAAACCCGCTACCTCCAGCACTTCGCACCCCGGGGCCTTGGCGTAATCCCTTGCTGCGCGAACCGGGGCGGGGGGAGCGAAGGGACTGGAATAAAGCAGAAGCTTGCGGCCGAAACGACTGGCGCCTTCTTCCCTGCGGCAGTCGCGCTCTATAACAGCAGCGCGTTTTGGTACACATCCTCGACCAGTTCACCGATCCGGCGATCGCCATTGCACGGATATTCACCAATACCTATGCCTAAACCGGCATCGCCCCCGCCAACGTTCCGATGCTTGTTTCAGCGCGGATTGCGAGCGCACCGGTCGCGGTGGGAATTGCCGGCAGGCTTGGACGCGAGAGCTTTGCGGCCTAGATGATCCCGACCGCCTTTCCGGCACGCTCGAACATCTGAAGGATTTTCAGGACTTCCTCTGCCGAATGCTCGGCGCACAGTGAGCAGCGCAGCAGCGTCATGCCAGCAGGAGTCGCCGGTGGGCGGGCGAGATTGACGTAAAGGCCTTCCTTGAGCAGCGCTTCCCACATCCTCGCGCCAAGCTCGAGATCGGGCATGATAACCGCCACGATCGCGCTCTGCGGTTCGCTGGTGCCGAGCTTGAAGCCGAGCTCGGTCAACCCCTTGTGCAGCGTCCGCGAATTTTCCCAGAGATGGGCCCGTTTGTTGGCGCCATGCATGAGCTTGCGGATCGAGGTCGCGGCGGTGGCCACCACGCTTGGCGGCAGGCTGGCGGTGAATACATAGGGACGACACACCAGGCGCAGGATCTCGAACTTGGGATGGTTCGAGACACAAAAGCCGCCCACAGTGCCGACGCTCTTCGAGAAGGTGCCGATGACGAAATCGACATCGTCGAGCACGCCCTGCTCTTCGGCGACACCGCGGCCATTGGGCCCGATGAAACCCATGGAGTGCGCTTCATCGACCAGCACCATCGCACCGTAGCTCTTGGCGATGGCGATCATCTCCCTGAGCGGTGCGACATCGCCGAGCATCGAATAGACGCCCTCGAGGATCACCAGCTTGCCCGCATCCTCCGGGATGCGTTTGAGGCGCTTCTCCATCGCCTCTATATCGTTGTGGCGAAAGGGCACGACTTCGGCATCGCCCATCTTGCAGCCGTCATAGATCGAGGCGTGGCTGTCGATGTCGAGGACGATGTAGTCGCCCTTGCCGGCGATGGTCGAAATGATCCCGAGATTGGCCTGGTAGCCGGTCGAGAACACCATGGCGTGATCCATGCCGTAGAACTCGCGCAGCGCGTCCTCGCATTCCTTATGGCCTTGATAAGTGCCATTGAGCACCCGGCTACCCGTGGTGCCCGAGCCAAATTCGCGCAAGGCCTGCTCGCCCGCCTCGATCACGTCAGGATCGAATGTCATCCCCATGTAATTGTAGGTGCCGAGCAGGATTGTGTCGCGTCCGTTGCAGATCGCGCGAGTGGGCGAGAGGACCTTTTCCATCACGAGGTTGAACGGGTCTTCGACGCCGCCTGCCAGCAAGGCCTCGCGGGTCTGGATCAGGCCGTCGAACTTGGAGAACAGGTCGTGCGCGGGCGGATCGGTATCGGCTGACGGTATGGGGGCGATCTGGGTCATGGACTCTCTTTCGTCACGCGGCTTGAAGCTTGTGGACGGCGGCGACAAGCTGGCCGTAATTCTCTATTTCGGCCTGCTGGTTCATGCTGATGATCACATCGAACTCGTCTTCGATCTCGGCCACGAAATCCATCACCGTCAGGCTGTCGAATTCAAGGTCGCCCGCGAAAGTTGTGGAGGGCTCGATCGCGATCTGCTTCTTGTTGAAGGGCTCGATCAGGGCTCGGATCCGATCGTCGACTTCGGCTTGGGTCATTGGGTGCGCTTCCATAATGAGAGAATGTGCGGGCAGAGCCCCGAGGATACAAGGCGGACAGAGCGGCTGCGGCCCATGCTTGTCAAGCACGAAGCACAAATGTCACGCCCCCTTTCCGCCGACTGCGAATCGAGGCAAGATACGCGCTACAAGACGGGTGGACGCGGCACTGGGGGCTGATCGAGATGAGCAAGAGCGAGAAACAGCCGGTGGTCACCGCCCTTGAGGAGCCGCCGAAGCCGGCGGCCGGCAGAAACTTCAACGCGCAGGCCGTGCACCTCACCCGCACGCTTCAGGTCAACACGCTGACGCTCTCGCAAATGGCGGATCAGAAGGCCTCGATCCTGATCGGTGCGACTTTCGTGGTGTTCTCGATCACGGTCACATCGCTGACCGCGCAGTCCGCTACCCTGTCGACGATTGCGCTGGTGGTCACCGCCTTCATCTCCTCGCTGTTCGCGGTGCTCGCCGTCATCCCCTCGCTCGCCGCACCGCCCGCAAGCCCCGCGATGCGCAATCCCCTCTTCTTCGGACACTTTGCTGCGCTGGACGAAGAGGAATGGACGCAGGACATGCTCGATCGGCTCGCGGACGAAGAGCGTTTCTTCCGCTCCATGCTGCACGATGTCTATCAGAACGGCCAAGTCCTCTACCGGCGCAAATATCGCCTCCTGACGCTCGCCTACCGAACCTTTCTAATCGGTCTGCTCATCACGATGATGATTTATCTCGGCGAAGTCATCGCGGCGTGGCTGTGACCTTCGGTGTCGCCCAACAACTGCGTGACGGCATTCATGAAGACCATCAGCGAGACGGGCTTCGAGAGATAGCCTGAGGCACCGGCAATCCGGATCCGTTCTTCGTCACCCTTGGCCGCAAACGCCGTCACGGCCAGCACCGGGATGGCGCTCAGCCGGGCGTCGTTCTTCGCGGCACGGATGAGGTCGACGCCGGAAATCCCCGGAAGCTGGATGTCCATGATGATCAGATCGGGCCTACCTGCCAGCGCAGTTTCGAGGACCTTGTCGCCATCGGCCACGGGCTCAACCTCGAACCCGTTCGCCTTGAGCACGTCGCAGAACAACTTTCGATTGAGATCGTTGTCCTCCACCACCATAATTCGCTTGGTCACCGCGTGTTCCCCCGATTAACCGCGTTCCAGCCGCCACCGATGTAACCGACCCGGGAGCCTGCGACAATGCTGCACGAATCCGCAAAACCGGTGAATGGCGATCCGGCCACGCTCGCCCTTGCAGCGCTCGGCTGGATTTTGGCAGACCGTGAGCGGGCGGAGCGTTATCTCGATTTGACCGGCCTTGATCCAGATGCGCTGCGTGCCGGCCTTGAGGAAAAGACCGTTCTCGCCTCGGCCCTCGAATTTCTCGAGAACCACGAGCCCGACATGATCCGCGCTGCCGAGGCGCTCGCGATCACCCCTGAAGAACTAGCTGCTGCGCGCGCCGCGCTGGCCGAGAGGAACCCCATCGAATGAACCGACCGCTCATCATCTGCGACTGCGACGAGGTGCTCCTGCATATGGTGGCGCATTTCAAGCAATGGCTCGAGGAAGAAGAAGGGATCGATTTCCAGCTGGAGGGGGCCAGCTTTTCCGAAGCCCTGCGTTGGCAGAAGAGTGGAGAGCTGCTCGAACAGACAGATATCTGGCGCATGCTTGGCCTGTTCTTCGACACCCAGATGCACCGTCAGACCCCGATTGCGGGTGCAGTCGACGCCATCGCGACGCTTTCCGATCATGCGGAGGTGGTGATCTTGACCAACCTCGTGGACGAGCGGCGCGAGCGGCGCGCGCAGCAGCTCGCGCAGTTCGGCATCAATGCGCAGGTCTATACCAATCAGGGGCCCAAGGGCCCCGCACTTGCCCGGATCATCGAGCGGCACGATCCCTCGCACGCGATTTTCATCGATGATCTCTCGCAGCACCACGCATCGGTCAAGGAGGTTTCACCAAAGACGATCCGCCTGCACATGTGCGGCGAGCCAATGATCGCAGACCATATCGAATGCGCGCACAAGCGCGGCTTTGCCGATGCCAGAATGGATGAGTGGGGCGCTGCCGTACCCTGGCTGATCGAACGGATTGAGGAGGATCGACCATGAGTATCGCTGCCCGCCTCCATGAGCTCGGGATCGATTTGCCCGCCGCTGCAGCGCCGGTTGCAAGCTATGTGCCGGTCGCGGTCCATGGCGGCTTCGCGCATGTTTCGGGGCAGTTGCCTTTTCGCCATGGCGAGTTGATCAGGGGCCGCTTGGGCGATACGGTTTCGCTCGAGGTTGGCATGGAAGCGGCGCGGTGTTGCGGGCTGATGATCCTCGCGCAACTTCAGGCGCAAGGATTGCTTGAGCAGGTCGAGCGGGTGGTGAAGCTCGGTGCCTTCATCTGCTCTACGCCCGATTATGCCGACCAGCCCAAGGTCGCCAACGGCGCATCCGATCTCATGCTCGAGGTGTTCGGCGAGGCGGGACGCCATGCGCGCGCAGCGGTCGGCGTGCCCGCGCTGCCCCTTGGCGCCGCAGTCGAAGTCGATGCGGTGATCGCGCTCAAGGCATGAGCGAGGCGCGCTCTGGCGAATGGCTGGCGCAATGGGAATATGCGCACCGCGGTTTGCATGGGGACGCGCTGCATGGCGCCGGGGCACCCGAAAACTCGCTGGGGGCAGCTGAGGCGGCGATAGCCTGCGGCCTTGCGATCGAATGCGATGTCCAAATGAGCCGCGACGGGGTGCCGATGGTCTTTCACGACTGGTGTCTTGACCGGCTTACGCCCACCACGGGGCCCTTGGCGGACTATACCGAGCGAGAGCTCGTCACGATGCGCCTCGCCGCCACCGATCAAACCATCCCTTCGCTCGCCCGATTTCTCGCGCTTGTCGGCGCACGCGTCCCGCTGCTGGTTGAGGTCAAGTCGAAGCCCGACCACCTGCCCGAGCAGGGCCTGGAGGCGGTCGTGAGCGCCATCTCCGCTTATCTCGGTCCGCTCGCGCTGATGAGCTTCGATCCGCGCATTTGCGGCTGGCTTCGCAGGCATGTGCCGCAGATAGTCAGAGGACTCGTGGGCACCGATAGCTATCGCAATGGTTTTGAAGGCATGTGGAGAAACAAGACGACGCTCGATGAGGCTTTGCCTGATTTTCTCGCCGTGGATTATCGCGATCTCGCGAAGCCCGAAGGCGCGCGCTGGCGCGCCGGTGGCAAACCTCTGCTGACCTGGACTGTGCGTTCTCCCGAGCAGCGGCTTGCCGCGCGCGAATTGGCCGATGCGCTCATTGTCGAGGGACATGGCCTCGCATGAGCTCTGAGCAAGCCCGCGACCAAGCCGAGCTTACAGTCCGGCTCGCCCCCTCGCTCGGCAGCCTCGACAAGGCGCAGTGGAATGCTCTTGCTGGCGAGGGCAATCCTTTCGTCAGCCATGAATTTCTCACCGCTCTCGAAGATTCGGGCAGTGTCGGCAAAGGCACGGGCTGGGAGCCCGCCCCGATCGTCATCCAGGATGCGCAAGGCACCCTGCTGGGCGCGATGCCGAGCTTCCTCAAGAGCCACAGCCAGGGCGAATATGTGTTCGATCATGCATGGGCCGATGCATGGCACCGGGCCGGGGGGCGCTATTATCCCAAGCTCCAGATTGCCGCGCCCTTCACGCCGGCCAACGGTCCGCGCCTGCTCCTTTCCGACCCCGCGTTCGCCCCGCATCTCCTGAAGGGAGCTGAGGCGCTGTGCCTTCAGAATGGCCTTTCCTCGGCCCACGCGACCTTCATCGAGGCGGAGCAATTGGAGCTGTTCGAAGCGGCCGGCTGGCTGATGCGATCGGATCTGCAGTTTCATTGGTCGAACCAGAACTATGCCGATTTCGATGCCTTTCTCGACACGCTCTCGTCGCGCAAGCGCAAGAATTTGCGCAAGGAGCGGGCTGCGGCGGTCGATGGCTTGAGGATCGAGCGTCTGAGCGGGGAAGACATCCGGCCAGATCACTGGCAAGCGTTCTGGATCTTCTACCAGGATACCGGCGCGCGCAAATGGGGGACGCCCTATCTCACCCGCGAAGCGTTCTCGCTCATCGGTGAGCGCATGGGCGACCGCATCGTCCTGTTCCTCGCCTATGATGGCGACGAGCCGATCGCTGGTGCGCTGAACTTCCTTGGCTCGGATGCGCTCTACGGACGGTATTGGGGCTGCACCCGAGATGTCCGCTTCCTGCATTTCGAATTGTGCTACTATCAGGCGATCGATCTGGCGATCGAGCTCGGGCTAAGCCGTGTCGAAGCGGGCGCACAAGGCGGGCACAAGCTTGCCCGGGGGTATGAACCGGTAAAGACGTGGTCGGCTCATTGGATCGCCGATCCGGGCTTTCGCGAAGCGGTTGCGGATTATCTTGAACTCGAGCGCAGAGGCGTTGCGAGCGATCAACTGGCGCTCAACACCCGCACCCCCTTCAAAAAGGAGCGTTGATGCTTCAGGCGCTGCGGCGCGCTTCTTCGCTGAGCCATTGCCGCGCCCGCCGTTGCGCCTCGGCGATTTCGCGTGCGGTCATCTCGTCGGAGATGTCGGTCCGGCACCAGGCGGCCTCTTCATGGCCCTTGGAAGCGGCAAGATTGAACCATTTATGCGCCTCGACCAGATCGCAGGCAACGCCTTGGGTTCCGGTCGAGAAGATGACGCCAAGATCGAAATAAGCCTTGATGTCCCCCTGCGAGGCTGCAGCGAGGCAACGAGCCAGCGTGAGGCTGGTGATGCCAGCCGCGCCCTCGTTAGTATCGAATCGCGTGATCGGTGTCAGTTTCATTTTGGTCCTGCTTTCCCCTGTTTGCACCCAGCCCTTTGGTTCAGGCCTTGGCATGAGGTTTGGGTCAACATGCTCAACAATTGGTTAACGCCAGCGGGAATGGCATTTGCCCCGCCGAACAGCCGGCGGCATGGAGCATTCGCCATTCGGGCTGGCTGATCGCAAAGCGGCTTGTGCCGGCATTGTCCCAGCCCTATAGCCCCGCCCGACACTGGGATTGCCGGGGGGCAGGCGAGCCAATGAGAACACTCAGGCATCCAGACGGGACAGTCTCGCGCAATACGATTGGGACATGAGGGCCATATGGCGAGGTCGTCGGCTGACGAGATCAACATTCTGGAAGAGAGCAAGCGCTTGCTCGCGCCGGACTATGTGCCGAGCGACGACGAAGAATACATGAACGAGCGCCAGCAAGCTTATTTCCGGATGCTTCTGATCGAGTGGAAGCGCTCGATCCATTCAGCCGCCGACCAGACGCTGCAATCGTTGCAGGACGGGCCGATCCGCGAGGCCGATCTCAACGATCGTGCCTCGAGCGAAACCGATTGGGGCATCGAACTGCGCACGCGCGATCGTCAGCGCAAGCTGATCGCCAAGATCGATGCGGCTCTGCACCGGATCGACCAGGGCGAGTATGGCTATTGCGAAGTGACCGGGGATCCGATCGGATTGCGTCGCCTGATCGCACGGCCCGTCGCCACCATGACGGTTGAGGCGCAGGAAGCACACGAGCGGCGCGAGAAGATCAGCCGCGACCAGTGAAACGAGGCGCTGCGGCAGAGGGGGAGGCAGTCAAACCGTTTCACCCTGACACAGCATGGATTTGCTGCCCTTCGTGCATTCCTGCCTTTACTCCTCGTTAACTGCGTCCACGTAGCTCCCTTGGCCACCGGCGCGCATCGCTCGATGGGGTAGGCCGCCAATTTCGCTCGATGCTTTGTCGCCAAAGGTTGGTCGCCGAAGGCAAGGCTCATGGTTCAGGAGATTTGAGCTGATGACAGGGGTAGATACACGCAGCGTTTCGCGCGACAGCCTCTTCCTGCTCGCCAATGTGCGGATAGAGCGGGACGGCGAACCGCATCGCGTGCGCGTGCGTAACCTTTCCGACGGCGGGATGATGGGCGAGGGCAATTTGCGCGTCCAGCGCGGTGATCGGCTCGAAATCGAACTGCGTAATGTGGGGCGGATCACCGGCAGCGTCGCCTGGGTGCAGGATAACCGTTTCGGCGTCGCCTTCGATGTCCAGATAGAATCCCAGCGTGCTCGCACTTCCGTTGCGGAAGAAAAGTCGGACGCACCCGGGATGATCGACCGATCATGGACGCATCGCGCGCCGCGGCCGCCTGATCCCACGAACCTGCGCAAGGTCTGATCGCTCGCGCTTACCCCGACTGCGCCTGCACATCTGAAAAGCGCTCGGTTCACGCTGACCTTTTTCCGGCATGGTGCTATCGCGCTCGGCATGGCGAATGTGCGGAAATGGGTGACTGGGGTCCTGGGATCGAGTCTCGCCTTGGCGGCTTGCGGTCAGCCCGGTGCAGCGGGGCCGATCGATGTCGTGATCATCGGCGAACCCCCCTCGCTGTTTCAACAGGGCATCCGACTTTCGGCCGGCGCGCAGCACCTGCGCGCGGCGCATGTCGAAGGCCTGGTGGCGTTCGATTCCGCCGGGAATGTCGTCCCCGCGATCGCCGAGCGGTGGATTGTGACCGACGATGGCCTGAGCTACATTTTTCGCCTGCGCGACAGCACGTGGCCCGATGGTGAACCTATCGCGGCAGAGGATGTCGAAACGGCTTTACAAGACCTGATCGACCGGCTCGAGGGCACCTCGCTCGGCCTTGACCTTGCCAAGGTCGTCGAAATCCGCGCCATGACCGGGCGCGTTGTCGAGCTTCGCCTTTCAAGCCCCATGCCGGAATTCCTGCGGCTGCTGGCCCAGCCCGAGCTCGGCATCGTCAAGAATGGCAGCGGGGCCGGACCGATGATCATGTCACGCGACGAGGACCAGCCCATTGCCCGGCTGAGCGCGCTGCCACCCGAGACCCGCGGCCAGCCGGCGCGCGAGGATTGGCAGGCGCTCGCACGGCCGGTGACGGTGCGGTCACTGCCTTCCGCAAAGGCGATTGATGCGTTCTCCAACGGCGAGGTCGATCTGATCTTGGGCGGGCGCTTGTCTAACCTGCCTGAGGTCGAACTGGGCCCTCTTTCGCGCGGGGCAATCCAGGTCGATCCGGCGCTCGGGCTGTTCGGCTTCGTCTTTCGCAACGAGGAAGGTCTGCTCGAAGATCCGGCACGACGCGAGGCGCTATCGATGGCACTTGATCGGGCGGCCCTGATCGAACCTTTCGCCCTGGGCGGTTGGCAGGCAACGAGTTGGATCGTGCCGCCCGCTTTGTTCGACGGGAGAGACCTCGCTGCATCGCGCTGGAACGAGCTTTCGCTCGAGGAACGCAGGGTAATCGCTGCGGCACGCATACGGTCGTGGACGGCGCTCAGCCCCGACAACGAGCCGCTCGTGACCGTGGGGCTTCCGCCGGGGCCCGGCAGCGATCTGTTGTTCCGGGGAATCGCCGAGGCCTGGGCCGCGATCGGTGTGCGCGCCAGGCAGGTCGCCTCGGGCACAGGGGCCGACCTTGAGCTGCATGACAGGTTGGCCCGCTATGCCTCGCCGCGATGGTTCCTCAACCAGTTGCATTGCGGGCTGAGGGTGGGGCTTTGTTCCGAGGAGGCAGACGCGCTGGTCAGCGATGCGCTCGAAGCGGCCGATCCGGCCGCGAAGCGGCTGCTCTATCTGGAGGCGCATCGGGAATTGATTGAACGCGAGGCGTTCATTCCGCTCGGCGCGCCCGTGCGCTGGGCGCTGGTGCGCGGCGCGCTGCAGGCCTATCAGCCCAACCCTTGGGGCCTCCACCCCTTGTTCCCGCTCTCCCAGCCCACCAGTTAGGCAAAAGGAGAGCATGATGATCGACCGCACCGGACCCGAGCGCAACTTTGGCAGCGGCCGCCGCGAGACCATCCCGCATGCTTTGTCCGGCGGCCGAGATCCAGCTTCGATCCGGGCAAGGGTGGAAGCGATGGAGGTGCTGCTGGAGCGCAGCTTCCGCATTCCCGGAATCAATCTGCCCGTTGGCCTCGATGCGCTCATCGGATTGGTTCCGGTGATCGGCGACATGATCGCGACCGCCTTCGGCGCTTACATCATCTGGGAAGCACGCAATCTCGGGATGCCGCGCTGGAAGTTGCTGCGCATGAGTGCGAATGTCGCGTTCGATACCGCGATCGGGCTGATCCCGCTGGTAGGCGATGCGGCTGACCTCGTGTTCCGCTCAAACACCCGCAATCTGCGCATCATCAAGCGACACCTCGACAAGCATCATCCCGAAACCAGGATCATCGAGGGCTGAGGAAACGGTTTCCCCGCGTTTCCGCGCCCGCTAATCGTCCATTATGAGCCAAGAGGTCACCTACGCCGCCTATCTCGATCTTGAGCGGATCCTCGGCGCGCAGCATCCCGCGAGCGATGCGCATGACGAAATGCTGTTCATCATCGTGCACCAGGCGAGCGAGTTGTGGCTCAAGCTGTGCCTGCACGAGCTGAGCGCCGCGCGCGATGCGATCGAGGCCGATCGGTTGCGCCCCGCCTTCAAGATGCTCGCCCGGGTCGCCCGCGCGCAGGGTCAGTTGATCCAGAGCTGGGACGTGCTGAGCACCATGACCCCGCACGATTATTCGACCATCCGGCCGCATCTGGGCTCATCAAGCGGATTTCAGTCGCCCCAATACCGCATGATGGAATTCATGCTGGGCGGTCGCGATCGCCGGCATGTCCGGCTTCACGAGAGGACCGGCGATTGGGCGGGGCGGCTGTTGCAGGAGGCCGAGCGCCCGAGCCTCTACGATGCCGCGATCGCGCTGTTGGCGGAGCGCGGCTTCACGATCGACGCAGCCGTGCTCGAGCGCGACCTTGCTGTGCCCTATGCCCATAACGTCAGTGTCGAGAACGCATGGTCCGTGATCTACCGCGATCCCGCAGCTCATTGGGATCTTTACGAACTCGCCGAGAAGCTGGTCGATCTCGAATACCACTTCCAGCGCTGGCGCTTCGGGCACCTGAAGACGGTCGAGCGGATCATCGGTTTCAAGAAGGGCACCGGCGGGACACCCGGCGTGCCCTATCTGGCCGGGGTTCTCAAGCAGGCTTTCTTCCCCGAGCTTCTCAGCGTGAGGACCGCTTTGTGAGCGTTCCCAACAACCGCCGTATCTGGGATATTTCCCAAGTTCTCCGCCCCGGATTGCCGGTATGGCCAGGGGACACCGCGTTTGCTGCGAACCGCACATGGCGGATGGAAGAGGGTTCGCCGGTCAACGTCTCTTCGCTCACCATGTCCACCCACTCCGGCGCGCACGCAGACGCGCCGTTGCATTACGATGCGGCCGGACTCGATATCGCCAGCGTTGGCCTAGAGCCTTATCTGGGCGAGTGCCTTGTGATCGATGCGCGGGATGCGCGCCCCCTGATCGAGCCGAGCGACATTCCCGCACTCGATGGAGTGCGGCGGGTGCTGTTCAGGACTTTCGAGCGCTTCCCCCACGATTTATGGGAGGAGATGACGACAGCGGTTTCGCCTGCCGCCATCGAGCGCCTCGCGAGCGAGGGCGTGCTGCTTGTGGGAATCGACACACCTTCGATCGATCCGCAGGATTCGAAAATCATGCTCGCTCATCGCGCGGTCCTCAGGCACGATATGCGCGTTCTCGAGGGGCTGGTGCTCGATGACGTCCCTCCGGGCCGATACGAATTGATCGCGCTGCCATTGCCCATCGCGAGCGCTGACGCTTCGCCCGTGCGCGCCATTGTGCGCGAACTCGCATGAACGAGGAGCTGCAAAGCAGGGCGGCAGAGCTCGACGCCGCCGATCCGATTGCAGCCTTTCGCGAGCGTTTCGCCATGCCTGACGGGTTGATCTATCTTGATGGCAATTCTTTGGGCGCACTGCCCAAGGCAACACCAGCCGCGCTCGCTCGCGTGGTTGAGGAGGAATGGGGCGGCGGCCTCATCCGTTCGTGGAACGATGCCGGCTGGATCGATCTTGCGAGCCGCGTCGGCGCTAGGATTGCTCCGCTGATCGGTGCGCAGGAGCACGAGGTGATCGCCTGCGACAGCGTGAGCGTGAACTTGTTCAAGCTGATCTCCGCTGCCCTCGCCCTGCGGCCGGGTCGCAAGGTGATCCTTTCCGAGACCGGTAACTTTCCGACCGATGTCTACATGATCCAGGGGCTCGAACGGCAGGCGCTCGCCCAGCGCCGCCTCGTGGCGCGCTCTGAGATAAGCACTGCGCTCGATGGCGAGGTGGCGCTGCTGCTCCTCACCCATGCGCACTACAAGACCGGCGAACTGCACGACATGTCGGCGCTGACCAAGGCCGCACATGACGCGGGTGCGCTGGTGCTGTGGGATCTCTCCCACTCGACCGGTGCCCTGCCTGTGGCGTTGAGCGCGGTCGGTGCCGATTTCGCGGTCGGCTGCGGCTACAAATATCTGTGCGGAGGCCCGGGCGCGCCTGCCTTCGCCTATGTCGCCGAGCGCCATCTCGCCGACCTGCGGCAACCGCTCACCGGCTGGTTCGGCCATGCCCGGCCCTTCGCCTTCTCGGACGATTACGAAGCCGCACCGGGGATCGAGCAATTGCTGTGCGGCACTTCGCCGATCCTGGGGCTCGCGGCGCTCGAGGTGGGAGTGGGGATCATCGCGGAGATCGGCGTCGAACGGCTCTGGGCCAAGTCGCGGCGGCTCTCCGAATTCTTCCTGGAATGCCTCGCCAGCCATGGGATCGACCTTGAATGCGTCAGCCCGGCGCAAAGCGTCGCGCGCGGAAGCCAGCTCTCGTTTCGTCACCCCCATGCCTACGCGATCTGTCAGGCGTTGATCGCTCGCGGCGTGATCGGCGACTTCCGCGATCCCCATATCCTGCGCCTCGGATTCGCGCCGGCCTATCTGCGCTTCGCCGACCTGGCAGAGGCGGCGGAACACCTTGCCGCAGTGATGCGGGAAGAAGAATGGAAACGGGCCGAGTTCAGCCGGAGAGCGCTCGTTACCTGATGAACAGGAGCACGGCTCTCAGGCTTCGAGTTCGATGTCCCAATAGAGCCAGTCGCGCCAGGTCTCGTGCAGGTAATTGGGCGGAAACAGCTTGCCGTGCTGTTGCAATTGCCAGCTCGTTGGCCGGATCGGCTTCATCCTCACCGGCATACCCGCCTGCTTTGGCGTGCGCCCGCCTTTCTTCATGTTGCACGCGGCGCAGGCGGTGATGATGTTTTCCCAGGTGGTCTTGCCGCCAAGCCTGCGCGGGATGACGTGATCGAAGGTGAGATGCTGGTTGCTGCCGCAATATTGGCACTCGAACCGGTCGCGCAGGAAAACATTGAAGCGGGTGAATGCGGGGAACTCGCTCTGCCTCACATATTGGCGCAGCGCGATCACACTCGGGATCTTCATGTCGAGGCTTGGCGAGTGCACCTCACGCTCGTAGCTCGCGACGATATCCACTCGATCGAGAAACACCGCCTTGATGGCGGTCTGCCACGGCCAAAGGCTCAGGGGATAATAGGATAACGGAGTGTAATCCGCATTCAGGACAAGCGCGGGGCATGCCGACAGGTTGCGTGTCGGGTCCTCATGGGCGCCGCGAAACTTCGCTGCTCCTTCGATCAGTTCGGCTTTGAACACAGCTCAGTGTCCTCCCTGATTGAATGCATCTTGCCGTGGCAAGGAAAAGAGTCAAACCCGTGACACCTCTGCTATCCACTGCCATCTGTCAGGACCAACCTGTGGAAAGGCTGTGGGACAGGCGTGGAAAGAGAGTTCAAAGAGCGAGGATTGAACGCAGGGCCGGTCACCCGCTTCGCCCCCAGCCCTAATGGCTATCTCCATCTCGGCCACGCTTACTGCGCGATTGTCGCGCATGATCTGGCGGCTCGGGAGGGAGGGCGCTTTTTGTTGCGGATCGAAGATATCGACGGCCCGCGCTCGCGTCCTGAATTCGCCGATGCGATCCGCCGCGATCTCGAATGGCTCGGCCTCGAATGGCACGAGGTCGCCCCGCAATCGACCCGGCTTGAGTTATACGCGCAGGCAGCTCGCGAGCTCGAACAAGAGCGGTTTGCCTATCGCTGTTCGTGCACCCGGCAGGAGATCGCGGGCCTTGAGCACCGGATCGGGTCGGACGGAGTGGAATATCCGGGCAGCTGCAAAGGCCTGCACCGGCCTGAAGATTTTGCGGACGCAGGCCAGACAGCCCTGCGGCTGGACCTCGATGCCCTCCTCGCCGAGAACCGGGAGCTGGTGTGGCAGGATCGCAAAGCGGGCACGGTGATCGCAGATCCGCGAGAATTCGGCGATGTTGTGATCGTGCGCAAGGATCTGCCGGCCAGCTACCATCTTGCGGCCACGCTTGATGATGCGGCCGATGGAGTGACGCTCGTTACGCGCGGCCTCGATCTGTTCTCATCGACTCATGTGCATCGCTGGCTGCAGGAGTTGCTCGGTCTGCCGGTCCCCGATTACTGGCACCATTCGCTGTTGCTGGGCGAAGACGGTGAGAAGCTCGCCAAATCGAAGGGGTCTCCGACCCTCAAGGATCGGCGACTTTCGGGCGAGGACGGGCGCGGGCTCGCTGATCGGCTGCGCGCGATGCAGCGCGAGCTTGGAACCTGACCCCCGGGTAACTATTTACGTGGCATGACCTATTTCCTTGCCGCCGTGCTGGCCGTCCTGTGCATTCTCGTCGTCGTGTCGCTCGTGCGCGGAATCGTCGCGTTTTTGCAGACGACCAAGATCGACCTCGAGAGCGGCGAGGGTGAAACGGCGACCGACATGCAGATGGCGCAGAACAAGGCAATGTTCGCGCGCATCAAGTATCAGGCGCTCGCCATCGTCGTCGTCGCGATCATTCTCGCGGTCGCGCGCTGACGCGCTGGACGAGCGCCACGCGATCGGTCAAGGCGTTGCGCGATGGTGAAGCTGAACAAGATCTATACCCGCACGGGCGATGACGGCACGACCGGCCTTGTCGACGGCTCGCGCACGCCCAAGCATTCCGCGCGCATCGAGGCAATCGGCGCAGTCGACGAAGCCAACAGTGTGCTTGGCTGGGTGATCTGTTCACTTGGCGATGGCCCGCACCGCTCGCTCCTCACCCGCATCCAGAACGACCTGTTCGATCTCGGCGCCGATCTTGCAACGCCTGCGCCCGATGGTGATTTCACTCCGTCCGAGATGGTCCTGCGGATAGCAGCCTCGCAGCAGCACTGGCTCGAAGGCGAGATCGATCGGCTCAACGCGGCGCTCGAGCCTTTGACCAGCTTCGTGCTTCCGGGCGGCAGCGAGGCGGCGGCAAGGGTTCATATTGCGCGCGCCAGCACGCGCGCGGCGGAACGCGCAATGACGGCGCTCGCCCGCGAGACTGCGGTGAACCCCGATGCACTCGCTTACATCAATCGTCTTTCCGACCTGCTGTTCGTGCTCGCGCGGGTTCTGAATGACGATGGCCGGGTCGATGTGAAATGGGTCCCGGGGGCCAATCGCTGAGCGGCCTGGCGCTCTCGCGCGGCTTTATCCAAAGCCTATAGCCAAGCCCTTGCCCCCCCGCTAAACGCCCGCTTTCGGGATATGTTGCACTTGCGAAGGGGATTGCCATGCGGAACATCGCTGTCATCGGAGCCGGCCAGATGGGCACCGGGATCGCCCAGACTGTCGCCGCGCATGGCATGACTGTGCTGCTCGCGGATATCGATCTGGCCCATGCCGAGGCCGGGAAAAGCCGGATCGACAAGGCAGTGGCCAAGCTCGTTGGGCGCGGCAAGCTTGAGGCCGCAGAGGCGGACAGCCTGCTCTCCCGGATTGAGCCGATCGCCGATTACGGACCGATGGACGGTGCAGACCTCATCATCGAAGCCGCGACCGAGAAGGAGCCGATCAAGCAGGCGATCTTCGAGAATGCCGGCAAGGTTCTGGCGCCAACCGCGATCATGGCCTCGAACACGAGCTCCATCCCGATCACACGCATGGCCAACCATTCGCCCGACCCTGCGCGTTTCATCGGCCTGCACTTCTTCAACCCGGTGCCGGTCATGGGGTTGATCGAGGTGATACCGGGCCTTGCCACTTCGCAGGAGACCACCGACAAGGTGACCGCCTTCGCGCGCGGGTTGGGCAAGGAAGTCGTGCTCAGCCAGGATGAGCCCGGCTTCGTCGTAAACCGCATCCTCCTGCCAATGATCAACGAGGCGGTGTTCGTGCTCGGCCAGTCGACTGCGGGGATCGAGGATATCGACAAGGGGTGCCGCCTCGGTCTCAACCACCCGATGGGGCCGCTGCAACTGGCGGACTTCGTCGGGCTCGATACCTGCCTCGACATCATCAAGGTGCTCTACAAGACCACGCGCGACAGCAAATACCGCCCAGCACCGCTGCTGGTGAAATATGTCGAGGCCGGGTGGCTAGGTCGCAAGACCGGACGCGGGTTCTACGACTATACGGGCGAGGCTCCGGTCCCGACACGCTGAAGCGACAGGCAAATCGGCTCAGGCGCTCCTCCTCAGGAACGGGATGACGGCTTATCCCGTTGAATTGCAGGAGGAGACTAAAAATGCCCAAGACCAATGAAATTCTGGAACACGCCAAGGTGCAGTCGCAGCTTGCCCCGGAGAACCACAATTCCGAACAGATCGATCATCCAAGCCAGGCTCAACAGGTCGCTGCTCAAGCGAAGGAGCACCGCGAGAAGGTCAATCGCGCAGTGGAAAGTCGCAAGCCTGCGAGCGGAGATGCAAATCTGATCGCCGGATCAGAAACGGATCTGATCGACCATATGCGGGAGATGGAGGATACCGGTGCGATCGATCGCGGCGCCTTCGAAGGCGAGCCCGATCATGATGATCGCGAGCCATCCGCCGATTCTTGAGCCCGCTCTGCGCGGTGTGGCCTGATGCTGTGGGCCTGAAGCTGCGGGCACAGGGGCTACATGTCGGAGCTTGTCATCGGCGAAAATCCCTCGTCGAGATCGTTCGACATTGCGCTGTCGCCCTCGCCTTCCGAGGCACTGCCCACCGACGCGTCAGTATCGCTATCTTCGGGCGCGATGGCGTTCGGGTTCGGATCGAAGCCGGACGTATCGTCGATCAGGTCACTGTCGTTGGCGAAATCGGCTGACGAACCTTCGTCGAATGAGGCGCCTTGCGTTTCCTCGTCGGACGAGTCGTAAGTCTCGTCTGCGACGGTGCTTTCATCGGGCTGCGCTGTGGCCACGTATGTTGCATCGCCATAGCCGCCCTCGCTGTTCGACCGCCCTGACGACAAATCGCCCAGATTGGCCGCGAGGATCGCGGCACCAAACAAGGTGACACCTGCGAATGCGAGCGAAGATTTCAGTCCACCAAGCATCCCACGAGCCTTAGCGGCGCTTCCTTAAGAGTGCGTAAGCCCTCAGGTTCCGAGCGAGCGTTTGAACTCGTAGAGCAGATCGAGCGCTTCGCGGGGCGAGAGGGCATCAAGGTCGGTCTCTTTCAGCCTGGTGATCAGCCTGTCGGACGGATCCTTGCTGGAGGCTTTCTCTTGCGTCGCTGCGAACAGGGGCAGGTCGCCCAGCCCTGCTGCGATCCCGCCCGTTTCCTCCCGCGTAGCCTCGAGCCGCGTTAGAATGTCCTTGGCACGGGCGACGACGGGGGCCGGGACGCCCGCGAGCTTCGCCACCGCAAGGCCATAGCTGCGATCGGCCGGTCCCTCGGCGAGCTCGTGCAGCAGGACGAGATCGCCTTTCCACTCGCGCGCGCGAACGTGATGAAGAGAGAGCGCCTCGCAGCTCGTCGCAAGGCGCGCAAGCTCGTGGTAGTGGGTGGCGAACAGGCAGCGGCATTGGATCGAGGAATGCACCGCCTCGACCACCGCCCAAGCCAGCGCAACGCCATCATACGTCGAAGTCCCGCGGCCGACTTCGTCGAGTATCACGAAGCTGCGCGCGCTCGCTTGTGTAAGGATCGCGGCCGTCTCCACCATCTCGACCATGAAAGTCGAGCGTCCACTCGCAAGGTTGTCCGATGCGCCCACCCGGCTGAACAACCGGTCGACCAGGCCCATGCGCGCCGAGACCGCCGGCACGAAGCAACCGGCCTGAGCCATGAGGACGATGAGCGCGTTCTGCCGCAGGAAGGTCGATTTGCCGCCCATGTTGGGTCCGCCGATGAGCCACAGCCTGTCCTGCTCGGAGAGGCGGCAATCGTTGGCGACAAAACGTTCTCCCGCTCTGGCAAGCGCAGCCTCGACCACCGGATGACGTCCGCCCTCGATTGTGAGCTCAGCCTCATCAACCAGCTGCGGTCGGCACCAGTCGCCCTCGCTTGCTCGCTCGGCATTGCCCGCCGCCACATCGAGCCGGGCGAGCGCCGAGGCGGTGGCCGCAATCGCCTCCTTGCGATCCATGATCGCGCCCGTCAGCCGTTCGAGGTGCGCCTCTTCTGCCGCCAATGCCCGTGCGCTTGCCTCGGCGATGCGTGATGCCTCCTCGTGGAGCCGCACCGAGTTGAAGCGCACCGCGCCCTTCATCGTCTGGCGATGAGTGAAGCCGCTGTCTGCCGCCATCAGCGGATCGGCGTGGCGGCTGGGCACCTCGATGAAGAAGCCGAGCACGCCGTTATGCCTGATCTTGAGCGCCGCGATCCCGGTCTCTTCGCGGTAGCGCGCTTCCATCGCGGCGATGGCCCTGCGCGAATTGCCCGAAATCGCCCGCAACTCGTCAAGCGCTGGATCGAACCCGTCGGCGATGTAGCCACCATTGGAGGGGTCCGTTGGCGGGGCGGCGATGATCGCCTGCGCGAGCATGACGGTGAGATCGCTATGCCCGGTGAGCTGGGGCATGAGACATTCGAGCAATGAAGGGCGGTCTCCGATCCGCCCAAGCGCATCGTATAGGAGCTGGGCTGTCGAGAGGCCATCGCGGATCTGGCCGAGATCGCGCGGGCTCCCGCGCCCAGCCACCAGCCGCCCGAGCGCCCGCCCGATATCGGGTGCGGCGCGCAGCCGATCGCGCAGTGCCGCGCGCTCGATCGGCCGATCAAGCAGAAACTGGACCAGCGCGAGGCGCTCCTCGATCCCGATTTCATCCAGCAGCGGGGCGGCGAGATCCTGCGCCAGCTGGCGCGATCCCGCGCCGGTCGAGCAGCGATCGATCGTTGCGATGAGGCTGCCGCTGCGCGAGCCTTGCGCCGTCTCGAGGATCTCGAGGCTCTTGCGGGTCGCCTCGTCCATCAACAGTGTCGTGGTGGTCTGACGCAGCCTGGGTGCGAGTAGCAATGGCAGCCGCCCCCGGCCGACATGCTCGAGATAAGCGATAAGCCCGCCTGCCGCTGCGCACATTGCTCGTGAAAAGGCGCCGAAGCCATCGAGCGTGGCGACCTCGTGGATCGTCTTCAGCCGTGCAGCTCCGCGATCGCTATCGAACGCGTTGCGGGCGAAGGCGGTGGTCTCGAACGATGCGGAATGCGTCAGATCGAGCCCGCCTTCGGGGATCACGACCTCGCTCGGGTCAAGTCGAGCGAGTTCGCTGAGCAGGAGTTCGGGCCCGGCCTCCGACAGCACCATCTCTCCGGTCGAGATGTCCACGCAAGCGATCCCGATGCTGCCGCGCACCTCGGCCAGGGCAACCAACAGGTTCGACCGGCGTGGCTCGAGCAGCGCTTCCTCGGTAAGCGTGCCCGCGGTCACGAACCGGACGATGTCGCGCTTCACCAGAGCCTTCGAGGCGGCTCGCCCCTCGGCCTTGGCGCGCGCTTTCGCCTCATCGGGCGTCTCGACCTGTTCGGCAATGGCGACGCGTTCGCCTGCCTTGATCAGGCGCGCGAGATATCCTTCCGCCGAATGCACAGGCACTCCGCACATGGCGACCGGCTGGCCTGCGTGTTCGCCGCGCGTGGTGAGCGCAATGTCGAGAATGGCGGCGGCGCGTCTGGCGTCCTCGAAGAACAGCTCGAAGAAGTCGCCCATCCGGTAAAACAGCAGGCAACCGGCCGCCTCGCGCTTGAGCGCGAGATACTGCTCCATCATCGGCGTGGGTTTATCAGAGCCAGCATCAGCCATCGTTTGACCGGCTTATCAGCGAGCTGCCGATTCGGAAGCGCCAGTGCCGAGCTTTTTCCCGGATTTTGGGCTCTATCATCTGCAACGAACGCGGGCTAAGCCTGTGCCGGTCGGACGACACGGTGGAGAGTTGAGGGGGATATTCATGGCAGACGCGAACGATTCAGGGCCCAAGGGCGGCTTCACCGCGCGAGAGGCGCTGTTTTATCACGAGACGATCCGGCCGGGTAAGCTGGAGATCGTCGCGACCAAGCCGATGACCTCCCAACGCGATCTAAGTCTTGCCTATTCGCCCGGCGTCGCAGTGCCGGTGCAGGCGATTGCCGAGGATCCTTCGCTCGCCGCGCGCTACACCGCCAAGGCAAACCTTGTCGCGGTGATCTCCAACGGCTCCGCGATTCTCGGGCTTGGCAATCTCGGGGCGCTTGCCTCGAAGCCGGTGATGGAAGGCAAGGCGGTGCTTTTCAAGCGTTTCGCTGACGTCGATTCGATCGACATTGAACTCGACACAGAAGACCCCGAAGCCTTCATCAATGCGGTCGCGCTGATGGAACCGACCTTTGGCGGCATCAACCTCGAGGACATCAAGGCGCCAGAGTGTTTCATCATCGAGGCAGCCCTGCGCGAGCGGATGAACATCCCGGTCATGCACGATGACCAGCACGGCACCGCGATCATCACCGCGGCGGGCCTGCTCAATGCCTGTTATCTCACAAACCGCGAGATCGAGGACGTCAAGGTCGTGGTCAACGGCGCGGGCGCGGCGGCGATTGCGTGCACCGCGCTGATCAAGGCGATGGGCGTGCGGCACGAGAACGTGATCATGTGCGATCGCTCTGGCCCGATCACGCCCGGCCGTGACGGTGTGGACCAATGGAAGAGCGCCCACGCTGTCGCCACCGATGCGACCAGCCTTGAAGAAGCGCTGAAAGGTGCGGACATCTTCCTCGGACTTTCGGCGGCGGGCGCGCTCAAGCCGGAATGGGTCGAGGACATGGCCGACAAGCCGATCATCTTCGCGATGGCGAACCCGGTGCCCGAGATCATGCCCGATGAGGCGAAAGCCGTGCGCCCCGATGCGATCATCGCCACCGGGCGCAGCGATTTTCCCAATCAGGTCAACAACGTGCTGGGCTTCCCCTTCATCTTTCGCGGCGCGCTCGACGTGCAGGCGACAACGATCAACGAGGAAATGAAGGTCGCAGCAGCCACTGCCATCGCCGAGCTCGCGCGCGAACGCGTGCCCGAGGAAGTGGCGAGCGCCTATGGCAAGAACCAGAAGTTCGGCACGGACTACATCATCCCCGCGCCATTCGATCCGCGCCTGATCGAGGTGGTTTCCTCAGCGGTTGCCAAGGCGGCGATGGATTCGGGCGTGGCGCGCATGCCGATCGAGGATTTCGAAGAATACCGCCACCAGCTCAAATCGCGCCTCAACCCTACCACCAGCGTGCTCACCGGCGTCTATAACGAGGCCAAGGCCAATCCCAAACGGATGGTGTTCGCCGAGGCGGAGGAGGAAGTGGTGCTGCGCGCCGCAATCCAGTTCCGCGATTTCGGCTATGGCACCCCGATCCTGGTCGGGCGCACCAAGGCGGTGATGGACAAGCTGCATCAGCTCTCGGTCAGCGATCCGGGCAGCTTCGACATCCAGAACTCGGCCGACAGCCCGCATGTGCCCGCGATGGTCGAACACCTTTACAAGCGGGTCCAGCGCCGTGGCTACACCGAGCGCGACGTGCGCCGGATGGTCAATCAGGAGCGCAATGTGTTCGCTGCGCTGCTGGTCGCGCTCGGTCATGCGGACGGCATGATCTCAGGGCTGACGCGCACTTATGCGCAGACCGTGCGCGAGGTGAACTTGGTCTTGGATCGCAAGCCCGGCGCGCTGCCCTTCGGCATTCATATGATGATCGGCAAGAACCACACGACCTTCCTTGCCGACACCACGATCAACGAGCGGCCAAATTCGGAGGAACTCGCCTATATCGCCAAGGAGACTGCC
The DNA here is from genome assembly GCA_036350735.1 of Erythrobacter sp. GTDB lineage: Bacteria > Pseudomonadota > Alphaproteobacteria > Sphingomonadales > Sphingomonadaceae > Erythrobacter. Next base: position 60,093 of record JAZBNR010000040.1, read on the forward strand.
GCTGTTGCCCGTCGCATGGGCCATGAACCGCGCGTCGCCTTCCTCTCCTATTCCACCTTCGGCAATCCTTCCGGCCAGTGGCTCGGCAACATCCGCGAAGCCGTGGCAATTCTCGACCGGGAAGGCGCCGATTTCGAGTATGAGGGCGAGATGGCCCCCGATGCCGCGCTCAATCCCAGCGTGATGAAGCTCTATCCGTTCAGCCGCCTTTCGGCCCCGGCCAACGTCCTCATCATGCCGGGCCTGCAATCGGCCAACCTCTCGGCCAAGCTCCTGCGCGAACTGGGGTCCAACACCACGATCGGCCCGATGCTGGTCGGGATGGAGAAATCGGTCCAGATCGTGCCCATGACCGCCGCCGCGCCCGATGTGTTGACCCTCGCGGTGCTCACGAGCGCGGGCGTTGTCGGCTGATCATGCGAAAAGGGCCCGCCACGTTGGCGAGCCCTCATGTTTTAGGAACTGAAGCACCCGATTAGGCGGCGACGGCGTCCTTGTTGACATTGCCGACAGCGATGCCGGTCATGCGCAGATCGCCGCTGCGGGTTTCCTCAAGGCACTTGCGCAATGTGGCAGCATCATTGTCCAGATTAAGACGCTCGGCGAAGGCGGCGGCGGTTCCATAACCGGCCATGCCATAATGTGCCATGCGCTGATATTGGGTGATGATCGAGGCGTCGAGGACATCCTTGTCGTCGATATCGGCGTTGATTGCGTGGGCCTTGGCTTCCTTGACGATACCTTCCATGCCCTTGCAGAACTCCCCATTGGGATCTTCGTCATGCTTCTGGATGAGGCCCTTGACCTGTTCCATGCCCTGCGAAATGCCGTTGACCCCGTCTTCAAGCGCGCTGCGCAACTCATTGGAGGTCGCTGCTTCGCGCAGGCTCTTGGTCGCCTCGAGCGATTGCTTGTTGGCGCTGTAGATGTCCTGCAACTGGTCAATGTAAAGCTCGGTGAGATTGCTGATGCTCATGGGATCGCTTCTCCGGTGTTTGTGTGTGTCTCTATCCAATTGACGGATACGGCGCGCGATCGTTCCGGAAAACACGCGCGATGATCCGGGGTTTCGACGAGGTGGCAAGGAGCCGCGATCAACCGATCGGCTCAGGCGAACTCGTCCTCGTGGACCCATTGAGCGAGATCGACATAATAGGCTTCGGGATTGCCCGGATCGATCAGAATGGGCACCTTGGCACCCGACAGCTCGGTCGAGAGATCGAGCCAGATCGGATCGCTCCTGAAGCTTGCGAGCAGGCCGGTCGCGGGGTGCCTGGCCTGAGCGTGAACGCGGTAAGGCGAGCGACCGTTGATGCGCATGCTGGTGTCGGGCGAGCAGCCGACCACGTCGGCCTCGATCCGCGTGCCTTGGTGAAACAACCGGGCGACCGTGCTGATCCTGCGCACGCGCCACGCGATCACCCCGCCCCCAACCGCAACAAACAAGGTGCCCATGGCGGCAAAGATGCCAGGCAGAAAGTAGCGCTCCGTGGCCGAATCGATTGCGGCGGTATCGGGGTCCGCTGGATCGAACAGCACGGTCACGGCTTCGCCTTCGTTATAGGCGCGCCAGGACGTGGAGATCGCGCCTGCAAATTCGCGCCGCCGCCCCGCTCTGTCGTGAAACTCGACGAGCGGCTTGTAACTCACGCCATCATCGCTCGTCGATCGGAGGTTCTGGATGACAGTCCCGGTGGTTTGAACCGCGCGGCTGGCGAAGATCTGTCCGCTGATGATCATGCCGAAGCCGACGACGGCGAAAATCAGGCCGACGCCGCCGAAGATAGCCCCAAACCACCAAGCCGCTCTGCCCATAGCGCCTGTTCCCAACGGTCCGCCTCGCAGCCTTCCCGGCATGCCGCGCCCGTTCTCTTAGCACATCAGCCCAGCCGCCTGAATCGGAAATACCACACCTCGTGTCCGAACACCTCGCGCGCTTTGTGCTCGTAGCGCGTCTCGCACCAGCCCGAGGGGCGCTGCTGCCAGGAGGCCGGCCCTTCTACGATCCATTCGAAGCGGTCGGTGAACCGCTGCATCACCATCAGTGCATGGCGCAGATAGACCGGGTGATCGGTGCCGAAGCGGAGTTCGCCGCCGGGCTTGAGCTTGTCGGCAAAGAGAGTGACCGGGCCGTCGTTCATCATCCGGCGCTTGGCGTGCCGCGCCTTGGGCCACGGATCGGGATGAAGGAGATAGAGCATGGTGAGCGCACCATCGGGAATACGCGAGAGCACCTGCAGTGCGTCCCCATGGTGCAGGCGGACATTGGCGAGCTTTTGCTCCTCGATGTGCGTGAGCGCCTGTGCCACCCCGTTGAGAAAGGGTTCGGCGCCGATGAAGCCATGATCGGGCAGGAGATCGGCGCGATACGCCAGATGCTCGCCGCCGCCAAAGCCGATCTCGAAATGGAGCGGGCATTCTTGCCCGAACAGCGCCTCGGCGGTCACCGGGCTTTCCTCAGGCACGGCGATCCGTGGCAGCAGCCTCTCGACCAGCGCCTGCTGACGTGCGCGCAGAGGTTTGCCGACACTGCGGCCGTATAGCCGGCTGAGGGTGGTGGGATCGCCTTCCTTGAATGCTGTCATGGCGGGAGGCGGCTTGACGCCAGTCGCCGCATTTGTCCAGCGCAGGAGCGCAGCTTTTCGCAGGCAGGGTGTCCAAGGCCGCGCATCCTCGCTATCTGCGCGTGACCCATGGAACAGCTCTCCCGCACCTTCTTCGAACAGGCGCCTTGGATCCAGTCGCTGATCGGGCTGGCGTTGCTCGCGATCACCGCGACCATCGTCAATTACGTCCTAAAGGCGATCATCCTGCGCTCGCTGGCGCGTTATCTCGATCAGCAATCCAACCGGGATGACAAGGCGGCCGGCTGGCTTGCCACCGTCGTGCCGCTGCTGATCATCTCACGCGGTATCGCGCTCGTGCCCAACCTTTCCCAAGAGGTGCGCACGCTCATCACCAATGCCGCGCAGGCGCTGATCGTGCTCTCGGTCGCAATGGCGATCGTGCGCGCCTTGAGCTACGCCAACGAACTTTACGAACGGCTGCCGACCTCGAGGAACCGCCCCATCAAGGGTTTTGTCCAGGTCGCCAAGATTCTCGTCCTGTGCGGTGCGGCAATCATCGTGATCGCGGTGCTGATCGACGAGAGCCCGCTGCTGCTGCTTTCGGGGCTGGGCGCGATCACCGCCGTGCTGCTGCTGGTGTTCAAGGACACGATCCTCAGCCTCGTCGCAAGCGTGCAGCTCACCACCAACGACATGCTGCGCGTGGGAGACTGGATCACGATGCCCAGCATGGGCGCAGATGGCGATGTTATCGACATTTCGCTCCACACGGTGAAGATCCAGAACTTCGACAAGACGATCGTGACCGTGCCGACGCACAGGCTGGTCTCGGACAGCTATTCCAACTGGCGCGGCATGCGCGATGCGGGTGGCCGGCGGATCAAGCGCGCGATCGCGATCGACCAGAACACGGTGCGCTTTCTGAGCGAGGAGGAGGTGCTCGATCTCAAGCGCTTCCGGATTCTCAAGCCCTATCTCGAGCGCAAGCGCGCCGAGCTCGCCGACTGGAACGCGAAGAACGGCGAACCGCTAGAAACCCCGGTCAACGCCCGGCGCCTCACCAATCTGGGCACTTTCCGCGCCTATCTCGAAGCCTATCTGCGCGCGCATCCGCGCCTCAACGACGAAGGTTTCACGCTGATGGTGCGGCAACTCGCGCCCACCTCGCATGGCATCCCGCTCGAGCTTTATGCCTTTACCAACACGACCGTGTGGCCCGAATACGAAGCGATCCAGGCTGACATTTTCGATCATCTGCTGGCGATGATCCACGAGTTCGATCTGGTGGTGTTCCAGGAGCCGAGCGGGCGCGATCTGGCAGGAGCGCTGGAGCGCGATCAATCGAGCGCGGCCGTGGAGGCGCAAGGCTACGGTTTACCGGCGGGCTAGCGAGCCGTGAGTAAGCCTTGAGTCCGACGAAGAACGCCCGGCGACCGCATGGTCGACCGGGCGTCTTGTCCTGGTCTTGCAGTCTCGGCCGGCGCAGGATGCGGCTGGCGCTTAGGCCGCTTCGGCTTCCTCGCCCGGATCGCGCAGCACATAGCCGCGGCCCCACACGGTCTCGATGTAATTCTCGCCCGCGCAGGCATGGGAGAGCTTCTTGCGCAGCTTGCAGATGAAGACGTCGATGATCTTGAGCTCGGGTTCGTCCATCCCGCCATAAAGGTGGTTGAGGAACATTTCCTTGGTCAGGGTCGTGCCCTTGCGCAAGCTGAGCAGCTCGAGCATCGCATATTCCTTGCCCGTCAGGTGCACCCGCGCCCCATCGACCTCGACCGTCTTGGCATCGAGGTTGACCGCGAGCTTGCCGGTGCGGATGATCGACTGGCTGTGGCCCTTCGAACGGCGCACCACGGCATGAATGCGCGCGACCAGCTCTTCACGGTGGAACGGCTTGGTCACGTAATCGTCGGCCCCGAAGCCGAAGCTGCGGATCTTCGAGTCCATCTCGGCGATGCCCGAAAGGATCAGCACCGGGGTCTGTACCTTGGCGACGCGCAGCTTCTTGAGCACGTCATAGCCGTGCATGTCGGGCAGATTGAGATCGAGCAGGATGATGTCGTAATCATACAGCTTGCCCAGATCCAAGCCTTCCTCGCCAAGATCGGTCGAATAGACGTTGAAGCCCTCGGTCGTGAGCATGAGCTCGATCGCCTTTGCGGTCGTCGGCTCGTCCTCGATCAACAGCACTCGCATTGTGTGTCCCCTAGTTGCCCCGTACGGTGGACGTGGTCGGCGCGAAAGCTCCTCGAAAGGAAGCGTTGTCCTTCATTAACCACACAACATCTGAACGGAAAAGGTTAATAACACGTAAACCGGCGGAAATCCGCGAGTGGGAGGCGTTTGCCCCTGCCCGGGCGTTGCTTGCTGTGCGAAGCCCCTTGCGTCCAATCATGCGGTGTGCGCAGCGATTTCAAAGCGCCTTGAGCTTCTTTGCGCGCCGTCGCTCCGCGCTGGAACCGATGCCGATCGCTTCCCGATATTTGGCGACCGTGCGCCGGGCGAGATCGAACCCCTCGGCATTGAGCAGGTCGACGAGGCTCTGGTCCGAGAGCACTTTCTTGGGATCCTCAGCATCGACGAGCGCCCTGATCCGCGCCTTGATCGCCGCGGACGAGGCACCCTCTCCATCGCCAGCATCGCCTTTCCGGGCGACCCCGCTTGTGAAGAAGTATTTGAGCTCGAAAGTCCCGCGCTCGCAATGCAGATACTTGTTTGTCGTGACGCGGCTGATCGTGCTCTCGTGCATCTCGACCCTCTCGGCGACCTCCCGCAAGGTGAGCGGGCGCAGATGCGATATGCCACAGCGAAAGAATCCGTCCTGCTGGCGCACGATCTCGGCGGCTGTCTTGAGGATCGTCTTCTGCCGTTGGTCGAGGGCTTTCAGCAGCCAGTGCGCGTCGGCGAGCTTTTCCTTGAGCCATCCTTGCGCTTCCTTGCTCGGCGCCCCCTCGCGCAGCTCGAGAAAATATTCGCGGTTGACGATCAGGCGCGGCAGCGTCTCTTCGTTGAGCGCGATATCCCATCCGCCCTTGCCGTTCGAGCGGAGGAGAATATCAGGCACGATCGCGCTGTCGCTGGCCGGCGCGAAGGCGAGGCCCGGCTTGGGATCGTAGCCGCGCAATTCACGAAGCATGTCGGCGAAGTCCTCATCGTCAACATCGCAGAGGCGCTTGAGCCGGGCGACCTCGCCGCGCGCAACCAGATCGAGATTGGCGATGAGCTTCTGCATGCACGGATCATAACGGTCCGCCTCGCGCGCCTGGATCGCAAGGCACTCGGCAAGGTTGCGCGCGCCGATCCCGCTCGGGTCAAGCGACTGGACGGCCTCGAGCGCTGCGCTCACCGCGGCGAGGCTGGCGCCGATATCCTCGGCCACTTCGCGCAGGTCGAAATGGAGATAGCCGGCATCGTCAAGCAGTCCGATGAGGTGGCGTGCGATGAACCCCTCGCTCTCATCGCGCACGGCCGAACCGATTTGAGCAAGCAGGTGTTCGCTAAGCGTGATCGCTGCGGCGGACGATCCCTCGAAACCCGGCCCGTCCTCGCCCATGGCTCCGCCACTCGCCGCGCTCCAATCGGACGCACCAGCGCCGGCCGGGCCGGTCTCGCCGTCTCCCGTCTCGCGATCAACATCGAGCGCGCCTGCATCAAGATCGAGCGGCGCATCGCCTTCGCCTCCTCCTTCGAGGATAAGCTGATCGGCGGTCCGTTCCCCGCGCGGCGTGTCGTCTGGATCGCCCCCGTCGCCCGCGCGCTCGGCAGCGATCTCGCCTGCCTCCAGCAGCGGGTTGGCCTCGAGCATTTCGGCGATGTAGCTCTCGATTTCGAGGTTGGACGCCGTCAGCAGCTTGATTGCCTGCTGCAATTGCGGCGTCATCACCAGCGATTGCGATTGGCGCAGGTCGAGCCGGGGGCCGATCGCCATGAGCCTTACCCCTTCGCCCCCATCAGAGCGCGAAACTCTCGCCGAGATAGAGCCGGCGCACGTTCTCGTCCGCGACCAGTTCCTGCGGGGTGCCTGCAAACAGCACCTGACCGCCATAGATGATGCAGGCCCGATCGACGATATCGAGCGTCTCGCGCACGTTGTGGTCGGTGATCAGCACGCCGATGCCGCGCCGCTTGAGATCCTTGACGAGATCGCGAATGTCGCTGATCGAGAGCGGGTCGATCCCTGCGAAAGGCTCGTCTAGCAGCATGATCGAAGGCTTGGCCGCCAGCGCACGGGCGATCTCGCAGCGCCGCCGCTCGCCCCCGGAGAGGGCCATGGCCGGGGAATCGCGCAAGGCGATGAGGCCGAACTCGCCGAGCAGTCGCTCGAGCTCGGCGGCGCGGGTCTCGCGATCGGGCTCGACCATCTCGAGCACGCAATTGATATTCTGCGCGACTGTCATCCCGCGAAAGATGCTGGTCTCCTGCGGCAGATAGCCGAGGCCCAGGATCGCGCGGCGATACATCGGCAGCCGCGTCACGTCCTCGCCATCCATCAGGATGCGCCCGGCATCCGGCCTCACAAGGCCCATGATCGAATAGAAGCACGTCGTCTTGCCCGCGCCATTGGGCCCGAGCAGGCCGAGCACTTCGCCCTTGGCGACGCTGAGCGAGATGTCCTTGAGGATCGCGCGCTTGTCATAGCTCTTGGCGATCGAGATCACTTCGAGGCCGCCGTTCGGCATCTCGGCCGTCGCGGTCACGGGGCTTGCCATCTCGGCGCGATCGATCGCAGGGACATCGTTCATGGGGCTGACTTAGCATCCTCTGGAGCACAAAAAAGGGGGGTTCGACGGTTTGTGTCCGATTTGGCAGGATTGTTGCTTGTCGATGCGAATCGACCGTTCGTCGGGTGCAGCCAGCCGATGCGGCAGCTCGTAAAGCGCGCTGGCCACGGCCGCCATACCCCACTGCACACGTCCGGGCCTAGAATCAAAGTCATATTTTTACAATAGCTTAGCTATCCGGGGGATCCACATACGCAAGAAAATTTCAAAATTGTTACGCCGCTTGCAAGCGGGGTCGGCGTTTGAGATACTCGTTCTCGTGGGAAATCACCGTTGGGGAGCGGTAAAATGAGCAAGACGACACAGCACACAGATTATGCCAGCATCGCGCGGACTGGCGAGACAGCCGAGCGCGAGAAGGACTGGCGCAGCGCGATGAGCGATCATGTCGCCTATGCGCTGCTCGTCTACACAGGCCTGCAGATCTTCGTGACCGTGAAGGCGCTGGCGGCGGGCTTCTCGTCGATCCTGCCCTATATCGCGCTGATCATCCTGGTCGCCGCGATCATCCCGGCGTGCCGCTGGTTCGAGCGTCGCTGGACCGATCTCAGCGATGCGCAAGCACGCGATCCGGCGCTCGCCCCCGCTTTCAGGCGCGACATCATCGGGCTCTGGCTGCTGGCGCTGGGCCTGCCGTTCCTGCTGACTGCGCTCGTCAAGCTCGCCTTCGCCGTAACCTGAGCGCGTCGCTCGTTCCTCAGCCGGCGTTCTTTGAGCGCTCGATCGCCTCGGTCACTATGCGGCGCGCCTCGGCCCGGTCGCCCCATGATCCGATGCGCACCCACTTCTCCTTCTCGAGATCCTTGTAGTGGGTGAAGAAGTGCTCGATCTGCTGCATGATGATCGAGGGCAGGTCCTTTGTTTCTCCCACATCCGAATAATACGGGAAGGTCGTGTCCACCGGCACGCAGACGAGTTTCTCGTCTCCGCCGTGTTCGTCCTCGAGGTTGAGGACCCCGATCGGGCGTGACTTGACGACGCATCCCGGGATGAACGGCGAACGCGCGATCACCAGCGCATCGAGGGGATCGCCATCGGGCGAGAGGGTGTGGGGCACGAATCCGTAATTCGCCGGATAGCGCATCGGCGTGTGGAGGATGCGATCGACAAACAGCGCGCCGCTCTCCTTGTCGAACTCATACTTCACTGGCTCGCCGCCGGTCGGCACCTCGATGACGACGTTGAGGCTATCGGGCGGATTGTCGCCGGTGGGGATCTTGTCGATGCGCATTTGAGGTTCCTGCTCGTCTGGGTAGCCCCTCTCCCAAAAGGCTCAGGCCGCGCCGATAGCGGCGTATCGATATTGCGGCAAGATCGACCTTGGCCTAATCGGCGCAGCCCATGAGCAAGAACACGCGCATTCAGACGCCCGGGGCCATCCGCGGGACGCAGGACATCTTCGGCGCCGAAGCCGAGGCCTTCGCCTTCGTGGTCGAAACCTTCGAGCGCGTGCGCCGGCTCTATCGCTTCCGCCGCGCCGAATTCCCGGTGTTCGAGCGCACCGAGGTGTTCGCCCGCTCGCTTGGTGAGACGACCGACGTGGTTTCGAAAGAGATGTATTCGTTCGAGGATCGCGGCGGGGAATCGCTCACCCTGCGCCCAGAATTCACTGCCGGGATCGCGCGCGCCTTCCTGACCAATGGCTGGCAGCAGCACGCGCCCCTGAAGATCGCGACGCACGGCCCGCTGTTCCGCTACGAGCGTCCACAGAAAGGCCGCTACCGCCAGTTCCACCAGATCGACGCCGAGATCATCGGGGCGGGCGAGCCGCAGGCCGATGTCGAACTTCTGGCGATGGCGGACCAGCTCCTCAACGAGCTCGGCATCGCCGATGGCGTTACGCTGCATCTCAACACGCTCGGCGATGCCCCAAGCCGCGAGGCATGGCGGGCGGCGCTGATCGAGCATTTTGCAGGCGTGCGCGCCGAGCTTTCCGAGGAATCGCAGGAGCGACTCGAGAAGAACCCGCTGCGCATTCTCGACAGCAAGGATGAGCGCGACCGCGCGCATGTCGCCACTGCGCCCGCAATCGACGACTTCCTGAGCAGCGAGGCGCAGGACTTTTTCGGCGCGGTGACGAGCGGGCTCGATGCGGCGGGTGTCAGCTGGACGCGCGCGCCGACGCTGGTGCGCGGCCTCGACTATTATCGCCACACCGCCTTCGAGTTCATCACCGATCGTCTGGGCGCGCAAGGGACGGTGCTGGGCGGCGGGCGTTATGACGGGCTGATCGAGAATCTCGGCGGCGCGCCGACGCCTGCGGTCGGCTGGGCGGCCGGAATCGAGCGGTTGGCGATGCTGTTGGGTTTGGAGAACGAGGCACCGGCCGATGTCATAATCGTCGTCGAGGATGATGCGTGCCTGAACGAGGCGCTGGGCGCGATCCGCAGGCTGCGCGGCGCGGGCTTCACGGCGGAAATGTTCGCCACCGGCAGCCCCCGCAAGCGCTTCGACAAGGCCTCGAAGATGGGCTCGAAAAGCCTTGTTTCGTTCGTCTCTGAAAAGAGCGTCAGGGTGCGGGGCGAGCGTCAGGGCGAGATCGAAGCCTTGCTGGCATGACCATTCCCCCCCAACGCCTCGACCAGATCACCCATCGTTTCGCCGAGCTCGAGGCGCGCATGGCGAGCGGAACGCTCGAGGGCGAGGCGTTCGTCAAAGCCAGCCGCGATTATGCCGAGCTCGAGCCGGTGGCGAAGATCGCCGCCGAGGTGCGTCAGACCCGCGAGGAGATCGCCGGGCTCGAGGAGATGCTCGCAGACCCTGAGATGAAGGCGATGGCTCAGGAGGAGCTCGCCACCTTGCGCGAGGTCTTGCCTGGGAAGGAGCGCGCGCTCGCAGTCGCGCTGCTCCCGCGCGACACTGCGGACAGCCGCCCCGCCATGCTCGAAATTCGCGCCGGCACCGGCGGCGATGAGGCGGCGCTGTTCGCGGGCGATCTCTACCGGATGTACGAACGTTTCGCGCAGGAGAACGGTTGGCGGGTCGAGCCGGTCAGCATGAACGCCTCGGAAGTCGGCGGCTTCAAGGAAATCGTCGCCAACATCACCGGGCAGGGCGTGTTCGCGCGGCTCAAATTCGAGAGCGGGGTGCACCGGGTGCAACGCGTGCCCGTGACCGAGAGCGGCGGGCGCATCCACACCTCGGCCGCGACCGTCGCCGTGCTGCCCGAGCCCGACGAAGTCGATGTCCAGATCGATCCGGGCGATCTCAAGATCGACACCTACCGCGCGAGCGGCGCGGGCGGACAGCACGTCAACACCACCGACAGCGCGGTTCGCATCACCCACCTGCCGAGCGGGCTCGTGGTGATGCAGCAGGACGAGCGCAGCCAGATCAAGAACCGCGCCAAGGCGATGCAGGTGCTGCGCGCGCGGCTCTACGAGAAGATGCGCGACGAGGCGCAAGGGGCCGAGGCCGAGGCACGCAAGGCGATGGTCGGGAGCGGCGATCGCTCGGAACGCATCCGCACCTACAATTTCCCGCAAGGGCGCGTGACGGATCACCGCATCGGGCTCACGCTGCACAAGCTCGACGAAGTGCTCGCGGGGCCGGGGCTGGCCGAGCTGGTCGATGCGCTGATCAGCGAGGACGAGACCAAGCGGCTGGCTGCGTTGGCCGAGTAGGGGCCGCCAGGGGCATGCAGACCGTCGCATCGGCCATGCGCGAGGCGAGCGCACTGCTCGAAGGCGTCTCCGACACCGCGCGCTTGGATGCCGAGCTGTTGATGGCGGAAGCGCTCGGGGTGAGCCGCTCCGAGCTGCTGGTGCGCCACCAGACAGCGCCGGTTCCGCCAGGCTTTGCGCCGTTCCTGCAACGCCGCCTCGCCGCCGAACCGGTTGCCTACATCCTTGGGCGCTGCGAGTTCTTCGGGCTCGAGCTCGGCGTCACGCCGGCGGTGCTCATCCCGCGTGGGGACAGCGAATGCGTGGTCGAGGCCGCATTGGAAGCCTGTCCGGCGCAGGGCCGGGTGCTCGATCTCGGGACGGGCTCTGGGGCCCTCCTGCTTGCCATGTTATCGCAACGCCCCGATCTGGAGGGAGTAGGGCTCGATGCCAGCCACTCCGCGCTCGAGGTGGCGCGAGGCAATGCGGCGCGGCTGGGGCTCAGCAATCGTGCAGTGTTTCTCCAGCGCGACTGGACGGATGACGATTGGGCAGCGAAGCTCGGCACGTTCGACTGTGTGATCTCCAATCCGCCTTATGTGGAGGCGGATGCGAAGCTGGAGCGCAGCGTGCGCGATTTCGAGCCGGCAGCGGCGCTGTTTGCGGGCGCGGATGGGCTTGATGCCTATCGCGCTCTCGTGCCCCGGCTGCGCGATCTCCTCGACGGTGCTGCGCGGGCGGTGCTCGAAATCGGCTGCGAGCAGGCAGATAGTGTGGGTGCGCTCGCTCGGACGGCAGGGTTCTGCGTCATCGTCCGAAACGATCTTGCGGGACGCCCGCGTGCGCTTGTTCTTTCTTGACGAAATCGACGCTAGGGCTTGGCAAACCCGTTCAGGCTCGCTAACTCGCTATCAGACCCACGGCACGCGCTTGGCGCATTGCGGGGTCTAGCTCCGGATTTTTGCTCTTTTTGGCCGCCGGGTCATGGCCTTGGTCGCTGCTGAGCGCAGAGTGTTGCGTGTGTCGGTCGCGCCGGCCGCGCGGGAAAAGGGCCCACGGGGGGAGCCAGTGTCCACCAGCGATTGATTGCAACGCGGACGGAACGGGACGAACCAGGGCCACGAATGAGGAAGATTTTCCTTTGAATAACAATCGAAATAATCGTCGCCGTGGGCGCGGCAATCGCAACCAGAGCGGTGGCGGCAATCAGCTCAACAGGATCGACAGTCGCGCGCGGGGCAATGCGCCGCAACTGCTCGACAAATACAAGAAGCTCGCTCAGGACGCCCAACACAATGGCGATCGGGTGCAGGCGGAATACTACCTGCAATTCGCTGACCACTATTTTCGCGTCATTGCCGACAACAAGGCTCGCCAGGACGAAGCGCGCAACAAGCGCGGCGACAATCGTGGCGACGGGCAAGACGATGGTGATGGCCGCTACGACGATGGTGCTGACAGCGACCGGACGCGCGAGAGCCGCCGCTCCAGTCCCAAGCGCCAGCGCTCGCGTCGCGATGACGATGACAGCGCCGATTACGATGGCGATTATGGTGCGGACAGCGATTCCGATGAAAGCGAAGGGGTGAACGGCAGGGCTTACAACGGTCGAGCGGAGAATAGCCGGTCGGACGATGATCGGGCGGACGATGGTCGGTCGGAACGGGACGTAAGCGAGGAAGCGCCCAAGCGTCGCGCCCGCAAGCCCAAGAGCGAAACCCCGCGCAAGCCCCGCAAATCGCGCAAGTCGGATGATGAAGACAGCGCCGCCGGGATCGATTCCTCGGTCCTGCCGCCTGCGATCCGCGGCAATGATTTGGGTTCCGGCGATAGCGACGGCGCGCTCGAAACCGTCGACTGATACGAAGGATGGAGCGGCTGGCTCCCCTTGCGGCGCTGGCCCGGCGTCGCCCCGCTCTGGCCGCCATCGTGCTTGGGCTGCTCGGCGCGCTGGCTTATCCCCCGCTGCACCTGTGGCCGCTTGGGCTGGCCGCGCTCGCGGGGTTCGTCTGGCTGATCCACACCACCGCTGACTGGCGCGCTGCGATCTGGCGCGGCTGGTGGTTCGGGTGGGCGCATCTGACGCTCGCCAACAACTGGATCGCCACCGCCTTCACCCATCAGGCCAAGATGCCGGAGTTTCTCGGCTGGCTCGCGGTCCCGCTCCTTTGCATCTATCTCGCGATCTATCCCGCAGCTGCCTCCGCTGCCGCGCATCTGCTGGCCCGCCGCTATCCGCTTTGGGCTTTTGGCATGGTGCTGGCGGGGACATGGATCCTGGCGGAATGGGCGCGCGCGACCTTCTTCACCGGCTACCCCTGGCCGCCGCTCGCACTGATGCTGCTGGGGGGATGGGAAACACCCGGGCTTGCCCGGCTGCTGCCATGGACGGGCACCTACGGGCTATCGGGTCTCGCCATTCTGCTGGCGACCGCCTTGGCCGCGCTCGCCCGAACACGCCGTCCCTGGCTCTCCCTGATCGCGCTCGCTCCGGCGGCCGCACTGATGCACGCGCCCGCGCTCGGCGGAAGCGACCAGGCGGGGAATTCAGGGGTGCGCTACACTCTCGTCCAGCCCTACATTCCTCAGAGCGAGATCAATGACGGCGCGAAGTTCGAGGAGCAGTTCGCGCGGCTTTCAGCGTTGTCGAAGCGCGAGGGAGAAGGGCCCCGCGTGGTGCTGTGGCCCGAGAGCGCGATCCCTGATTACCTCGAGGAGGGCTATCCCCAGCGCTTTTACCAGCGGATGACGGCGGGCGCCGATCCGCTGTTCGCCCGCCGCCGCATCGCGGCCGCGATCGGGCCCCAATCGCGTCTGCTTACCGGAGTCGTCAATCTCGATATCGAGCGGGTCGGCAACGAGGCCCGCGCAGTGAGCGCGCGCAACTCCGTGGTCGCGATCGACGAGGCGGGCGCGATCACGCACACCTACGCGAAGGCGCACCTCGTGCCCTATGGCGAATATCTGCCCTTGCGCGCCGTGCTCGAGCCGCTGGGCCTCTCGCGCCTGGTCGCCGGCTCGATAGATTATCGCGCGGGGCCGGGGCCGCGCACACTCGATCTCGGCGAATATGGCAGGGCCGGGGTCCAGATCTGCTACGAGATTGTCTTCTCGGGTCGCGTGGTCGAGCCGGGCAACCGGCCCGATTTCATCTTCAATCCTTCCAACGATGGCTGGTTCGGCGCGTGGGGCCCGCCGCAGCATCTTGGGCAGGCGCGCCTGCGGGCAATCGAAGAGGGGCTGCCGGTGCTTCGCTCGACGACCACCGGGATCAGCGCGGTGATCGACAACAGCGGGATCGTCGGGGGCGGGATTGCGACAGGGCAGGCGGATGCGCTGAGCGGTGCGATCCCCGCCGCCGCCCCGCCGACGCTCTTCGCCAGGTTCGGCAATTGGCTTGCGCTGGGCTGGGCGGTCCTCCTGATCGGTCTGGGGCTAGCCGTGCCGAGACTGGGCCCAAGACCGCTTGCGCTGCGCCCCGCGCAGGGTTAGGGGCCAGCGTGAGACATAAAGGCTTTCTTATATCTGCATAAGGGCCTGCTCACGCTCACACGTCCCAGCCGGAGGCCCCATGCGCCAGAACTACCTCTTCACTTCCGAAAGCGTCTCAGAAGGCCACCCGGACAAGGTTTCTGATCAGATCTCGGACGCGATCGTCGATCTCATGCTGTCGAAGGATCCTGAGGCCCGCGTTGCCTGCGAGACGATGACGACCACGCAGCGGGTCGTCCTCTCGGGCGAGATCCGTTGCCTGCCGATGTACGACACCACCCGCGAGGACTGGCGCTACAACAATTACTGGGCACCCGGCGCGCGCGACGAGATCGAGAGTGCGGTGCGCCGCACCGTGGCCGAGATCGGTTACGAGCAGGCAGGTTTTCACTGGGAAACGCTGGTCTTCGAGAACCATCTCCACGGACAGTCCGCCGAGATCGCACAGGGCGTCGATGCGGGCGTTGAAGGCTCCAACAAGGACGAGGGCGCGGGCGACCAGGGCATCATGTTCGGCTTCGCCTGCGATGAGACGCCCGATCTCATGCCGGCAACGCTCGATTACAGCCACAAGATCCTCGAACAGCTCGCAGCCGATCGCAAATCGGGCAAGGCCCCGTTCCTCGAACCCGACGCAAAGAGCCAGGTGACGCTGCGCTACGAGAACGGCAAGCCGGTCGCCTGCACTGCCGTGGTCGTCTCGACCCAGCACGCCAAGGGCTATCACGAGGGCGAGAAGGAGGCCGAGCTCAAGGCCTATATCCGCGATGTCGTCCGTAGCGTCTTGCCTCAAGGCTTCCTCAGCGACGACACCGTGTGGCACATCAATCCCACCGGCGCATTCGAGATCGGTGGACCGGATGGCGATGCAGGGCTGACGGGCCGCAAGATCATCGTCGATACCTATGGCGGCGCGAGCCCGCATGGCGGCGGCGCGTTCAGCGGGAAGGATCCGACCAAGGTCGATCGCAGCGCGGCCTACATCACGCGCTACCTCGCCAAGAATGTGGTCGCGGCGGGCCTCGCTACGCGCTGCACCATCCAGATCTCCTATGCGATCGGCGTTTCCGAGCCGCTCTCGCTCTATGTCGACACCCACGGCACCTGCAACGGCGCAAGCGACGAGGCGATCGAAGACGCGATCCGCTCGATCGGCAAGCTTAACGGGCTGACCCCGCGCGGCATCCGCACGCACTTGGCGCTCAACAAGCCGATTTATCGCAAGACCGCCGCTTATGGTCATTTCGGTCGCGCGGCGGATGGCGACTATTTTCCCTGGGAACGGCTGGACCTCGTTGACGATCTCAAGGCGGCGCTCGGCTAAGGCGCTTGGGGCGCGGGCCGCAATCGCGCTAAGGCTCTGCGCCGATGCAGCCCGAGCCCGCCACCTCCAGTGCGCCTGTCCGCGCGCGAATCCTTGAGCTTGATGCGCTGCGCGGGCTCGCGGTGATCGGCATTGCGTGGATGAATGTCCACGCCTTCGCCCTGCCGCTGCAAGCCTATTACAATCCGGTGAGCTATGGCCTGGAGGGGCTCGCCGATCGGCTGGTCTGGCTAGCGAGCTTTGTCTTCATCGAGGACAAGTTCCGCACGCTCTTTGCCATGCTGTTTGGCGCGGGGTGCCTAATCCTGATCGAGCGTGAAGCGGAGCGCGGAAGCGAGGGCCTCGCGCGCTGGCGCGCGCATGGCGCGCGCATGGCGGTGCTGTTCGCGATCGGGCTCGCTCATGCGCTGCTGCTGGCGAGCAACGACGTGCTGCGGGCCTATGCGCTGGCGGGACTCCTGATCCCACTCGTCGCGAGGCTGTCCGTGTCTGCGCTCTGCGCGATCGCAGTGGGCAGCCTTTGCGTACATGTCGGAGCGGGCATGGTGGTGTTCGGCAGCGGGGTCATCGACTTTTACGCCTCCCGGCTTACGAGCGATGCCGTCATGTTCGCCGAGCGCAATTTCGGCAGCGATCCGGCCGCGATCGCCTATTCGCTCGAGCTCGGGCGCGAATCGTTCGCCGAGCGGATCGCACGACGAAGCGGCGGCTTGGTCGGCCAGATGGAAGCGGTGCTGAGTTCGGTGCCGCTCAACTTCTCGGCGATGGCGCTGGGCATGGCGTTGTGGCGGCACGGAATGCTCAAGGGCGAATGGCGCACCTTCCGGCTTCAGCGGCTGGCTGCGGTTTGCGCGCTCGTGGCCTTCGTCGGTCTGTTGCCGCTGGCCTGGTGGGTTAGCGGTGCGGGTTTCCCGGGCGCCTTGATGGGGCCAGTCGCGCTGGTCGCCTCCGCACCCTTCGACATGGCGCTGGGCCTCGCCTATGCGGCGATCGCGATGGCCTTCTTCGCGAAGGGCGGCGCGATCACGCGCGTGCTCGCCGCCGCTGGGCGCCTGTCGCTCACCAACTACGTGCTGACGAGCCTTGTCTTTGCGGCGCTGTTCGCAAGCTGGGGGCTGAGCCTGTTCGGCGAGGTCAGCCGTCTTGAGGCCTTCGCGCTCAGTTTCGTGCCGATCGCCCTGATCTGTCTCGTTTCGCCCGTCTGGCTGGCAGCGCTCGGCCAAGGGCCACTCGAGCGGCTCTGGCGGGCCGCGGCGCGGCTGCTCTCCTAGCGCTCGTCGTGCTCGCCCAGCAGCGGCGAGGGATGATCGAGCGCGAGTTCGGCATCCGAGAAGACAAACGGCGAGCGCACCCCCGGCATCCCGCCAAGATCGACGCGCAGGCCGCGCGCAAGCACCTGCGGATCATCGAACACCTCGTCCAGCCGATTGATCGGCCCCGCCGGAACGCCTGCGGCGTGGCAGGCATCAAGCAGGCCCTGTTTGGTCCAATCGGCCGTGGCGGCCGCGATCTCGGCATCGAGCGCCTCAGCGTGGGCGGTCCGGTCAGCGTTGTCGAGAAAACGCGGGTCGGTCTTGAGGGCGGCGAGGCCGAGCACCTCCGTCAGCTTGTGAAACAGTCCGTCATTGGCGGGGGCAAGGATCACGTGACCATCGCTCGTCGGGAAGACGCCATAAGGCGCCACCTGTGCGTGCGCATTGCCCATGCGCGGCGGGTTGCGTCCGGTCGTCAGGAAATAGCTCGCCTGGTTGGAGAGCAGCGCGACCGAACAATCGAGCAGGCTCATATCAACATGCTGACCCCGACCGGTGCGCCCCCGCTGGAGGAGCGCGGCCTGAATGCCGCTCACCGCCCAAAGTCCGGTCGCCAGATCGCTGATCGAGACGCCCATCTTGACGGGTTTTCCCGAAGGTTCCCCGGTCAGCGACATGAAGCCGCCCATCCCCTGGATCACGAAATCGTATCCCGCCTCAGCGCTGCGCGGTCCGGTCTGTCCGAAGCCGGTGATCGAGCAATAGACGAGGCCAGGGTTGGTGGCTGAAAGCGTGGCGTGGTCGAGGCCGAACTTGGCGAGGCTGCCGGTCTTGAAGTTCTCGATCACGACATCGGCGCCGGCCGCCAGCGTCCGAACCCGCGTGAGCTCCGCCTCCTGCCGGAAATCCGCGGTGATCGAGCGCTTGCCCCGGTTGCAGGCGTGGTAATAGGCCGCCTCTCGCCGGATCGTGCCATCCGGTGCGCGGCGCTCGACCCACGGCGGGCCCCATTGCCGCGTGCCGTCGCCCTCGGGGCTCTCGACCTTGATGACATCTGCGCCGAGATCGGCCAGAACCTGCCCGGCGAACGGTCCCGCCAGCACTCGCGCCAACTCGAGCACCTTGAGCCCGGCGAGCGGTGCATCGCGATTGCGCGGGGACGTGAGCCAGTCAGCCATGCGCGCTCCCTTAGCGCTAATAGGGTTTCGCCACCATCAGCCACAGCACCGCGCACAGCGGAACTGTGCTGATAAGGCCCCAGGTGATCCAGCGACGCGAGAGACGGCGGTATTCCTCGGTCACGCCCTCTTGGCCCGTCCAGGCATTGGCGATGCGCGCCTGTCGGACCTGGATCGGCACGAGGATGAACAGCCAGATCACGCCGGCCGAAACGAACAGCACCTGGCTCCACACCAGCCACGCCGTATCGAACAGCGGATATTCCATCACCCAGGCTGCGCCGTATCCGCCGACCATCGTCAGGACGATGCCGGGAATGGTGAGCCCGAAATCGGTGCCGGTGACGAGCCGCTGGCCGAACTGGACGATCCGCCAATCGCCGTTGCGATCAGCGAAGACCTTCCACACGGCCGTCACCGTGATGTTCCCCGCGAGCAGGATCACCCCCAGATAATGGAGATATTTGAAAGTGTAGAACCATCCCATCCGCTTGCTTGTCTAGCGCGAGGAAAGCGATTGTAAATCCGGCTTGACGGCGAGGTGCGCTAGAGCGCGACCTCGTAATGCGCGGTCGTCTGCGCGGCGATGTCCTCGGCATTGACGCCGGGGGCAAGCTCGATCAGGCGGAAGGACGCGGCCTTGTCCGGGCGCTGGAACACGCCGAGATTGGTGATGATCATGTCTACCACGCCTGCGCCGGTAAGCGGCAAAGTGCATTGCGGGATGAACTTGGGGTCGCCCGCCTTGCTGGCGTGGTCCATCACCACGATGATCTTCTTGACGCCTGCGACGAGATCCATCGCCCCGCCCATGCCCTTGATCATCTTGCCCGGGATCATCCAGTTGGCGATGTCGCCATTTTCGGCCACTTCCATCGCGCCCAGCACGGTGAGGTCGATATGCCCGCCGCGGATCATCGAGAAGCTCGTCGCGCTGTCGAAATAGGCCGAGTGCGGCAGCTCGCTGATGGTCTGCTTGCCGGCATTGATGAGGTCGGGGTCGACCTCGTCATCATAGGGAAAGGGGCCAATACCGAGCATCCCGTTCTCGCTCTGGAGCGTGACCAGCATCCCCTCGGGGATGTGGTTGGCGACAAGCGTCGGAATGCCGATGCCGAGATTGACGTAATAGCCGTCCTTCAATTCGCGCGCGGCGCGCGCAGCCATCTGGTCGCGGGTCCAGCCGGTGGGGGTCTCGCTCATTGATCGCTCTCCTCGGGATCGATGCAGGCTGCGGGCGAGGTTTGGCTGAAGATCGGGTGCCAGCCATCCTCCTTCCGGCGCAGGATATTGGAAGAGGTGTAGCCCATGCGGCATTCGGCGCTGTCGAAGGTGCCGCGGCCGAAGACATTGGCGATATCCTCGCTCGCGAATTGCACCTGCATGACGGTGTAGACGAAATTGCGCGAGGCGAGCGGCCACTCATTGCTGCGGACATAGTCGACCGCCTCGGCCTTGCCGCTCACCGTGCCATCGGCTTCGAGCAAAGTGAATTCGTCGTTGAGGAAGGTGGAAAGGCCATCCGCATCGCGTGCGCGGCAATAGCCGTTCCAGTCCTGCTTCTTGATCCGCACCAGCTCGGCGACGGTCTGCATCATGCCGCCTCCCGCTCGCGCGTGGTGCGAAACTCGATCTTCTTGTCATAGGGCGCGCCAAGGACCATCCGGTTGACGAAGACACCCGGCAAATGGATCGCATCGGGATCGAGCGCGCCTGCGGGCACGATCTCCTCGACCTCGACCACGCACACCTTTCCGCAAGTTGCGGCGGGCTGGTTGAAATTGCGCGCGGTCTTGCGGAAGATGCAGTTGCCGGTCTCGTCCGCCTTCCATGCCTTCACGATCGAGAGATCGGCGAAGATGCCGTGCTCTAGGATGTAGGTCTCGGGATCGCCGTCGCGGCCGACGAATTCCTTGTGTTCCTTGCCCTCGGCGACCTGCGTGCCCACGCCCGTCTTGGTGTAGAAGCCCGGGATGCCTGCGCCCCCTGCGCGCATCCGCTCGGCAAGCGTGCCTTGCGGGCAGAACTCGACCTCGAGCTCGCCGGCGAGATATTGCCGCTCGAACTCCTTGTTCTCGCCGACATAGGACGAGATCATCTTCCTGACCTGGCGGGTGCGCAGCAGCTTGCCGATGCCCTCATTGTCGATCCCGGCATTGTTGCTCGCGAACGTGAGCCCGGTGACGCCGCTGTCGCGGATCGCATCGAGCAGCCGTTCGGGGATGCCGCATAAACCGAAACCGCCGGCTGCGATGAGCATGCCGTCGCGCAGCACGCCTTCGAGCGCGGACGCAGCATCGGGATAGATCTTGGACATGGTGATGTGCCTCGCCTTCCTTGCGCATGGGTTGAACGGGCCGTTGCCTAGTCGCTTCAAGTAGGCATGTCACGTGGGTTGATTGGGGCTCGGATCGGCTATGCGAAGCCGCATTTCGACGGCCAGGATTGCTGCGTCGCACAAGGCTAAAATGCAGAAAATTGCTGTAAATATGGGCATATGCCCAAAAATAAGGCAATCAATTTGCAAAAAAGGGTAGGACTAGGGCTTCGAACGTGAGTGAGATGCGCAAAATGCAATAAAAGATGCGGCTTTCGCACTTGCACAATTTTTTCTGCGGCGGCATAGAGTGAGCGTGCCTTTCAGGCATCCTCTCCCAAACTGATCAAGCCCGGCCTCGTGCCGGGCTTTTTTTTTGCTCGCCAGCCCTCGCTCCTCCTTTTACGGGCCTCGCCGTCTGTCGCGGGAATGCCCCGGGCGCGCCCAATAGCGAATTGCAATCACCCCGCGCCGTGCCTAGCTGGGCTTTCTCGCGATCCCTTAGGCAAGACCCCGGACCCTTTCATGGCTGACAGCGACCCCTCTTCCGAGCCCTCCCCAGGCGCGACATCCGAGCCGCGCGAGGTGCGGCTCCAGGTCGCTGCAGCGCGGCAGGAGGAATCGGGGCAAGGCATAGCGCGGATGCCACGCTCCGCCTTCCAGAAGCTC
Source organism: Erythrobacter sp. (assembly GCA_036350735.1). Classification (GTDB taxonomy): domain Bacteria; phylum Pseudomonadota; class Alphaproteobacteria; order Sphingomonadales; family Sphingomonadaceae; genus Erythrobacter. The sequence goes on from JAZBNR010000040.1 coordinate 81,276, forward strand.
GGCATCACCGAAGGCGACGTGGTCGAGATCACCGGCAAGCGCTCGACCGTTGCGATTGCGATGGCGGCCTATGCCGAGGACGAGAGCCTCGATGTGGTGCGGCTCGATGGCCTCCAGCGCGGCAACGCAGAGACCGCCTCGGGCGAAACGGTGAAGATCGCGGTCGGCCAGTCGCGCCCCGCCACGCGCGTGGTGTTCGCCCCTGCGCAACGCGAAATGCGCCTGCAGGGGCCGACCCAGGCCTTGAAGCGCAACTTCTTCAGAAAGCCGCTCGTGGCGGGCGATCTGGTGGCGACGACGGGCCAGCAGCCGGTGCAGAACATGCCGAGCGAGGTGCGCCAGCTCCTGCGCGCGCCGGCCTATGCGCTCACGCAAATCAGGCTCAGCGTCGCCTCGACCAGCCCCAAGGGCATCGTCCACATCGACGAGAACACCGAGGTCGAGCTGCGCACCGAATACGAGGAGCCGCGCGATCCGCGCGCCGGGGTCAATTACGACGATGTCGGCGGGATGGAAGACACGATCAAGGCGCTGCGCGAGATGGTCGAGCTGCCGCTGCGCTACCCTGAGCTGTTCACCCGCCTCGGGGTCGATCCGCCCAAGGGCGTGCTGCTTCATGGTCCGCCCGGCACTGGCAAGACCAGGCTCGCGCAAGCCGTGGCCAACGAATCGGACGCCGAGTTCTTCACCATCAACGGGCCGGAAATCATGGGCTCGGGTTATGGCGAATCGGAAAAGCGCCTGCGCGAGGTGTTCGAGGAGGCGAGCCGGGTCGCGCCCGCCATCGTGTTCATCGACGAGATCGATTCGATCGCGCCCAAGCGCACCCAGGTGCCGGGCGAAGCCGAAAAGCGCCTCGTTGCGCAATTGCTCACGCTGATGGACGGGCTTGAGGCGCGCGCCAATCTGGTCGTTATCGCAGCAACCAATCGGCCCGACGCGATCGACGAGGCGCTGCGGCGCCCTGGCCGGTTCGATCGCGAGATCGTGATCGGCGTCCCCGACCAGAGCGGCCGGCGCGAGATCCTCTCGATCCACACCCGCGGGATGCCGCTTGAAGACAAGGTCGAGCTCGACGAGCTCGCGCGCGTGACGCACGGCTTCGTCGGTGCGGACCTCGCCGCGCTCGCGCGCGAGGCCGCGATCGAGGCGGTGCGCCGGATCATGCCGCGCCTCGATCTCGATGCGCGCACCGTGCCGCCCGATGTGCTCGAGGATCTGTGCGTCACCCGCGAGGATTTCCTCTCTGCCCTGAAGCGCATCCAGCCGAGCGCCATGCGCGAGGTCATGGTGCAGATGCCCAATGTCGCGTGGAGCGATATCGGCGGCGTCGGCGACGCGGTCGACAAGCTCAAGGAGGGCATCGAGCTGCCGCTCAGGAACGCCGAGGCGTTCCGCCGGCTCGGCATCCGTCCGGCCAAGGGTTTCCTGCTCTATGGCCCCCCCGGCACCGGCAAGACCCTGCTCGCCAAGGCCGTTGCCAAGGAGGCGGAAGCGAACTTCATCTCGATGAAGAGCTCGGACCTGCTCTCCAAGTGGTATGGCGAGAGCGAGCAGCAGATCGCCAGGATGTTCCAGCGTGCGCGTGCGGTCGCGCCGTGCGTGGTCTTCATCGATGAGATCGACAGCCTCGTGCCCGCGCGCGGCTCGGGCCAGGGCGAACCGCAGGTGACGGGCCGGGTGGTCAACACGATCCTCGCCGAGATGGACGGGCTCGAGGAGCTGCAATCGGTCGTCGTGATCGGCGCGACCAACCGGCCGACGCTGGTCGATCCGGCGCTGCTGCGGCCCGGCCGGTTCGATGAGCTGGTCTATGTCGGCACCCCCGACAAGCCCGGCCGCGAGCACATTCTCGGCATTCACACCCGGGCGATGCCGCTGGCCGGCGACGTCGACCTCGGAGCGATCGCCGAGGAGACCGACCGCTTCACCGGTGCCGATCTCGAGGACGTGGTGCGCCGCGCCGGGCTCGGGGCGCTGCGGCGGATGGGCGGCGATGTGACCGAGGTGGCGATGGAGGATTTCGAGGCGGCGCTCAAGGACAGCCGCGCGACCGTCACCGCGAAGATGGAAGAGGAATACCGCAAGATGCGCGGCGAGCTGAAAAAGCGCGCGGCCGAAGCGGTTCCGATCGGCTTCTTTTCGCCTGAATCGCTCGAGCCGATGCGCGCGAAGAAGCACGACTAGGCGCGGCCCCAAGGCCCCATCCTCAGGCCTCGCTCAGCGCAACCTCCCCGATCGGCTCCAGCCGCCGCCGCGCGATCGCCTCGGGCATTTCCGCAGCGATGAAGGCCAGCATTGCCTCGCGGATATCGCAGCGCAGATCGAACGCGCTGGGCGCGTCCTTGGCGCTCATCAGCAGGCGCACCTCGATCGATTCTGGGCTAGTTTCAGTCACCTGCACCACCTGCACGCGCCCGTCCCACAGCGGGTGCGCCTTGATCAGGCGCTCATATTCCGCGCGCAGCTTCGCCACGTCGGCGAGCGGATCGAGGTGCAGGAACACGGTGCCCAGCAGCTGCGACCCGGTCCGGGTCCAGTTCTGGAATGTTTCGTCGAGGAATTTGTGAACCGGAACAACCAGTCGCCGCTCGTCCCAGATGCGCACCACCACATAGGTCGTGCGAATTTCCTCGATCCGGCCCCATTCGCCATCCACGATCACGACATCGTCGATCCGGATCGGCTCGGTCAGCGCCATCTGCAGGCCGCCGATCAGCGCCTTGAGCGCGGGCTGCGCCGCAGCCCCGACGGCAAGGGCAGCAAGCCCCGCCGAGGCCATCAGCGTGACCCCGATATCGCGCACGCCAGGGATCGAAAGCAGCATGAGGCCCACGGTCACGAAGACGATGGCAAAGGTGCCGATCCGGCTGAAGATCGCGAGCCGGGTGCGCCTGCGCCGGGCCTCAAGGTTGTCCTCCACCGTGATATCGGCGCGCAGTTCGAGCGCCGACACGATCGCGCGCATGATCGACAGCGCAATCCAGCCAAGCAGCGCGGGCATGATGAAACCGGCGACCTTCTGCCAGATCGTATCGAGCGCGGCGATCTCGCGCGCGGCGAGGATCAGCCCCAACGTGACGAGCGCCCAGCGGCTCGGCCGGGTGAGCGAGGCCACCACGATATTGTCCGCCTCGCTGTCGCTCGCGCGCGAGACGCGCCTGAGGATGGCGAACACGATGGCGTGCACCACCAGCCCGGCAGCTACCCCGATCGCGGCGGCGAGCAGGGCGGCCACCAGTTCGGCGAAACGGTCAGGAACGAGAGCGAGCCGGGCGATCCAATCGGTCAATGCGCCGCATCCCAGCTTGCGCCCGTCCCGATGTCGATCGCGAGCGGCACGTCGAGTGTGACCGCCGGCAAAGCGGCCTCGGCCATAACGCGCTCGATGATCGGCGCTGCGGAGGCGACGTCGCCCTCGGGCAGCTCGAACACCAGTTCGTCGTGCACTTGCAGAAGCATCCGCACTTCATGCAGCCCCGCATCGCGCAGCGCCGGGAGCATCCGCACCATCGCGCGCTTGATGATGTCAGCGCTCGTTCCCTGGATCGGCGCGTTGATCGCGGCGCGCTCGGACCCCTGGCGCTCGGCCTGGTTCTTCGAGCCGATGCGGGGAAACCATGTCTTGCGCCCGAACAGCGTCTCCGAATAGCCGCGCTCGCGCACCGTCTCGAGCGTTTCCATGATGTAGCGCTGGATGCCGGGGAAGCGCTGGAAATAGGTGTCGATCATGTCCTGCGCTTCGTCCGGCGTCACCTCGAGCCGGCCCGCGAGGCCCCAGCGCGAGATGCCGTAGAGGATCGCGAAGTTAATCGTCTTGGCGCGTGCACGGGTGTCGCGCGTGACTTCGCCGAACATTTCGGTCGCCGTGCGGGCGTGGATGTCCTCGCCGGCGGCGAAGGCGGCCTTCAATGTGTCGACCCCGGCCATGTGCGCAGCCAGCCGCAGCTCGATCTGCGAATAGTCGGCCGCGAGGAGGACATTGCCTTTTTCGGCGACGAAGGCCTCGCGGATGGTGCGCCCGATCGCGGTGCGGATCGGAATGTTCTGAAGGTTGGGATCGGTTGAGGAGAGCCGCCCGGTCTGCGCGCCCACCAGGCTGTAGCTGGTGTGAACGCGCCCGGTGTTGGGGTTGATCTGCTGTTGCAGCGCGTCGGTATAAGTCGATTTGAGTTTGGAGAGGTGCCGCCATTCCAGCACCTTCTTCGCGATGCCGGAGCCATCGTCGGCGAGCTTCTCGAGCACCGACTGGTCGGTTGAATATTGCCCGCTCTTGCCTTTCTTGCCGCCCTTGAAGCCCATCTTCTCGAACAACACGTCGCCCAATTGCTTGGGGCTGCCGACCGCGAATTCCTCGCCCGCGATCGCATGGATCTCGCGCTCGAGCGCGGCGGTGGCAGTGGCGAACTCCTCCGAGAGCCTGGCGAGCTGCGTGCGATCGACCTTGATCCCCTCGCGCTCCATCGCTGCCACCACCGGGATCAGCGGGCGATCGACCCGCTCGTAGATCCGGCTGCCGCCTTCCTCGGCGAGGCGCGGTTTGAACAGCCGGTAGAGGCGCAAGGTGACGTCGGCATCCTCGGCGGCATATTCGGTCGCGCGATCGAGCGCGACTTCGCCAAAGCCGATCGCCTTCTTGCCGGTGCCGCACACGTCCTTGAAGGCGAGCGGGGTGTGGAGCAAGTGGCGCTCGGAGAGCTCGTCCATCCCGTGACCGCCGCCCATGCCCTCGCCGCGCCCGGCATCGAGCGCGAAGCTCATTACCATCGTATCCTCGATGGGGTTCACCGCGATGCCATGGCGGGCGAGCACGTTGAGATCGTATTTGCCGTTCTGGAACACCTTGAGCACCGCGTCGTCTTCGAGGAGCGGCTTCAGGGCCCCAAGCACCGCCTCAAGCGGCACCTGCTCGGGCTTGTCGGCGAACATGTCGCTGCCGCCCCCGTGAATATTGTGATGCGCGAGCGGGATGTAGCAGGCATCGTTCGGCCCCAGCGCCAGGCTCACGCCGACGAGATCGCACACCATGCAATCGAGCGAGGTGGTCTCGGTGTCGACCGCGACCAGCCGCGCTGAGCGGGCGCGCTCGATCCATTCCTCGAGCCGCGCCATCGTCTGAACCGTCTCGTAGGCGGTGCGATCGACCTTGGGGCTTTCGGGAAGCGGCTGGCGGTGGCCCTCGGCGGTGCCCGCATCGCCTGCTTTCTCGGCTTTGCTGACCGGGTTGAGGTTGTTCGCGCGCTCCGGGCTGCCGTGGCCGTTGCCAAGCCGTTTCAGGAGCGAGGTGAAGCCGTGAGTCTCGAGGAAAGCGGCGAGCGGCGGCTCGGGGATCTTGGAGAGCTTCATGTCCTCGATCGCCACCGGCAGGTCGCAATCCTCCTTGAGCGTCACCAGCACGCGGGAGAGCTCGGCATCGGCGCGGCCCTCGATCAGCCGCTCCTTGAGCTTGGAGGCCTTCATCGAAGGCGCTTGATCGAGCGCGGCGGCGAGCGAGCCGTGCTCGGCGATGAGCTTGGAGGCGGTCTTCGGCCCGATCCCGAAAATGCCGGGAATGTTGTCGACACTGTCGCCCATCAGCGCGAGCACATCGCCCACCAGCTCTGGCCCGACGCCGAACTTGGCTTCGACCTCCTCGATATAGATGCGCTGCGATTTCATCGTGTCGAGCATGTCGATGCGCGCGGGGCCGTGCGGCCCCTCCATCTCGCCGACGAGCTGCATCAGATCCTTGTCTGAGGAGACAATGGTGACGTTCCAGCCCTGGCGCTGCGCCTCGCGGGCGTAGGAGGCGATGAGATCGTCCGCCTCGAGACCCTGCTCCTCGATGCAGGGCAGGCTGAAGGCGCGGGTGGCATCGCGGATCAGCGGGAATTGCGGGCGCAGATCCTCGGGCGGCTCGGGGCGGTTGGCCTTGTAGCCATCGTATATCTCGTTGCGGAAGCTGGTCGAATCCTTGTCGAGGATCACCGCAAGGTGCGTCGGCCCGTCCGCCTCGTCGAGATCGCTCGCAAGCTTCCACAGCATTGTCGTGTAGCCATAAACCGCGCCAACCGGCACGCCCGCCGGGTTGGTCAAGGGCGGCAGCCGATGATAGGCGCGAAAGATGTAGGACGAGCCGTCGACGAGATAGAGGTGCTGCTGCGCATGGGACATGGGCCGCGTGCTAGCACCACAAGGAGGGGCGAGGTAGGTGTTTCGGGAGCCTCGCGGAAAAGCCCGACCGCAGCGAGGATGGATAAGCAGGGTCCGGCCCCAAATGTGGCAATAATAGGGCGAAAATGCGTCACGCCTGCCTTATTCCTCTTGCGGTGCCACAATCTTGCCTTTATTTGGGCCTCAGAGCCGGGGGTCAGGATCTCGGCTTTCCGCAGGCGGGCCACTGAAGCGCCCCGCCCGGATAAACCCCGAAGAGAAGGAATTTCACTATGCGTAAGATCATCCTCGCTGCCGCGATCGCGACCTCGGCCCTCGGCCTCGCCGCTTGCGCCGAGCAGGCTGCCGAAACCGACGAGAACGTCGATGCCATGGCCGCCGACGCCGAAGCCAACGCCGAAGCCATGGGCGAAGACATGGAAGCTGGCGCGATGGAAGCCGGCGAAGCGGTTGAAGGCGCGGTCGACGCCACCGGCGAAGCCGCTGAAGATGCCGCTGCCGACGTCGAAGGCGCTGCCGAAGACGCCGCCGCCGAAGCCGAAGCCATGATGGACGGCGAAGGCTAAGCCATTCTCTGCTGCCCCTCCAAGGGGCACGTCAGAAACAGCGAAGGGGCGGTGCCGCAAGGCGTCGCCCCTTTTCTGTTCCGCGCCTCGATAGTTGCGCCGTGGCCGTTTATCGGCTCGGTCCGCGCCTCAATTGCCGGACATGGCCCCCGCCATCGGGGCGCTCGTCCAGTTGCGGGTGGGATCATTCAGCCGGGCCTTGGCGGCAAAGCCATCATACAGCGCACGGGTGATCGCCGCGATCCGTTCGTCGCGCAGGGCGCGCGCCTGGGCCTTGTTGGCGCGCTCGTCCGCCAGGCTCGCGCTTTGCCCGGTCACATAGATCGCAGCGGCGATCGCACGGCCATCGGCGAGGCGGAAGATGCCGATATCGCTCGCGGTGCGGCTGAGCGTGCCGGTCTTGTGGGCGAGGCTTGCGCTGGCGGGGAGCACCGCACTCATCCGGCGGCGCCCGGTGGTCGTCTCTTCCATCGATTGCAGGAGCACGGCGCGGCTGCGCGCGCTGAGCCAGCGGCCCTGATAGATCCCGGCGATCAACTGGCCCATCGCCCGCGGAGACGCCGAATCGCGCGGATCGACCATTTCGACCGGATCGTATTCGCCATCATCGCGCACCAGCGTGGCGATATCGCGGGTGAGCTGGAAATCGGCGATGCCGGCGGTCTCGCGCATCCAGCGATTGACCGCCTCCGGCCCGCCAACCACCTCGAGCAGGGCATCGGTGCAGCTGTTGCAGCTTTTCGAGATCATGAGGCTCAGCAGTTCATGAGCGGGCACGTAATTGCCGCGCGTGACGGGCGCGCGCGCGCTCGAGAACCGGGCCGAGGGAACGGGCACGAGCAGCGGATATTCGCTGGTGAGGCTGAACCGGCCCTGGTCGACCCCGGCAAGGAAGGTCGCCGCGACCGCGACCTTGCTGGTCGAGGCCATCGGGAAGAGCATGTCACCCAGAATGGAAATCTCCTCGCCGCTGGCGAGATCCACCGCATAAACACCGATCCGCCCGCGCGAACTGTCGGCAAGCTCGGCGATGCGCTGCTCGAAGCTGTCGGCATAGATCGCTTCGTAGGTCTGCGGGGTGCGCAGCTCGGTCCCGAGAGCGTCGTCGAACGAAGCCTGAAGCTCGTTCGGCTCCGCCAGCGCGGGCGCGGCAATCATGGCGCACGCTGCCGCCAGTGCCGCGCCGATCCGGCGGGGCAAACCCCGCGATGCAATCTCGTGGAAACGACTGGTCATGGGTCGAGGCTACTCCGATCAGGGTTACCGTGCGCTTAAGCTAAGCTCTTCGAACAGCGCCCAGTCTTCTCATGGCCGGTCTGTCGCGGCAAGCAGATCGTTCCGCCAGTGCGACGGGCAGTGTCCGATGCGCGACAGGGACTCGCCGTTCAGCGTGCATCAAGGGGCAGATCCACACGCTTAACGCCACGGACAGCCAACCCGTTCCGACCAACTGCATCGCATTCATGCCATGAAGGCTTGACTGCACGCTGAACGCAGGCAGTTTGTCTGTCAAATCAACGCACATTCGAAACCACGACCTGATGGGGCCTCAAATGACATATTCCGCTACCTTCCGCTCGGCGCGCGCGCTTGCCGGTGCTCTCCTCTTCGGCGCGTCGGGAATTGCGCTTGCGCAGAGCGCGCCGATCGTCCAGCCCGGTGCGCCCGGGCAGGAGGCGCGCCGCCTCAGCGCCGAAGAGGCGACCAAGCTCGCCAGCGCCAGCTACACGCCGGCGGACGTCAAGTTCATGCAGGGCATGATCCTTCACCACCAGCAGGCGGTCGACATGGCAAGGCTCATCAAGGACCGCACCAACAACGAGGAGATCGTTGCGATCGGCGGCCGGATCGAATCGAGCCAGGATGACGAGATCGCCTTCATGAACGGCTGGCTGAGCGAGCGCGGCGAGAAGACGGTGATGGCCGGCATGGATCACGCTGGCATGGATCACTCTGGGATGGACCATTCCGGCCACATGATGGGGCAAGGGGGCGATCAAGTGCCGATGGTCGGCATGGCCACACCTGAGCAGATCGCGCAGCTCGCCACCCTCGAGGGCACCGAGTTTGATCGGATGTTCCTTTCGCTCATGATCCCGCACCACGAAGGCGCGGTGAAGATGGTCGAGGATCTGCTCGAGGCGGATGGCAGCGCGGCCGATCCGGTCCTGTTCCAGTTCGTGAGCGACATCGAGGCTGACCAGACCGCCGAGATCGACCGGATGGATGCCCTGCTCGCCGGGCTCTCGGCCGATCCGCGCGCGGGGCTAAAGCCCGGCTTTGCCGATGCGGGCGAGGCGATCATGAACCTGCGCAAGGTGGCCAGCCTCTCCAAGCCCGATGGCTTCTTCAATCCGGCCAATCCGGCTGACCTGCGCCCGCCCGTCCCCAAAGATGAAGACGAAGCGGAAGCCGAGGCCGAGGCCGCCGAACCGGCCGAGGGCGAGGAAAGTCTCACCCAATATGCCGAGCGCACCCCGCTGCTCGATTTCGCCAACACCGACATGGCGTTCTTCGACGACATCATGATCGCGGGCAATTATCACGGCTTCAACATCTACAAGCTGGGCGCGGACGGTGTGCCGATGCTGATGAGCTCCGTGGTGTGTCCGGGAGGGCAGGGCGATGTCTCGGTGGTCGGCGACATACTCGTGATGAGCGTCGAGCAGACCCGCGGGCGCGTCGATTGCGGGCTGCAGGGCGTCGAGGGCAGGGTCAGCGATGAGCGCTTCCGGGGCCTGCGCATCTTCGACATCTCCGATCTCACCGCAGTGCGCCAGGTCGGCCAGGTCCAGACCTGCCGCGGCAGCCACACCCATTCGATCGTCGCGCATGACGAGGAAAAGATCATCGTCTACAATTCGGGCACCTCGATCGTGCGCGAGACCGAGGAACTCGCGCGCTGCATCGAGAACCCGGCCGACACCCGCACGGCGCTGTTCAGCATCGACGTGATCGAGATCCCGCTGGCCGATCCCTCCAAGGCGCGCATCGTGAGCAGCCCGCGCGTCTTTGCCGATGAGCAGAGCGGCGAGATCGCCGGGCTGTGGCTTGGCGGCAAGATCGAAGAGGATGCGCAGGACACCCGCCAGACCAATCAGTGCCACGACATCACCGTCTTCCCCGCGCTGGGCATCGCGGCGGGCGCATGTTCGGGCAACGGCATCCTGATGGACATCTCCGATCCCTACAATCCCAAGCGCACCGATGCGGTGTTCGACAAGGGCTTCGCCTACTGGCACTCGGCGACCTTCAACAACGATGGCACCAAGGTCGTCTTCACCGATGAGTGGGGCGGCGGCGGGCGTCCGCGCTGCAAGGCCAAGGATCCGATGACCTGGGGCGCCAACGCGATCTACGACATCGTCGATGGCAAGCTTGTCTTCCGCAGCCATTACAAGATGCCTGGGCCGCAAAGCGATACCGAGAACTGCGTCGCGCACAACGGCTCGATCATCCCTGTGCCGGGCCGCGATCTGTTCGTGCAGAGCTGGTATCAGGGCGGCATCAGCATCATGGACTTCACCGACAGCGCCAACCCCGTCGAGATCGCCTATTTCGATCGCGGCCCGATCGACAAGGACCAGCTGGTGGTCGGCGGCTATTGGTCGTCCTATTGGTATAACGGCCGGATCTACGCGACCGAGATCACCCGCGGGATCGACGTTTTCGCGCTTGAGCCGAGCGCGCACCTGACCCGGGCCGAGATCGCCGCGGCGGAGGCTGCAAGCTATGCCAACATGCGCTTCAACCCGCAGACCCAGACCCAGGTGACATGGGACGACAGCGCGATCGAAGCCGCCGAGGCAAGCCGCCAGGGCGGCTGAGCCGGGGCTGTGCATTCACCGGACGGCGGCTCTGGCCTCGCGGGAGGCCGCCGTCCGGTTTCCCGACCCCAGCGCGGATGTCTGGTTTGCGCGGAGGGGCGCAAGACTGAATTTGGCCATCAGCGGCTGCCGGAGAAACATGATGCGCCCATCTTTCCTCTTCGCGTTTCTGGTGGCGATCCTTGTCGGCAACCCGGCAGTGGCCGAGGGCTGGACCGAACTCGCAAAAAAGCACACGATCGAACTGGCCGACTTCACCTTCCACACGGGCGAAACGCTCCCCTCGGTCAAGATGATCGTCTATACGCTGGGGGAGCCGCAGAGGGACGAGACCGGTCGCATCACGAACGCCGTCATGCTCCTGCATGGGACCGGCGGGAGCGGACGCTCTCTCCTTCGACCGAACTTCGGCGATGAACTGTTCGGCCCCGGACAGCCCCTGGATATCGAGAAATTCTATATCATTTCGCCGGACAATCTTGGTCACGGCGACAGCTCCAAGCCAAGTGACGGCCTGCGCGCAAAATTCCCCCGCTACGATTACGATGACATGGTTCTTGCCCAGCACCGGATGCTGACCGAAGGGTTCGGGGTTTCGCGGCTGGAACTGATCCTCGGCACGTCGATGGGTTGCATGCACAGCTTCGTTTGGGGGCAGACCTATCCCGGCTTTGCGCGCAGGCTTGTCCCGCTGGCCTGCAATGCCATCGAGATCGCCGGCCGGAACCTGATATTCCGGCAGATGGTGATCGACGGCTTCCAACGCGACCCGGCCTATGATGGAGGGAATTACCGCGATGCAGCCGCTCTGACACTGGGGCAGCAGACTTATGCGATCGGGATGATGACGGCCACCGGCAATCCCTATCGAACGCAGGCGCAATTGCCCACGCGCGCGGCGACCCTCGATTATCTGCGAAGCTCCATGGAGCGGAGGGCTGCAAGCCCGGCCGAGCCGAACGACACGATCTATCAGTTTGCCGCCTCGAGGAATTACGATCCGTCTCCCCGCCTGGAAGAGATCGCGGTCCCGGTGCTGTGGATCAACTCGCAGGACGATTTCATCAATCCTGCGGGGTTGGGAAATCCCGCAGGGCTTGCACAGCGGATGCCGAATGCGAGGTTCGTGCTCATCCCGGCGAGCGCGGAGACGAGGGGCCACGGCACACATTCCTATCCGGAATTCTGGAAGGACGAACTCTCGAGGTTCCTGGCACGCTATCCCTGAAGCAAGTGCCCCGGCATCTTGTCCCACTCGACCGACGAGTTGAGATCAGCACGCCGGTTTCTTGCCCCCTCGGGGCCGCCACGTGGCGTATCCCGCCGCGATTGCACGCGCAAAAAGGCCCCGGAAGAATGCTCTTCCGGGGCCTGATTGTGCGTAGCGAAGACGAGCGCTGGGCTTAGAAGCCCATCCCGCCGCCCATGCCGCCCATGTCGGGCATTGCGGGCGCGGCCTTGTCTTCCGGCTTGTCGACGATCGCGGCTTCGGTCGTGATCAGCAGGCCGGCCACCGAGGCGGCGTCCTGCAGCGCGGTGCGCACGACCTTGGTCGGGTCGATCACGCCGGCCGCCACGAGGTTCTCGTAGGTGTCGGTCGCAGCGTTGAAGCCCATGGTCTCGTCGGCTTCGCGCAGCAGGTTGCCCGCGACGACCGCTCCGTCATGGCCGGCGTTGGAAGCGATCTGCTTGATCGGGGCGGTGATCGCCTTGCGGATGATGTCGATGCCGCGGGTCTGGTCGTCGTTCGCGCCCTTGAGGCCTTCCAGAGCCTTGGTGGCGTAGAGCAGCGCGGTGCCGCCGCCCGGAACGATGCCTTCTTCAACCGCCGCGCGGGTTGCGTGCAGCGCGTCATCGACGCGGTCCTTGCGCTCCTTCACCTCGACTTCGGTCGCGCCGCCAACCTTGATGACGGCAACGCCGCCGGCGAGCTTGGCAAGGCGCTCCTGGAGCTTTTCCTTGTCATAGTCGCTGGTGGTGTTTTCCATCTGGGTGCGGATTTCCGAGACGCGCGCCTTGATGTCGTCAGCCGAGCCGGCGCCATCGACGATCGTGGTGTTGTCCTTGTCGATGGTGACGCGCTTGGCCTGGCCGAGCATGCCCAGCGTGACGTTCTCGAGCTTGATGCCGAGATCCTCGCTGACCATTTCGCCCGCGGTGAGGATCGCGATATCCTGCAGCATCGCCTTGCGACGATCGCCGAAGCCGGGCGCCTTGACGGCGGCAACCTTGAGGCCGCCGCGCAGCTTGTTGACCACGAGCGTTGCGAGCGCCTCGCCCTCGATGTCTTCCGCGATGATGAGCAGCGGACGGCCCGACTGCATCGCAGCTTCGAGCACGGGGAGCATCGATTGCAGGTTCGACAGCTTCTTCTCGTGGATCAGGATGTAGGGGTTATCCAGTTCCACGGTCATCTTGTCGGGGTTGGTGATGAAGTAGGGCGAGAGGTAGCCGCGGTCGAACTGCATGCCTTCGACGACATCGAGCTCGAATTCGAGGCCCTTGGCTTCCTCGACGGTGATCACGCCTTCCTTGCCCACCTTCTCCATCGCTTCGGCGATCTTCTCGCCGACTTCGGTGTCGCCATTGGCCGAGATGATGCCGACCTGGGCGATTTCCGAGGAGCCCGAGACGTCCTTCGAACGGCCCTTGAGATCTTCGACAACCTTGGTGACGGCAAGATCGATGCCGCGCTTCAAATCCATCGGGTTCATGCCGGCCGCGACCGACTTCATGCCCTCGGTCACGATCGACTGAGCGAGCACGGTGGCGGTGGTGGTGCCGTCACCGGCGGCGTCGTTCGCCTTGCTGGCAACCTCGCGCAGCATCTGCGCGCCCATGTTCTCGAACTTGTCCTTGAGCTCGATTTCCTTGGCGACGGTGACGCCGTCCTTGGTGATGCGCGGCGCGCCGAAGCTCTTGTCGATCACGACGTTGCGGCCCTTGGGGCCGAGCGTCACCTTGACGGCGTTGGCGAGGATATCGACCCCGCGCAAAATGCCTTCGCGTGCGTCACGCGAGAATTTGACGTCCTTGGCAGACATTGATGTATCTCCGTTTGAAAGATTGAACCTGGAATGGGATCAGTGATGCTCGCCTGCTCAGGCGGCCTTGGCGGCAGCGGCAGCCGGCTCGATGATGCCCATGATGTCGCTTTCCTTCATGATCAGCAGGTCTTCACCGTCGATCTTGACTTCGGTGCCGCCCCACTTGCCGAACAGGATGCGATCGCCGACCTTGACGTCGAGCGCGATGCGCTCGCCATCATCGTCGCGCACCCCTTCGCCCACGGCGATGACTTCGCCTTCGCTCGGCTTTTCCTGGGCTGAATCGGGAATGATGATGCCGCCAGCGGTCTTGGTGTCGGCTTCGATGCGACGGACCAGAACGCGGTCGTGCAGGGGACGAAATGCCATGTCTATGACCTCTCTTCGTGTGTGTTTGATGTCTGTTGGCACTCTCCCCACGAGAGTGCCAGCGCGGCGCATTTGGTTGTGCTGCGTTCATGAGTCAACATGTCTGCCAAGAAAAATTTGCCACTCGCGCGGCGGCCTCGCTTCCCCCGCATGCGCCCGGAACCCGCCCGATCTTGCGCCATTGATAGGGAACCTGATCACTGAAGCAGCAGGGCCGCGCCGCACGGCCCCATTGGCTGGGGAATTTCATGAACGAAAGTAACGATCTATCCGCCCTCACACTGGCCGAAACCGCATTCTTGTGGCTGCGCGCCAATCTCATGGAGATCATCGGAGCCTTTGCGGTCCTCATCATCGGGCTGTTCATCGCCGGCATTCTCCAGCGCGCTGTCTCGCGCGCGCTCCAGCGTTCGGACCGCTTTGACCAGACGGTCGCGCGGTTCCTTTCCAACGTCGTGAAATACGCGCTGTGGGTGGTGGTGCTTGTCACCGTGCTCACCCAGTTCGGGGTCGAGACGACGAGCATTCTTGCCGCGCTCTCGGGGGTTGCGCTGGCGATCGGCCTCGCGCTGCAGGGGACCCTCTCGAACGTCGCCTCGGGGGTGATGATCCTCGTGCAAAAGCCCTTCAAGGTGGGCGAGGCGATCAATGTCGGTGCGATCACGGGCGTGGTGCAGGACATCACCTTGTTCACGACCGAATTGAAGCAGTTCGACGGGCTCTTCGTGATGATCCCCAATGCCGAGCTCTGGAACAAGCCGATCGTCAACTACAACCGCCACCCGGTGCGCCGGTTCGATCTCGTCATCGGGATCGGCTATGGCGACAGCATGGAGAAGGCGCGCGGCGAGCTGCTCGCTCTGGCGCAGTCGGACGAGCGCGTGCTCGACGATCCCGCGCCCGCCGCCTTCGTCAACTCGCTCGACGACAGCTCGGTGGGCATTGGCCTGCGCGTCTGGTGCAAGACTAGCGATTATCTCGCGCTGACCTGGGACCTGACCGAGAAGGCCAAGGCGCGCTTCGACGAGGTGGGGCTCTCGATCCCGTTCCCGCAGCGCGAGGTCACGACGCGGGTGATACCGGAGCCTGCGGCGAACGCGGCCTAAGCGGATCGGGAGCCGGCTGGGCTCGAGGCTCGAGAGCCGCGCGCTGCGTAAGGCCCAGCCGCTCCCGCGCCATCCAGCGCCACAGCAGCAGCACGGCGGCGACCGCGAGCCCGGTTGCGAGCCCGATCCACACGCCCAGCCCCTCGAGCCCCGCGCCAAAGCCTAGGCCGATCGCCATGCCGATGCCCGGCACCCAATAGCTGAAGATCGCGATCCACATCGGGATGCGGGTGTCCTGCAAGCCCCTGAGCGCACCCGCCGCCACCGCCTGCACCCCGTCGACCAGCTGGAAGGCGGCGGCCAGCGTCACGAACTGCAATGCAAAGCCCACCACCGCAGCATTGCGCGCGGCTTGCGGATCGACATAGATCGACAGCAGCGCCTCGGGAAACAGCACCATCGCTGCGGCCGTCATCGACATGAAGGCGGTGCTGATCGCAAGGGCCGTCCACCCGGCGCGACCGATCCAGATGCTGTCGCGCGCGCCATAGGCATAGCCGACCCGGATCGTCACCGCCTGGCCGATGCCGAAAGGGACCTGGAAGGCGAGCGCGGCAAGCTGGATCGCGAGCGCGTGACCCGCCACCTGCGCCGGACCGAACGCGCCCATCAGGAACGGCGCGGTGCCGAATATGCCGGCCTCGGCGGTGACCGTGAGCGCGATCGGGGTGCCGATCCGCACAATCAGGCGCATCCGCTCCCAGTCGAAGCGCCACAGCCGGTAGAAGATGCGATAGCGCGCCATCACGGGGTTGGTGACGATCGCGAGCGCGTAGGCCCCGAGGATCACGAAAGAGGTGATCAGCGTCGCGATAGCCGCGCCTGCAAGGCCCAGCTCCGGCGCGCCGAATTCGCCGAAGATGAACGCGTAGTTGGCGATCGAATTGATCACGATCCCGAGCGCGGTGATGAGCGTTGCGAAGATCGGGCGGCCCAGCGCCGAGACGAAATTGCGCAGCACGCTCGCGAGCAGCATCGGGATGAGCGAGAACACGAGGATCGAATTGTATTCGTGCGCCAGCGGCAGCAGCTGCGCCTCCTGTCCGGAGAGCCGCATGAGTGGGACGAGCAGCAGGCACACGCCCATGCCGAGCGCGCCCGTGATCACCGCAAGCCACAGCGCCATGCGCGTTGCGCGGCGCACCGGGCGCGGGGTGCGCGCGCGCGCACCGATCGCCTCGGCGATAACCGGCGCAACCGCTCCGGTGAGCGCAGTCAAGGCCCACAGCACGAGCCCGAACAGCGAGACCGCCAGCGTCGAGGCGGCGAGCGGACCCTCGCCGAGCCGCGCGATGAAGATCACGTCCACCGCATAGGTCAGCATCTGCAGCAGGTTGGCGAGCGCCAGCGGCCCTGCAAGCAGCAGGGTGGCCTTGAGCTCGCCCCCCCAGGTCGGGGTGGGGACGGCGCTTTCGGGGGCGGCGCGGTGTTTCATCGGGCCGGACCCGATAGGCGAGGGGGGCGAGGAGCGAAAGCGCTATCTCTGGCACAGCAGCGCCGCACCCGGCAAAAAAGGGCGGCGCCGCTGCCGGCACCGCCCTTCCAAAGTCCTGCAAAAGCAGTTCGAAGCTTACTTCAGTTCAACGGTGCCGCCGGCCGCTTCGATCTTGGCCTTGACCTCTTCGGCCTCGGCCTTGTTCACGCCTTCCTTGAGCGCCTTGGGAGCGCCTTCGACCAGCGCCTTGGCTTCGGTAAGGCCGAGGCCGGTGATCGCGCGGACTTCCTTGATGACCTGGATCTTCTTGCCGCCGTCGCCGGTGAGGATGACGTCGAACTCGTCCTTTTCCTCGGCCGCCGGGGCATCGCCGCCGGCGCCGGCCGGAGCCGCGACCGCAACCGCTGCAGCGGCGCTCACGCCCCACTCTTCTTCCAGCGCCTTGGCCAGTTCAGCCGCCTCGAGGACGGTCAGCTTCGAAAGTTCTTCAACAAGCTTGGCAATATCAGCCATGATGGTTCACTCCAATTATGTGGCGGGGCGGCCTTTGCGTCAGGCGCGCCCCAGATGTTTCGTCTTCAAGCGAATAGCGTCTTATGCGTCTTCCTTGGCGGCATATGCGCCGAAGACACGGGCAAGCTTGGCTGCGGGCGCATTGACGACCTGCGCGATCTTGGTCGCAGGCGCGTTGATGAGGCCCACGATGGTGCCGCGCAGCTCGTCGAGGCTGGGCATCGAGGCAAGCGCCTTGATCCCGGCTTCATCGAGCACCGTGGTTCCCATCGAGCCACCGACGATCTCGAGCTTGTCGTTCGACTTGGCGAAATCGACAGCGGCCTTGGCGGCCGCGACCGGGTCTTCCGACCAGGCCAGCGCGGTCGGGCCGGTGAGAAAATCGCTCAGCCCTTCATAGTCGGTGTCCTTGGCAGCAAGCTTGGCGAGACGGTTCTTCGCAACCTTGTACGATGCCCCTGCTTCACGCATCTTTCCGCGCAATTGCGTGGACTGATCCACGCTCATGCCCAGGTTGCGGGTGACGACCACCACGCCGACCTGTTTGAAGATGTCGTTGAGCTGGGCCACCGCGTCGGCTTTTTGCGAACGATCCATGCCATACTCCTTCATTGTGGCCACACCGCCCGCGGCGGCATGACCGGCTCACATTCACCCGCGCCGAGGATCGACACGGGCCCCCGCCTGAAGACGGGAACGGTCCAACGATGGGGAAGGAGCGCGCCAGCGGCGCCGGAGCGGGTCGCCCGAGGGGCGAACCGGAAAATCTCGTTTCCCCGTCTAGGCTGGAAATTAAGGAGGCCCGATTGCCTCCACCAACTGTCTCGGACGGACGACTGCCCTGGGGCGGTCGGGCCGGGCCAATAGCCTGACCTGCAGGCTTGTCAAGAAATTACTGGGCCGAGCGCCTCACTCGACGATGCGGTCGGCTTCCTTCTCGAGCTGGCGGGCCCGGGCATCGAGATTGTCCGCGTGCTGCTCATAGAGCTGAGCTTCGGCTTCCGTCTGCGCCCCGGCAGCACGCTTCTCGGCGAGATCGGCATGGTCGGAGGAGGCTTCGGCCTGCTCCTCGACGATGTCGGAAGCGGTTTGCTGCTGACACGCGGCAAGGCTGGCGAGGAGGGCGATCGGAACCGGCAAGAGAGCTGTCTTCATGGCAATATCCATCTGTTCGAGGCTTTTGCCATTCTCAACGGGCGCTCGCGCGCGCTTGTTCCGAATGGGCCCCTTGGGTCAGACTTCATCCTCGCCGCGATTGTCGGCCTGGCTCGCATAAGCGAGAAGGTCGCCCGGCTGGCAATCGAGCTCGCGGCAGATTGCGGCCAGCGTCGAGAAGCGGATCGCCTTGGCCTTGCCGGTCTTGAGGATCGAGAGGTTTGCAAGGGTGAGGCCCACCCGCTCGGCCAGCTCGGTCAGCGTCATGCGGCGGGCGTGGAGGAGGTCGTCGAGCTTGACCATGATGCGGGCTTCTTCGGCCTCGTTCGGGGCGGGCGGCATCACACGGTCCCTTCCAGATCATCGCGCATCGCGGCCCCCTGGCGGAACACCCGGGCAAGAATGAACAGGACGAGCACCATCAGGATGCCGGTGAGGTCGAGTCCGTCGATCTCGAGCGAGACGTCGATCTCGTCGAACTGGTTGGCCCATTCAACGATCACCAGCGCAAGGATCGAGGCGGGCCACATCAGCACCTGCGCGGCAAGCAGCAACCATGCCATGGCGTTCAGCCGGCTGGCGTTGTCGGGCACGAACGGATCGCCCTTGCCAACCGTGTTGATGATCGCTCTGAGCCGCCCGAAGAACAAGAAGAGCGCGACCGCGATCGCAAAGACGAGGAGCAGCAGACCCGTCACTGGCAGCAGCGGCATCGGCTCGCCGCCGGGCAGTTCCGCACCGAACACAAGGGCGGCGGGCAGCGCCAGCGCGATCGCAACGGCGCCGATGGCGAAGATCGCCTCGAGGATAAGCGTGACGATCTTGCCGGCCAGCAGCAACGGGTCATGTCCGGGAGGGTTCATGGCAGGGTCTCCTTGCGGCGCCATCAGGCGAGCGGCGCAAGATCGAGCGCCGAGGCGGTGTGCGCCTGGGCCGGGGGCACGATAACGATGGCGCCGATCGAGCCGATCGTGAGGACGAGGGCGAGAAGGGCGGAAAGTGCAGTGTTGGCGGTGCGGGTCATATCGTTTTCCTTCCAGGTGCATATCGAGTTTCGATAATTGTGATCTAGGCTGTGCGCAGTTTATCGTCAATCAATAAATATTGAAAAACGATAAGGCATTGATCGAAAGGCGATATCTTGCAGCATATCGATCTTCGATATGGCGAAGCAGCCTGATCGCGCTGCCTCGCCGCTGCCGAATCGCGTTTGGCGCGAATCGCTTACGCATCCTGTTGACGCCGCCCGCCCGCCTTCCTAAATGACGCGCACACGCCAGCTTCGAGCAGGCCGATTCATGCGCGGGAATCGGATCAGGAATGGAAGCGGCGCACTGCCATATTCGCGACCTCAAGGGGAAAGCTGCTGCCAGGCGGGCCGGAAGGCTTGTCGGCGAGCGGCTCTTTTGCGTCGCCGCTGGCAGCCCTATCGCGTGACGACTGACCGCAATCCAGCGCGCGAGGGGCTCACCTCGCCGCGCTCCAGAGCAAAGAGGCACAAGTCCCCTTCATGGCAACCAAGGCCCCGAACAAGCCGGTCCGCAGCCGCAAGGCGCAAGGCACCGCGAAAAAGCGCATCCGCAAGATTTTCGGCGACATCCACGAAGTCGTCCAGATGCCCAACCTGATCGAGGTGCAGCGCGAGAGCTACGAGTTCTTCCTGCGCTCGAACAAGGCGACCGGCTACGTCTCCGGCCTTGAAAAGACCCTGCGCTCGGTCTTCCCGATCCGCGATTTCGCCGGCACGGCCGAGCTCGATTTCGTGCATTACGAACTCGAGGATCCCAAGTACGATACGACCGAGTGCCGCCAGCGCGGCATCACCTATGCCGCCCCGATGAAGGTGACGCTGCGTCTGATCGTGTTCGAGGTCGATCAGGAGACCGAGACCCGCTCCGTGCTCGATATCAAGGAGCAGGACGTTTACATGGGCGATATGCCGCTCATGACCGAGAACGGCACCTTCATCATCAACGGCACCGAGCGCGTGATCGTCAGCCAGATGCACCGTTCGCCCGGCGTGCTGTTCGATCATGATCGCGGCAAGACGCACTCCTCGGGCAAGCTGCTGTTTGCCGCGCGGGTGATCCCCTATCGCGGCTCGTGGCTCGATTTCGAATTCGACGCCAAGGACATCGTCAATGTCCGCATCGACCGAAAGCGCAAGCTGCCGGTGACGGCGCTGCTCTATGCGCTCGGCCTCGATGCCGAGGACATTCTCGGCCATTTCTACGCCAAGGTGACGTGGGAGCGCGCCAGGGACGGCTGGAAGATCCCGTTCGTCCCCGAGGTGTGGCGCAACCAGAAGCCGGCCTTCGCGCTGGTCAATGCCGAGACGGGCGAGGAAGTGTTTCCGGCCGGCCAGAAGATTTCCCCGCGCGCCTCGAACAAGGCCGCCAAGGATGGGCTGACCGAACTGCTCCTGCCGACCGAGGAGGTCGTCAGCCGCTATGCCGCGCACGACCTGATCGATGAATCGACGGGCCGCATCTACATCGAGGCGGGCGACGAGGTGACGCTCGAGCATATCGAGACGTTCGACAATGCCGGCATCGACAAGCTCGAGCTGCTCGACATCGACGAGGTCAACACCGGCCCGTGGATCCGCAACACGCTCAAGGCCGACAAGGCCGAGAACCGCGACGAGGGCCTCGAGGCGATCTACAAGGTGATGCGCCCCGGCGAACCGCCGACGAAGGAAACCGCCGAGGCGCTGTTCGAGGGCCTGTTCTTCGATCCCGAGCGCTATGATCTCTCGGCCGTGGGCCGCGTCAAGCTCAACATGCGCCTCGGCCTCGATGCCGAGGACACCATCACCACGCTGCGCCGCGAGGATATCCTCGCGGTGGTCAAGGAGCTGGTCGGCCTGAAGGACGGCAAGGGCGAAGTCGACGATATCGACAATCTCGGCAACCGCCGCGTGCGCTCGGTCGGCGAGCTGCTGGAAAACCAGTATCGCGTGGGCCTTTTGCGCATGGAGCGTGCGGTCAAGGAGCGCATGAGCTCGGTCGATGTCTCGACGGTGATGCCGAACGACCTCATCAACGCCAAGCCGGCCGTGGCCGCGGTGCGCGAGTTCTTCGGTTCCTCGCAGCTTTCGCAGTTCATGGACCAGACCAACCCGCTTTCCGAAGTCACCCACAAGCGCCGCGTCTCGGCGCTCGGGCCGGGCGGTCTCACCCGCGAGCGTGCGGGTTTCGAGGTGCGCGACGTGCACCCCACCCATTATGGCCGCATCTGCCCGATCGAGACGCCCGAAGGCCCCAATATCGGCCTCATCAATTCGCTCGCCTCGTTCAGCCGGGTCAACAAGTATGGCTTCATCGAGACGCCCTACCGCACCGTGGTGGACGGCAAGGTGACAGGCGAGGTGATCTATCTCTCCGCGATGGAGGAGCAGAAGCACACTGTCGCGCAGGCATCGGCCGAACTGAACGAGG
>JAZBNR010000041.1:0-23507 GCA_036350735.1 Erythrobacter sp.
CTACGCCGACGCCCACTCCGACGCCCACGCCGCCGCCGCCGCCGCCGCCGCCACCGCCGCCACCGCCACCGCCGCCGCCGCCGCCGCCGCCGCCACCGCCGCCGCCGCCGCCGCCGCCGCCGCCGCCGCCGCCACCGCCGCCGCCGCCACCGCCGCCGCCACCGCCGCCGCCGCCGCCGCCACCGCCACCGCCACCGCCGCCGCCGCGGATCGGTCCGGTGGTCAATCGCAACGTCATCGCGCCGCCGCTCGAGATCATCCAATCAGCGTTCGAGCTGAACACGCCCGCAGCCGATCAGGATGCCAATGCGGATTTCGGCGCCAGTTTCCCCGGCCTGATCGAATCGCCACTTGTGACCGAATTGCCCTCGCTCGAGGATCCAGTCGCAAGCGGCGGAGACAGCTCGCTCTATCTCGATGTCAGGACCGAGGGCGAAGATGCCTCCGATCGCGAGGAAGCCGGTGAGGAGACCGACAATGAGGAATGACCCTCGCGCCGGGCTCTTGCAGCTGACCCGCCGCATGAGCCTGCTCGTGCTGCCGTTTGCGGCAATCGTGTCGGCCTGGCCCGGCGCTGCCCAGGAGGCCGGCGAGGATGCGCTCCAGCTCGCCACCCCGATCAGCCTGCGCGATACCTTCCCGGTCGGCACGAACGCGCTGTGCGAAGCGCAGATCCTCGATCCCGAGCCCGGCGCAGGCCTGTTCGACCGGCGCTATTCGATCATCTGCCGCGACGCCGCCGCACCAGTCGGAACCTTGTGGGTCGTGCGTGGCAAACAGGCCGTGGCGGCGGTGGAACGGTTTGGCGCGAGCGATGCCTCGTGCACGCAGACCGGTGCTGCAGGCGTGTCCGATCTTGTCGCCGGGCGGCTCGAGAGCGTGCGAATGCTAAGGTGCAACGGGCCTGTTTCGACCAGCCTGATGGTGGGCGAGGCGGGCGGGCGCACTTATGCCGCACGCGGGCTTGTCGCCTATGACAAGGCGCTGGAGCTCGGCCTTGCATCGCTGGTCGACGACAGCCCCGTCCCCGGCGAAGTCGACATCCCGCTCACCCAGACCACCGACGCGCTGGCATTTGCGCGGCAGCAGGCCGAGGCCATCTCCACCGACCAGGCGCTGATCGAGGCCTATCGTCGCAGCAATGCCGGCGAATTTGCCGAAGCGGCCGAGTTCTTCGCGGCGAGCGCGCGCGCACTCAGCGGCAGAAGCGAGATCGAGGCGCGCCTCAACGAAGGGCTGCTGCAGTCCAATCTGGGCAACTTCGTGGAAGCTTCGCGCCTGTTCGAGGCCACAAGGTCGGGCGCAGCGCTCGATCCCGTCTTGGCGCGCCTCCAGCGCAACTATGAGGCGATAGACGCGCTCAATCAGAGCCGCGCGGCCGATGCGCTCGCGACCTTGGCCAGACCGATCGGGGCCGAATTCGTCGATCTGAACGCGGTGCGCGAATTGCAGATCGGGCCGGCGCTCGCGCGTCGGCTGGTGGCCGAACATGATCGGTCGGCCAATTCGGGCGTGGTAATGGCCCTTACGCCGCTTGAGCGGGCCCAGCTGCTTGATGGCCAGGCCGATTACCTGCGGGCCGCTGCGCTGCGCCGCTCGGGCGAACCAGAGGCGGCGAATGCCGCGCTCCTGCGCGCCAGCACGGCGCTCGCAGAGGTGCGCGGCGGGCGTGTGCTCTCGATCATCTGGCTGCGCGCGCAGGTGCTGAGCGAGCTTGCCGAGGTGGCCGAGCGCACCGGCCGCACGCGAGAAGCGGAAGAATTGCACCTGCAAGGCATCGAATTGCTTGTCGAAAGCTATCCGGGCACGCCCGCCTTGCACAGCGCGCAGGCGCAACTTGCGGGATTTTATGCGCGCAGCGGTCGCTCCGGCGAGGCCGCGGACCTCTTCAGGTCGATCGTGGCGAGATCCGACGGGCGCTCGCTCCCGAGCCTGCGTCGATTGATGGTTCCCTATTTCTCGCTGCTGCTCGATGAGGACGCACCCAATGCCGCAGCCGATATATTTTCGGCCAGCCAATTGCTCCAGCGGCCCGGGCTTGCCCAGACCCAGGCAGTGCTCGCGCGCGAACTGTCGAGCGGGGACGATGAGGCAGCGGCGCTGTTCCGCAAGACGATCAATCTGGGCCGCTCGATCGAGCAATTGCGGGCCGATATCGCACAGATAAACACGATCGAGAACATTTCCGAGGAAGCCGCCAAGGTGAAGGCCGAGCGCGAAGCCAGTCTCGTCCAGCTTCAGACCCAGCAGGCCGAGCTGCTCGCGAACCTTGCCGATTATCCGCGCTATCGGGCTGTCTCGAACGGGACACTGGAGCTTGCCGAACTCCAGTCGATCCTGCGCGAGGATGAGGCCTATGTGAAGCTGGTGACGCTCGGCGACCAGAGTTTCGTCCTGTATGCGACCCCCACCGAGGCGCGCACATACAGGGCCGAGGCGAACCCGGCCGAGCTCGAGGCGCTGGTCAAGCGCATCCGTGAAAGCATCGCGATCGCGGAAGGGGGTGAGATCCTGACCTTCCCGTTCGACATTGCGAGCGCGCGCGAGCTCTACGTCAAGCTGTTCGGACCGATCGCCGAGCGTCTGCCGCGCCACCGCCACATCATCTTCGAGCCCGACGGCGCGATGCTCAAGCTGCCGATCAATCTCCTCGTGACCGAAGACGAGAGCGTGGCGCGCTACAAGGCACGGCTGGCCGAGGCGGAAGCCGACGAATACGACTTCACCGGCACCGCTTGGCTCGGCCGCTCGTCGCAGATCAGCACTTCGGTCTCGCCTGCGGCATTTCGCGACGTGCGGCGATCGCGCCCCTCGAACGGCACGAAGGCTTATCTCGGGCTGGGCCAGAATGCGCCCGTCGGCGCGGAGGTGATCGAGCGCAGCCGCACGCGCTCGGCATCCCAGGGCGGCGAGAGATGCCTGTGGTCGCCCAACATCTGGGGAAGCCCGATCCAGGCGGATGAACTTTTTTATGCAGCGCAACGGTTCAGCGGCGAGGCGGCGGTGGTCACCGGAGCTGAATTCACCGACACCGCGATCAGCACGCGCGAGGATCTGAACGAATATCGCATCCTCCATTTCGCCACCCACGGCCTTGTCACCTCTCCGCAGCTGGATTGTCCGCCACGCCCGGCCCTGCTCACCTCGTTCGGGGAGGGTGATTCCGATGGGTTGCTCAGCTTTGCCGAGATCTTCGAACTGCGCATCGATGCCGACCTCGTGATCCTCTCCGCCTGCGACACTGCCGGGGAGGCGACCATCGGGGCGACCCGCGCGGCGGGCGTGACCAGCGGCGGAGACTTCGCGCTCGACGGTCTGGTGCGCGCGTTCGTCGGAGCCGGGGGCCGCACGGTGCTTGCAAGCCACTGGCCGGTGCCCGACGATTTCGATGCGACCAAGCGGCTGATCGGTGGGCTGTTCACAGCGCGGGCGGGGCAGGGCTCGGCAGGCGGCGCGAACCAGACCGCCGGTGCGCTGCGCCAGTCGCAGCTGGCCCTGATGGACGAGGCTGCAACCTCGCATCCCTTCTACTGGTCCGCCTTCGCGGTCGTTGGTGACGGATCGATCGAGCTCGTTCGCTGATGGGGCGGAAGCGAGCATGAACGAACAGCTGACGGTGAAGGCCGAGCCGGTGGCCCGCCAGCCTGCGAGCCGAGCGCGCAAGCGGACTCACTGGCTCGTTCGGGGCTATCGGAACGTCATCCAAGCGGGCGCAGTCCAGATCATCGTCGGCCTCGTCATCGTGCTGTTTGCGCTCTTCATCGCGCGTTTCAGCTGGACCTTGCCCGGAGGAGAGATCCCCACCCCGCTCACGAGCGCGGCCGAACAGGCCTTCTATGATATGCGCGCCTATTACTCTGCCGACATGGTGGAGCCCGACGATCGCGTGGTGTTGGTGGTGTTCACCGACCAGACTCTGATAAAGGCGCAGAAGCGCTCCCCACTCCCGCGCGACATTCTGGCGGAGGCGCTGCGCAATCTCGATCGGATGGGTGCCAAGGCGATCGGCATCGACATCCTGTTCGACCAGCCGCAGGATGAAGATGTCGAACTGATCGACGCGCTGCGCTCGATGGAGACACCGGTCGCGGTGGGCTATGCATCAGTCGGCACCAACGAGGACGACATCGTCTATGAACAGGAGCAGTTTCTCGAGGATTTCCTGAGCGCGCTCGAGGGCAGCAATGCGCGCCCCGCCAGCATTCGGCTCGACAACGCGTTCGGCGCGACGCGGGTGTGGCCGAGCATCGAGCCCGATCTGCCCCCGCTGCTGGGCCGCGCGATGGTGCGCGATGCGGGCGGGCCGGTCGAGCCGTTCGAGCGCTATGAGGGCGCGATCGAATATCGCCGCAGCCTCTACGAGGACCAGAGCGATGCCGGCACGACGGATGTCTCTGCGCCGCTATTCGCCTCGCTCGACATCGACCTGTTCGTGGACATGGACCCTGAGATTGTCCCGTTCATGGCCGAGCAGATCGCTGGAAAATATGTCCTGATCGGCGGCGACATCGTCGACTATGATCGGGTGGTGACCTCCTTCACCTCGATCGACGGTGAGGTGCCCGCCGGGATTTCGGTCCATGCCGAGATGATTTCGCAGATGCTCGACGGGCGCGCCCTGCCTCAGATTTCTTCCGGCGCGAAATGGGCCTTCGCGGTGCTTGTGGTGCTATCGGCGGTGCTGGTTGCGTTGCTTGAATGGCCCGCCCGGCGGCTCGTGCCGCTGATGCTAGGCCTGTTCGCGATCTTTGTCGGCGCGCCGATCGTGTTGCAGGTGAACGATCTCGATACCTATGGTCTGCCCGCCGTGGGCTGGATCGTCGCGTGGGTGCTCGCCTTCACCGCGATGACCACGATCGCGCGAGCCTCGGGCGCGCGCCAGCGCAGCTTCGCCCAGAGCGCGCTCGGCAAGTATATCCCGCGCGACATCGCCCGCCAGATCATCGACCAGCCCGAGCTCCTCAGTCTCGGCGGCGAGAAGCGCGCGATCTATGTCCTGTTCAGCGATCTTGAGGGCTTCACCAAGATGAGCCACGCAATCGAGCCGGAAATGGTCGCCAAGCTGCTCAATCGTTATCTCGAGATGCTGAGCCAGGTGGTGCTCGATCATGGCGGGGTGATCGACAAGTTCGTGGGCGATGCCGTGGTCGCCTTCTGGGGCGCGCCGATCGCGCGTGAGGACGATGCCGTGCGCGCTGCGCGGGGAGGATATGCAATGTGGGAGGCTGGCGAGGCCTTCCGCCGCGAGGTTGCCGCGATGGACCCTAACCTGCCGCCGATCGGCAAGACCCGCGTGGGTCTCCATTACGGCGAGGCGGTGATCGGCAATTTCGGCGGGGAAACGCGTATCCAGTACACCGCGCTGGGTGACAGCATGAACACCGCCGCCCGGCTCGAAGCCGCCAACAAGGCATTGGGCTCGAGCGTCATGGCGAGCCGCGAGTTCGCTGAGCGCACCGGGCTGGAATGGTGGCGGGCGATGGGCCGGGTGGTGCTGCGCGGGCGTGCGGCGCCGGTCGATCTGATGGAGCCGGCACCCGATTTTCCGGAGGATGACCGCAAGCTTCTGGCCCGGGCGGCACAGCTTGCGGGCGAGGATCCGGTTCAGGCTCTTGCAATCGCGCAAGGCGTAGCGGATAGGCATGCGGAAGATACCGCGCTGCGTAATCTCGTGCATCGTTATTCCAATCTTGGTGAAGGGGGAGCGTATGTTCTCGGCTGAATTGAAGGCTCGGATTTCGAAGGTGGCCCTTGCGGGCGCCCTGCTCGTCGCCTCGAGCGCGGCGATGGCGGGCGTCGTCGTCAAATCGAGCGGGCCGTCAGCGGGCGATTACCCGGTCGGCAAGAAGATCGACGATGAGGCGACCATCACTCTCAAGGCCGGCGACAGCGTGACCGTGCTCACCTCCAAGGGCACGCGCGTGATGAGCGGGGCGGGGACCTACAAGGTCGGCGACCGACCCAAGGCGACGCGCGCGCGCTTCGCGGCGCTCACCCGCAAGCGCGCAGCCAACCGGGTTCGCACCGGGGCGGTGCGCGGCGCGGCGCCTGCAACCAGCGGCGAGCAGCCGATGAACCCCAATCTGTGGTATGTCGATGTCTCGCGTTCGGGGCCGATGTGCCTGTATGATCTTTCGGCCGTTCGCCTGTGGCGCCCCTTCAGCGAGGGCATTGCGACCTACCGCGTGGTCGACACCAACACGCAAAGCGCGATCGATATCACCTTCGATGATGGCGAGGCGATCGCGGCGCTCGATCCTGCGCGCATGACGATCGCGCAAGGCACGCCCTACACGATCGCCGGCCCCGAGGGCACGGATGTCTCGAGCGTTACGTTCGTGCCACTGAGCGAGGACTATCCCGAGGCCGATCAACTCGCCGAGGCCCTCGTGGCCCAGGGCTGCCTTGCCCAGGTCGATCTGCTCGCCGAGCGTCTGGGCGGCTGAGGCCCGGTTCGGCCGCTAGCCCAGCACCTCGCGGATCAGCGGGTTGGGAAAGCGCCGCTCGATCGTCACCGCGAGGAATTGCTCAGTCAGATCCGCGAGGCGGCTGACCTCGACCAGCATGCCCGATGTGAGTTCGTCGCGCACCACGATCGGGGGGAGCACGGCCAGCCCCATGTCGGCGCGCGCCAGCAGGCGCAGCATCGCCATGTCATCGGCCTCGGCAGCGATCCGCAGGGCCACGCCATTACCGCCCACGCCAAGGCGCGAAACGAGGGCGTCGAAGCCAGCGCGCAGAGCCGTTTCAGGTGTCGGAAGGATCACCGGATGAGAGGCGAGCAATTGCGCGAGGCCGGCCCCCGGCAGCGCCCGCTCGGGCGTGCCGACGAGGCTCACGCTCTGCTCGTCGAGGCGGGTGATGAGATAAGGGCTAGCTGCATCGCGCGCGGGCGGCAGGTTGGTGAGGACCACGTCAAGGCTGAGCGCCTCGAGCCCGCGCAGGAGATCTTCCTGCGTGCCCGAACGCAGCACCACTTCGACATCCTCGCGCCCGATCAGCGGGCCGAGGAACTGCATCTGGAAATTGCGTGAAAGGGTCGCCAGCGCCCCGATCCGCAGCACCCTGCGCTGGCCCGGCGCCGAGCTGAGCGTGGCGGCAAGGTGCTCGGCGGTGCGGAAGATATCGTCGGCATGATCGAGCGCGATGCGGCCCGCCTCGGTGATCTCGAGCCGGCGTCCGCGGCGCTCGAACAGGGGATGGCCGAGGGCGGACTCGAGCGCCTTGATCTGGGTGGAGACGGCGCTTTGCGAGATGTTGAGCGCGCGCGCGGCGCCAGTCAGCGTGCCATCGCGCGCGACCGCGCGGAACAGACGCAGGTGGTGAAGATTGAGGATCGCCATGATCGTTCTGTTATAGCGAACGATAGCAAACTTTATATGAAATTTTCATGATGGCTTACCTGCGCTAACCCTCCGAGCGACCATCAACCGGCCCCAGTCAATCGTTTGGCGGGCCTCGATCGCTGGAGCTGCCCATGCTGGCCTTGCCCACCTTGTCGTTTTTCGCACCGGTCGCCGTTCTGGCGGTTGCGGTCCTTGCGGCCCTTCGACCCGGCAAGCGCCCAGGCTCCGTTCCCCTCCTCGCCGAACTGGCAGCGCTCCTCGCCTTCCTGCTCGCCGCAGGCGGGCTCGCGCAGGTCATCGCCGGAACTGCGAGCGGCGCGGCGATCCTCGCCGAACCCTTCCGCCTGGCCCTGCGCGCCGATCTCGTGAGCGCAACCATGGCGCTGCTGATCGGCTTCATCGGCTGGATCGTGATGCGCTACAGCCGCACCTATCTCGATGGCGAGGCGCGCGAGGGGCAGTTTCACGCACTGATGCTGACGACGCTCGCTGCGGTCCTCGTCTTCGCGCAGGCCGGCAGCATGGCGGCGCTCGCGATCGCGACGCTTGCGGTGGGACTGACGCTCAAGCAGCTTCTGCTGTTCTATCCCGAGCGCGCCGAGGCCCAGCGCGCCGCGACCAAGTTTGCGATCGTGTGGCACACGGGCGATGCGTTCCTGATCGCTGCCGCAGTGCTGCTTGCGGTGGGTTTTGGGACAGGCGACTTGGCCGAACTCTCCGTTCGCGCCGGGACCCAAGGGCTCGGTCTTGCCGGTGGCATCGCGGTGGGCTGTCTCGTCCTTGCCGCCGCGCTCAAGACGGCGGCCTTCCCGCTGCATGGCTGGCTGACCGAGGTGATGGAAGCGCCCACCCCCGTTTCCGCGCTGCTGCACGCAGGCATCATCAATTCGGGCGGCGTGCTCCTGATCGCGACCGCCGGGCTCGTGCAGGACAGCAAGACAGCGATGGCCGCGCTTGTCATGCTGGGCGGGCTCACCGCGCTGTTCGGCGCGGCTGTGATGCTCACGCAAAGCGCAGTCAAGACCGCGCTCGCCTGGTCCACCGTCTCGCAGATGGGCTTCATGCTGCTGCAATGCGGGCTCGGGCTTTGGACTCTGGCGCTGCTGCACATCGTTGCCCACTCGCTTTACAAGGCGCATGCCTTCCTCTCCTCCGGGGGAGCGGTCGAGACGGTCGCCAGCATCCGGCGTCCCGGCCCCGTTGCAGCGCCCAGCGTGCGCAATGTCGTGCGCTCGTTCGGCTTGGCGCTGCTGCTTTATGCCGCGATCGCCGGAGGCTTCACCGCGCTGCTCGGTCCCAAGAGCCCGCAGGCGCTCGCGATGGGCGCGATCCTGATCTTCGGCGTCGCCTATCTCGTCGCGCAAGGCCTCGCCGATCAGGCTCCGCGCGAGCTGACCAGGCGCACGGTTACTTTCTCGTTCTTCGCCGCGATCGGCTATTTCAGTTTCCAGGCGGGGGCCGAGGCGGTGTGGGGTTCGATCCTGCCTTCCGCGCGCGTGCCCGACCCGCTCGAATGGGCGCTGATCGTGGTGGCGGTGATCTCGTTCGGCGCGGTCGCCTTCGCGCAGGCGCTGTTTCCGCTGTGGGCGCATCACCCCTCCACTGCGGGCTTGCGCGTCCACCTTGCCAACGGGCTCTATCTCAACGCCCTGCTCGATCGCGCGATCGGCGGCTTTGCAACGCCCGTGAAGCCAGCCACCCGCCGCACCCCGAAAGCCTGATCCGCCGCGCCCGCCTGCGTGCGGGCGAACAAGGAGTTCCCCCCCAATGTTCCTCAAGCACACCCAGATCCAGCCGGCCCGCATGGGCGAGATGCTCGCCTCGGCCGAAGCGGCCGCGCGCCATATCCCGCCATCCTTCCCGCTTGATGCGACGGTCGCGGTCAACCCGTTCCTCGGGCAGACCGGCGAGGACCTCGCCACTGCCTCGGCGCGGATCGCTCGGGTGGCGGGCGTCCGCCTGACGCAGACCGGGGCGGATTACAGCGCCGCGATCAAGGAGGGCAGGATCACCGACGAGGATCTCGAGGCCGCGCTCGCCGCTTCCGCCTCGCCGCTCAAGCACACCAGCATCGCTGCGCTCAAACTCGCCGCTGCGGCGATGGGCGATGCGCCCGGCCAGAAGGCGCTGCCGACGCTGGCCGATCTTGCCGCCGCGCAAAGCGGGATCGACTGGCCCTCGGTGATCGAAAAGACCTTCGGGCAATGGGCCACGGGGCACTTCGATCGTGGCCAGGCGCTGTGGTCACCTACGCCGGGGGCCGATGCTTTCGGCGCCTGGCGCGCCTATGCAACGCACGATCTCACTCCCGAGATCGCCGGGCTCGAGGGCTTCTGCGCGCATGTCGCTGGCTCGCCCGACACGACCGAGCGGGCGATCGTCGCGGCGGCCGATGCGATCGGGATCGGGGCAGAGGCGGCGCAGACCGTGTTTCACCGGCTTTACATGAGCCTCGGCGGATGGTCGCAGCATGCCCGCTGGCTGCTGTGGCAGGCCGAGCTCATCGGCGAGGGCGATCGCACGCTGGCCGATCTGCTCGCGATCCGGCTGATCTGGGAGGAGGCGCTGCTTGCGCATTACCCCGGCATTGCCGACGAGTGGACCCAGATTCTGGCTGCCCATGCCGCCCGGATCGAGCCCTCGCAGGATCAGGTCGCGCTCGCGATCCTGCAGGAAGCGGCCGACCGGGCCTATCAGCGCCGGCTGATCGCCGCGCTCGACGGCAGCGACAAGGTCGAGGAACAGGGGCGGCCCCAACTCCAGGCAGCGTTCTGCATCGACGTGCGTTCGGAAGTTTTCCGCCGCGCGCTCGAAAGCGTCGACCGCTCGATCGAGACGATCGGGTTCGCCGGCTTCTTCGGCCTGCCGATCGCGCATCATCCGCACGGCTCCGACCTCGTCGAGGCGCGCCTGCCGGTGCTGCTCAACCCGGCCATGACCACCACCAGCAAGGGGGATCCCGCCAAGGATCACGACACTCGCATCGCGGCGCGCACCTCGCGCGCCTGGGGGCGCTTCCGGCAGGCGGCGGTCTCGTCCTTCGCCTTCGTCGAATCGATGGGCCCGCTCTATGCCGCCAAGCTTGTGCGCGACGCGCTGGGCGGGGCGGCCAAGGCGGCGAAGCCCGATCCGCTGCCGAGCGTGGTGGGCGGGATGGACGCGGCCACCAAGGCCGACACCGCGGCAGCGGTGCTGGGCGCGATGAGCATGACGGCGGGTTTTGCCGAGGTCGTGCTCCTGCTCGGCCATGGCGGCAGCGTCACCAACAATCCGCACGAGAGCGCCTATCACTGCGGCGCGTGCGGCGGATACAAGGGTGATGTCTCGGCGCGGGTGCTGGCCGTCCTGCTCAACGACCCCGAAGCGCGCGAGGGCTTGGCCCAGCGCGGCATCCACGTGCCCGAGGACACCGTCTTCATCGCCGGCCTGCACGATACGACCACCGATACGATCACCCTTTATGACGGCGATCTCGCCGATCTGCGGGGCAACGATCTGGGCACGGTTCGCGGCTGGCTGGGCGAGGCGACCGGGATCGCGCGGGCCGAGCGTGCCCCGCGCCTGCCGAGCGCCTCGGCGCAGACGATCGCCCGGCGCGCGACCAACTGGGCCGAGGTGCGCCCCGAATGGGGCCTTGCCGGCTGCGCCGCCTTCATCGCCGGCCCGCGCGATGCGACGGTGGGCAAGGATCTGGGCGGGCGCAGCTTCCTTCACAGCTATGACTGGCGCGCGGACGCCGAGTTCAAGACGCTCGAGCTCATCATGACGGCGCCGGTCGTCGTCGCCAGCTGGATCAGTCTGCAATATTATGGCTCCTCGGTCGCGCCGGAGGTGTTCGGCGGAGGCAACAAGCTCATCCACAATGTCGTCGGCGGCATCGGCGTGATCGAGGGCAATGGCGGACAATTGCGCCCGGGCCTGCCATGGCAGGCGGTGCACGATGGCGACAAGCTGATGCACGAGCCGCTGCGCCTTTCGGTGATGGTCGAGGCCCCGCGCGAGGCGCTGCTCGACATCCTCGAGCGCCACGAAGGCGTGCGCGCGCTGTTCGACAATCGCTGGCTGCACCTGTTCGTCCTCGAAGGCGGCAAGGTCGCCGCGCGCTACGAGCCGGGGCTGACCTTCGCCGAAGTTCACAGACCCGCCCTCGCGGCCTGATCGCGCTCCCTCGCATCTGGGCAAAAGAGGGGCGGCGCGCGGGTGGGGGATCAAATGAGCCTTGGACCCGCGCGCCGCAAGTTTGTGCGGAACCATCGGGCACCTGCGACAGTTTGTTACGCGATACAGCTTTTTTCCTGCCACAATCAGGGGGTAGTGCGGCTCGCGCATGGTGCGTCCGGTCCTTTCTCTTGCGCGTCCCGCTCTGGTCTGTGCCGCGGCATCCACGCTCGCCGCCTGCGTTTCGCTGGCGCCCGAGCCGCGCGAGCCGGCGATCGTGGGCGCTATGCCCGAGACCTTCTCCGCCGCTCAAGCGAGCCCAGGTCAGTATCGCCCCGAAGCATGGTGGCGCGGGTTCGAGGATCCGGTGCTCGATCGCCTCGTGGACGATGCGCTCGCCAGCAATCTCGACATCCTCGAGGCCGCTGCCCGGCTCGAGCAGGCGCGCGCGCAGGCGCGCGTCGCGCGCGCGGCGCTCCTCCCGCAGGTCAGCGGCGGCGGCACCGCGACCCGCACCAGCACCCCGATCGACGGCCTGCCCTTCGGCGGGCTGGGCGGCGGCACGATCGACCGGATCGACAACGAGGTCTACAATCTCGATGCGACCGCATCCTATGAGCTCGACCTGTTCGGCCGCGTGAGCGACGATTATCGCGCCGCCGCGCGCGACGCGATCGCGCTTCAAGCAGACCTGCGTACCGTCCAGCTGGCCTCTGCCGCGGAGACGATCGCGGCCTATCTCGACTATGTCGACACCAGCCGCCAGCTCGCGCTGAGCAAACGCAACGCCGCGACCTTGCGCGACCGCGCCCAGCGCACTGACGAGCGCTTTGCGCGCGGGCTCGTCGACAGCCTCGAGCTTTATCAGATTCGGCAGGATCTGCGCGCGACCGAGGCCTCGCTGCCGCAGCTGCGCTCGGCGCTCGCGGCGACGCGCTCGCGCCTTGCGCTGCTGATCGGGGCATACCCGCAAACGCTCGACGAGCGGCTTGCAGGCCCGCTTCAGCCGCGCCTCGTGTTCGAGCCGGTGCCCACGGGCCTGCCGATCGGGCTCCTCGCGCAGCGCCCCGATGTCGCCGCCGGCTGGGCGCGGCTCGAGGCGGCGCGCCTGCGGATCGGGGCGCGCCGCGCCGAGCGCTTCCCGCGTCTCTCCTTCCAGGCGGGGCTGGGAACGCAAGCGGGCAATCCGGGCAACGCCTTCGACTTCGTGAACAACTGGACTTCCTCGCTCGTCGCCTCGCTCACCGCGCCGATCTTCGATGGGGGCCGGATCAGCGCCAATATCCGCGCCGCGCGCGCGGCTTATGATCAGCAGGCGGTGGCTTATGCCCGCACCGTGCTCTCGGCCTTCGGCGAGGTCGAGAGCGCGCTCGCGGATTACGAGCAACAGCGCCAGCGCTATCGCCTCGTCATCCGCCAGCTCGCCGAGGCCGAGGGCTCGCTCGATCTCCAGCGCCGCCGCTTTGAGGCCGGGACAGGGGGGTATCTGGCCTATCTCGATGCCTCGCGAAACGTCACTTCGGCGCAGATCGCACTCTCGCAGGCCGCGCGCGGCGCGGCCGGTGCGCGGCTTGCTGTGCACCGTGCCCTGGGGGGCGACTGGATCGGGGATGCGGCCGGGGCGATCCAGCCGATCGAGATGCGCCTCGCAGAACCCGTTCGGGGCAAAACAGGGGAAGAACTGCCATGAACCGCCAGCTTCTATGGTCGCTGCTCCTGATCGGCGGCGCGGTGCTTATTGCGGGCGTGCTCGTGCTGCTGCGCCCCCAGCCCACGCAGGAGCCGCAGGCCGAGCAGGTCCCGCTGGTGCAGACGGTGCCGCTAGAGGCCGCTTCGGGCCCGATTCCGGTGATGGGATCGGGCACGGTCGAGCCGCGCGAGGAGGTAACGATCGCGGTGCAGGTGCAGGGGCGACTTACCTATGTGAACCCCGATTTCCGCGAGGGCGCGGTGGTCTCGCGCGGGGCGACGCTGCTGCGGATCGAGGAGAGCGACTTTCGCAATGATGTGCGCATCGCCCAGGCGGACGTGGCGGCGCAGGACGTCGCGGTGCTTGAGGCAGAGGAAGAGGTTGCGATCGCGCGCGAGGAGCTG
Organism: Erythrobacter sp.; assembly: GCA_036350735.1. Classification (GTDB taxonomy): domain Bacteria; phylum Pseudomonadota; class Alphaproteobacteria; order Sphingomonadales; family Sphingomonadaceae; genus Erythrobacter. The sequence continues at coordinate 13,599 of JAZBNR010000041.1, forward strand.
GAACGTTTCGCCGCGCGCGAGGCAGCCGGGGTGCAAGGGGGCGCAGGCGAGACCCGGATTCTCCCGCCACGCGAGCTCGCCGAGATCGCCGTGCCGGATCCGTCTCAAGCCGATGACGCAGGCGAAACCGCCGCGCGGCGCGGCCTCGCCACGCGTGAGCCGCAATTGCGCAGCGCCCGCGCCGCGCGCGAGCGCGCCCGCGCCGGGCTTGCGGACGCGCGCCTGCTGCTCGGGCGCACCCGCCTGACCGCGCCCTTCAGCGGGCTCGTGCGGCAGGAGGATGCGGCGGTGGGCGCGCTCGTCCAGGTGGGGCAGTCGCTGGGATCGATCGTGGCGACCGACGCCTACGAGGTGCGCATTGCGCTCAGCGCGGAGGAGGCCGCGCTCATCCCCGGCCTGCTCTCGCCATCGCGCGGGCGCATCCCGGCGCGCATCCGATACGATTTCGGCGGCAAGATCTATCAGTGGAATGCCTTCGTCGACCGGGCGGACGCGATCCTCGATTCCGCCACGCGCAACATCGACGTGTTCCTGCGCGTGCCCGCCCCGCTGAGCGGCGGCAGACCGGTCGATGCCGACGCCGAAACGCGCGGACCCGCGCCGCCACTGCTGCTTGGCGCCTTCGTCAAAGCCGAGATCACCGGCGCGAGCCTCGAGAGCTATGCCGTGGTGCCCGCGATCGCGGTGCGGCCGGGCAACGAGATCTGGGTGGTGCGCGAGGGCAAGCTCCAGATCCTGCCCGCGCGCATCATCCAGCGCACCGATGAGCTGGCCTATATCAGCACGCCCACGCTCGCTGAGGGCGGGGGGCTGGTGGTAAGCAATCTCACCGCGCCGATCACGGGGATGAAGGTGCGCCGCGACCCGGTGCAGCCCGCCGCAGCGATGCGTGAGGCGAGGCCCCGCCAGGGCCGCGGCGAATGAGCAAGACCGCCGCCAGCGGCAGCCCTCCCCCACCGGAGGAGCGCGCGCGCGATCGCCGGGGCATCATCCCGTTCATGGTGCGCAACCCCGTTGCCGCCAACCTCCTGATGATCGCGATGTTCGCTGCCGGCTTTTACGCCTACACGACGATCGTCCAGGAGGTCTTTCCCGAAAGCAGCCTCGACACCGTCTCGATCAGCGTCTCCTATCCCGGCGCCACGCCCGACGAGATCGAACAGTCGATCGTTCTCGTCACCGAGGAAGCGGTGGAAGCGGTGGAGAACGTCAAGACGATCACCTCGACCGCAGCGGAAGGGCGCGGCACGGTCAATGTCGAATTCGAGCGCGGCACCGACATCGCCCGTGCGCTCGATGACGTGAAGTCCGAGGTCGACCAGATCCAGACCTTCCCCGCCGAGGCCGACGAGCCCGATATCCGCGAGCTGACCACGCGCCAGATCGTCATGCGCATCGCGCTTTTTGGCGACGTGCCCGAACGCTCGCTCAAGGAGACCGCGATCGCGCTCGAGGATCGGCTCTCCTCGCTCTCGGGCGTCAGTTATGTCGAGACCTCCTCGGTGCGCGATTACCAGATCTACATCGACGTGCCGCAGGAACGGCTGCGCGCGCTCAATCTCTCGCTGCTTGATGTCTCTGCGCGGGTGCGCTCGGGCAGCCTCGATCGCTCTGCCGGCTCGATCGACACCGACGACGAGGAAGTGCGCATCCGCACCGTCGGCCAGAATTATGCGCAGTCCGATTTCGAGGACATCGTGCTGGTGACAACCGAGCAGGGCGATCTGCTGACGGTGGGGGACATCGCGCAGGTCGAGGATGGTTTCGAGGATGCCGAGCTGATTGCCCGCTTCAACGAGCAGCCGGTCGCCTTCGTCGACGTCTATCGCACCAGCGACGAGCGCGTTCTCGATGTCGCCGACACGGTCAAGACCTATCTCGCCGAGGATTACGACCCGCCGACCGGCATCGACTATGCCGTCTGGAACGACAGCTCGGAAATCCTCAACGACCGCTACAGCCTGCTTTTGCGCAATGCCGGTGCGGGTCTGATCCTCGTGCTCATCTCGATGACGCTGTTCCTCGATCTGCGGCTCGCCTTCTGGACCGCGACCGGCATCGGCGCGACCTTCGTGGGCGCGCTTTACATTCTCGAACTGGCGGGCTCGAGCATCAACATGTTCTCGCTGTTCGGCTTCATCCTCGCGCTTGGCTTGGTGGTCGATGATGCGGTGGTGGTGGGCGAGAACATCTATGCCGAGCGCGAGGGCGGGCGATCAGGGCTCGGCGCGGCGATCGAGGGAGCACAACGGGTGAAGATCCCGGTGATCTTCGCCGTGCTCACCAGCATCACCGCGATCGCACCGATCTATGCGATCGGCGGCACGATCGGGAAAGTGGTGGTCGACATCCCGCTGGTGGTGAGCGCGGTGCTCGGCCTCTCGCTGGTCGAGGCGCTGCTGGTGCTGCCGCATCACCTCTCGCATCTGCCCGCCGCCGGGGTTGCGGCGAAGAGCTCGGTGACGCAGTTCTTCGAGCGGGTGCAGAAGGTGGTCGATGATCGCCTGCGCGACTTTCTCGAGGGGCCGCTTGACACGGCGCTGAGATTTGCCGTGGCGGCGCCCTGGGTGGTGCTCTCGGGGGCGCTCGCGCTGCTCATCGTGATGGCGGCGCTGATCCCGGCGGGGATCATCAAGGTGAGCCCGTTCCCCTTTATCGAGGACGATGTCGTCGCCGCCAATCTCGAGATGCCGGCGGGCACCACGGTCGAGCGCACCGCCGAAACCGCGCAGAAAATCATCAGCGCGGCCGACCGCGTGCTGGCGCGCTATGGCGACGAGGCCGAGGTGGGCGAGCGGCCCGATTGGGTCGAGGCGGTCTACACCACGATCGGCAGCCAGACGACCGATGCCGGCCCGGGCAGCGATCAGACGACGCTCAGCCCCGTCCTCGCCTCGCTCCAGATCGCGCTCAAGGCCGGCCACCCCGACAATCCCGGCGGCGGCGCAATCGAGCGCGCCCTGCGCGAAGAGGTTGGCGCGCTGCCCGATGCCAAATCCTTCACCGTCACCGCCTCGACGATCAATTTCGGCTCGCCCATCAGCGTCAAGCTGTTCGACACCGACGAGCGGGTGCTGGCCGAGGCGAGCGCGCGGCTGATGGAGGGGATCGGCCGGATCAACGGCACCTACGATATCGAGAGCGATCAGGACGGCGGGATGCGCGAGATCGACCTTCGCCTGAAGCCGGAGGCGCGCACGCTCGGGTTGACGCTGGAGGATCTCGCAGGGCAGGTGCGCGCCGCGTTCTTCGGGGCGGAGGCGGTGCGCGTCCAGCGCGGGCGCGAGGATGTGCGCGTCTATGTCCGCCTGCCCGAGGAGGAGCGCGATTCGATCGCCGACATCGAGAGCTTCCGCGTCCGCGTGCCAGGCGGGTTCACTTCGCTGGGCGCGGTCGCCGAGGCCGAGTTCACCCGCGCGCCCTCGGTCATCCGGCGCGAGGACGGGCGGCGCCAGGTGGTGATCTCGGCCGAAGTCAACGAGGATGTGATCTCGGGCAATCAGGCGACGCAGATCATCGTTGAGGGCATCATGCCCGAGATCGCGGCGGATTATCCCACGTTGCAATACGCGATCGGCGGAGAGCAGGAGGAACTGGGGGAGAATTTCGGCGATCTGGGCCCCGCCTTCGGGCTCGCACTGGTCGCGATCTACGCGCTGCTGGCGATCCCGTTCAAATCCTACACCCAGCCGCTCGTGATCATGGCCGCGATCCCGTTCGGCGCGATCGGGGCGCTGCTGGGCCACCTGCTGCTCGGCATCTCGCTCGGCATCCTCTCGACGCTGGGGATCGTCGCGCTTGCGGGCGTGATCATCAACGGCAGCCTCGTGATGATCGATTTCTTCAACGAGAACATCGAAAAGGGGCTCGATGAGAACGCGGCGATGATCGATGCGGCCAAGACGCGCTTTCGCCCGATCATGCTGACCGCGCTGACCACTTTCCTCGGTGTCGCCCCGATCACCTTCGAGACGAGCAAGCAGGCGCAGTTCCTCATCCCGATGTCGGCGAGCCTGGGCTTTGGCGTGCTGATCGGGACGATGCTGCTGATGCTCGTGATCCCCTCGCTCGCCGTCGTCCACTTCCGCGCGCGCCGCGCGATCAAGGGCCGGTTCGCGGGCGATTGACGGCGCGGCTATCCTTCGCTGCGCTCCTTGCGCTAAGGCGCCTTTCATGATCCTAAAGATCGCCGCCTTCGCCGATGCCGCCACGCGCGCAACGCTCGCCCGCAAGCTCGAGCCGCTCGAATGGCGCGACGGCACCGAGACGGCGGGCCGAGTCGCGCAGGCGGTCAAGCACAATCTCCAGGCGCGGATGAACAGCGCGGCAGGGCGCGCGATCTCGTTGTCGCTCATGCCGCTGATCGAGGGCAACCCGGTGGTGCAGGCCGCGGCCCGCCCGCGCCGCTATTCGCCGCTGCTGATCAGCCGGACGCAGGACGGCGGGCGCTACGGCGCGCATGTCGATAACGCGCTGATGGGCAAGGGCGCCCAGCGCCTGCGCACCGATATCAGCTTCACCCTGTTCCTCAGCGACGCCGCCGATTACGAGGGCGGCGAGCTGGTGATCCACACCGCCGGCACGACCCAGGAGGTGCGCGGCGACTGGGGCGAGCTGGTGCTCTATCCCTCCACCACGATCCACGAAGTGCGCCCTGTCACCAGCGGTGAGCGAGTGGTGGCGGTCGGCTGGATCGAGAGCCTCGTGGCTGACCCCGCGGCGCGCGAGCTGTTGTTCGATATGGAGAACCTGCGCACCTCGTTGCGCGGCAAACTCGACCTGCAATCGCCCGAATTGCTCACCCTCGACAAGACGATCGCCAACCTTGCGCGGATGTGGTCGCGACCGTGACCGAGGAACCGGAGGTGTGCGCTGTGCGCAACAAACTGAACTTGCGGCAGATTGCCGGGGCAGTTTGTTGCTTTGGAGGTTGCATCTTGGCGCGACAATTGGAAAAAGGGGCGCTGGGTCTAATGTGAGGAGAGTCGAACCGGCAGCGGTTCGATGGTTCGGGACTGTGCATTTAATCCCGGGCGGGGCGATCAGCCCTTCGTGGGACGGGAGATCGGCAGCACGCAAAGGCGCTTGAGGTTTCCGGAAAAGGGGCCGATCGCGCTAGCGGGGTTGGTGGACGGGCGGCACAGGCGCTGGCCGGACGGCAGGAAGGGCATCTCGGGGGGTTTGAGATGACACACAAGGGTGCAAGCGGCGAGGCACGGGACGCGGCGTCTCGCTCAGAGATGAAAGCGGGCCTGGTAGCGGCGGCCATCGGTCGCGGCGGGCGTGCTTTGCGCGCGGCCTTGCTGCTCGCGGTTGCGCTCCTCTATCCGCTCGCCGACGCGAGCAGCAATTCGATGTCCTCCTCGGCCCGCTACGAAGGGGTCGCGACCTGCGCTGGTTCGACCTGCCATGGCCGGGCCGAGGGCAATGGCGCGGTTGTCCGGCAGGACGAGATCGCGACCTGGCAGGAGCCTTCCTCGCAGGCCGGCGCCCATAGCCGCGCTTATGCCGTGCTCGGCGGGCGGCGCGGCCAGCAGATCGCGGATTCGCTCGGGCTCGGCCCCGCCACGCAGGCCCCCGCCTGCCTCGGCTGCCATTCGACCTTCGCGCCCGAAGCCCAGCGCGGGCCGCGCTTTCTCCTGTCGGACGGGGTGAGCTGCGAGAGCTGCCACGGCCCGGCGCAAAAATGGCTGGCAACGCACTATGCCCGCCCCGCCACCCACGCCTCGAACATCGCCGATGGCCTCGTCGCGCTCGATCAGCCGCAGGTGCGCGCCAACAATTGCCTCGATTGCCATTACGGCTCGACCAATCGCGGCCAGTTCGTCACCCACTCGATGATGGCCGCGGGCCACCCGCGCGTCTCGTTCGAGCTCGATCTGTTCAGCGCGCTCCAGCAGCACCACAACGAGGATACGGATTACCGCGCGCGCAAGGGGCGGATGAACTCGGTGCGGCTGTGGGCGGTGGGCCAGGCCGAGGCGGTCAAGCGTTCGACCAGCCTGTTCGCCGATGCGAAATACGGGATGGAGGGCGCCTTCCCGCAATTCTACTTCTACGATTGCCATTCGTGCCACCGCACGATCACCGATGCCGAGGCGCGCAAGCTCTCGTTCGAGACCAATCCCGCACGCCCGATCCCGTTCGGCAATCCGCCGTTCAACGATGAGAACATCATCATGCTCTCCTCGGTGGCCAAGGCGCTGGTGCCCGCGCAGGCCGACGATTTCCTGATGGCGAGCCGCGAGTTCCACGCCGCGATGGGCGCTGGCGGCCCGGCCGATGCGCGCGCGGCGGCGGTGCAGCTCGGGCGTCGCGCGGCGACACTCTCCAATGCGCTTGCCCAGCGCGCCTATGCCGATGCCGATGCCTTCGCGGTGATCGCGATGATCGCCGGGAAAGCGACCGCGCCGCGATTTACCGATTATTCGGGCTCGGTCCAGGCGGTGATGGCGATCGACACCTTGCTCAACGCGCTGGTGCGCGAGGAGCGCGTCACGGTGGCTGCAGCGGCCGGCATCCGCGCCGACATCAATCGCGCCTATGAGGCGGTTAAGGAGCCCAATTCCTTCAAACCCGCCAGCTTCAGAACCGCGCTCGCCTCGGCGGCGGGTGCGATCCAGCGGCTGAGCTGACGCATGGCCGGGGGGCACACGAACAGGTTTTGGCAGGCGGCGGCGATCGCTGCCAGCGCCGCTTTGGTGCTGACGGGCTGCGGGGGCGGCGGCTCCTCCAGCACGCCGGCGCCGGGGGGAGGCATCGGCAGCCCGCCGCCCGCGCCCCCGCCGCCCGCGCCTCCGCCGCCCGGCCAGGTCTTCAGCATCCCCGCAGCCGAGGCGCTCACTGCGGCCGAGGTTGGCCGGATCATCGCCCAGGCTGCCGCGCAGGCGAGTGCGCAGGGTGATCCCGCGACGATCGCGGTGGTCGACCGGGTGGGCAACGTGCTCGGCGTGTTCGCGATGCCGAACGCGCCTGCCACCGCGACAATTTCCGATGCGCCCAATGGCGACAATGTCGATGCGCAGGGCCTCGAAGTGCCTGCCGCTGCGACCGCGATCTCCAAGGCGATCACCGGGGCTTATCTCTCGAGCGGGGGCAACGCCTTCTCCTCGCGCACGGCGAGCCAGATCGTGCAGGAGCATTTCCCGCCCGCGCCCACCACGGTGGGGCTGGAAAGCGGGCCGCTGTTCGGTGTGCAGTTCAGCCAGCTTCCCTGCTCAGACCTCGTGCGCCGCTTCGGCGATGGCATGATCGGCCCCAAGCGCGCGCCGCTCGGCCTCGCGGCGGACCCGGGCGGCTTCCCGCTCTACAAGAACGGCGTGGTGGTGGGCGGCATCGGGGTGATGGCGGACGGGGACTATGGCTTTGATCCCAACACGCTCGATTTCGACAATGACCGTGACGAGGCGATCGCGCTTGCAGGCACGGTCGGGTTCGAGGCGCCGCAATCGATCCGCGCCGAGCGGATCTCCGCTGATGGCACCACATTCCGTTTTTCCGACACCCAGTTTGCGCAGCTGACCTCCGTTGCGGGTGCCTCCTTTGCCAGCACGCCCGGCGCGCTCGTTCCGGTGCGCGGCTATTACGAGGGCACGGCGCTTCTTGGCGGGGCCGCCTACGGCACGGAGGCTTCGGGCATCCGCCCCTCTACCGCTTCCGATTTCACGATCCGGGATGCTTTCGTCCTCTCGAACGGCATGGGGATGAACCGCTTCCCGATCCGCGGCGGGACCGATGGCGGCGATGTGCCCAATCCGATCAGCGAGGGCGAGGCGCGCGCGATCCTCGAGGAAGCCTTCACCGTGATGAGCCGCGCGCGCGCTCAGATCCGCAAGCCGCTCGATAGCCGCGCACAGGTGACGATCAGCCTCGTTGATACGCGCGGGCGGGTGCTCGGCGTGGTGCGCTCGCCCGATGCGCCGATCTTCGGCACCGATGTGAGCTTGCAAAAGGCACGCACGGCGAGCTTCTTCTCGGGGCCTTTCGCGGCAGCCGAGCTCACCATGGCAGGCGCGGGCCCGCGCCAGTTCGTCACCGATTTGCGCAATTTCCTAGATGATCCGAACGCGCTCACCGGCACCTTTGCCTTCGCGGACCGTTCGGGCGGAAATCTCTCGCGGCCCTATTTCCCCGATGGCGAGGTGGGCCAGCCGCACGGCCCGCTCTCGCGCCCGATCGAGCAATTCAACCCGTTCTCCACAGGGCTGCAATCGAACCTCATCATCGGCAATCTTGCGCAGCATCTGGGGTTCGTGCTGGGCGCGAGCGATCAGGATACGCCGCGCCGCTGCACCGGCCTGCCTGACACAGCCTCGGGCGGGAGCCGGCTCGACAATGGCATCCAGATCTTTCCCGGCTCGGTCCCGGTCTATCGCGGCAACCAGCTCGTTGGCGGGCTCGGCGTTTCGGGCGACGGGATCGACCAGGACGACATGATCAGCTTTCTCGGCGTTCACAATGCTGGCCAGCGCGTCGGAGGGATCGGCAATGCGCCGCGCGAGATCAGGGCGGACCGGATCGTGGTCAGGGTCGGCAGCCGGCAGGTGCGGCTGCGCTACGTGAACTGCCCGTTCGCGCCGTTCCTCGATACGCCCGAACAGAACGTGTGCGAGGGTTTGTAAGGGGATGTCGCTGTTCCTTCTCCCCGCCGTGCTGACGATGCAGGCCGCGCCTCCGGCAGAGGAGCCCGCGCTGCCGCCGGAACAGCAAGCGCAGGATGATGTCCCGCCGCCCGAGCCCTATGAGCGGCCCGAGGGGCTCAACACCACCCAGCTCGATCCGGGCGAGCCGCTCGATCCCCAGATCATCGAGGGGCGCGAGCGGCCGGGCTTCCAGTCCGAGCTGCCCGATCAGATCGATCAGACCAATGAGGGCGCGATCCGCGCGCCCCCGCCGCAGGCCTTCCCGCAGGATCAGGTGCCGATCCCCGATCGCTGGCGGCTGATCCAGGGGCTGGGGCTGGTCGAGGAGGACATCCTCGATCCCTACAATCAGAACACCTACAAGGGCGATCGCCCGATCAACCGCGACAAGGTGCCGTGGCTGCCGATCAAGGAGAACGACTGGTTCTTCGTCGCAAACCTCATCTCCGACACCGTCTACGAGCCGCGCACCTTTCCGATCCCCGTGGGCGTGCAGACCACCGAGGATCCGGACCGGCTGGACGTCTTTGGCAACGATGTCTCCCACGTTCTTTCGCAGACCTTCATCGCGGGCGCGGCGCTCTTGAAGGGCAGCACCGCCTACATGCCGCCCACGATCGAATACCGCCTGACGCTCGCTTACAACGTCAATTACGTGACCGTGCCAGAGCGGCGCGTGCTGTTCGTCGAGCCTTCGCGCGGGACCACCCGCCTCGATGATTTCCTCGGCGTGCAGGAAGCCTTCGTCGATTATCACTTCAAGCGGTTCGACACCGACCGTTACGATTTCATCTCGATCCGCGCGGGGATCCAGCCGTTCCAGTCCGATTTTCGCGGCTTCCTGTTCCAGGACCAGCAATTGGGCATCCGCCTGTTCGGCAATCGCGACAACAACCGCTTCCAGTTCAACCTTGCTGCCTTCCGCCGGCTCGAGAAGGACACGAACTCGGGGCTCAATGCGCTCTTCCAGCGCCCGCGCGACGATTATGTTTTCATCGCCAACGCCTATCGCCAGGATTTCCTGATCCCCGCGCTCACCAGCCAGATCACGGTGATCTACAATCGCAACCGCGAGGGCGACAACATCGAGATCGACGACAACGGCTTTCCCGTGCGCCCCGCGCTGCTGGGGAACCTGCGCGGGCGCGACTACGATGTCTATTATCTGGGCTACAACGCCGATGGGCGGATCGGGCGGATGAACATCACCGCGAGCGCCTATTGGGCGCTGGGCGAGGATCGCAACAACTTCTTCACCGACCGGCCC
>JAZBNR010000042.1:0-3246 GCA_036350735.1 Erythrobacter sp.
CGCTCGTGGTCTGGTTGAGCGACGTGATCTGTTGCAGCACCAGCCGCTGGTTGGTCATCGCCTGCGCCACCGTCACCGCGGTGCGCAGCGCGCCGACCGTGGTGGTACTGGCGCGGTCGACGCCCTTCACCAGTTCGACATTGTTCTTCTTGACGAGGTCCAGCGCGAGATAGCCTTGCACGCTGACCGCCATCTGCGTCAGCAGGTCCTGCGTGCGCTGGCGGACATAGAACAGCGCGCTCTCGCGCAGCGCCTTGGCCTTTTCGGGATCGGAGGCGTCGAGTTCGTTGGCCTTCGCCTCGAGCCGCGCATCGAGCGTCTTGGCGATGTGGATCATCTGTTCGAGCTCGCCCATCGCTTCCCACAGCTTGGCGCGCTCGGTGTCGATCGCGGCATTGTCTAGGTGAAGTTCCTTCTTGCCGCTCTCCAGCCGCTCGAGGATCGCCTGGATGTGTCCCTGCGCGCTGGTATAGCTGTCGAAATAGTTCTTCAGCCGGTTGCCGAAGGGGATGATGCCGAAGATGCGGCGCGGCTCGAGCAGCTTGCTCTTCTTGCCCGGATCGAGGTCCTCGACCGTGCGGCGCAGTTCGGCCAAGTCCTTGCCCACGCCGCTATCGGCGTCCATCGCGCGCACCGGGCGATCGAGGAAGCGGTTGGAATGGGCGGCGGCGGCGCGGATCTGCTCCTGCCCCATGCGAGTGATCTGGTCGACCTTCTCGCCGAACTGGGGCGAATTGGCATCGACCGAGACGAGATCGTCGACGAAGGCATCGACCTTGGTGTCGAGCTTGGACTTCTGCTCGCTCGACACGGGCACGAGGCCTGCGGCCTTTTCGGGCGCGACCTGCGGCACTGGGTCGGGCGGGGTCAGCTCGAAATCGGTCGCGGTCTTGGTCGGCGCGGAAAGGTTGATATCGGGTCTGGTCTCGGTGCTCATGGCCTGAACTTCTGCTCCCTCATCCGCCGCGATTGCCGGGCGGGACTGGTTTTCTACTGTATTAGATATCTAAGACACGCGTTTCAAGTTGCGAGCGACAGGTAGCGCGTTTCGCATCGCCACGCCAACGGGCAATTGGCGCAAGCGGCCTATCCTCGCCCCTTTGACTAACCTATGATTGCGCGTAGATGGCCGATTTCAGGCTTGGGACGAAGAACCGACGTGAACGAAGACAACCCCCAGACACCGGACAGCCCGGTGCCCGCGCCTGCGCCGGCGCCGTCGAGCACGGGGTACACCCGGCAGCCCGCGGCGAGCGCGGCGGCGGCGCGTCCGGCGCAGGCGATGTCGGTCTCGCGCGTGCTGATCAGCCTTCGGCGCTGGTGGCGAGAGGACGTGGTCGGCACGGTCAACCAGGCCGAGGTGATCGAGCGGCGGCGCGAAGAATGCCTGATGAGCGAGCGCTACCTGTTCATGACCGCGATGAGCGCCGGGATCGCGGTGCTCGGCCTGCTGCTCTCCTCGCCGGCGGTGGTGATCGGGGCGATGCTGCTCTCGCCGCTGATGGGGCCGATCATGGGCCTGGGTTTCGCGCTCTCGATCGGCGACTATCACTGGCTGCGCCAGTCCGCGATCAGCCTCGCCTGGGGCACGGTGATGGCGGTGGGGCTGACGGGCGCGCTGGTGTTCCTTTCCCCGATCCAGACGATCACGCCGGAGATCGCCGCGCGCACCCAGCCCAACCTGTTCGACCTGTTCGTGGCGCTGTTCTCCGCCATGGCGGGCGCCTATGCGATGATCCGCGGGCGCGAGGGGACGATCGTGGGCGTGGCGATCGCGACCGCCCTGATGCCGCCGCTTGCGACGGTCGGTTTCGGCTTTGCGACGCTCAACTGGACGGTGTTCTCCGGCGCGCTGCTGCTCTACGTCACCAACCTCATCACCATTGCGCTCACCGCCTGGGGGATGGCGCGACTCTACGGGTTCCAGACCAACCTCTCGGCGCGCAACACCGCGTTCCAGAACATCGCGATCATCGCGGTATTCATCATGCTCGCCGTCCCGCTCGGCCTGTCGCTGGTCCAGATCGCCGAGGAGACCAATGCGCAGCGCGTGACCCGCAACGAGATCCTCGAGAACTTCCCGCCGCGCGCGCTGCTCGACGACATGCAGATCACCTATGGCGAGGAGACGATCACGGTCGATGCGACGGTCCTCACGCCGAGCCTCAGCCCCGGGGCCGAGGCGAAGGTCGAGCGCACGCTGACCAAGCAACTGGGCCGTCCGGTCGAATTCACGCTCACCCAGTACCAGGTCGGCACCAGCGCGAGCGCGGCCGAGCAGGCGCAGCTTTCCGCCGCCCGCGCCAACGAGGAAGCCGCCGCGCTCGAACGCGCGGAGGACCTCGCCACCCGGCTCGCGCTGGTCGCGGGCGTGGCCGAGAGCGACGTGACGGTCGATCGCACCCGCCGCCGCGCCACGGTGCGCGCCGAGCCGCTCGAAGGCGCGACGCTTGCCGCCTATCGCGCGCTCGAACAGCGCATTGCCGATATCGAGCCCGAATGGACGATCGAACTGCTCCCGCCGATCGGCGAACTGCCCGGCGCGATCCCGTTCGACGAATCCGGCCCCACCCCCGAAGGCGCACAGGCGCTGAGCGTAGTCGAATGGGCGGCCAAGCGGGTCAACCTGCCGATCGTGCTCGAAGGGCCCGAGGACCAGGCCTCGCAGGCCGCCGAGATCCTCGCGCGGCGCGGCGTGAGCGTGACGGTGCGCAGTGGCCCCGCCCCGCTCAGCGCGGATTGGGGCGGGTAAGGGGAGACGCCTAGGCCGCCAGTTTCAGCGGCACGATCTCGCCCGAGAGGTACAGCTTCTTCGCCTTGGCGCGGCTCAGCTTGCCCGAGGATGTGCGCGGCAGCGTGCGCGGCGGGACCAGTTCGACGACGCAGCTCATGCCCGTGACCGAGCGCACCTTGTCGGCGATCTGTTCGCGCAGCCTGATGCGCTCGACCGGGTCGGAAACCCGGCAATGGACCAGGACCGCGGGCGCTTCCTCGCCGTTATCGGTCTCGATCGCGAAGGCGGCGATGTCGCCATGGTTGAAGCCGGGCAATTGCTCCACCGCCCACTCGATGTCCTGCGGCCAGTGGTTCTTGCCGTTGATGATGATCATGTCCTTGGCGCGACCGACGATGAACAGGTAGCCATCGGCGGTGTAGCCCATGTCGCCGGTGTCGAGCCAGCCATCCACCAGGCAGTCGCTGGTCGCCTCCTCGTTGCGGAAATAGGAGTGCATGACGCTCGGCCCG
>JAZBNR010000043.1:0-7903 GCA_036350735.1 Erythrobacter sp.
CGGGCGCTTCCAGCGTGATGATCGGTTCGATGCTGGCCGGAACTGCCGAAAGTCCGGGCGAGGTGTTCCTCTATCAGGGCCGCTCCTACAAGGCCTATCGCGGCATGGGCAGCGTCAGCGCGATGGCCCGCGGCAGCGCCGATCGCTATTTCCAGCAGGACGTGACGGCGATGAAGCTGGTGCCCGAGGGGATCGAGGGGCAGGTGCCGTTCAAGGGGCCGGCACCCGATGTGGTTCACCAGCTTGTCGGCGGGATCAAGGCGGCGATGGGCTATACCGGCTCGGCCACGATCCCCGATCTGCAAGCCCGCGCGCAATTCGTGCGGATCACCAATGCCGGGCTTTCCGAGAGCCATGTCCACGATGTTGCGATCACGCGCGAGGCACCGAACTATCCGACGCGGTGAGCCTGCGGGGATCGGCAGCGTTCCGGTTCGGTTTTCCTACTCGTGCCGGAAATGGCATGAAGCGCGCATGATCCGCTGCGCGCCTCCCCTCATGTATCATTGGCCAGCGGCCTTGCGCGCGCAGCGGGCTTTTTCGCCCCAAGACAGTGTAACAGGCGGTTCAAGCGTGCTGTGCGAGCGACGAGCGGAGGGCTTGCGATGACCCCGGCGGCGCGGGTGCAAAGCGCGATCGAGCTGGTCGATGCAGTGATCGCGGCGGCGCGCGGCAAGGGCGCTCCGGCCGACCGGCTGATCGCCGAGCACTTCAGGACGCGGCGCTATGCGGGCTCCAAGGACCGCCGCGCGGTGCGCGAGCTGGTCTACCGCGCGGTGCGCGCCTGCGGGCCGGTGCCGCCGAGTGGGCGCGCGGCGATGCTGGCGCTGGCCGGGCAGGATGCAGAGCTCGCGGCGTTGTTCGATGGTTCCGCGCATGGCCCCGCGCCGATCGCGCCGGGCGAGGCGGTGGCGGAGACGGGGCTCGCGCCGGGCTGGCTGACGGCGGCGCTGGCGGCTTCGGGCATTGCGGGCGAGGCGGCCGAGGCGCTGCTGGCGCGCGCGCCGCTCGATGTGCGGGTCAACGCGCTCAAGGCCGATCGCGCCACGCTTGCGCTGCCCGAGCCCGGCGAGAGGCTCGCCGCCACAGGGGGCCTGCGCTTCGCGACCGGCACGAGCGCGCAGAGCTGGGATGCCTATGCGCAAGGGCTGATCGAGCTGCAGGACCACGGCAGCCAGCTGATCTGCGAGGCGCTGCCGGTGAAGCGCGGCGATGTGGTGATCGACCTTTGCGCAGGCGCCGGCGGCAAGACGCTCGCGCTCGCGGCGCGGCTGGGCAATGCGGCGAAGCTGGTGGCGGCGGACACCGACAAGCGCCGGCTCGGCAACCTCGCCCCGCGCGCGGCGCGGGCAGGAGCGCTGCTCGAGGCGCAGGTGCTGCTCGATCCGGGCCGCGAACTCGCCGCGTTGGAGCCATGGCGGGGCGCCGCGGATCACGTGCTGGTGGATGCACCTTGCTCGGGCTCGGGCACCTGGCGGCGCAATCCGGAAGCGCGCTGGCGGCTCGACCGGGGCGAGCTCGCGCGGCTCACCGCCTTGCAGGACCATGTGCTCGAGGTCGCCGCCGAGCTGGTGAGGCCCGGGGGGACGATCGGCTTTGTCACCTGCTCACTGCTCGATGCCGAAGGGACCGAGCGGATCGAGGCGTTCCTCGCAAGGCAGGCAGATTGGGAAGCGGGCGAGGTCGCGCTCAAGCTCGGGGAGAAGTGCGGGAAGGGGTGGCGGCTGCAACCGTTTCGGGATGAAACGGATGGGTTTTTTGTCGCTATATTGCGCCGTGCGTGGTAGGCCTAAGGCTTATGGCTAAGCCCCCGATAACCCGGCTTGCTGACTGGAAGGAGCTCCTCATGCGTTTCGCGCCCGCCGCCGCTGCTCTCTCGCTGTTTCTCGCGACCACCGCGAGCGTGACGAGCGCGCAGGATCCGGCGCCCGATCCGCGTGCGCTTGCGCTCGTTGCGCAGGGCAAGGCCGCGCTCGAGGCGGGCGATCCGCAGGGCGCAACCGATGCGTTCGAGGCGGCTTTGGCGGTCGATCCGGGCTATACCCCGATCTTCCTCGAACTCGCCGAAGCTGCGCGCCGCGATGGTCTGCAGGGCAAGGCGATCCGCTACTACCGCGAGGCGCTCTCGCGCGATCCGGAGAACTTCGCGGCGATCTCGGGCGAGGGCGCGGCGCTGGTCGAGAAGGGGGCGCTCGAGAAGGCGAAGCGCAACCTCGCGCGGCTGCGCTCGATGTGCGGTGACAATTGCCCGGAGACGGTCTCGCTCAGGAGCACGATCGCGATGGGCTCGCAGCGCGTCGCGGTGGAGACCAACGAGGCGGGGCCGGCGAGCAATTGAGCGCAGGCCGTCAAGCAAGGCCCTGCTCGATGAGCGGGCCGAACTCCTCCACCAGCGCGGCATAGACCTCGCGCTTGAAGGGGACGATCAGCTCAGGCAAGTCGGCGGGCTCGACCCAGCGATAGGCGTTGAATTCAGGCGGATCGTGCGCCT
Organism: Erythrobacter sp.; assembly: GCA_036350735.1. Lineage (GTDB taxonomy): Bacteria > Pseudomonadota > Alphaproteobacteria > Sphingomonadales > Sphingomonadaceae > Erythrobacter. The sequence continues at coordinate 2,492 of JAZBNR010000043.1, forward strand.
CGAGGTCGATGTCGCTCTCGCCGCCGAGGAAGCGGCCGAGGAACCAGTGCTGGATCTGGCCGCGATACCTGCCCTTCCAGACCTTGCCCATCAGCTCCTCGGGCAGATCGTAGCGCATGGGCCGCGAGGCGCGGGCGATGATCGTCACCTTGTCGGGGCCGATCCCGGTCTCCTCCTCGAGCTCGCGCAGCGCGGCCTGCTCCTCGTCCTCGCCTTCGTCGATCCCGCCCTGCGGCATCTGCCAGGTGCCGTGCGCGCGCGTTTCGATCCGCTGGCCGACGAAGACGCGGCCCTCGTCGTTGACGAGCATGAAGCCGGCGCAAGGCCGATAGGGCAATTCGCTCATGGTGCCAGCTCTCCCAGATGCGCCTTCATCGCGGCGATGATCCGCTCGAGATCGGCCTGCGTGCTCGGCACGGCGCGGCGCAGATTGGTGAAGCTGTGCGTGACGCCCTTCATTTCGAGGAAGGTGAAGTCCGCCCCCGCCGCCGCCAGCGCCTGCGCGTAGTCGCGGCCGGAATCGCGGATCGGATCGAGGCTCGCTGTGACCACCAGGCTCGGCGGGGCGCAGGCGTGATCGCCGAGGATCGGGAAGCCGCGCGGATCGCTGCGGTCGGCGCGGTAGGCCGCGTCGAAGAATTCGATCGCAGCCTTGGTCAGCACGAAGCCGTCAGCGAACTGCTCGAGGCTGGCCGATCCTTCCGCCACGCTTGCGAGCGGGAAGATGGGAACCTGCAGCACCACCGGCACTGTGGCTGGGTTTGCTGCCAGCGCCTGGCTCACGACGATCGTCGCATTGCCGCCCGCACTGTCACCGATAGTGACGAGCCCGGTTGCCTCGCGGCCGAGCGCCTCGGGCGAAGAAGCGATCCAGCGTGCGGCCGCCTCGCAATCGTCGACAGCAGCGGGGAAGGGCGCCTCGGGCGCGCGGCGATAATCGACAGCGACAAGCGGCAGGTCCATCAGCGCGGCGATCTCGCTGCACAGCGAATGGTGGGTCTCAAGATCACCGATGACGAAGCCGCCCCCGTGGAAGAACACGATGACGGGGCCCGCGCCGCGCTCCTCGCGCGCATCGTAGAGCCGCAGCGGGATGTCGCCCGCAGGGCCGGGGCAGGCAAGGTCTTGGATCACCGGCAGATCGCGCGCGTCGCGATCGGCGAGGGCGTGCAGCGCGACATAACCGGCGCGCGCTTCCTCCAGCGACAGATCGGCGATGGCGGGGCGGCCCATGGCAGCAAGGCCATCGAGAAAGGCCTTCATGTCAGGCCGGATGAACGGTTCGCTTGTGGTCATGCGTGTCTCTTTCAGCTCCTCTTCTCGAAGGTGCGATAGGCGCACAGCCCCTACATTTCCAGAGCCCTGGCGGCGATGCGAACAGGCGGGCGGTCAGCTTTCAGGAACCCGCAGCCGCCTTGCGCGCTTCCCCTCGCATGAACGACATCCAGATCGTGTGGCTGCGGCGCGATTTGCGCCTCGCGGACAATCCGGCACTCCACGCAGCGGCAAAGCGCGGTCCCGTCATCGCGGTCTTCGTGCTCGACGATGAGGCACCGGGGCACCATGCGATGGGCGGCGCCTCGCGCTGGTGGCTGCACCATTCGCTGGGGAGCCTCGCCAGCAGCCTTGCGCAGCGCCATGCGCGCCTGATCCTGCGGCGCGGCGATGCGGCGCAGGTGATCGCGCAGATCGCCGAGGAGACGGGCGCTGCGGCCGTCCACGCCAACCGGCATTACGAACCCTGGTGGAGGAAGGCGCAAGGCAGGCTCGCCGAAAAGGTCGAGCTCGTGCTGCATGACGGGATCTATCTTTTTCCCGCCGGCCATGTGAGGACCGGCTCCGGCACCCCGTTCAAGATCTACACCCCCTTCTACAAGGCGATGCGCGGCGAATTCCCGCCGCGCGCTGCCTTGCCTGAGCCCGAGACCCTCTCCTCGCCCGATGAATGGCCCGCGAGCGACACGCTTGCGGACTGGAAGCTCCTGCCCACCAAGCCCGATTGGTCGGGCGGGATCGCCGCGTTCTGGCAGGTGGGCGAGAAGGCTGCGCACGATCGGCTCGGCCAGTGGGAGAGCGAGGTCGGCGATTATGAGGACCGGCGCAACCTGCCGAGCATGGACGGCACCTCGCGCCTCTCGCCGCATCTGCATTTCGGCGAGATCAGCCCGGTTCAGATCTGGCATGCCCTGAGCCATAAGCGCTCGGATGGCTGGCGCAGCTTCGAGAGCGAGCTCGTCTGGCGCGATTACGCCGCCAATGTGATCTGTGAAACCCCCGCCTACGCGAGCGCTAACTATCGCGAGGACTATGATCGCCTCCAATGGCGCGATCCCGAGACCGACGAGGACGCCGCGAGAGACCTGAAGGCGTGGCAGCAGGGCCGCACGGGCTATCCGATCGTCGATGCCGGGATGCGCCAGCTGTGGGAGACCGGCTGGATGCACAACCGGGTACGCATGATCACCGCAAGCTTCCTCATCAAGCACCTGCTGATCGACTGGCGCGTTGGCGAGCGCTGGTTCTGGGATTGCCTTGTCGATGCGGATTATTGCTCGAACGCGGTCAACTGGCAGTGGAATTCGGGCACAGGGGTCGATTCGAACATGTTCAGCCGGATCATGGCGCCGCTCAGCCAGAGCGAGAAGTTCGACGCGGCAGGCTATATCCGGCGCTATGTGCCCGAGCTTGCAAATCTTCGCGAACCCGCGATCCACGATCCCGACGAGCATGGCAAGCGGCCGCAAGGCTATCCGCGCAAGATCATCGCGCACAAGGCCGGGCGCGAGCGCGCGCTCGAGGCCTACAAGGCGATGAAGGCGGGCTGATCCGCCGGGGGCAAGCGCTTCGCTGCGCCTTGCCCGCGAGGGCGGCGCGCGACTATGCCCTGCCTCATGACCGCGCAAGGAACGAGGGGCGAGCGCTTGCTGAGCGTTGGTAAACGCTTCGGCGCTGCGCATGGCCTTGCCTCGCGCCTGCTTGCCCCAGGTTTTGGCGCGTTGATCGATCGGGTCGATCGAGGTCTCGTGCGGGGCACGATGGTGGCGCATTTGCCGGATGGCACGGCGCGCACCCTCGGCGGGCGGGCGCCGGGCTTCGAGGTCGAACTCACGGTGAAGGACTGGCGTGCGCTGGTCCGCCTCGCGACCGGTGGCTCGATCGGCTGGTATCAGGCGTGGGAAAAGGGCGAATGGGCGTGTGAGGATCTCGTATCGCTGTTCGCGATCATGGGGGCCAATGCGCGCGAGCTGGGCAACACGGCGCGCCCCTCGGGCCCGTTCAAGTGGGCCGCGCGCATCGTGCATGGATCGAACCGCAACAGCCGCGCAGGGTCCGCGCGCAATGTCGCCGCGCATTACGATCTCGGCAACGATTTCTACGCCGCGTGGCTGGACAGCGGCATGACCTATTCCAGCGCGCTGGGCTGGGGCGATGGCGGGCTCGAGGCGGCGCAGGCGAGGAAGCTCACCGCGATCGCCGCGCGGCTGGGCGAGGCTCGGTCTGTGCTCGAGATCGGGTGCGGCTGGGGCTCCTTGGCGCAGCTGCTCGCCGCAGAGGGCCGCGAGGTGACAGCGATCAGCCTATCCGAAGAACAGCTCGCCTATGCTCGCGCGAACCGCTTGCCCGCCATCCGGTTCGAGCAGCGGGATTATCGCACAGTCGAGGGGCAATACGATGCGATCGCCTGCGTCGAGATGGTCGAGGCGCTGGGCCGCGAGTATTGGCCCGCCTTTCTCGATTGCATCGCCCGGAGCCTCAAGCCCGGCGGGCGCGCGGCGCTGCAATATATTTCCATGGCCGAGGACCTGTTCGAGACCTATGCCGGGACCACCGACTTCATCCAGGCTTATGTCTTTCCCGGCGGGCTGCTCATCAAGTCGAGCGAGTTCCGGGCGCTGGCCGAGGCGCGAGGGCTCGCATGGGAAGAGCCTCACGCATTTGGCGAAGATTACGCGCACACGCTGGCCGAATGGCGCGCGCGGTTCGAGGCGGCGGTGCGCGAAGGACTGTTGCCGGAAGGGTTCGACACGCGCTTTCAGCGCCTCTGGCGCTATTATCTGAGCTATTGCGAAGGTGGGTTTCGCAGCGGTAATGTGAATGTTCATCAGGTCACGCTGGTAAGGCGCTGAACGAGCAATCGAGGGAGAGAGAATGAACAGGACCGTGCTCGGGGCGCTGATGACAGCCGCGCTGATGCTTGGCGGATGCGGTGGCCGGATGGCTCCCGGCGTCACTGCCGCACCGCCACCGCTCGCAGCGGTCGAACTGACGCAGCCACCGCCGCACGATCCTGCAGATCTTCAGGTGCTGTTCTGGAGCGACGCCGAGCGCAGCGCGCGCTTTCGCGAGATGGAGCGTTGGTTTGCCGGCCACGAGGTGCCGCCCGCAAGCAAGCCGCTGCCCCTTGAGCGCGGCGCCCCGCTCCCCGCACCGCTCGCCGCCGACATCCGCGCAGCGATGGCCGCGACCGGCGCGGCGGGCGTGATGGTGTGGCACAAGGGCCGCGTGCGCTTCGAGGATTACGGTCTCGGTTTCGGCCCGGGCCAGCGCTGGACCAGCTTCTCGGTCGCCAAGAGCTTCACCTCGACCCTGCTCGGTGCCGCGCTCGCTGATGGCTTCATTGAAAGCCTCGATGATCCCGTGACGCGCTACATTCCCGAGCTCGCGGGTTCTGCCTATGAGGGCGTTACCGTGCGCCAGCTGGCGACCATGACCAGCGGCGTCGCCTGGAACGAGGATTACACCGATCCCAACAGCGATGTCGCGCAGACCCAGCGCTTCGCCATCGAATATGAGGGCGATGCGATCGTCGAGCAGATGAAGCGCCTCGCGCGCGAGACCGAGCCGGGCGAAAAGTGGGTCTACAAAACCGGCGAGACCAATCTCATCGGGCTTCTGGTCGAGAACGCGATCGGGCTGTCGCTGGCCGAATATGCGCAGAGCCGGATCGTCGAGCCGGCGGGCTTCGAGCACGGCCTGTTCTGGATGACCGACCCGCGCGGCGGCAATATCGGCGGGTGCTGCCTTTCCCTGACGCTTGCCGACTACACCCGCATGGGCGTATTTGTGCTGAACGGCGGCCAGGCGCAGGACGGCACGCAGGTCTTGCCTCAGGGCTGGTTCGCCGAGGCGGGCGCGCCGCAGGTCAGCTTCGGCGAGGGCGGCTTTGGCTATGGCTATCAGTGGTGGACCTATCCGGGCGGCGCTTTCGGCGCGCAGGGGATCTTCGGCCAGTCGATCACGATCGTGCCCTCGCAGGATCTCGTGGTGAGCGTGGTCGGCAATTGGCCGAAAGCGACGAGCGGCGAGAACCGCGCGATCTGGTCGGCGCTCACCGCGCGCATCGCCGACACACCGCTCGCCAGTCAGTCGTGAGACGCGCCCGCTCGCGATCATATCGCGAGCGGGCTCGCC
>JAZBNR010000044.1:0-4087 GCA_036350735.1 Erythrobacter sp.
CTGGATGATGGCGCTGCTGATGGCGTTGCAGGCCTTCGGGATCGACGCGATCCTCCCCGCGCTCGACGAGGTCGCCGCGGCAATGGCGATCGAGGGCAATGACCGCCAGTTCATCGTCGGCGTCTATCTGCTGACCGCAGGCATCGGCGCGCTCATCCCCGGTGCGCTCGCGGACCGTTTCGGACGCCGCCCGATCCTGCTCGGATCGATCGCGGTCTATATCACGCTCTCCATCGCCAGCGCGCTCGCCACCACTTTCGAGGCGCTGATCGCGATCCGCGCCGCGCAGGGATTCTTCGGCGCCGGCATCGTCGCGCTTCCCCCGGCGATCATCCGCGACCGGGTGGGCGGGGACAAGATGGCGCGCATGATGAGCCTGATCTTCGTGATCTTCCTGATGGTCCCGGCGATCGCGCCGAGCATCGGCGAGGTGATCCTGCTGGTGGCGGACTGGCGCGCGATCTTCGCCGCGATGGCGCTCCAGGGGATCGTCGTGGGCGCCTGGGTCTGGCTGCGCCTGCCCGAAAGCCTGACCGAGGAGAACCGCCAGGAAATCCGCCCGCGCATCATCGGCCGCAACATGCTGCGCGCGCTCAGCCTGCCCAGCGTGGTCGGCTATGTCTTCGGCAGCGCGCTTGTGTTCGGGGCGCTGTTCGGCTTCATCAACTCCTCGCAGCAGCTCATCAGCGAGGGGTTCGACGCGCCCGAGATCTTCCCGATCGTGTTCGGCATCTGCGCCGGATCGATGGCAATTGCGAGCTGGTCCAATTCGCGCATCGTCGAGCGGTTCGGCGCGCGGCGGGTGAGCCACACCGCCCTGTTCGCCTTCATCGCGGTCGCATCGCTGCAGGTCTGGTTCGCGTTCCAGCCGGGCGAGACGCTGTGGCAGTTCGTCCCGCTGATGGCGGTCAACATGATGCTGCTGGGCTTCATCGGCAGCAATTTCGGCTCGATCGCGATGAACCCCTTCTTCGCCATCGCAGGCGCGGCGAGCAGCGTCCACGGCTTCGTCCGCCTGACGCTGGCGGCGGTGATCGGCGCGGGGATCGGCTATGCCTATGACGGCACCGCCCAGCCGCTTGCGCTCTCGCTGCTCGCGGCGGGGTTGACCTGCCTCGCGCTGGTGCTGTTCAGCGAGAAGGGCAAGCTGTTCGGCCCGCCGGAAGAGGCCATGGGGCCTTCCTGATTTTCGCAGCCCCGTCCGGGGCTGCGTCCTCGCTATACGCGCAGCAAAGCTGCGCCCGCTGCGGGCGGGCGGTCGCCCTTGCGTCCCCTTGGGCCGAACTAGCCTTGGCTCTCCAGCCGCCTCCACGCCAGCTCGGCGAATTCGCACAGCAGCGGGCGCGTATCGCGCGGGTCGATGATATCCTCGACGTTGAACCGCTCGGCGCTGCGGAAGGGCGATGTCACCTTCGCCAACCGCTCGCGGATCGCCGCGAGTTCCGCCTCGGGGTCGGCGCTCGCCTCGAGTTCGCTCTTGTAGGCGACCTCCAGTCCGCCCGCTATCGGCAGGCTCCCCCAGTCGCCGCTCGGCCAGCAATAGCGGTACTGGTACACCTCCGCATTGCTCATCGCGCTGCCCGCAATGCCATAGGCGCGGCGCATGACGACGCAGGCGAGCGGCACGCTCGCCCGGTAGATCGCGTTCATTGCATTGACGCCGTAGCGGATCGTGCCCGCCATCTCCGCCTCGCGCCCGATCATGAAGCCGGGATTGTCGACGAGGTGGACGATCGGCAGCCGGAACTGGTCGGCGAGCTTCACGAACCGCTCGACCTTCTCGCTGGTCTTGGCCTCCCAGCTTCCGCCGAGGAAGGAGGGATCGCTCGCCACCACCGCGACCGGCCAGCCATCGAGCCGCGCCAGCGCCGTGATCGCTGCCCGGCCCCAGTTGCGGCCGATCTCGAACACGGTGCCATGATCGAGCACCATCTCCATCGCGCGGCGCATCGAATAGACCTGTTTCGGGTCGCGCGGGACGAGGTCGAGCAGCGCCTCCTCGCGGCGGTTCACGGGGTCGTCGCACCTGGTCCGGCGCGCGTGCTGGCCCGCATATTCGGGCATGAAGGAGAGGAAATAGCGAGCCCGCGCGAACGCCTCGGCCTCGCTCGCAACCTCGTCGTCGACCACCCCGTTGCGGGTGTGGATGTCGACCCCGCCGAGTTCTTCCTTGGCCTGCTGGTGGTCCTTCGCCTGGCTGTATTGCGCCCCCATCGCATCGACCACGGCGGGACCGGCGGCGAATATCTGCGAGAGGCCGCGCACCATGATCGAATAATGGCTCGCCGCGATCCGCGCCGCGCCAAGGCCTGCGGTCGGGCCGAGCGCCAGCGCGACGACGGGGACGGTTTCGAGGTTCCTCACCACGTCCGACCAGCCGGGGACGGCGGGGATATAGGTCGCGCCGATCTGTTCCAGTGTCTTGACGCTGCCGCCGCCGCCCGTCCCGTCGATCATGCGGATAATCGGCATCCGGTATTCATGCGCGAGCTTTTCGGCCTGCACCATCTTGCGGGAAATCCCCGCATCGGCCGCGCCGCCGCGAATGGTGAAATCGTCGGCGGTGGCGACAACGGGGCGGCCATTGACCGTGGCCTTGCCGAACAGGAAGGGGGCGGGGGTGACCCCAGTCAGGTCGCCGTTGTCATCATAATGGCCCTTGCCCGCGATCTTGCCGATCTCGCGGAAGGAGCCGGCATCGCAGATCGCCGCGAGCCGCGCGCGCGCATCCATCTTGCCGCGCGAATGCTGCTTGGCGACCTTGTCCGGCCCGCCCATCTGCTCGGCCATCGCCTCGCGGGCGCGCAGTTCTTCGAGTTCGCTGGCCCAGGTCATGTGGCGGCCCTTCGAGACGCTCGGACTGCGTCCTCGCTCCTCAGGGCGAACGGGGATGGCAAAAAGGGCCGTTCGTCCTGAGGAGAGACCGAAGCCGAAGGCTGAGGGCTCGTCTCGAAGGACCCGGTCACTCCGATGGCTCCATCACGCTCGGCTCCACCACGCACAACACCGCCTCGACCTGCACCTGCCCGCCGACGCTGGCTTCGAGAGCCGTGACCGTCCCGTCGAAGGGCGCGGTGAGCGCGTGCTCCATCTTCATCGCCTCGAGCACCATTAGGCGCTGCCCGGCGGTGACGGCCTCGCCCTCGGCGACATCGAGCGCGATGACCTTGCCCGGCATGGGGGCGAGGATGGCGCCGTCGGCGGCGGAGGCTTGGCCGCCCTCTGTGCGCGGTTCCGCTGCGAAGTAATGGGAAAGGCTCTCGCCTTTTTGAACCCATACGCCCTTCTTGCGCCAGTTGCGCTGGCTCGGATTCTGAATGCCGGTTTGCTCAAGATCGACAGTTTCAGCGCGTCCATCGACGGACAACCGAACCTTGCGGTTTCCCGGGCCGTTCAGACGAAAGCCGAACATCGAGTTGAATCGATCATTGCCGACCGGCGCCCAACCCATCTGCCCGGACGCATTGGTCAATGGGGCGAGCATCTTGGTGGGGAGATGAGGCTCAAGATAAGCGAGCGCGCCCGCACCGAGCGCCTCCTTCGGAATTTTGATTTCGGTCAGCGTTTCGCCTCGCCGCTCGATCAACCCGGTGTCTAGGTCTGCCGCGATGAACGACTCATCTTTCAGACAGCTCGCCAGAAAAGCCCCGTTCGATTTAACGGGAAACACCCATGCTGACTGGATCATCTCCAGCAGAAGCTCACGCGCCGCTTCGCGGTCGTCGCCACGAGCAACCAATTTGGCAATCATCGGATCGTAGTTCGGGCTGATCTCGTCGCCCTCCTCGACGCCGGTTTCGATCCGGCCTTCATGGCCGAGGTCGAAATGATCAAGCCGCCCCGTACTCGGCAAAAACCCTTTCGCCGGGTCTTCCGCATAGAGCCGCGCCTCAATCGCATGGCCGTTGATCGACAGTTCCTCCTGCCGCTTGGGCAACGGCTCCCCGCTCGCCACGCGCAGCTGCCATTCGACCAGGTCGACCCCGGTGATTTCCTCGGTCACCGGATGTTCGACCTGGAGGCGCGTGTTCATCTCCATGAAGAAGATGTGGGTCGCGCGCAGGCCTTCGGTGGCGTCGGCGATGAA
>JAZBNR010000045.1:0-8165 GCA_036350735.1 Erythrobacter sp.
CGCGATGTCTCCAACCAGGTCGGCGCAGCAGGGCGGACGGCGCACGAACAGCTCGACAGGCTCGTGAGCGGGTTCGAACGGCTCAACGAATTCGGAAAGGCCAGCGAGCGGCAGGTGACCGCCCTGGACGAGCGGGTTCGCGAAACGCTCGAGCTGTTCCAGGCCCAGCTCGACCTGATCGAGAGCACGGCAGGCGGTCGCCTCGACGCAGTGAAAATGCAGGCGGAAGAGTATCGATCCGAAGTCGAAAGTACCGAGGAGACCGCGCGCGAAGCACTCGAGGAGCGAATGGGAGCCCTCAAGGCGGCCGCAGCCGAAATCGGTGGCCGGCTGCGCGAGGCCGAGAGCGAAGCCATGGACCAGCTGATGCAGTCCAAGGAGCGGTTCAAGGGCGAGATAGCCGAGACAATCGAAACCCTCGACAATCTCGATGCCAAAGCGATCGCCGCCGCGCAGGAGCGCGTGGCGCGCCTCAATGCAGGCGCGACGCAATTCAACGACCAATTGCTCGCCCGCGGCCGGCAATTCGACGAGCAGGTTTCCCGGGTGCAGGAGGAATTCGCGACCCACGAGGCGCAGGCCAGTGAAATGCTCGCCCAGCGCCTTGCCGATCTCGACGACGCGCTCGCCGAACGACGCGCGGCTCAGATCGCCGAAGCGGAGAAGCTCGTCGAACAGGGCCAGTCCATGAGCGAACAGCTCGAACAGCTCTCCGACCTGATCGCGAGAATTGACAGCCAGGGCGAAGCGACGCGCAGCGGGCTTTCCGCCGGGCTCGACGCGCTCGACCGGGAACTCGAAGCCAAGCGGGAGCAATTGCGTGCAACCGAAACCCAGCTTGCGGGGCTGACCGAAGCCGGGGTGCGGCTGCTGGAAATCATCCAGGCCAGCGCTCGCTTCAGCAAAGAGGACCTGCAGGCGGCGCTCGACAATGCGCTGGGCAATCTCGTGGCGGTCGAGGAACGCGCGCAAGGCGTGTCCGGTCTCATGCTGGCGTCGAATGAGAAGGCCGATGCGCTCTCGGGCTATCTCATAGAGGCGCAATCAAGGATCGCGGAAACAGATGGCTCGATTGAAGCCTTGCACGCGAAAATTGCCGAACAGTCCGAGGAGGCACTCGCCCGTATCCAAGGGCTTCGTACCGGTTTCGCCCTGCTTGCCGAGGAAAGCTCCGGATTTGCGGGAGAAACGCAGGAGCAGGTGCGCGCCGCACTCGAAGCGCTGGAACAATCGACCCAGTCGGTGTTCGAGACACTCGAGACGGGCACGCGCGACAAAGTGGATGCTCTCGCCCAATCGATTTCGACCAAGGCCGTCGCGGAACTGGAGCGGACCTTGCGCAATGACACCGCCGAAGCGGCCGGCAAGCTCGAGCAGGCTGCCGCCCATGCCTCGGGAATGGGGCGCGAGGCGACGGTGCAATTGCGCGACCAACTGGCCAAGGTAAACGAGCTCACCCTCAACCTCGAACGGCGGATCGCGCGCGCGCGCGAACTCGCCGAAGAGCAGGTCGGCAACGATTTCTCGCGGCGCATGGCGCTGATCACCGACAGCCTCAATTCCAACGCGATCGACTTGGCGGGCGCGCTTTCGAGCGAGGTCACGGACACCTCATGGGACGCCTATCTCAAGGGCGACCGGGGCATCTTCACGCGCCGCGCCGTGCGCCTGATCGACAGCGGCGAAGCGCGCGATATCGCCGAGCTCTATCAGCGCGACGAGACCTTCAAGGCCAACGTCAATCGCTATATCCACGATTTCGAAGCGATGCTGCGCGCGATGCTTTCGACCCGCGACGGGAAGGCGCTCAGCGTGACGATGCTCGGCTCGGACGTGGGCAAGCTCTATGTCGTCCTTGCCCAGGCGATAGAACGCTTCCGCCAGTAGGCGCAGGCTCAATCGCGCGGGTCGATGCCCGAGGGTGGCTTCGGCAGGATGTCGAGATCGCTCGCGGTGATCCAGCCATATTCATAATTGAGCACGAACAAGGTCGTCAGCACGATGGCGATGATGGTCGCGCGAACGATCAGCCTGCCGGGGCGGAAATTGGCAGGAGCGCTATCGGCCTGTCCGGGGACTTTCTCGACCCCCGCCTCGTCCGCGGTACGCACGCCGAAGGGCAAGAGCAGGAAAGCGCTCATCACCCAGATCAGGAAATAGATCGCGAGGATCGAGGTCCATTGCATCAGTCGCGGGTCCCCTGCCCCAGTCCCGGCATGATCACGCGCACTTGCGGGTTCTTGCCCGACCAGCGCCGCGCGGACCGCCGGGTTGCCAGCCTCGCCGCCTCGTGCACAGCGGCCGGATCGTTGGCGTCGCGACCCTTGAGCTTGCCGATGGCCTTGAGGATATCGTTCTGCGTCTCTGCCAAGAATTCGGGCATGTCCTCGTCGAGCGGCAGGCCGATCGCCTCGATTACCGGTGTTTGGCCGCGCGCAAGGACCACCACGACCAGTCCTTCGAACGAGACACGCCGCCGCATCGTCACCGCTTCGCCGTCGGCGGGCGCGATGATGTCGCCATCGAGCACGAGGCGGCCGGAGCGCACCTCGGCGATCTTCCCCGGTTCGCCGGGAGCGAGGCGAACGATGTCGCCGTTCGACTGGACCACGTTGGCAGGAATGCCGCATGCCTTTCCGAGCCGCGCCTGCTCCTGCATGTGCCGCATCTCGCCATGGACCGGAACCAGCACTTCGGGCTTCAGCCAGTCATAGAGCGCCTCGAGCTCCGGCCTCCCGGGATGGCCGGAGACATGGATATAGCTTTGGCGGTCGGTCACCATCGTGATGCCGCGCCACGCCAGCTGGTTCTGCATCTTGCCGATCGCGATCTCGTTCCCGGGGATCTGGCGCGAGGAGAACAGGACGACGTCTCCCGGCACCAGTTCGAGCGGATGGTTGGCTTCCGCCATGCGCGAGAGCGCGGCGCGCGGCTCGCCCTGCCCGCCGGTCGCGAGGATCAGAACCTCGCCGCGCGGCAGGCGCATGGCGGTGTCGAAATCGACGGGCTGCGGGAAATCCTCGAGGTAGCCGTTGTCCTGCGCAACCTCGATGATCCGGTCGATCGAGCGGCCCGCGACGCAGACCTGCCGCCCGGTCTCGCGCGCGACCTCTCCGAGCGTCTGCAGCCGGGCGACGTTGCTGGCGAACGTGGTGACGACGACGCGCTTGCCGGAATGGCGGGCGACTTCCTCCATCAGCCCCTTGTGCACCGCTCCCTCGGAGCCCGAGGGATTGGGGTTGAACACGTTTGTGCTGTCGCAGACCAGTGCGAGCACGCCCTCATCGCCGATGGCGCGCAGTTCCTCTTCGGTGGTCGGCTCGCCGATGATCGGGTCCTCGTCGAGCTTCCAGTCGCCGGTGTGGAACACCCGGCCATAAGGCGTATCGATCAGCAGGGCGTTGCCCTCGGCGATCGAATGCGCGAGAGGAAGGTAGGTCACGGTGAACGGGCCGATCCCGATCTGCCCGTGATCCTCCTCGATGATGTTGAGTTCGACCTGGCCGAGCAGTCCGGCCTCCTCGAGCTTGCGCGCCACCAGATCGGCGGTGAACGGCGTCGCGTAGAGCGGCACGCCGAGATCACCCGCGAAATAGGGCACCGCGCCGATATGATCCTCATGTGCGTGGGTCAGCACGATGCCGAGCAGGTCTTTGCTGCGCTCCTCGATGAATTCGAGATCGGCAAAGACGAGGTCCACGCCCGGATACTCGCCGCCCGAGAAGGTCATGCCGAGATCGACCATCAGCCACTTGCCGTCGCAGCCATAGAGATTGACGTTCATGCCGATCTCTCCCGAACCGCCAAGGGCCAGGAAAAGCAGTTCCTTTTCAGGAGTATAATTTTTCTTCACGGATACTCTTTGTCTTGAATTGCAAGGGCGCTATTCGCTCGCCTGTTTGGCAAGCAGGGCGAGACCCTCGATGGTGAGGTCGGCATCGACTTCGTCGAAGATGTCGGTCGCCTCGTTGAACAGGATCGCAAGGCCGCCGGTTGCCACGACCCGCGCCGGACGACCGATCTCGGTCTTCATCCGGGCCACGATCCCCTCCATCATTGCCACATAACCCCAGAAGACGCCAATCAGCATCTGGTCTTCCGTGTTGCGCCCGATGACACTCGAGCTGGCGGGCGCACGGATCGCGATGCGCGGCAGCTTGGCCGTCTTGCCCACCAATGCGTCGAGCGAGAGGTTGATCCCCGGCGCGATCGAGCCGCCTTTATAGGCGCCGTTGAAATCGATCGCCTCGAACTTGGTCGCGGTGCCGAAATCGATGACGATGAGGTCGCCGCCATATTTGTGATGCGCGGCCAGGATGTTGAGCGCGCGGTCGGCCCCCAGCGAGCTCGGCTGGTCGACGTCGATCTCGAAGCGCCAGGCCGCCTTGCCCTCGCCCGCCTTGACCGGGGTTATTCCGAAATATTTCTGGCTAAGCACGGTGAGGTTGTGATCCGCGCGCGGCACGACCGAGGCATAGACGATCTGCGCGATGTCCTCGCGCGCCACACCCTCGATGGTGAGCAATTGCAGCAGCCAGACCGCATATTCGTCCCCCGTGCGGCGCGGATCGGTGGCGATGCGCCAGCGCGCGCGGGGCGGCATGGCCCAGCCTCCCTCGCCGTCCGGATCGAACAGCGCAAAGACGACATTGGTGTTTCCCACATCGGCGGCCAGCAGCATGGTCTTGTGTTCCCTATTCGATATCCCCGGCGCGAATGACACGTTCCGAGCCATCCGCCAAGCGCAGGCGCAGCGCGCCGTCGCTTTGCTCAAGGCCTGCGAAAGTGCCGGTGATGCGGCTTCCATCGCTGTCGTGGACAGTGGTTACTTCGCCGAGCCAATGCAGAGAGCAAATTGTGAACTCGGTCAGCGTTTCTCTCAATCCAATACTTCGCCAGTCGGCCAGCCTCTCACGGACAGCGATGGCTAGCGCTTCAGAAAAGCCCTCCAACTCAGGCGGATCAACATAATCGGCGATTGCACACGTCCGCCGGTCGGGAATCGGAGGAGCTTTGACAAGGTTTACCCCAATACCGAGCACCACAAAATTACCCACCATTTCCAACAGAATGCCAGAAACCTTGCCCCCTTCTATCAAGAGATCATTGGGCCATTTGAGCTTGGGCTCGACTAGAGAACTCAACAGCTCAAACACAACGTCGTGAAGCGCCAAAGCGGCAACGAAGCTCAACGTCGCAGGCGGCGGATCGTCCTTGCGCAAGGCGACCACGGTCGAGCCCATGAAGTTGCCCTCCCCATCGAACCATTCACGCCCTTGCCTTCCCCGGCCCGCAGTCTGGCGGCGGGCGACCAGCCATTCGCCCTCGCTCGGAGGATTGCCCGAGCGAAGCGCCGCCGCGAGGTCGGCATTGGTCGAGCCGGTCTCTTCGACGAAGCGGATCAAACCGTCAGGAACAGGGCTGCGGCGGCCTTGTCGGCAAGGTCGGTCAGCGAGTTGGTGAGGAGGTAGCCGAGCGGCGATACGATCGCGGCGGTCAGCACCAGCAGGACGTAATGCGCCGTGCCGCTCTTGCCGGTGGCGACGCCTGCGGGCTCATCGAAGAACATCACCTTGACGAACTTGATGTAGTAGAACGCCCCGATCACGCTCGCCGCGATGGCGATGGCCGCGAAGACGACGAGGCCTGCCTCGACCGTCGCCTGGAACACGACGAACTTGCTGTAGAAGCCGAGCAGCGGCGGGATGCCGGCAAGGCTGAACATCTGCAGCAGCAGCGCCCATGCGATCGCCGGCCGGGTGACGGCAAGGCCGCTGATGTCGGAGAATGTCTCGAACAGGTTACCGTCCTCGCTGCGCAGCATGAGCAATGCGACAAAGCTGCCGAGGCTCATGGCGACATAGATGAACAGGTAGACCAGCATCGCAGACGCCCCCTCGGCGGTCGCGACGGCAAGGCCGAGCAGGATGAAGCCGATATTGTTGATCGAGGAATAGGCGAGCAGGCGTTTCAGGTTTTCCTGGCCGATCGCCCCCAGCGCGCCGAACACGATCGAGGCGAGCGCGGTGAACATCACGATCTGCTGCCACGCATCGACCTGGCCGCCGAACACCTCGAACACCACGCGCGCGGTCAGGGCCACGGCGGCGACCTTCGGCGCGGTAGCGAAGAAGGTCGTCACCGGCGTCGGCGCGCCTTCATAGACGTCCGGGGTCCACATGTGGAACGGCACGGCGCTGATCTTGAAGGCGAGGCCGGACATGACAAAGATCAGGCCGAAAAGCTGTCCGGTCGAAAGTTCCCCGTCGAGGCCGGCGCGAACGACCGCGAAATCGGTGCCGCCGGTGAAACCGTAGAGCAGGCTCATCCCGTAGAGCAGGATGCCCGAGGCGAGCGCGCCGAGGACGAAATACTTGAGCCCTGCTTCAGCCGAGCGCTGGTCGTTGCGCAGGATCGAGGCGAGGACGTAGGCCGAGAGGCTGTTCAATTCGAGGCCGAGATACAGCGTCATGAAGTCGCTGGCCGAGACCATGATGCTCATGCCGAGCGTCGCGAACAGGATCAGCACCGGATATTCGGCGCGCAGCCCCCGCTCGCTGCCCGCAGCCGCGCTGTTGAAGAAGCCGGGGGCAATAATAAGCGCGCCGATGGCGGCGAGATAGATCAGCGCCTTGGCGAACAGCGCGAAGCTGTCGACCTTCATGAGGGTACCGAAGGCGAAGGTGTCGGGTCCGATCGCACCGGCATGAAGACCGGGAATGGTCATGATGCCGGCTGCGAACAGGGCCGAAACCGCGAGGATCGCCACGAGGCGCGCGGCCTTGTCCCCAGCCCAGGCCGCGACCAACAGGAGCGCCAGCCCGGCAAGGGTGAGAATGAGTTCTGGCGCGACGAGCGCGAAGGAGGATTGGAAGTCCATCAGTGGGCCTCCCCTTCATGCGCATCGTACTCGATCGCATTGGCGGCTTCGGTGCGCGGAGTACCGGCCGCGAGATCGGCATCGCTGGGCGGAGCGGCAGCGGCGATCTGCGCATCGAGCGCGGCGATGTCGGCGCGCATCGGGGCGAGGAAACTTTCGGGGTAAACGCCCATCCACAGGACGACGGCAGCGATCGGCGCCATCATCGCCCATTCGCGCGGGCTGATATCGGCCATCGCGGCAGCGTCCTCGTGCTTGTGCCCACCAAAAGCGACGCGGCGATAGAGATAGAGCATGTAAGCAGCGCCAAGGATGATCCCGGTGGTGCAGATCAGCGCCACCCAGCTCGACGCCTGGTAGATCCCGGCCAGTGCAAGGAACTCTCCGACGAAATTGCTGGTCCCCGGCAGGCCGATGCTCGCCATCGTGAACAGCAGGAAGAAGAGCGCATAATAGGGCATGTTGATCGACAGGCCGCCGTAACGCTCGATCTCGCGGGTGTGCAGGCGATCGTAGATGACGCCCACGCACAGGAACAGCGCGCCCGAGACGAGGCCATGCCCCAGCATGATCATCATCGCGCCCTCGATCCCCTGCACGTTGAAGGCGAAGAGGCCCGCGGTGACCAGCGCCATGTGCGCGACGCTCGAATAGGCGATCAGCTTCTTCATGTCGTGCTGCACCAGTGCGACGAGCGAGGTGTAGACGACCGCCACCATCGACAGCGCGAAGATCAGCCAGGCCAAGTCCGCGCTCGCTTCGGGGAACATCGGCAGGCTGAAGCGGATGAAGCCGTATCCGCCGAGCTTCAGCAGCACGCCCGCAAGGATCACCGAACCTGCGGTCGGCGCCTGGACGTGCGCATCGGGCAGCCATGTGTGGACCGGCCACATCGGCATCTTGACCGCGAAGCTCGCGAAGAAGGCGAGGAAGAGCCAGGTCTGCGCACCTCCCGGGAAGGGATATTGCATCAGCGTCGGGATGTCCGAAGTGCCGGCCTCGGCCACCATCCAGAACATCGCGACCAGCATCAGCACGGAGCCGAGCAGCGTGTAGAGGAAGAACTTGTAGCTGGCGTAGATGCGGTTGTCCCCGCCCCAAACGCCGATGATGAGATACATCGGGATGAGGCCCGCCTCGAAGAAGATGTAGAACAGGAACAGGTCCTGCGCGGCGAACACGCCGATCATCAGCACTTCCATGAACAGGAAGGCGCTCATGTACTCGCCCACCCGCTTGGTGATCGCTTCCCAGCTGGCAAGGATGCAGATCGGCATGAGGAAGA
>JAZBNR010000046.1:0-8103 GCA_036350735.1 Erythrobacter sp.
GGCCGTTCCCCCCCCCACCCTCCCATGTCGGGAGCAGCGCAGACCACGGCTCCGCCCGGCGAACCTCCAACGCCGGGCGGAGTTTTGTGTTTTATGGGTGCACGCCTATCCGGCCAACGCGAAATCGACCGCCGCTGCGCAGTGCAGCGCGGTCGTATCGAACAGCGAGAGCGCACTGTCTTCGGGGCGGATCAGCAGCATGAGTTCGGTGCAGGCGAGCGCGATCGCGGTTGCGCCTTCGCTGGCGAGCTGATCGATCATGGCAGCGAGCGCACTGCGTGAGGCGGGGTTCACCTCGCCTGCGCACAATTCCTCGAAGATCACGCGGTGGATCTCGCCGCGCTCGACCTCGCCCGGCACCATCACCTCGATGCCGTGGAGCGCAAGGCGCTCGGCGTAGAAGGGCTGCTCCATCGTGAAGCGGGTCGCGAGCAGCCCCACGCGCGAATGGCCCGCCTCGCTGAGCGCCGCGCCGAGCGGATCGGCGATGTGGATGAGCGGCGCGCTGATCGCGGTTTCGACGGCGGGCGCCACAAGGTGCATGGTGTTGGTCGCGATCAGGATCGCCTCGGCTCCCGCACGCTCCAGCCCGGCAGCGGCCTCGCCCAGCATGCTGCCCAGCCGCTCCCACTCGCCCGCGCGCTGGAGCGCGGCAATAAAATCGAAGTCGAAGGAATGCATGAGGAGCGGCGCTGAGACGATCCCGCCGCGGCGCTCGCGCACCGCCCGGTTGATCAGGGCGTAATATTGTGCCGAGCTCTCCCAGCTCATTCCGCCCAGAATACCGAGCGTTCTCATCGCGCTTTGCGTCATCATTGCCCCTTGTCGAGCGGGCTCGCTTAGGCGGGGCCGGCGCGCGGCGCAAGGCAATTGGTCTGGACAAATCCGCATCAGCTGCGGCGGCTTCAAAGCGCGATGTCGAAGTGGAGCACCTCCTCGCGCGAGCCGAGGCTCTCATAGAGCGCGATCGCGGGCTCGTCGCCGTGATCTGCCTGGACGAAGATGACCCAGGCCCCGGCCTCGCGCGCGATCGGCTTGAGCGCCTCGATCAGCGCCGACGCAACGCCTTTGCGGCGATGCGCTTCGAGTACGGCAAGATCGTAGATGTAAACCTCGGCGCGAGCCTGCTCGAACTTGGGCAGCGCGTAGGCGCTGAGCGCGCCGGCCAGCTCGCCTCCGGCAAAGGCGGCCAGCTCGATGAAGTCGGGCCGGGCCAGCAGCGCCGCGATATAAGCATCGTCGGGCGGGGCGCTCCGGTAACTGCCCGGCTCCTCGAATGCCGCCGAATAGAGCAGCATCACTTCGCGGTGGAGCGCAATGTCGGCTGCTCGCAGCCGCCGCACCTCGATCGTGTCAGCGGCCCCCGGCATCACCGTCCGCCGGACTGCGGAGCGCCATCGCCGGGCGGGCCCGCAAACCGGCCCGCCGCACCTGCATCAGGCCGCTGCTTCCTTCTTGCTTTCCTCGTCGTTCGAGAGGACCTGGATCGGCTCCTTCTTGCCCGCGACGACATCGTCATCGATCACCACCTCGGTGACATTCTCCATATCGGGCAGATCGAACATCGTATCGAGCAGGATGCCCTCGACGATCGAACGCAGGCCTCGCGCGCCTGTCTTGCGCAGGATCGCGCGCTCGGCGATCGCCTGAAGTGCCTCGTCGGTGAAGGTGAGCGCCACGTCCTCGAGCTCGAACAGCTTGCGATATTGCTTGACGATCGCGTTCTTGGGCTCGGTCAGGATCGTGACGAGCGCATCGACATCGAGATCGTGCAGCGTCGCGATCACTGGCAGACGGCCGACGAATTCGGGGATCAGGCCGAACTTCAGGAGATCCTCGGGCTCGCTCTTTTCAAGCAGTTCGCCGACCTTGCGCTTGTCCGGATCGGCGACATGCGCGCCAAAGCCGATCGAGCGCTTCTGCAACCGGTCGGCAATGATCTTGTCGAGCCCGGCGAAGGCGCCGCCGCAGATGAACAGGATATTAGTGGTGTCGACCTGGAGGAATTCCTGCTGCGGATGCTTGCGCCC
The DNA here is from genome assembly GCA_036350735.1 of Erythrobacter sp. Taxonomy (GTDB): domain Bacteria; phylum Pseudomonadota; class Alphaproteobacteria; order Sphingomonadales; family Sphingomonadaceae; genus Erythrobacter. The sequence continues at coordinate 2,031 of JAZBNR010000046.1, forward strand.
GCCCTGGGGGGGGACGCTCGCAGTGGTGCCTTCCATCAGCTTGAGGAGCGCCTGCTGCACGCCCTCGCCCGAGACATCGCGGGTGATCGAGGGGTTTTCGGCCTTGCGCGTGATCTTATCGATCTCGTCGATATAGACGATCCCGTGCTGGGCCTTCTCGACGTTGTAATCGGAAGCCTGGAGCAGCTTGAGGATGATGTTCTCGACATCCTCGCCCACGTAACCCGCCTCGGTCAGCGTGGTCGCATCGGCCATGGTAAAGGGCACGTCGAAGGTGCGGGCCAGCGTCTGCGCGAGCAGCGTCTTGCCGGTGCCGGTTGGGCCGACCAGCAGGATGTTGGACTTGGCGAGCTCCACCCCGTCAGCCTTGCCGCTGTGCTTCAGGCGCTTGTAGTGATTGTGCACCGCCACCGAGAGATTGCGCTTGGCCGAATTCTGACCGATCACGTAATCGTTGAGCGTCGCGTAGATATCGCGCGGGGTGGGGATTTCCCCGTCCTTCTTGCCGGCGATGCCGGCCTTGGTCTCCTCGCGGATGATATCGTTGCACAGCTCGACGCATTCATCGCAGATGAACACGGTTGGCCCGGCGATCAGCTTGCGCACCTCGTGCTGCGACTTCCCGCAGAAGCTGCAATACAGGGTGCTCTTGCTGTCGGAACCGCTCAATTTCGTCATTCCAGTGTCCTCGAATCCGGGAAGCTAGGGTGCAGGGCACCGACCGGATTCCTCAACTTTATATCGGGCGCGCCATGAATCAACACGTCGCACGGGTTTTTTGCATCGACGCGGGAGGCAAACGCGCACCACATCGGTGACTTCGGGCCGCCAGTGCCGCGCTAAAAGCGCGGCCCGAACGGCTCATTCCGGGGCGCCGCCCGAACCTTCCTCGACCGATTCCTCGGTTTCAGGCCGCGTCTCGAAGACCTTGTCGACCAATCCGAACTCCTTGGCTTCCTCGGCCTCGAGGAAGGTGTCGCGATCCATCGCCTTTTCGATGTCGGTTAGGCTGCGGCCGGTGTATTTGACGTAAAGATCGTTCATCCGCTTGCGGATGCGCAGGATCTCGCGCGCCTGGATCTCGATGTCGGAGGCCATGCCGCGCGCACCGCCCGAGGGCTGGTGGACCATGATTCGCGCATTGGGCAGCGCAACGCGCATGCCGGGCTCGCCCGCTGCCAGCAGGAAGCTGCCCATCGAGGCCGCCTGGCCCATGCACACCGTCGAGACGCGCGGCTTGATGTATTGCATCGTATCGTGGATCGCCATGCCAGCCGTCACCACGCCGCCGGGCGAATTGATGTACATGCTGATGGGCTTGGAGGGGTTCTCGCTTTCGAGAAACAGCAGCTGCGCGGTGATGAGCGAGGCCATGCCATCCTCGACTTGGCCGGTGACGAACACGATGCGCTCGCGCAGCAGGCGGGAGAAGATATCGAAGCTGCGCTCGCCGCGGCTGGTCTGCTCGACCACGACCGGCACCAGCGCGCCGGTCAGCGGATCGCGGGTGAACTGCCCCTGGGTGCCGTAAGTCTCGCCATTGTCGCCAAGCAGATCGATCATCGTCATATGGTCCTTCTTCCCACTGGAACGGCTATGTCGGAGGCTGCGCCAGATAGTTCAAGGGCCTTGCGCGCACCGTGCGCGAGGAAGGCGGGGATAGCGGGAGCCATGCCCGGTCTGAAGGCTCGGAGCAAGCGTTGCGATGGCCGCCCGGCGCGCCGATCTTCGTGCTCCGGGCTTCTGGCAATATCGTGGTTTCTCAAACATGAACATTTGTGCCATAATGCGACAGCATTCGCACCAAGGGGTCTTGCCATGAACACGTTTGCACCAGCCGAGCGATCCCGTCTCGAGCGCGTGCCGTTCTGGGATCCCGCCCGCAAGCCCTACCGGCGCGACCTGCGCAAGGCCTGGCACCACTTCTTCGAGTTCAAGAAGGACAAGGAGGATACAAGCGAGGTCTTCCGCTTCTTCGATCACCTGCCCTGGGTCGATGTCGACCAGCGGGTCAGGGCCTTCCTCGCGACCGACGAGGGACAACGCATCTTCGAGACCGAACCTTTCCTTCCCGAGCTCCTCGATGATCACGAGACGCTGCGGCGGGACTATCCGGCAGGCTCGCTCGCCCATGCCTATTGCGATTACATGGAGACCGAGGGGCTTTCGGCCGCCGGGCTGGTCGCGGAATTCGAGGAATTCAGGCTCGAGGGCGGGCGGCCCGATGACCAGATCGAGTGGTATAACGATCGCCTGCGCGACACGCACGATCTGCTCCACCTGCTTTCCGGGATAGGCCGCGACACGCTGGGCGAGGCGACGCTCGGCGCCTATGTGTTCGCACAGCGGCCGAGCCACGGGCACCTCATCCTGGGGATCGCGGGCTCGCTCGTGATCAAGGCCAACGTCACCACGAAGGCGCCGGTGCTCGCCGCGATCTGGGACGCGAAGCGCGCCGGGCGCGATTGCCTGCCGATCGCGGAACAGTCGATCCGCGATCTGCTCGCGCTGACGCCCGACGCAGCGCGCGCGAAGCTGCGGATGAAGCCGGCCCGGCGTTACGAGCAGTGCCTTTCAGTGTGGAAGGAGGAGGGGATCGATCCGCTCGCGGTCCTCTCGAAGGAAGATCCCAGCGCGGGCACTCGCCCCGCCAAGGCCAAGGGACAAAGGCCTCAGGCGGGCAGCGCGTCCGCCTGAGGCGCGGCAAACCGCTTGCGTTCGCCCGTCATTGCGGCAAACCCTTGCGCTCATGATCTGCCAACGCTCGTGGCCCCGCCTCGCCCGCTCGCTCGCCCTCGCGGCTCCCCTGGCCCTCAGCGCCTCGATCGCCCTTGCCGACGAGACCACGGGCGCCTTCGATGCCGAGGCAGACATCGCCCGGAGGATCGAGGCGATCGAGCGCCACGATAATGGCGCGGACGGGATCAACGCCGTCATCATCCATTCGCTCACCGCCGGATTCAAGGCGCGCGAGGCGGCCGCGATCGGCCCGCTCAACGGGCGCAGCGTGCTCGTCAAGGACAATATCGAGACGGCGGAATGGGCCACCACCGGCGGGAGCCTTGCGCTCGGCGCCAATTTCACCCGCCGCGATGCCCCGCTGATCGCCAATCTGCGCCGCGCCGGCGGGGTGGTGCTTGGCAAGACGAACCTTTCCGAATGGGCCAATATCCGCTCGAGCGATTCGACCAGCGGCTGGAGCGCGGTGGGCGGGCTCACGCGCAATCCGCACGCGATCGACCGCAACGCCTGCGGCTCGTCCTCTGGCAGCGGGGCGGCGGTCGCGGCTGGCATGGCGTGGGCCGCGATCGGCACGGAGACGAACGGCTCGATCACCTGCCCCGCCTCTATCAACGGGATCGTCGGCTTCAAGCCGAGCGTCGGGATCGTCAGCCGCCGCCACGTGATCCCGATAAGCGCGACGCAGGACACAGCCGGACCGATGACCCGCACCGTGTACGATGCCGCGCTCCTGCTCACCGCGATGGCCGGGGAAGACGAAAGCGACCCGGTGACGCTCACCGCCCGGCGAATGCCCGATTACACCGCAGGGCTCGATCAGGCTTCGCTGGCTGGCGTGAGGATCGGCGTCTTGCGCAAGCAGGCGGGGACGCGGCCTGACGTTGCCGCGTTGTTCGAGGCGGCGCTCGCAGACCTCGAGCGCGCCGGCGCGGTGCTGGTCGAGCTCGACTACGAGACGCCGGGCGAATTCTGGCGCAGCACCACCCCGGTGCTGCTGTTCGAGCTGCGCGAGGAGATGGCGGCCTATCTCGAGAGCCTGCCGGGCGATGGCCTGCCGCGCTCGCTCGCCGATCTGGTCGCATTCAACCGCGCCAATGCAGACCGCGAGCTGCGCTGGTTCGGGCAGGACTTGTTCGAGCGCGCCCTCGCGACGACCGACCGCGCGCAATACGAGGCCAATCTTGAAACGATCCGCCGCCTCACCCGCGAGGAGGGGATCGACCGGTTGATCGCGCAGCACGACGTTCGCTTGCTCGTCGCGCCGACCACCGGCCCGGCCTGGTCGATCGACCTCATCAACGGGGACAATTTCGCGGGGCGCATCGGCGCGGGCTATCTACCCGCGATTGCAGGCTATCCGCACCTCACCGTCCCGATGGGCGCGATCGAGGGGCTGCCGATCGGCCTCAGCTTCATCGGCGCTCAGTGGGAGGACCACGCGGTGCTGAAAGCGGGCGCGACCTACGAAAGGGCGCGGACAGCCAAGCTGCCCGCGCCCTCGTTCAAACGCTGGTCGCCCGCCCCCTGAGGGGCGAAGCAGCGACGATCACTCGCCCTTGGCGGCCTTCGCCTTGGGCGCGGCCTTCTTGGCAGGGGCCTTCTTGGCAGGCGCCTTCTCGCCGGATTCTTTCGGGGCAGCGGCCTTCTTGGCAGGGGCCTTCTTGGCAGGCGCCTTTTTCGCGGCGGGCTTGGCGTCTTCGGCTGGGGCTTCCTCGGCGGGCGCTGGCGCAGCTTCATCAGCCTTGGCCTTGGCTGCAGGCTTTTTCTTGGCCGGCGCCTTCTTCTTGGGAGCGGGCTTGGCGTCAGCCGTGCTTTCGTCGGCTTCTCCGGCCTCGATCGCTGCCTCGAGCTCCTCCTGCGTCACTTCGCGCGTGGTGATCTCGGCCTTGTCGAACAGGAAGTCGACCACCTTGTCCTCGTAAAGCGGCGCGCGCAGCTGGCCCGCCGCCATCGGATCCTGGCGGATGTATTCGACGAACCGCTCGCGATCCTCCGTACGATATTGCTGCGCGGCCTGCTGCACCAGCATGGTCATTTCCTGTTGCGTGATCTCCACGTTATTGGCCTGGCCGATCTCGGAGAGCAGCAGGCCAAGCCGCACACGGCGCTCGGCGATGCGGCGATATTCGTCCTTCTCTTGCTCGATCTGCTCGAGCGCGGCTGCGGGATCGTCCTCGCGGCTCGCTTCCTGCTGGAGCTGCGCCCAGATCTGCTCGAACTCGGCCTCGACCATCGTCTCGGGCACGGCGAAATCGTGCCCCGCGGCGAGCTGATCGAGCAGCGAGCGCTTCATCTGCGTGCGGGTGAGCCCGGCGGTCTGCTGCTCGAGCTGGCCGCGCAGGATCTCCTTGAGCTTGTCGAGGCTGTCGAGCCCGAGATTGGTCGCGAATTCGTCGTTGATCTCGGTCTCGGTCTCGACCTTCACCGCCTTGACGGTGATGTCGAAGGTCGCTTCCTTGCCGGCGAGGAAATCGGCCTGGTAATCTTCCGGGAAGTTGACCGTGATCGTCTTTTCCTCGCCCGTCTTGACGCCGACGAGCTGCTCCTCGAAGCCGGGGATGAACGAACCCGAGCCGATCACCAGCGGGGCATCCTCGGCAGCGCCGCCCTCGAACGGCTCGCCGTCGAGCTTGCCGACGAAATCGATGATGACCTGGTCGCCCTCGCCCGCCTTCTTGGTCTTGGCGGCATCCTTGTAGCTCTTGTTCTGCCCGGCGATGTTGCGGATCGCCTCGTCCACCTGCTCGTCGCTCACCGGCACAACCAGCTTCTCGAGCTTGAGGTCGTCGATCTTGGGCGCGTCGATCTCGGGCAGCACCTCGACCTCTACGGTCAGTTCGGCGTTCTTGCCCTCCTCGTAGCTTTCGCCCAGCGTGATCGCCGGCTGCATCGCGGGGCGCAGCGCCTCGTCCTTCATCAGCTTGTCGACCGCCTCGCGGATGAGATCGTTCAGTGTCTGCGCGTGAATCTGCTCACCGTGCATCTTCTTGACGAGATTGGCCGGAACCTTGCCGGGGCGAAAGCCTGGCATCCGCACCTGCGGGGCGATCTTGCGGATTTCCGCATCGATCTTGGCGCCCACTTCATCGGCCGAGATGGTGATCTGGTAGGCGCGCTTGAGGCCTTCCTTGAGGGTCTGCTGGGTTTGCATGGATCGGTTGACTGAGCCTTCTTGAGCAATGAATTCCTGAGCCCGGCACACTGGCGCTCTCGTGCGAATTTGGTGCGGGCGAAGGGACTCGAACCCCCACATCTTGCGATACCAGAACCTAAATCTGGCGCGTCTACCAATTTCGCCACGCCCGCATGCCCGAACGAAGCCGCGCGGGAA
>JAZBNR010000047.1:0-71252 GCA_036350735.1 Erythrobacter sp.
GGAGCGCCTGGTGATCGCGATGGGCGCGATGACGGGCATCGAGAAGGCGCTCGACGTGACTGTCGAATACGTCAAGAATCGCAAGGCCTTCGGCAAGACGATCTGGGATTTCCAGAATACTCAGTTCGTGCTGGCCGATCTCAAGGCGCGCGGCACTGCGGCGCGCGTGTTCGTCAACGATTGCATCGCCAAGCTGCTCGAGGGCAAGCTCGACGTGCCGACCGCGAGCATGGCGAAATACTGGGTCACCGAGCTCCAGAGCGAAGTCGTCGACAAGTGCCTGCAGTTCCATGGCGGCGCGGGCTATATCAACGATTACGCCATCGCCCGCATGTATCGCGACACCCGCATCGCCCGGATCTATGGCGGGTCGAACGAGATCATGAAGATGCTGATCGCGAGAAGCATGTGATTTTGTTGTGAGTTTTGCGATCGCCCATTCGGGCGATCGTCCTCGCTAGACGGCCTTGCGGCTGCTGCGCAGCCGTTATCACCTCATCTGCCAAGCTTGCGCTGCTCCGACGCTGCAGGCGTCGCAAGCGCGACCGCGTCCCCAGGCGCCCCATCCTGCGCCCGAGCGCAAGATGGGAACAGCACCGAGGAGTTCGCCCGGATGGGCGAACCTAACTCAAAAACGCGCGCGCAGCGTCACGCCGTACTGGCGCGGCGGCAGGACGAAAGCCGAGCGCGAATTGATCGCGCCGGTTCCGCGAAGCGTGGTGTTGAAGGTCACTCCGCGCACGACCTCGTCGGTAAGGTTCGTCACCCAGCCCTCGATCGCGTAATTCGCCTCCGGCCCGAAGCGGAAGCCCGCGCGCAGGTTGATGAACGCCTTGCCGTCCTGCACGTCGGCGATGATGAGGGGCTGGGCCGCGACAGCCGCATCGGCACCGAGCGCAGCAATCTGCGCCGCGCTCGGCGGCACGATACCTTGCGTCGAGGTGCGCTGATCGCCCTCCAGGCGAACCTGGCCGGTGAAGAAGAACTCGAGATTGTCGCTGATCGGCTTCTCCCAGGTCCCCCCCATCAGCGCCACCACCTGCGGCGCGTTGGTGAGGTCGAAGCCGCACAGCGAAATCACCTGTGGGGCGGTCTGGGTGCCGGCGCAATCCTCGGGATAATCGGCCTCGAGGAAGGTCCCGCCGACATTGAAGGTGAGCTCGTCGGTCGGGCGGATCACGCTTTCGATCTCGATCCCGCGCGTGCGCGCCTTGGGCACGTTGAAGGTCTGGAACGCGGTGCCGGTGAATTCGAGCACCTGGAAGTCGGTGAAATCCTCCCAGAACGCGGCGATGTTGAGCACCACCGCGTTGTCGATGAGCCGGGTCTTGAGGCCGACCTCGTAGGCATCGACCAACTCGGAGCGGAAGGTCGGATCGGCCCCGCCCACCGCGGCGGTGGTGTCGAGGTTGATCCCGCCCGCCTTGTAGCCGTGCGTGAAGCTCGCATAGACATTGGTCATGCCGTCGAACTCATAGCCGAGCTTGACGGTGTAGATCAGTTCCTCGTCGTCAAACTCAGCCTGGAACGTCCGCGGCAGCGGCAGGGCGGCCGCCTGCGGCAGATCGGCCGGCGCGGTGAAGCCGAAGCAGCCAAGACCCACGAAAGCAGGGACCAGCGCCGGGTTGACTCCGCCGATCGCACCCAGCGCACCGAGCGTTGCCGGGCAGACCTGGTTGTTGTTCGCAGTCTGGGTGAAGCCGCCGTCCTTCTCTTCGAACGAATAGCGCGCGCCCAGTGTCAGTTCGAGCCCGTCGACGATCTCGAAGGAATTGTGGGTGAAGATCGCGTAGCTCAGGGCCTCCTGCTGGAACCGGTTGGTTGTGGTCGTGCCCGCCGGGTTCACGCCGGTGAAGGTCTGGAGCGGGGTTGCGCCGGCCGCTGCCCCGAGGAAAGCGCCAAAGTTGCGATCGTAGTCCGAGCCAAGCGCGAAACCGATCGACTGGTCGATCGTCTCGTCCGAGTAGAACCCGCCGATCATGTAATTGAGCCGACCGTCCACCGCCTCGCCCTGGAGCCGCAGCTCGGCGGTCCAGGTTTCGAGTTCGAGTTCGAGCGCATCGACGTTGAAAATGTCGAGCCCGGTAAAATCAGAATCGTATTGCTCGAAGCTCTCATATTTGCGCCACGAGCCGATAAAGATGAGGTCGGCGCTGTCAGAGAGGGGGAATTCGACCTCGCCGGTGACGCCGTAATTGTCGATATCCGCGCGGGGCGCGAAATTGGCCGAGACGATGCGGTCATCCATCGCTTCCTCGAAGCTGGTCTGATCGAACGGCGTGGTCGCCACGTTGGGCTGACCATTGCCGCCATTCGCGCCGAGACCGACCGCGGCAAAGGCGCCGCCCGTCACCAGCGGCGACTGGTAGAGCTCGACCGCGCCGCAGCAGCTCGATTGGCTGTTCGAGAAATCGGCGATGATGCGGCCGCGCAGGCCGCTGTCGGTGTCCCACCCGATCTGGCCGCGCACCAGCCACTGATCGGCATCGTTGGTCTCGCCGATCTCGGCCCCGGTGCGGTCCACCACCGTCAGGAAGCCGTCGCGCTCGCGATAGGCGCCGGTGAGGCGCACGGCGAGCGTATCCTTGATCAGCGGCGCATTGACCGCGCCCTGCAGGCTGATCTCGTTGAAAGCGCCGTATTCGGCGTTCACGAAGCCGCCGAACTCGGTCACGTCGGGGCGCACATTGGTGATGTTGAGTGCGCCCGCCGAGGTGTTGCGGCCGAACAGGGTGCCCTGCGGCCCGCGCAGCACCTCGACGCGTTCGACATCAACGAATTCACTGAGCGCCACGCCCGGGCGGGATTGATAGGCACCGTCAACGAAGATGCCGACCGCGCTCTCGAACCCGATATTGTTCGAGGTGGTGCCGATCCCGCGGACGCGCAGCACGACAGAACCCGAAGCGAGCTGCGCCTGGCTGGCGGTGAAGCTGGGGGCAAGGGCGGCGATCTGCTGGATGTTGACGACGCGCTGCGCCTCGAGCTGCTGCGGGGCGATCGCGGTAACCGCGAGGGGAATGTCCTGGACGTCCTGCGCGCGTCTCGTGGCTGTCACGATGATGACGCTGTCGTCGGTCTCGGGAGGCGCGAGGATCTCTTCGTCCTGGGCGAAGGCCGGCGCGGTGTATGCGCTGCAAGCCATCAGGCTCGCAGCAAAGGCTGCAAGTTTGCGATTCATACAGGTTCCTCTCCACATGGCTCGAGCTGCCGTTCATGCGGCATTGTCTCGGGTCACGAGGAGATTATCAGCGATGCGGCCCCTGCCAAGCGCCGCGCCAGCTTCTTTTCACAGCGATGCAAAAATGCCACATATTGTGCTGCGCCGCAGCATGAAATCGTGCCAACGCAAGAATTCCTAATTTTGTTGCGCTGGATGCATCATCGACGCGCCCTGCGAATTCGCGCGCTAGAAGCCGAAGCGAAGCCCCGCCCAGACGGTTCTCGGAGCGCCAAGGTCGATCACGCCGCCCGCATTGCGGGTCACGATCCGCTCGTCGAACAGGTTCTCACCGCGCAGGACGAGCGACAAGCGGCCCACCAGCGCGAGATCGGCGAACAGATCAAGCGTGGTCGCTGGCGGGAGGCGATCGCTCTCCTGGTCATCCTCGAATTGCGCGCTCACATGGCGCAGCGTCCCGGCCACGCGCCAGCCCGCGCGCGGGCGCCAGGCGAGCGTTGCCGAGGCGGCGAATTCGGGCGTCTGCGCCGGGCGGTTCCCGTCGAGCGCAAGGCTCGGCCCCTCGCCCGCGATCGTTGCATCGGTGTAGGCGAGCGAGGCATCGAGGCTCACCTGCCCGCGCGTGAGGCCGAGGCTCGCCTCCACCCCTTGCGCATCGATCGCGGGCAGGTTCTGCCGCTGGCGCAGGTCGGGACCGAGCGTCACATTCGCGATCGCATCCTCGATCCGGTTATCGAAGGCGGTGATCGAGAGACGCGTATCGGGATCAGGATACCAGTCGAGCCCCAGCTCGAAGCCCTCGAGCCGCTCGTTCTCGAGTTCGGCATTGGCGAGCGTCACCACCGGGAAGACGACGAAGGGGCGGTAAAGCTCGTTGAGCGTTGGCAGGCGCAGCCCGCGATAGGCCGCCGCGCGCACTTCCACCCGCCGCGAGGCGTAGAACAATGCGCCCGCTCGCCAGCTCGCCGCCCAATCCGAGCGATCCGGCGAGACGGTCTCGTCCACCACAGCGCCCGCCGCATCGCGCGCGCGGAAGAAACCGTTGTCGACCTGCGTGTTGTCGAGCCGCAACCCTCCGGTCACAATTAGCGGGCCGATCGCCCAGTCGTCCTCGATGAAGAACCCCAGATTGGTCGTCACCCCGCCGGCTTTGCGCGCTTCGGTGAGCGCGCCGGTGAAGGCGCTGAAGGCGAATTCCTCGAGCTCGCCATCCGCCCGGCGGTAGTCGAGGCCGATGCGCACATCGTGCGCCTCGCTGATCGGCGGGCGCAGCTCAAGCTTGCCGCCAATCCCGGTCGAGGGCGTGTCGCGCTGGTCGAGCACCGGGACGAACCGGGTCGAGGAAATCACGATGTTGCTGAAATCGCGCGCCTGGACATAGCCTAGCGCCTCGAACTGCCATGCGCCCCGGCCGACCAGGCGCACGCTCGCATCCTGCCCCTCGATCCGCGAATCCGCGCCCTCGAAACGCAGCGTGCGATCATCCTCGAAGGCGCTCGCGCGCACTTGCAGCTCGCTCGTCTCGCCCAGCGGGAACACGCCGCGAAGGCCTGCCTGCCAGCTCTCGAACGCAGCTCGCGCGGTGGCGGGGACGCGGCTTTCCTCGGGCGTGGTGAAGAAGCCTTGCCCCCGGTCCCACCGCCCGCTCGCGGTGACGAACCCGCCGCCCACTTCCTGTGAGAGCGCCGCGCTCGCCTCGGTCTCGCCGCGATCGTTGACGAGCGCGCTCGCTGTCACCGGGCCGAGCGTCGCTGCATCGGCGCTCTCTAGCTCGATCGTCCCCGTCAGCGCGCCTGCGCCGAACGGTCCCGCCCCGCCCCCGCGCGTCACGCGGACACGCGCGAGCGTCTCGGGGGCGAGCGAGGTGAACGGCACGTAGCCGAAGAACGGATCGGCCACCGGCACCCCATCAAGCAGCACCAGCGCCCGGCTCGTCGCATTGCCGCCAAGCGCGCGCAGGGTCACGCCCTGCGCCGTGGGGTTGGACGAGCGGCTGTCCGAGCGGCGGAATTGCTGGAAGCCTGCGACATTCTCGAGCACATCCTCGATCCGCCCCGAGGCACTCGAAAGGATCGTCTCGCGCCCCAGCTCGGTGACCGAATAGACGCCGACCGAGAGCGCCTGCTCGAGCCCCTCGCCGGTGACGATGATCTCGCTGCGCGGCGGGATCTCGCTGCGCGGCGGGATCTCGCTGCGCGGCGGGACCTCGCGCGGCAATGTCTCCTCGCCCTCTTCCTTGCCCGTTGCTGGCCCTGCCGCGCTCTCGGGCGGCTCTTCCTGCGCGAGGGCGGGAACAGCGAGGGCCAATCCACAGGCAGATGCCAGGGTGGATGCGAGAGTGCGCGCAGGGGTTATCATCCGCGCGCGCCTACCGCCTCGCACAACCCGCGTCACCCCCGCAGCGAACGCGATCCGACCGGGCGCTCCGCCGCATAGCCAACTCGATCATCCGTCCGATCAGTTGCGATTTGCCATCAAGACTCGCTTTTGGCGCGCGGCTGTGGTTGAATTGAACGCGAGAGAGATGAGAGGCTTCGACGAGACCATGCTTGCCACCCCCGCCGATTATGACGTGCTGATCGTGGGTGCCGGGATCTCCGGCATCGGCATGGCGGCGCATCTGGAGATGATGTGCCCGGACCGGACATATACGGTGATCGAGGGTCGCGAGGATATCGGCGGCACCTGGGACCTGTTCCGCTATCCCGGCATCCGTTCCGACAGCGACATGCATTCGCTGAGCTATCATTTCGAGCCGTGGACCGGCCGCGAGACGCTCGCCAGCGGTGAGCGGATCAAGGATTATCTGCGCCGCGTCACCGAGAAATACGGCGTGGCAGACCACATCCGCTTCGGCACCAAGGTGCGGGCGGCGGCGTTCGACAGCGCGATCGGATGCTGGACGGTCGAACTCGAAGATGCGTCGGGCACGCGCGAGGTTCGGGCCAACTGGCTCTATCTCGCCGCGGGCTATTACGATTACGATGAGCCCTACTCGCCCGCCTTCGAGGGGGAGGAAAGCTTTGCAGGGCCGGTTATCCACCCGCAGCAATGGCCCGAGAACCTCGATTATTCTGACAAGCGCGTCGCGGTGATCGGTTCTGGGGCGACTGCGGTAACGCTCGTGCCCAACATGGCCATGAAGGCGGCCAAGGTCTTCATGGTGCAGCGCACGCCCACTTATGTCCGTTCGATCCCCTCGCAGGACCGGCTCGGCCAGTTCCTGCGGATGGTGCTTCCGCTCAAGCTGGCGACGCGCATCGCGCGCCATCTGCGCGTGCGGTTGACCGACAAGATGTTCAGAACGGCGCGCGAGAAGCCAGACGAGGTCCGCGCCCGGATCGAGCGCGAAACCCGCAAGGCTCTGGGCGAGCATTACCGTGCCGAGGACTTCTCCCCGCCCTACAATCCGTGGGATCAGCGCATGTGCTTCGTCCCCGATGCCGATCTGTTCGAGGCCATGAAGAATGGCCGCGCCGAGATCGTCAACGGCCACGTCGAGCGCTTCTCGCCCCAAGGCATCGTCATGCAGGACGGGCGAACGGTGGAGGTCGACATCATCGTCAAGGCCACCGGCCTGCAACTGGTCATGGGCGGCAAGATCGCGCTCAGCGTGGACGGGAAGCCCGTGGTGCCGCAGGAGCATTACTTCTACAAGAACAGCATGCTCTCGGGCGTGCCCAATCTCGTCCACCCGGTGCCCTACACCAATGCGGGCTCGACCCTGCGGTTCGACCTCTTGTCCGACTACACCTGCCGGGTGCTCAACAAGATGGCCGAACTGCGCGCCGACATCGCCGTGCCGACCATCCCCGAAGGCGTCGAACTCGACACTGTTCAGTCGTTCCACCTCAATGCCAGCTACGTGCAGCGCTCCGGCGAGATGCTGCCCAAGAGCTCGACCAGCGATCCGTGGCGGCTCAATCACGATTACCTGCACGATCGCAAGTACATGGCCGAAGACCCGATCGACGATGGCCTGTTGCTCTTCCGGCGGGCGGGCGCCAATGCGCGGGCAAGCGAGGAGCAGCTCGAGGCGGCGGAATAGGCATACGCTCTTGCCGGTGGCATTGTAGGAGCTCTTCTCCTAAATCCCATGGCATGAGTCCCTCCGAGAAGATCTGGACCGCAGCGCTCGTCGTCATCGGCGACGAGATCCTGTCAGGCCGCACCCACGACAAGAACATCGCGCAGGTCGCGAGCTGGCTCCAGGTTCAGGGCATCCGCCTCGCCGAGGTGCGCGTGGTCGCGGACGACGAGCCGCGGATCATCGCTGCGGTCAACGAGCTGCGCGCGGCGAACGACTATCTCTTCACCACCGGCGGCATCGGCCCGACGCATGACGACATCACGGTCGATGCGGTCGCCAGGGCTTTGGGCGTCCCTGTTGTCATCCACCCCGAGGCGCGCGCTCTGCTCGAGCGTTACTATGCAGACAAAGGCGGGCTCAACGAGGGGAGGCTGCGCATGGCGCGCGTGCCGGAAGGGTCCGAACTCATCCCAAACCGCATGTCGGGCGCGCCCGGCATCCGCCGCGGCAATGTGATCCTGATGGCGGGCGTGCCGCATATCACCGCAGGGATGCTCGATGCGCTCACCGGCCAGCTCGAAGGCGGCGCCCCGCTGCTGACCGAAACGATCGGCTGCTGGGTCGCTGAAAGCGAGATCGCAAGCCTGTTGCGCGAGGTCGAACAGGCGCATGAGAATTGCCAGATCGGCTCCTATCCCTTCTTCCGCGAAGGCCGGGTGGGTGCCAATTTCGTTATCCGATCGACCGGCCGGGAAGACCTCGCCAGCTGCGTCGATGCGCTGTGCGACGCATTGGCGACTAACGGCTACGATTTCACCCCGGGCGGGATCTGAGCCGGGACTCCCGCTCGCACGCCGCGTTCAGCTCTCGCCGCCGCCCGCCTGCGCGCTCGCCTCGCGCTGTTGCGCATCGCGGCGATTGCGCGAGAGCAGCGCCATGCGCCGGGCGAGCTTGGCGCGATTGGACCCTTCCTGCCCCGGCTCGCCCGAAAGCCTGAGGCTGATTAGCAGGTAGGTCCCGAAACAAAGCGCCAGCACCACGCCGGCGGCAATGCCGAGCCGCATGTCGTAGTTCGCCGCCAGCGCAAAGGCGCCGAGCCCAACACCGAGCACAAACCACTTGGGATCGATCATGGTGCCTCCTTCGAACAGTTGGAGCAGCGGCGGCCCAAGGTCGCGCTGCGAGCGCTCGTGGCCGACCGACACAGGGCGGTCGGGATGCAACTCCCCCAAAATGGATGCTGCACTGCAAAACGCAAGAGGCTAACGCACAAGGTTGTGCGATCGCCTCTTGGGTTTTGCAGCACCTAGCGCTTGCGCCTGCGTGATGATGCACCCGCCGCCCATCGGGCGCACCCGCCCGCTTGCTCAGGCGCGTGGGCCAGTGTGCGTCTCGCGCTGCCGATGGGTCGCGCGTTCGGCGCGCTCGCGGTTGGCCTCGCCCGCAGAGCGATTGGCGAGCCAGCCATAGATCATCCCCGCGAACAGCAAGGCCGCCCCAACGAAGGGCGCGAGCCGGGTCTCGATGAAGAAGGTAGCGATCGTGACAGCGATCGCGAGCACGATGAGAATGATCTTGAGATTCATGGGTTTGACTCCTTTTGCCGAATCAACGCCTCAATCCCTCGATCTTTCCGCCTGCCCCGCTCCGACTGCCCGCTCCCACTGCCCGCTCCGCCTGTCCCGCAATGCAAAGGGCCGGCGAGGTCTCCCCCGCCGGCCCTTGCTGTGTCACATCCGCCTGTCTGTAGGAAAGCGGTTATGCGATCCAGGCTCAGGCGCCTTCGACCTCCGCCGTGTCGATCTTGAGGCCGGGGCCCATCGACGAGGTCAGCGAGATCTTCTGGACATACTTGCCCTTGGCGCCCGAAGGCTTGGCCTTCACCACCGCCTCGGTCAGCGCCTTGAAGTTGGCCTTGAGCGCATCGTCCGAGAACGAGAGCTTGCCGATCCCGGAATGGATGATGCCCTGCTTCTCGACCCGGAACTCGACCTGGCCGGCCTTGGCATCCTTGACCGCCTGCTCGACATTCGGCGTCACCGTGCCGAGCTTGGGGTTGGGCATCAGCCCCTTGGGACCGAGCACCTTGCCCAGCCGCCCGACCACGCCCATCATGTCGGGCGTCGCGATCACGCGGTCGTAGTCGAGATTGCCGTTCTGCATGTCTTCCATGAGATCTTCGGCACCGACCTTGTCCGCGCCCGCCGCGAGCGCCTTCTCGGCGTTATCGCCGCGCGCGAACACCGCGACCTTGACGTCCTTGCCCGTGCCCGAAGGCAGCGAGATCATGCCGCGCACCATCTGGTCGGCGTGGCGCGGATCGACGCCGAGGTTCATGGCAACTTCAACGGTCTCGTCGAACTTGCTCTTGAACTGGCGCAGCGTCGCGAGCGCATCCTCGACGGTGTAGAGCTTCTCGCGATCAAGCTCGGCCAGGGTCTTCTGCTTCTTGGTCAGCTTCGTCATTGGATCAGCCCTCCACCACGTCGAGGCCCATCGAGCGCGCGGAGCCCTCGATGATGCGCGTTGCCATCTCGATGTCGTTCGCGTTGAGATCGGCCATCTTGGTCTCGGCGATCTCGGCGAGCTGGGCGCGGGTGATGGTCCCGGCGCTCACCTTGCCCGGCTCCTTCGAGCCCGACTTGAGCTTGGCCGCCTTCTTGATCAGGAAGCTCGCCGGCGGCGACTTCGTGACGAAGGTGAACGAGCGATCCGCATAGACGGTGATCGTCGTCGGGATCGGCATGCCCTTTTCCAGGCTGTCGGTCGCCGCGTTGAACGCCTTGCAGAACTCCATGATGTTGACCCCGCGCTGGCCCAAAGCGGGGCCGATCGGCGGTGAGGGGTTGGCGGTGCCCGCGGGCACCTGCAGCTTGATGTAGCCTTCGATCTTCTTGGCCATCACTGGCCTCCTTTCGCACTGTCGAGCGCGCCGCAGCGTGGCAGCCTGAGCGCTCTCATGGTAAGCGGTCCGACCGGCCCGGCTGTGCGCCTGTGACCTCCCGCACGGATCCCCCGCCACGCACGCGCGCCGGGAAGCGTGGCCACTTAGCGGTTTGGCCGCAGAATGCAAGCCGCGATGTGTGCGCCCGCCTGCCGTCCTGTCGGCCCGCTGATGGCTGCTTCGGTTCATCGCGCACAGCGAACGCCTGAACCGCCTGTTACACAGTCCAGGAGCGAAAATCCGCCCGCTCCCCCAACCGTTCTGCACACCCCTGCGCACGGCGCCCTGTGCAACGGGGTTCCGTTCGTTCGGACAGGCGAGGCGGCGCGCGGGCTGCATTGCCCCATCCCTAGCTGCGCGAAGGCGAGTAGGAAAACGGGCCGTGCCCCCGGCCCCGGCTAGCGCGGCTCGAACCGCACGAGGCCCGCGCTCCAGCGCTCCCCCGCCAGCACCGGCCCCGCGATGATCGCACCCACCCCGACGATCCCCGCCACCAGCGATCCCGATAGCGGGCTCGCGATCAGCATGGTCGGCGCGTTGACCAGCGCGTGGCAGGCGATCGCCACCTCCAGCCGCGCGGTGCGCAGATAGACTAGCCCCAGCAGCACCCCGCCCAGCGCCATATAGGCGAGCGCCCCCGCCACCGCGCCCGCCGTCACCTCGCGGTTGAGAAGGATGGTGGGCAGGTGCCACAGGGCGAAGATCACCGCGCAGGCGAGCAGGGCGGCTATGGTGCGCGCGGAGGCTGCCGCGAACCTCGAGCCTAACGCGAAGACGAGCTGCGGCAGGACGAAACCGCGAAAGAGCGCATCCTCGAACAGCGCTGTGCCCAGCACCATCGCGATCAGCAGGCCGAGCACCGTGCCCGCGCCATGTTCGCTCCACGCCGGATGGAGCGCGAGGCCCGTGCCGCTCGCCAGCGCCGCACCCGCCGCGATGAGCTGCATCAGCGCCCAGCCGCCGCCAAGCAGGAGGACGAGACGCAGCGGCCAGCCGGGCAGGAGGCCGAGATCGCTGACGCGCTGTCCGGCCCAGCCCATCACGAGCCCGCCGACGATCACGAGCGTCATCGGCACGAAGATGGTAAGATTGGCGTTGATCCAGCCATCGCTCGCGCGGTGGAGGTCCCACACGAGGCTGTCTTCGCGCGCGAAAGCGAAATAGTTGGCCGCCGCCACGGCGAGGCTCGCGGCAAGGATGATCGCGGCGAGCTTGCGACGCTCGCATTCTCGCACCGGCCTTGGCATGATCGTCATCGTTGCTCGCCCCCTGTCGCATCGTGCAGCGCTGCGGTCCGCCACACGGTCCGCCACAAGGTCCGCTTCCGGGCGCGGCTGCAGGATGATCCGAAAATCGCCCCGCCTCAATTCGCCGCCCCAGATCGCATTTGCGCCACGGCCCATCCTCCCTGCGGATCAAAACCGGAACCAGCGCCCCCGCTCATGCGCTCGTTTCAATAGAAAGCAAATCCATAGGAGGAAAGCCATGACAAGCAGCTACAGCGACAAATCCGGATCCGTCGAACACGCCGTCAACAAGGCCAAGGATGCCATCGGCGGCATGGCCGGCAAGGCGAGCGCGGGGATGACCACCAATGCCGATGATTTCGTCGAGAAGGCCGCTATCAGCGACCGCTACGAGATCGCCGCCGCGCAGGTCGCGCTCGAGCGCTCGCAGGCCCAGCCGATCCGCGAGGTCGCGCAGGTGATGATCGACGATCACCGCACCAACACCCAGCGCCTCGAAGCGGCGATCAGCCGCTCGCAGAAGGTCGCGGCGCGCGATGTTCCGCACGGCCTCGATTCGCGCCGCGCCGACATGCTCGAACACCTGCGTGAAGCGCCCGCCGACAAGTTCGACGAAACCTATGTCGACCAGCAGAAGCTGGCGCACGAGGAAGCGGTCAGCCTGATGCGCAACTATCGCGAAGATGGCGATTGCCCCGAACTGCGCAGCTTTGCCGAGGCCGCCTCGCGTGTGGTCGAGGGCCATCTTGATCGGATGAAGCAGCTCAGCCGCGAATATTCGTAAACCCTTGAGGCGCCGCGCCCCGCGCTGAAGCGGCGCCCGAGTTTGATCCAGCGCAATGCAGCGCCGGCCTGTTCCCCTCATTCATGCAACCGGGATCGACTTGGTTGACACAGTCAGGAGAGGGGCAGTCCGGTGCGCATTCTATTCGTTCATCCCAATTATCGCTCAGGGGGAGCCGAGATCGCGGGCACCTGGCCGCCGGCCTGGGTCGCCTATCTTTCCGGCCCCCTGAAGCGTGCCGGATTTACCGACATCACCTTCATCGATGCGATGACGCAAGAGGTCGACGATGATGAGCTCGCCCGGCGCATGGCCGAGCTGCAACCCGATGTCGTCGGCACCACCGCGATCACCCCCTCGATCTACGCCGCCGAGCGCGTGCTCGAGATCGCCGCGCTGACCGTGCCGCACGCGGTGCGCGTGCTTGGCGGCATCCACGCAACCTTCATGTACAAGCAGGTGCTCGCCGAGGCGCCGCATATCGACGTGATCGTGCGCGGCGAGGGAGAGGAGATCGCGCTCGAGCTGTTTGGCGCGATCAGCGAGGGCCGCTGGCTCAAGGACCGCAGCGCCATCAAGGGGCTTGCCTATCGCGATGGCGACAAGATCATCGCCACTCCGGCCGCGGACACGATCAAGGACATGTCGACGCTCAAGCCCGATTGGGACGTGCTCGACTGGAACCTCTACACATATCTTCCGCTCGGCACCCGCGTTGCCATCCCCAATCTTGCGCGCGGCTGCCCGTTCACCTGCTCGTTCTGCTCGCAGTGGAAATTCTGGCGCGATTATCGCATCCGCGATCCCAAGGACGTGGTCGACGAGATCGAGGAGCTGCACGAGAAGCACGGCGTCGGCTTCTTCATCCTCGCCGACGAGGAGCCGACGATCAACCGCAAGAAATTCATCGAATTCTGCCAGGAGCTGATCGACCGCGGCCTGCCCGAGAAGGTGAAATGGGGGATCAACACGCGGGTGACGGACATCTACCGCGACCGCGAGCTGCTGGCGTTCTACCGCGCGGCGGGCCTCGTCCATGTGAGCCTCGGCACCGAGGCAGCCGCGCAGATGAAGCTCGACCGGTTCAACAAGGAGACCAAGGTCGAGGAAAACAAGCAGGCGATCAAGCTGCTGCGCGATGCCGATATCTTCGTGGAAGCGCAGTTCATCGTCGGGCTCGACAACGAGACCGAGGAGACGCTCGAAGAGACCTATCGCATGGCGTGGGATTGGCAGCCTGATCTCGCCAACTGGGCGATGTATACGCCCTGGCCGTTCACCCCGCTGTTCGAGGAGATCAAGGACCAGGTCGAGATCCACGATTTCTCCAAATACAATTTCGTCACCCCGATCATGAAGCCTGCCGCGATGGAGCGCGGCGAGCTTTTGAATGGCGTGATGAAGAACTACCGCCGGTTCTACATGCAAAAGGCGCTGTTCCACTATCCCTGGCGCGGCACCGGCTTCAGGCGGCGATACCTGCTGGGCTGCCTCTATGCCTTCCTTCGGGCAGGCTTCAAGCGGACTTTCTACGATCTGGGCAAGGCCGGCTATTGGGGCCCGCAGACGAAAAAGCAGGTCGACTGGCATTTCGATATGGATCGCGAAGTGGCGGCCGATGCCGCGACCGACTGGCAGACGAACGCCGATCGCGCAGCCCAGGCCGCGGCGCGGCGCGAGGCGGTGAAAAGGCAGATGAAGGAGCGCGGGGAAGCCCGCCAGAGCGAACGTCGGCGGGACCGGATCGATGTTGATTGAGGCCCCCCTTGCGCCCGCGCGCGCGGCGCTCTCCCCGCCCTTGAGCGCGCTGCCCGAGGCGATGGCCGGACCGCTGATCGGCCCCCACGCGGTCATCCACATGGCCGAGTCGATGGCCGAGCGGCTGGGGCCATGGGCGACGGCGGCGGTGCTCGCCAGCGCGCAGATCGAGGAGGTGCCGCAGGCCGATGGCGGCATGATCCCCGAGATCGAGGCGCTGCGGCTGCATCGCTGGCTGCTGCTCAAGGAGCCGGTCGAGGGCTTCGCGATCACCCGCGAGGCGGCGCGGCGCACCGCCGATTATATCATCGCCAATCGCATTCCCGGCGCGGCCGTGGCGCTGCTGCGGGCGCTGCCCGCCCGCATCGCCGCGCCGCTGCTGATGCGCGCGATCGCCCGCCACGCCTGGACGTTCATCGGCGGCGGAGCTTTCCTGGCCGAGAGCGCCTGGAGCTTCACCATCGACCGCACCGCCGCCGAGGATCCCATGCCCGTGCCCGACAGCACCTTCGAGTGGTATGGCGCGGTGTTCGAGCGGCTGTTCCAGCGGCTCGTCGCAGGAGATTGCCGGATCGAGTTGGCGCCCGTGCGCGGGGCATCCGAGCCGGTGCACCATTTCCGCCTGGTGCGCGGGGCGAGGGAAAGGCGCGCCTAAAGCAATCTTCCCTGCTTGCTCGTCTCCTCGCGCTTGGCTTTCTTCTGGCCGGACGTATCGACCCATGGAATGTCCGGGCGTTTGTTTTGGAACAGCTCGGCCAGCGTGATGATTTGCAGGCGCGGGTGCTTGCGGCCGGTCTATTCGTTCTCCCACACGCCGACCGCCGCCGCATCGCGCTCCATCGCGCGCGTCGGCGGTTGCGCGGTGATGAAGACACCCAGCTTCGCAGCCTCACGCTCCATCACCTGCGCCAGCCTGCCGATGTCCTTGACGCCGGTGGCCCCGCCCTTGACCTCAACGATGGCCTTTTCGGTCTTCTTGCCATCGGGCTTGAACCAGATGATGCCGTCAATCCCGCCATCGGCGCCCTTGCGCCCACCTTTGCAAGGGACGGCATCAACGACGCGCAGCGCCCAAAGTTCAAACTGATGCTTGTCCCGCTCGGCAAGGTTTTGCGCGGCGGAGAGCGATTGCAGGCGGCCCTTCACGTCGAAAGCGAGGCCGGGGAAAGCTTGGCTCATCCGCTTTTCGATGAGGCCGATGGCAAGGTGGGTAACATCGATCCCGACCCACTGGCGCCCCAGCTTCTGCGCGGCGTGAACGGCGGTGCCGCAGCCGCAGAACGGGTCGAGCACCACATCGCCCTCGTTCGAGGATGCGGCGATGATCCGTTCGAGCAGCGCGAGGGGTTTTTGGGTGGGGTATGGGAGCATTTCGCCTGAGCGGCTGTTAATGAGGGCGCGGAGGATGGGACAAGGCAAGCCGCGAAGGGCGCTTCCCCCCGCCTTCTCGCTTGCCCCCGGTCTCAGCCAGAGCCGCTATCGGGTCAGGCAAAGGTTTCACGCTAGCGCTCCAGTTCATGGCGCGGCGTTTTCATGCCCTTGGTGCGGCTGGTGAGATGAAACTCGCGGCACAGCGCGCAAGTGTAGGCGCGCAAGGTGAACGGCGCGAGCGCCGCCACCCTCTCGGCCTCTTCGCGCGTGCTGAAGCGGCGCTTGCGCTGGCAGATGCCGGGGCGGGTCTTCATGGTGCCGCTCTGCCGCGCTCCAACCGGCCGCTCCAACCGGCCGCTCAGGCCGCCCGCCGACCTTTACGCGCCGCGATGAAGCTCGCGGCGAAAGCGGCAAGCGCGATGAGGCTGGTCGCGGTCATCAGCCCGACCCGCACGATCGCTCCCGTGTCACCCCGCCCGATCGCGCCGCTGAGCGGCATGAGCAGCGCGGCGAGAACAACCAGCGTCAGCACAACTGCAACATGCGCGATCGCCTTGCTCTCGCGCATCACCCCTTGCTGGCACACCAGCAACGCCATGCCGAACCCGCCCGGAATGAGCGCGGTGAGCGAAGGCGTGTCGGAACCGAGATAGGCCCAGGCAGACAGCGCGATCAGCGCGGCGGCGTTGAGCAGGTTCGCAAACGGGGCAGAAGGCATCAGCGTGTCTCCAGCACTTCGGCCCTATGGCGGGAGCCGTGTTTACTTGACCAGTTCGACCTGTTCGAAATCGAGTTCGACCGGGGTCGCACGCCCGAAGATCGAGACGCTGACCTTGACCTTGGCCTTGTCGAAATCGAGCTCCTCGACCACGCCGTTGAAGCTCGCGAACGGGCCATCGAGCACCTTGACCGAATCGCCGATCTCATAGTCGACGCTGATATCCTGCTTGGGCGCGGACTTGGCTTCCTCGACCCCGCCGAAATAGCGCGCCGCCTCCTTCTCGGAAATCGGCTGCGGCTTGTTGTTGTTGCCGAGAAAGCCGGTCACCTTGGGGGTGTTCTTGACGAGGTGATAGATGTCGTCGTTCATCCGCAGCTTGGCGAGCACGTAGCCGGGCATGAACTTGCGCTCGACCTGGACCTTCTTGCCGCGCTTGATCTCGGTCACCGTCTCGGTCGGCACCTCGACCTCCTCGACGCCTTCGGACAGGCCCAGCCGCTCCGCTTCGGCGAGGATCGCTTCCTTCACCTTGTGTTCGAAGCCGGAATAAGCGTGGATGATGTACCAGCGGGACATGGATGATCCTTGATGAATGGGCAGGCGCGCGGCGGGCGCGCGATCAGGCGAGCGAGAGGAGGAACTTGACGAGCGCGTTGAACACGCTGTCAACGCCGAGGAAGAACAGCGAGAGCAGCACCATCATGATGAACACGAAGATCGCCGTGCGCACCGTCTCCTCGCGCGTCGGCCAGACGACCTTGCCCGTCTCGGCACGCACCTGGTTCACGAATTCGGGAACGGTGGTCTTCTTCTTGGGGGCCTCGGCCATGATGATCGAACGCTTTCCTCTGGATTGATCTGCCTCGCTTTCAGGTAGGCCTCATCGCCCTCCGGGACAAGATCGCCGGACGGGCTTGAAGGCACACCGATTTAAGGAGACACCGCGTCCATTATGCCCGGCAGCGGCGAAATGCAAGCGATCGCGCGCATTCGCCTCGCCGGCAGCCATGGGTCTTTCGTTTTGTGCCCCCACGCTCTAGCGTGCGCGCTTTCGGGGCCGAAGCACACCAAGATTCACAGGGACACAATCAGCACAATGGCAGCTCAACCGACCGGTGCGGAGGCGTGGATCGCGCCGATCACCAACATTTCGGACTTCATCTGGGTGGGAACATGGAACGGCGAGGAGGTGCTCCCCTTCCCGCCGATGACGATCGTCCTGCTCGGCATCGGGCTGTGGATCATGATCGGCCTCAAATTCTATCCGCTGGTCAAACTCGGCAGCGCCTTCAAGGGCCTGTTTGCGGGGCGCAAGAGCGAGGGCGAGGGCGAGATTTCGCCCTTCGCCGCGCTCTCGACCGCGCTTTCCGGCCAGGTCGGCACCGGCAATCTCGCCGGGGTGGCGACCGCGATCGCGCTGGGCGGGCCGGGCGCGATCTTCTGGATGTGGATCACCGCGCTGTTCGGCATGGCGCTTGCCTTCGCCGAAGGCAGCCTCGCGATCCGCTATCGCGAGCGCACCAGCGACGGGGTGCTGCGCGGCGGGCCGATGACCTATATCATGATGGGGCTCGGCCCGAAATGGACCTGGCTCGCGGTGGTGTTCTGTCTCGGCACGCTGTTCTCCGCGCTCGTCACCGGCAATTCGATCCAGGCCAACGCGGTGGCCGATGGCCTCAAAGAGTTGTTCGGCATCGAGGAGGCGATCGGGGGGGCGATCGTCGCGGTGCTCGTCTTCATCGTCATCATCGGCGGGATCAAGTCGATCGGCAGCGTGGCCGAGAAGGTCATCCCGTTCATGGCGGGAACCTATGTGATCATGGCGCTCGCCGCACTGATCCTCAATATCGGCGACATCCCCGCGACCTTCGGCCTCATCTTCGGCGGTGCCTTCGCGCCGCAGGCCGCGGCGGGCGGCTTCGCGGGCGCGGCGCTGATCATCGCGATCCGCGCAGGGGTGGCGCGCGGGCTGTTCTCGAACGAGGCGGGCCAGGGCTCGACCGCGATCGCCCATGCCGTCGCGCAGACCAACGATCCCGAGCAGCAGGGCCGCATGGCGATGCTGGGCACCTTCATCGACACGATCGTGATCTGCACCATGACGGCGCTCGTCATTCTCACGGTGCGCGGGGAATTCACCGCGGGCACCGAGACGGTCGCCTATGCCTGGCAATCGGACCGGGTCGGCTTCGAGATGACAAGCGGCGCCTTCGCCGCCGCCTTCCCGCTGGAGGTCGCGGGCGTGCCGATCGGCGTGCTGGTTGCCTCGATCGCGCTCATCCTGTTCGTGTTCACGACGCTGCTGACCTGGTCCTATTACGGCGAGCGCGCGATCACTTTCCTTTACGATCGCATTCCGGGCTCATCGCGCCAGGGCGAGAAGGTGTTGCACGTGACCTGGCGCGTGCTGTGGTGCGTGGTGATCTGGCTGGCGGCAGCGCAGCCTTCCGAGCTCGTCTGGCGGCTGGGCGATATCTCCAACGCGGCGATGGCGCTGCCCAATCTCGTCGCGCTGCTGCTGCTCTCGGGCGTGGTGTTCAAGCTGGCGCAGGGCATCCGCGATGCAGGGCCGGAACACCGGGCCCAAACGCCCGAGGAGCCCGAAGAATACTGACGCGGACGGCTCGCGCAGCGCCGTGCGGGCTTCGCCGCACATGCGCGCCCGCTCGCCGCGAGAGCGCGATCCGGGCGTTGCATCCCCCCGGCTTCGCGACCATTCAACGGCGCAGGAACAGCCGTTCGAAGAAGCCCGGCTCTTCCATCGGGCGCACCCGGCCATGCTTCAGGAGGCGAATCGAGGCATCCGAATAGGGGCGCGGGCTGGACCAGCGATCGGGCTGGCTGGAGTGGATCGGCACTGCGGTCATTCCGTTGGTTCCTTTCGATGACGCGTTCGCAGAGCCTTGCGGCTCGGGTTTCAGCTTATTGTTGACGGAGACGTTTGGCTTGCGCCTTGGCGCTCGGCCTGGGCTGTGATCGACCTAGCGGCGACCGAACAACCGCTCCAGCCAGCTCGGCTCCTCCATCGGGCGCACCTTGCCATAGGCAAGCGCGCGCAGGCACGGGTCCGAAACGGGGCGCGGGCTGTTCCAGTGATCGGGCCGCGATGAGTGAAAAGTGCGTGTGTTCATGGTTGTTTGCTCCTTCTTGTTGGACCTTGCGGGGGGCGACCTCCCTTTTTCCGCCGCACCGATCCCGTTTGCATGGCCCCTTGGGACCACAATTGATCGACGAATTTGCACGGTTCGTCTGGATCGAAGCTGACCGCCACCGTCAGCCGTCGTTCATTCGAACGCGGGTCTCACGCCGTTTTCATGGCGGTTGCGCCTTTTGACCGACGCCGCGCCGCATATCGCCGGGAGCCACGCGGATCGCGCGGTGGCCGCCAGGGGTCTGCCGACCGAGCGGCTGCTCACCCCTGCCCGAACAACCTTTCCCAAAAGCTCGGCTCGATCATGGGCCGGATCGGGCCGTGCTTCAGCCGGCGCTGTGTTTCCCGGGCCGCGATTGCGCTGCGGTTGCAGGTGGACAACACAGTGACCGCCCGGGTGCTAGCCTGAGATGAACCGCCCTTCCCGAGTGACGGTTCCCCGATTGATTTTTGTTTTCCGCAATCCGAACCCGTTCCCGACACGAAAACCTCCTGCTGGCTGCTCCGCTCCGGACCAGCGGACCTCATGATCCGCTCGCCGCGAGATGCGCACATCGTTCGCGCGAGGCTCGCAGGAAGCCGGTCGAAAAGTCGCGAGCGGGAAGCTAGGTAAAGGCGCGTGCCGCGATTCACCCTGACACGCAGGGGGGCGTTGCTGCGCCATTCTCGTGTTCGCTCGCGCTCTCATGGCCGCCTCAGGCCCCGGCAGGCTGCGAGCGCGGATCGCGATACATGCCGAAGATGGAGAAGATCTCCGAGTGGCGGGCGCGCTCGGCCTTGGCGGAGGTGCGACGCTCGCCAGTCAGGACCGCGCCGGCCGCTGCAACGAGCTTCTCAGTGTTCCTGGTGTCGATCATTTCATCACTCCTTGGCTGCGATGAATTCTCTCTACCGGGGTAGCGCGGACCTTTCTGTGTTGCCCATCACACTGGTTAATTTTTCGCAAATTCTGCCCGCTGGGGGCGGTGCGCAAGATTGCTGCGCGAGGCGCGGCTATGGAGCGCCCCATCGGCCGCCGCCGGGAGCCCGCGGGAGATCGCACAGAGGCTCAATGAGCGGTACGTCGGAGATGGGAGGGGGCGATTGACATCCGTCCGGGAGTGCAATGGATGCTATCGTTCTCAGGTCTGAAGTTCTCGTTTTGTGAGACCTAGGAAGCCGAGCGCAGGAACTCGCGGATTGTGGCTGCCGGTAGCGCGGCAGAGAACTTCATCCTTTCGACCTTTGGCCCTTGTCTTTTGCCGGGAGGCATCTCTTTTTGCAGCTTTTCCGACTTGCCAAGCTTTACCTCTTCGTTTTCGAAGGCCAGCGTCTCCCCCTCCAGCCAATTGATCGTCATTCCGATACACCGGCCAGATGAGGCAAGCACAGGCCCTCCACTGCTTCCCGGCGATACCAAGTTAGAAATCAAAAGGACGTCGCACCTCTCTCGGTATAGATGGGCTTTGGCGTTTATCTCTCCGCGATGGCCGACTAGAACTGAGCCCGCGCGGGGGATAAGGGGATAGCCAAGTGTGTACACCTGATCGAAAATCTCGACATCCTCGGTCAGTGCGAATGCCGGCTCTGATATTTGCTTATTGATCGGTGCGATTGCGATGTCGTGCTCTCCAGAGAGCTCCAACCGTTCCACTTCCAGAGAATTGCCACTCGCTGTTGTGATCGACTTGATCTCGATACCTTCGTTCTTATCAACGTTATGACGGCAAGTGATCAGATAGTGGCGCCCCTCCTCTTTCACCACGAAACCAGTTCCACGACCGAGGTCACCGTCTTTTTTAACATCAATCGCGACCATCGCAGATGAATATCTCTCCGGGAGCCGCGATGGGCTGGCGAACAGGTTCTGGAACGTTCCGTCTTTCAGGTGCGCCAGTAAGGGGACGGTGTGAAGTATATGATCGACTTGCATTCGACGATGAGGATGGACGGAAAATCTGGTAGCCAGTCCCGAAGCAATTAGCCGATCCCACAAGATCGCAACCGATGTCGGATTGAACGGTTCTCCGCCGCAAATCATCGCTTGAAATAGCTCAGCTGAGAAAAGTCCGAACCTTTCGGTCGCCAGTTTGATCTTGTGCTCGACGTCGGAGGTTGACCCTGAAAAGGTCAAGCCTCGACGCAAGCGATCCCTGAACGCCGGCTCATCCGTGAACTTCTTCCAGAACCAAACTTCCGCGAGTTCCGCGTATCGAGCGACTGTCGCCTCAATCGAATGTTGTAGCCTAGAAGGCATCGAGCTTAGCCGTGGCGCCTTTTTATGACTATCCCCCCGAAGCAAAGAGAGGCGCGAGAGGTAAGTCCCGACAAGCGACTGTTAAATGGCAGGGGTGACAGGATTCGAACCCGTGGCCCTCGGTTTTGGAGACCGATGCTCTACCAACTGAGCTACACCCCTGCATGGGCCGGGCGCTCTTATCCAAGACCCGGGATGAGCGCAAGCCAATTGCCAGCCGATCGCGGCCCCATGGGAAAGGGTTACACGCTCACCCATGCGACGAAATGATGAACCGCGCGCTGGCCTCGAGGCGGCGGGGTGTTTATCCTTGCCCGATGCATTCGCCCATCCGCAGCGCGATACCGATCGAGACCCTGCTCCTCGCTTATCGCAGCGGCATCTTCCCGATGGCCGACAAGCGCGAGGATCCGGACATCTTCTGGGTCGAGCCGCGCGAGCGCGCGATCCTGCCGCTCACCCGGCTCCACGTCTCCAAATCGCTGCGCAAGGTGATCCGCGCCGATCGCTTCATCGTCACGGTCGACGGCGATTTCGAGCGCGTGATCCGCGCCTGCGCCGAGCCCCGGCCGGATCATCCCGAAACCTGGATCAGCGAGCGCATCGTCGAGAGCTACGTCGCCCTGCACGAGGCGGGACATGCGCATTCGGTCGAATGCTGGCTCGCCGATGAAAGCTCTTCGGGGGATGCGAACTCTCCCCCGATGCTGATGGGCGGGCTCTATGGTGTCACCTTCGACCGGGTGTTCTGCGGCGAGAGCATGTTCAGCCGCGCCGACAATGCGAGCAAGGTCGCTCTCGCCTGGCTCGTCGCGCTGATGCAGCGGGCGGGATATCAGTTGCTCGACTGCCAGTTCATGACCGATCACCTCGCCTCGATGGGCGCGATCGAGATTCCACAGCGGATGTATCTTGAAGCGCTCGAACAGGCACGCGGGAGGGTGCGGATGTCGCTGCGCGCGGCCTATTCGGAATTCACGCGCCCTGCGGTCGAGGGCTCGTCCGATGGCGGAGCATCCTCCTCGCCCGGGAAGCTCATCGCGCAATCCTTGATCCAGACATCGTAGATCGGGTGTTCGACCACGTTGAGGCTGGGCGATTGCTTGAACAGCCAGCCCGAGAAAACGCGGGTGTGCTCGCTCGCCCCGCGCTCCTGGATATCGAGCTGGACGAAGGCGCCGGTCTCCTGCGGCAGTTCCCACGGCGCGGTGCGCTCGCACGCGGCGAGACGGACGATGACGGGGCCCTCCTCATAGACCTCGCCCGGACGCAGCTCGAGATCAAGGGTGACGTTGTTGCGCTTGTTGAGGAGGCCCAAAGTGGCGACGCGCTCTGCCATCGGGGTCGCCCCTTCCTCCGCAAGCTCGGCGCTGGCGGCGCCCTCGTTGGCTATGCCCCCGCCCTCGACCTCGCCCTCGCCCGCTGCGGATTGCGCACGGGTCTCGGCGAGGCTGATCGTTGCCGGTTCCTCCTCGGCAGCCTCTCCGCACGCCGCCAGTGTCAGCACGAGGGCCGTCAGCCCGCAGATGAATAAAGGGCGAATCATCGCAAGTTCGCCGTCGCGCACGCGGTCGGTCTCCGTAAGCTCGCGCTCAGCCCTCGGGCGACCAGGCTTCATAATCGCCATCGGCGCGCGCCCGCTGGCCGCCGCGCTCGAGTGCGCCCTGCGGCAGGTAGGCGTATGGCGTGCCGGTCGCATTGGGGGTGTAATCCGCCTCCCAGATCCGGGGCGGCGGCAGATGGCTTTCAGGCACATCGTCGAACGAGCCGTGAAGCCAGCCGTGCCACTCGGACGGCACCCGGCTCGCATCGTTGGGGCCGTTATAGATCACCCAGCGCTTTTCGGCTTGCGTGTAGGAGCCGGTCGAGGGGCCGGCACTGTTTCGCGCCTTGCGATAATATCTGTTGCCCGCACCATCGGTGCCGACATGCTCGCCGCCATTGCGCGCCGCCCACAAATGGGTGCCAAGCGTCGCGCCGTCCCACCAGGTGAAGATCTTGCCGAGAAGTCCCATGGTCCGCGCGGATAGACCAATCGGGCGGGGATGAAAAGCGCCCTTAGGGCAAGGTGTATTCGAGCCGGTCGCCCGGCACGATCCCGAGCTCCTCGGCGAGCCCGCCGCGGATCTCGAACACCGCCGAGGCGGGCCCCTCGGAGAAAACCGTCTCGGTTGAATAGGGCACGGTCATCGCCGCGATATTGCTGATCCGCCCGTCAAGTCCGATGAAGATGATGTCGAGCGGCAGGGGCGTGTTTTTCATCCAGAAACCGCGCGTTCCGGGCTGATCGGATGGAAACAGCATCGCCTCGTCATCGGCCAGCTCGGTGCGAAACATGAGGCCACGCGCCTGCGCCTCGGGGGTCGCGGCGAGCTCGGTCTTGAAGACGATTCGGCGATCCCCGCGGATGACGGCGACATCGATGATCTCCAGCCCCGAAATCGGATGACGTGCCTGCGCGGTGGCCGCAGCGGGCGCGCTCGGCGTCTCCTGCGCCGCGCCGACGGGCGAGCAGGCTGCCAGCACTGCCGCCATTGCGGCGATCGCTGCCGGCTTGGTGTTCGTCATCCTCATGAGCCTCGTTCCTCGTTTATCCGCGCCTCAATTGCCGATGTCGTCTGGCGCTTCGCTGATCCATTGCTCTAATTGAGCCTCGCTGTCTGCATCAAGGATGAAGCGCGCATGGGCATGATCGTGTCCGGCCCGAAGCATCGCTGCGACCCGCTTCTCGCGCAAGCGGAAGCGCGCCTCGCTATCGGGCGGCTCTTGCTCCAACGAAACCGCAAAGGGGCCAAGCCGCCGCTTGCGCGCGAACAGCACCGCTGCGGCGCGCGCCTGCGCCTCGCCCGGCGCGGCCTCGCTCCTCGCCCCTTCCTCGATCCCTGCCGCCCACAGCGCCTCGCTTATCCGGCGCGGGCCGTAACCGCGCTGAATGAGATCGCGGCTGCGCGCATGGGCATAGGCCTCGTCGTCGATATAGCCGCGCTGCACGAAATCCTCCACCAGCCCCCGGATATCGAGCTCCGCGACGCGACCGTCCTCATCCTCGATCACCCCGCGCTCGCGCACCTTGCGGGCCAGATAACCCTCGAGCTTCGCTCCGGTGGTGGCAAAGCGCGCAACATAGGACAGCGCGAGGTCGCGCAGGGCCACCGCATCGAGCGGGCGGCCCTTGCGACCCTCTCGCGCAGGCAATGATCCGCGCGCGCAATCGCCCTCCTGCCCGCGCTTTTCGGGCCTTTTTTCGCGACGGGGCGATGACGATTTGCCACTGCGTGAAACCATTTCGCCTTATTCGTGCCACAGTCCTTATCAAATGGGAAAAGGTGATAGTAGGGGCGCGTGCCGGCGCTCCGCTGGGGGATACACTAAGTCGCGGCTCAATGCTGCGCAAATGACGGGTATCGCACGATAAAATGACCGACGCCGCCTTGACGCCGACGCCGAACGACTGCGAATTGCCACGAATCCGAGCGCGGTTCGCGACCTTCAACGACGCTATCGACTATGCCGCTCGCTCCGAGAAAGGCCTCAATTTCCATGACATGCGCGGGGTTCTCGCCCGCGTCTATCCCTATCGCGAGATGCGCGAGGATGCGCTCGTGGCGGCGCGGCGGATGGTTGCGGCGGGGATCGGCCCGGAAGACCGCGTCGCCCTGATCGCCGAGACAAGCGCCGAATTCGCCGCCTTGTTCTGCGCCTGCATCTATGCCGGCGCCTGGCCCGTCCCGCTCCCCCTGCCGACCACCTTCGGCGGCAAGGACAATTACATCGACCAGCTCGCGATCCAGCTCGAAAGCTGCGACCCGTCGATCCTGCTCTATCCCGAAGCGATCGCCGAAATGGCAAGCGCGGCGGCAATGCGGCAGGGTTGCATGGCCGAGAGCTGGAGCGACTTCGCCTTGCGCGATGCGCCCGATTGCACGCTGCCCGAGGCCGATCCGAAAGATATCTGCTACCTGCAATATTCGAGCGGCTCCACCCGTTTCCCGCAGGGCGTCGCCGTCACCCACGAAGCGCTGCTGCACAATCTCTACGGCCACTCGACCACGATGAATTTGGGCGAGAACGATCGCTGCGTCAGCTGGCTGCCATGGTATCACGACATGGGGCTCGTCGGCTGCTTCCTCTCGCTGATCGCCAATCAGGTCTCGGGCGATTACCTAAAGCCCGATGCCTTCGCCCGCCGCCCGCTCGCCTGGCTCGACATGATCAGCCGCAATCCGGGCAACACGCTCTCCTATTCGCCCACTTTCGGCTATGACATCTGCGCGCGCCGCATTTCGAGCCAGACCAATGTCGCCGAGCGGTTCGACCTTTCGCGCTGGCGTGTTGCAGGCAATGGCGCGGACATGATCCGCCCGGACGTGATGCAGAGCTTCGTCAATGCCTTTAGCGCCGCGGGCTTCAAGGCGAGCGCCTTCACCCCGTCCTATGGGCTGGCAGAGGCCGTTCTCGCAGTCACGGTGATGCCGCCGGGCGAAGGGATCCGGGTCGAGCTCGTCGAGGAAGAGCGCCTCTCGGGCACGCCCCGGGACATCTCGCGTCCGGCCCGCTATCGCGCGATCGTCAATTGCGGCAAGCCACTGCCCGATATGGAGGTCGAGATCCGCGGCGAGGATGGCCATGCGCGCGGCGATCACCAGATCGGCAAGGTCTGGACGCGGGGGCCCAGCGTCATGCACTCCTATTTCCGCAACGAGGAAGCGACCACCGATGCGCTGGTCGATGGTTGGCTCGACACCGGCGACATGGGCTATATGGCCAAGGGCTATCTCTTCATCGTCGGCCGCGCCAAGGACATGATCATCATCAACGGCAAGAACCACTGGCCGCAGGACATCGAGTGGGCGGTCGAGCAGCTGCCCGGCTTCAACCACGGCGACATCGCCGCCTTCGCGATCGAGACGAGCGACGGGACCGAAGCGCCCGCAGTCCTGGTGCATTGCCGCGTCTCGGACCCGGTCGAGCGGCTGAAGCTGCGCGAGGCGATCGCCGACAAGGTGCGCTCGGTGACGGGCATGAGCTGCGTGGTCGAACTGGTCCCGCCGCGCACGCTGCCGCGCACTTCCTCGGGCAAGCTCAGCCGGGCCAAGGCCAAGAAGCTCTATCTCGCGGGCGAGATCGTCCCGATCAAGCTGGCGGCCTAACCGAAGAGCAGCACACCGAGCGCTGCGATCAGAGCGAGCAGCGAGACGGCCCAGATCGCCGTGCGGATCTTGGCTATTCCGGCCCAGTAGACCGGCAGGTAGACCACCCTTGCGCCGAGCCACACCCAGGCCGCGATCGCGGTGAGCCCGGTCGTCTTCTCCGCCAGCACGAGGCCTGCAAAGACGACGATCGCGACGGGAAAGGTCTCGCGGAAATTGGCCGATGCACGCTCGAGCCGGCCCGCGATATCATCGAGCTCCCCCTTGTCCTCGTCGCGCGCGCCCATGTTCCACTCGAGCCCGAATTGCCTCGTCTTGTAATGCACCGCAGCGAGCACGTGGACGATCAGCAGCACAGCACCAAGGGCGAGCACGAGAAGTTCGGTTGCCATGCTAGTCTCCCGCCTCGCCCCACACCGCGCGCAAGGGGGCGGGGCCGGTGCGGGTTTCCACATTGACGCCGCGCCCGGCAAGGATCTCTTGCGCGGCCGCAGCCTCGTCCGCAGGCCCGACGAGCACGATCGGCAGTTCGAACCGGCTCGCGGCCCATTCGATCGTTGTGAGCGCGCGGGCGCCCTCGCGTGTGGGGCCGATGCCGATTGCGGCGCCCTCGTCCTCTTCATTTGCCAGCGGCTCGAACGGGATCGACTGCGGCAGCGCGCTCAGCGGTGGGAGAAGCTCGATCGTCCATTCGGGCTCGGTCGCGGCGATCCGTGCCTCGAGCGCGCGATAGGCCGCGAGCGTCGCGCCTTCGAGCGCCTTTGCCCGCACCACCGCGCGGCGCCGCGAGCGATCCACCACCACCTCTTCCTCGTCCACTCCCGCGACCAGCGCGAGGCGCACCGCGAGATCCTCAGCGCGGGCAAGCTCGGTCTGCTCCTCCTGCGCGCGCGCGGAGGAAAGCTGGGCCTGCTCGGCCGCGCTCGCGCTGGTGCCCACCTCGAACTGGATCAGCGAGAGCTCGACCTCTTCGCCCAGCCGCGCCGAAAGGGCGCGCTCGGCCTCGGTTTCGGCGACGGGGTTCAGCACCGGGGTCAGCATGGTCGCGCTGATCGCGATCGGAGTGGTGCCAAATTCGATCTCGAGCCCGTCGATCCGGGCGCGCCGATCGAACTTCTCCACGATTTCCGCGCGCACGATGCGCTGCGCATTGGCCTGCCAGGCGATCGACTGGAGCGAGAAGGCGAGCGGGATCGCGAGCGCGACGAATACCGCCAGCACCGCGATATTCTGCAGCAGCGTGTTGCGCGAGCTCAATGAGGTGCGAAAGCCGTAAAGGCGTGCCATCCCCAGCGCAGTGAGCGCGATGGTGATGAGGTTGGTCACGTAAAGCAGCAGCGCGCCCGAAAACACCGTCCAGTTCCAGGTCGCAAGGCCGAAGCCGACGGTCGCGAGCGGCGGCATCAAAGCGGTCGCGATGGCGACGCCCACGATCGTCCCCTCGCGCCCGCGGATCATCGCATAAGCGCCCGCAAGCGCGGAGAACAACGCGACAAACAGGTCGAACAGGTTGGGCTGGGTGCGCGCGGCGATTTCGGGCGTGATCGTCTGGATCGGCGAGAGGTAGACCAGCGTGGCGGTGAGCGCGATCGCCATGGCAGTGCCCCAGGCGAGGCTGCGCGCCGATTGCTTGAGCCAGGGATAATCCCCGATCGCGAGCGCGAAGCCGAGGCCCATGATCGGGTCCATCAGCGGCGACAAGAGCATCGCGCCGATCACCACTGCGGGCGAGGAGAGCAGCAGGCCAAGCACCGCAATCCCAGCGCTCATCGCGGTCATGAACAGATAGCGCTCGGTGATCGCGCATTCGGCGCGGCGTTTCTCGATCACCTCGGCTTGGCTGACCGTGCCGACCACGTCCTGCAGCCAGTAGCGCCTGAGGCTGATCACGACCCGCCCGAACGAGGGGCTCGCCCGGTCCTCGGGCGCTCCCGCGGTGCTGGCAGCGGCGGCGGCGGTGGGGGCGGGCAGCGCCTGCGCGCCATCGCTGTGATCGGAAGTGTTCAAGCTGCTGTTTCTCCTGACCCGCACGCGAATAGCGCCAATCGCGCGCTTGCAAAAGAGCGCGCGCCGGTTCGCCCTGCCTGCCGCGCAAGGGAATCGTGGACGCGCCCATCCCGATCGGGCATTCTTGAACTTCGTGTTTTAACCCACTAATACACTAGTCATGCCATCAAGCCACGGCCGCCCCGCGCGCGGCCCAGGGAGCCCGACAGCAGCCATGAGCACCGAGACCAGAATAGCCGAGACCGCCACCAAGACCGCGACCGATTTCGAGCTCACCCCGCCCGATCCGGTGCCGCAGGTGGCGCCGGAAAAGGCCGCCGGGCTGGTGCCAGTCTCGAGCGAGCAGAAATCGAAGCTCGACACCAAGGTCGATGCCTTTGTTGCCGATCTCGTCGCGCATGATGCCAATTCGCCCGCTTTCGGCGAGAAGGTCGATCAGATCACCCGGATGGGCCAGGAACAGATCCGCGCGGCGGCGGGCCATTCCAACCGCTTCCTCGATCGTCCGGTGCGCGCGATGGATGCCGATAGCGGCGTGGGCAAGGACTTGGCCCAGCTGCGCCGCACGGTCGAGGAGCTCGATCCGGGCCGCAAGAGCCGCCTGATGGAGCCGCGCAAGCTGTTCGGCATCATCCCCTTCGGCAATCGGCTCAAGAACTATTTCGACAGCTATTCAAGCTCGCAGGGGCACATTCAGCAGATCCTCAAGAGCCTCGAGAGCGGCAAGAAGGAGCTCGTGCTCGATAACGCTGCAATCGATCAGGAGCGCGCCAAGCTGTGGGAGGCGATGGGCGAACTGGAGCAGATGATCCACATCGCCAAGACGCTGGACGAGCGGCTCGAGGCGAAGGCGCTCGAGCTCGACGCGTCCGATCCCGAAAAGGCCAAGGCGCTGCGCGAGAGCGCGCTGTTCTATGTTCGCCAGCGCACGCAGGATCTGCTGACGCAAATGGCTGTGAGCGTGCAGGGCTATCTCGCGCTCGATCTCGTCAAGAAGAACAATGTCGAGCTGGTGAAGGGCGTCGACCGGGCGAGCACCACCACGGTCAGCGCGCTGCGCACCGCAGTGACGGTGGCGCAGGCGATGACCAACCAGAAGCTGGTGCTCGAGCAGATCACCTCATTGAACACCACCACCGCCAACATCATCGATTCGACCAGCACGCTGCTGCGCGAGCAGACCGCGCAGATCCACGAGCAGGCCGCCTCCTCCACCATCCCGCTGGAGACGCTCCAGCGCGCCTTCCAGAATATTTACGACACGATGGACGAGGTCGACCAGTTCAAGATCCGCGCGCTTGATTCGATGAAGCAGACGGTCAACGTGCTGACGCAGGAGGTCGAGAAATCGAAGGGCTATATCGCGCGCGCGGAAGGGCAGGCGCAGGCGCAGGCCAAGGTCGCCTCGCAGACGCCCTCGCTGCTCTCGCTGGATGGATAACCCATGAGCCTTTCCCGGGAAACCGAACGCGAACTGGCGATCAGCCGCCAGGTGCTTCACGACAATCGCAATGGCGGGCGGCATCGCGCGGCCAAGAGCATCGGCAAGGGCAGCGCACAGGCCAAGGCCAGGGCGCTTGCGCGGCGCGTCGCCATGATGATCGGGGCGATCCTCGCGATCCTGTTCGGCGGCGCGCTGTGGGGCCTGATCATCAGCCCGCTCGGATTTACGGGCATCATGGCGATCGTGATGCTGAGCATCGCGGCGATGGTGCTCTTTTCTGCCTTCCCGCGCGTCAAGACGCCCAAGCGCGCTGAATTGAAGCAGGGCAACCCGGCGCAGATGGTTGCCAAGACCGAGCTTTGGCTCGAGGCGCAGCGCCCCGCTTTGCCCGCACCGGCGGCGAAGATCGTGGACGATCTCGGCGTCCAGCTCGATGCGCTGGGGCTCCAGCTCCAGACGCTCGATCCCGAGCACCCGGCCATGAGCGAGGTGCGCGAGCTGGTGGGCGAGTATCTCCCCGAGACAATCGATAATTATCGCAAGATCCCTCAGCACCTGCGCGCCGAGAAGCACACCGGCAAGAGCGCCGATGAGCGGCTCACGGCAAGCCTCGGCAAGCTCTCGGGCGAGATCGACCGGGTGACGCGGCGCCTCGCCGAGGGCGCGCTCGACGAACTTGCGATCAAGGATCGCTATCTCGAATATCGCTATGGCGAGAGCGAGGCGCTCGCCGATCAGACGACGGAGCGCGAGCGCGGCAGCTAGGGCTGCGTCAAACATCATGCGAGTGACCCTCCCCCACAACCACGCCAAAGCCGAGATCCGGCGGCGGCTCGATGCGCGCAGCCACGAGATCGTCGACTATTTCCCACCCGGAATGGCGAATCTCGAGCGCGAATGGCAAGGGGATGACCGGATGGATTTCGTGGTCGGGGTCGTTGGTCAGAGGATCGGCGGATCGGTCGAGATCGCCGAGAATCACGTCGTGATCACCGTTGAATTGCCGATGATCCTGAGCTTCCTGCGCGGCACGATCGAACAGTCGGTGAAGAAGGAAGGGATGCGGCTCTTGCGCTGAAGCGGTGGCTGAATGCACGAGACCGCTCCATTATGGCGCTAATCCCGCTTTGACAGGTCAGAGCGAGCGCGCCAGCAGCGCGGTCCGCGCCGCGCTGAAATCCAGTGCATCGAGCGAAGGCGCGTAGAGGCATTCGCCCGGCCCCGCCGCCGCCCCGCCCTCGCGCGCCTTGACGAAACCCTCGAGCGGGAGCACCAGCGCACCCTTGCCATAGGCCTGACGCAACGCTTCATCGATACCCGGCCCTCCCTCCCCGAACGCCACCCGGTCGAACCGGAAATGCGCGCTCTCGACCAGTGGGCCCATCGCATCGATTGAGCCGCGGTGCCGCGCGGGATAGGGTTCGCACCGCGCCACCGCCAGCGCGCGCTCGAGATGCAGCTCGCGCCCGCGCCCATAATCATAGAGCCGGAAGGTGGTGTCACTGGTCTGCTGCACCTCGACCAGCGCCAAGCCCGGCCCGATCGCGTGGACCGTGCCCGGCGGGAGGAAGAAGACATCGCCGCTGCGCGCCTTGTGCCAGGTCAGCAGTTGCTCGATCGTCCCGTTGCGCGCGGCCTTCGCGATTGTTTCGGAGGCGTGAGGCTCGTCGAACCCGATGGCGAGCCCTGCGCCCTCCTCGGCATCGAGCACCAGCCAGCACTCTTCCTTGCCCGCCTCGCCCGGCAGTGCGGTTTCATCCGACGGGTGAACCTGGACCGAGAGCTTCTCGCTCGTGAACAAGTATTTGACGAGGAGATCGGGCATCGCAGGCGGCGGCTCGAACCAGATTTCGCCGATCCGCGCGCGGGCCGGATTGCTGAAGGGCGGCGGCAGATTCTCGCGACCCCATGGCTTCTCGACCAGTCGCGTCTTGAGCCGTTCGACAGCCCCGCTCATTGCCTGCGCGCGCCCGTCAGCCAGGAGACTTTCTGCGCACCCTCGCGGCTTGTCACCAGAATTTCGCCATCGCACACGATGATGCAGACATCCTCGATCCCGACCGCCGAGATGCGCGGCCCATCGCTCATCGCGAAGACCCCGCGCGTATCGATGAACTCGGCGGGACCACGCGCAAGATTGCCGGCCGCATCCGCGCCCTGCCGCGCCGTCAGCGCGTCAGCCAAAGCGGGCCAATTGCCGATGTCGGACCAGCCCATGTCGACGCTCACCATCGCAGCCGCGCGGGTGTTCTCCATCACCGCATAGTCGATCGAATCGCCTTCGATCGCCTCGAACGCGGCCGCTTCAGGGTGGAAGCGCGCCCCCTCCGCCTCGCCCCGCGCGACGGCGGCGGCGATCGCTTCGGCCATGACAGGCCGGTGCCGCGCGAGTTCGGCGAGGAAGGCGCCTGCGCGAAAGGCGAAGATGCCACCGTTCCAGGA
Organism: Erythrobacter sp.; assembly: GCA_036350735.1. Taxonomy (GTDB): domain Bacteria; phylum Pseudomonadota; class Alphaproteobacteria; order Sphingomonadales; family Sphingomonadaceae; genus Erythrobacter. The sequence goes on from JAZBNR010000047.1 coordinate 32,467, forward strand.
ATATTCGCCTGATGCGAGGTAGTGTTCGGCGGTCGGTCGGTCGGGCTTCTCGACGAATTTCTCGATGCGATAGCCGCCCTCGAGCGCCTCGCCCCGCCGAAGATAGCCGTAGCCGGTTTCCGCGCGATCAGGCGCGATCCCGAAGGCGACGAGGTGATCCGCGGAGGCGAGGCGCGCTGCGGCGCGGGCGGCTTCGTGAAAGGCGTCGGCATCGGCGATGTGGTGATCGCTCGGGCACACCAGCATGATCGCATCTTCGGGCAGCAGCGCGGCGGCGAGCGCGATCGCTGGAGCGGTGTTGCGCGCGCACGGTTCGACGATCACCCGATATTCGTTCGCCAGCGGTGCGATCTGCGCTTCGATAAGACCGCAATGCTGTGCGCCCGCGACCACGATCGGCGCGCCAAAACCAGGGGCGCTGACCCGCCTCACCGCCTCCTCGAACAGCGTTGTCTCGCCGACCAGCGGCAGGAAGGGTTTGGGCCGCGCCTTGCGGCTGACCGGCCAGAGCCGCGTCCCGCTGCCGCCGCACAGGATGACCGGGTGGATGGGCTCGGGCGCGCTCATGACGAGCGCCGCTATATCATCGGAGCAAGACAGCGCCAGCGCAACTTCGTGGGCCTGCGGCGATCCGGGCTCAGAACCAGCGCTGGCGCCAGTAGAACGGCGCGGGCACCGGATTGCCTGCCGCATCGCGCGCCGGGCGAAAGCCGAGCCGCTCCTCGACCAGCCGGCAGGTGATCCGGTCCGCCTCGGGATCGGGGCTGGCGCGATAGATGGTGCAATCGCGCGCGCGACCATCGACGCCGACGATCACACGGACGATCACTTCGGTTCCCCGGCGCGCCTCGCGCCCACCGGGGGGCACGGGAAAGTCGCGGGCATTGTTGATCGCACCCGAGACGTGTTCGGGCCGGGTCACTGCACCGCCCGCGCCGCGTCCCGTGCCTCGGTTGCCCGAGCCGGTGCCCTCGCCCGTGCCGCTTGCGCCCGTGCCCTCACCCGCCTCGCGCGCGCCCGCGCTGGCGGCGGCGCCGGTCCCGGCGACCGGCGGGAGAGGGGTCGGGCTGGGCTGGGGCAGCCGAGGTGGCGGCGCAGTCACGGGCTCGGGCACGGCAAGCTTGCCGGGATCACCCGCGGCGCCTTCGTCGGGCTCGGGCTTTCTGGCGGGGGTTGGGGCCGGTGGTTCGGGTGCCGGGGGCGGAGCCTCGAGGTTGAAAGCCGCGATCACGTCCCGTTCGATCGAGCGGGTGAAGTCGGGCGCAAAAATGATGCCCAGCGCATAGATCGCGCCGATATGGCCTGCGATGATCGCTGCCAGCAGCGGCCAGCGCGGTCGCTTCAGCCTCCCGCGATAGCCTCCGGGATCGGCCTTGGGCGCAGGTGTCGTGTCAGTCTGGTCCATTCTGGAGATGGTTGTGCCCGACCTTTCTGCCGCAATCCTATAACACTGCGCGTTGATATTGCGATGCCGGGGATGCGCCATGCAAGCCCTGCGGACTGGAACGATGAGCAGCGACAGCGAGACGAGCACGGCCTGCGCGCATCGCCCCGAGGGCGAGGTCGGCTCGTTGCGCGCTCGCAAGGGCCGCAGCAGGGGCCGCAGCAAGAGCCGCAGCAACAGCCGCAGTTCTGGCCCGATCGCTGGTCCGGCGCTCGTCCGCGCGAGCCTCGTCGGGGCGCTCGTCGCTGGCCTGATTTTCCTCGCTCTCGCCTGTGCGAGTTTCGCGCTCGCCCGGTTCGATAATGCGCTGGCGACGATTTGGTTGCCTAATGCCGCTGCGGTCGCCTTCCTCCTGCGCGCCCGCCTGCCGAGCGAAGGCGCAGCGTGGTCCGCTGTGTTTGCGGCGAGCGTCCTGGCTAATCAACTCGCCGGCCATCCGCCCGGCCTCTCGCTGGTTCATTCGCTCGCCAACCTCGCCAGCATCGCTGCGGTCGTCATCCTCACCCGGTCGACCTGCGGTGTCCGGCCCGACATGAGCGATCTTCACACCCTTGCTCGTTTCGTCATGGCGGGAGGGCTGATCGGACCAGTCATGTGCGCGGCGATTGCCGCGACCACGCTGGGGCCGAATGGGGCGGCGATCTGGGACGGGGCTTCAGCCCGGTTCCTCGCCGAGTCGATGGGGATGGTGATCCTCGTTCCGACCGTGCTGCTGATCGGCGATGCGCTCAAGCGATGGCGCGAGCTCGAGCTCGATGCGCTCCCGGGCAAGACGGGGCTGCTGGTGGCGAGCGCGATCTGCCTGGTGCTCGTGTTCGATCAGAGCGCCTCCCCCCTGCTGTTCCTGATCCTGCCGCTGACGCTGCTGCACGCCTTTCGCCTCGGCAGCGCGGGGACAGCGATCCACGTCACGCTGCTGGCGGCAATCGCGATCGCGATGACCTGGGCCGGCCAGGGGCCGATTGCTGCGGCGAGCGCCTCGCGCGAGGTGCAGCTGCAGCTCATTCAGGCCTTCATCGCCGCGAATTTCCTCACCGGTCTGCCTTTCGCCGCGATCCTCGCCGGGCGCGACCGGATGCTCAAGGAGCTCGAGGCGGGCAAGCAGAGCCTCGATCTCCTCGCCTCGAACATCAGCGATGCGGTGTTGCGCTATGATCGCGAGGGCATGTGCACCTATGCCTCGCCCTCGGTGGCCGAGGTGCTGGGCGAGCCGCCTTCGGCCTATCTCGGGCGCGGCATGATCGAGCGCACGCGCGAGGAGGCGCGCGAGCGGATCTTGCTTGCGCGCGAACGGCTGCTTTCCGGTGAGAGCCACAAGGAACGCTTCACCTATCGCCGCCTGCTTGACAGCGAGGAGGGGACGCCCGTCTTCATCGAGGCTGATTGCGCGATCGAGGTCGATCCGGTGAGCGGGCTCGACGAGGGAATTGTCCTCTCCGCCCGCGACGTGACCGAGCGTGTCGAGCTCGAACTGCTGCTGACCAGGGCGCGGCGCAAGGCGGAGAACGCTGCGAACGCCAAGTCCGAGTTCCTCGCCAATATGAGCCACGAGATCCGCACGCCGATGAACGGCGTGCTCGGTTTTGCCGAGCTCATGCTGCAGGGCGAACTCGATGCCGAACAGCGTCGCAACGCTGAAATGATCGTTCGCTCCGGCCGCTCCTTGATGCTGCTGCTGAATGACATCCTCGATCTTTCGAAGGCGGAAGCCGGGCAGATTTCGATCGATCATGCCCCCGTCGATCTGGCGGCAACGCTCGACGAATGCATTGCCCTGCACCAGCTCGCCGCACGCGAAAAGGGGCTGCGGATGGAACTGGTGGCAGGCGGATCAGAGGCCGGGCCTGGAGCGGCGGTCGATGGCCGGGGATCCGGTTTCGAACATCCCCCGGCGCGCCGTCCACACGTGCTCACCGATGGGCTCAGGCTGCGCCAGATCGTGCTCAATCTCATCGGCAACGCGGTCAAGTTCACTCAACGCGGATCGATCCGCGTGGTCTACGAGGCGAGCTCGGAAGAGACACTGATCCGGGTCGAGGACACCGGGATCGGGATCAGCGCCGCACGGCTTGAGACGATCTTCCTGCCCTTTTCGCAGGAAGAAAGCAGCACCACGCGCCGCTTCGGCGGAACGGGGCTCGGCCTCAGCATCAGCCGTCAGCTCGCGGTGCTGCTGGGGGGCACTCTCAAGGTCGAGAGCACGCCGGGGGTGGGCTCGATCTTCACGTTGGCATTGCCCGCCCAGATTGTCGGGGCGAGCGAGGCAGGGCAGTGGGGCGGGCGGCAGGCGGATCGCGAGGCCGAGCTTGACGAGACCGCGCTCGACGTGACGGCCTGTGCGCGCATCCTCCTTGCCGAGGATCACGACGTCAACCGCCTGCTCGCGGTCGAGATGCTGCGCCGCTGCGGTCAGGATGTAGCGATCGCGCATGATGGCAACGAGGCGATCTCGATGGTGATCGAGAGCATCGTGCGCGGGCGGCCGTTCGACCTGGTGCTGATGGATGTCCAGATGCCGGGCTGCGACGGCTATTCGGCCGCGCGCGCGATACGGGAAGAAGGAATTGGCCCCGACCTGCTGCCGATCATCGCCCTCACCGCCAATGCCTTCCCGGAGGACATCGCCGCAGCGCGAACGGCGGGGATGCAGGCCCATCTCGCCAAGCCGCTGCGCTTTGCCGAACTCGCACGGGCGTTGCAACGCTGGCTGCCGACGCAGATTGTCGAGGAACCGATGGGTCTCGATCCCGCCGCGCAGCGCCCATCGCAGGCAGGTGGGGAGGAGGGTGTGCCCGCCATGCCGGCCGCGCATTTGGCAAAGGGCTGCCCGGCGGGCGATGCATCCGCTGGCGCGGCGAATGGCAATTCCGAAGGACTGGGCTTCAGCACCCACCGGAGCGGCGATCGGGCCAGCTGCGGGGATATGCAAATTTCGGCGCGCGTGATCCATTCTCCGGCCATGCGCCAGCGCTGGCAGGCGCGCCGCACCGAGGCGATCATCGCGGTGCGCGATGCGCTGGCGAGCGGCGTGCTCCCCGCCTCTTGCTCGGCTGCTCCGCTTGATCGCGCACCGAGCGATAATCGCCAACAGGGCGAAGGATGCGAGGACCGCGGACACGACGGGAAGGCGCGCCACGATCGGCTGGTTCGCCTCCTCCACAAGGTGGCGGGGACCGCGGCAATCTTCGGCGAGGCCGAGCTTGGGGTGCATGCCGCCGAGCTGGAGCGAGCGCTCAAGCTCGGCTCGGATGGCGCGCGCATCGAGGAGCTCGCGGGCAATTTCCTGGCGCACGCACAAAGGTCCGGCGCCGAACTCGCCCTTGCCGCACGGGGCGGGCGCTAACAATCGCTGGGACGGGGCCAAGCGGCCGCCGGAACGGGCCGGAGAGGGAGGCGGTCAATGGGCGCACCCGATCGCGAGCGCGTCACTTCCTCTCGCGCCCCATCCCCTTGCCTCACCCTCGCAGCCCGGCCTCGCCATCGCAGGCCTCTCGCGGCAAGAGGCCACCGCGAGGGAATACGACCTGTTTTCGCGGCCCTGCCACCAAATCCCCATCACCGCGCGCCGCGCCAAGGCCCCAAACGCAAACGGCGGAGCCCGAAGGCCCCGCCGCTCACTTTCCTGTCAGGCAGGCGACGAATTAGAATTCGTAGCGCGCACCGATCTGGATCCGCCATGCCGACGGGTTGATCGCGATGGTGTTCTGATCGTCCGGATTGAAGCCCGAAATCACGTAACGCCCCTGCGGGTCGACACCGGGGACCGACACTCGGTTACCGTTCGAGTCGGTCACATTGAAGTTGGTATCCACCAGATCGAGGAATTCCTGACGCGACCTCAGGACATTCCAGTTGCCGTCGATCAGGTTCAGGAAATTGGCGAAATCGGCGAAAATTTCGATCCGGTCCTCGACCAGCCCGGTGAGGCTGCCGATGAACGGCAGTTCCTGGCTCAAGCGCAGGTCCATGTCGAAGTGCCAGTCGTTGTTGCAAGTGTTGCGCGCGATCGACTGGCCGCGCTCGAATTCGCACTGCTCGCCAACTTCGCTGTTGTCGAGATAATCGAGCAGGGAATTAACCGCCGCCGTCTGTGTGGCGACCGCGCTTGCCCGGGCTGCGGCATCCGCGATGAAGCCGAAGTCCGAAAGGTTCGGATCGTTCGGCCCGGTCGGGATGTAGAGCAGCGCGTTGTCGTTGCCCGAGGCGCTGTCATTGAAGACACCGCCGTTGTCGAAGGTAAGACTGAAGGGCAGGCCCGAACGCGCCCGGAAGAAGATGCCAAGATTGGTGTCGAAGCCGTCGAAGAACTGCTCGCGGAAGTTCACAGCGGCTGTGATGTTGTGGCGAACTTCGAAGTTCGAAGTGGAAACAGCCGGGTTCTGACGATCGAAGGCCGCGGTCACGTCATAGGACGAGGTGGCGGTTGACGAACCGTTGTTGCGGTTGTTGTTCGAATCTGTCCAGGCGTAACCAAGATTGATGCTGGTCCGTCCACCCGAGGTGAACAGGCCACTCTGGAAGGTCTTGGACAGGATGATCGAGGCCACGTGGCTATCGTAGCTCGGACCGTTGGTCAGCTGGATCTCGTCATCGCGGCCCGTGGCGAAGCACGGAGCGGTGACATTGCTCCACACCGGCGGCGTGCCGCCGCCATTGGCGAGCGTGGCGTTGCAACCCGGATTGCTGGCATCGATCGCGCGGTAGATCGGGCGACCGTCAACCGTGAACCCGCCATTGGCCTGGCGCACGTCCGGCGTTTGCGAGAGATCGACGAAGTTGAGCGTGTCGTTGAAGCGCGAATAGATGTAGTCGAGATTGAGGTTCCAGTTGCTGAAGAAGCCGGTCTCGGTCCCGACAGTGCTCTGGAAGCCGATATTGGCGCGCACCACGGTCGGCACGTCGAAGTCCGGATTGGTCGACTGGACGTCGGCGAGACCGGCTTCGGCTTCGCCCTGACCCTGCGCCGCAGCGCAACCCGGAAAGCCAGTGAAGTTGCCGTTGGCATCGAGCACGGTGGGGCGCCCGCTGACCGGATCGATCGTCAGATCGCCCGGGCCGCAGGCCAGCGTGGTCCCAAGGCCGGTTGAAAAGCCATTGTTCGAGAAGGCGTTCGAGAAATACACCACCGGGTCGCCGCCCGAGAAGATGCCGACGCCGCCGGTCACTCGCGAATTCGAGAAGAAGCCTTCATTGTCGAATTCGTAAGTCGCCGAGAGACGCGGCAGCAGCACGGTGTCGAGCCGCCCGAACGAATTGGCGTTGGTGAAGCCGAACCGGTTGAGGAAGTTCGGGTTGGCCGGAGGGGCATCGCCATCATACATCTGGACGCGAATGCCGGCGTTGATCGAGAGCTGATCGGTCGCCTGCCAATCGTCCTGTGCGAAGAACGAATAGATGCGGCGGCTGAACAGCGCCGCAGCGTTGTTGATGTTGCCGCCGGGCGCGACGTTGATGTTCGCCCCGACCGAGTTGTTGTTGACCACGTCTTGCGCGTCGGGGTTGTCATCGGTCCCGTTGGTGATCAGGCCCGCCGCGAAATCATCGAGGCTCTGGAAGAAGATCGAACCGGTCGCGTTGACCGCGAACAGGTTGAACACTTCCAGATCGTTGATTTCGGCACCGAACTTGAGGAAGTGATCGCCCGCATCCACATTCATGATGAAGCGAGCCTGGTCGATCTTGGTGTCGAGCTGGTTGGCCGAGCGGAAGATGCCGGGGCCGGTCGAGAGCAGACCGGGCTGGTCGGTCACGCCTTCGGCCCCGCCGACAACGGGGGTGCCATCAGGATTGACGCCGACCACGAGGCGAACGGTGGGGTTGGCGGACTGGGCTTCGCCGAAACCGACCGGGCCCTGCACGTCGCCGACTTCGGCGCGGCTGAGGCGCAGTTCGGTCGAGATCGTGTCGCTCCACTGCGAGTAGAGACGGACCGAGTAATAGTCCGAGATGGTCCCTTCGTCCTCGAACGAGTTGAAGCCGGTCAGGTTCTGGCCGCCGAAATCGCTCTCGACATTGGTTTCCTCAAGCCGCTGGAAGGTGCCCTCGAGGCGGTGATCGTCGGTGATCTGCGCGTCGAGACGGCCGAAATAGCGCACCGAACTTTCCGGCAGCGTGGTCGGGTAGCCGCCCACATCCTGCCCATAGACATCGCGCGCGATCTGCGCGAAGCGATTGAACTGATCGACGCTCACGAAGTCGGCTTCATCGGTGAAGCCCGCGCCGGCAGGGCCAAACGGGTTGCCGTCGGAAAGATCGGTCTCTTCGTAGCCGAACGAGAAGAACAGCCGGTCTTTGATGATCGGTCCCGAAAGCGTCGCACCCCAGCGCTTTTCCTCATTGGCGTTGAGCGGGCGCCCTTCGATCTCGTCGGCGAACAGGCCGCCATCGAAGTAGGTGATGAAGGCCGAGCCGCTGAAGCGATTGCCACCGGCTTTGGTGACGACGTTCACAAGGCAGCCGGTGAACTCGGAATATTCAACGTCGAACGGCGCGAATTCAACTGAAACCTGGTCGACGATGTCGAACGGCAGCGGCAGCGAATTGCGCGCGGCGAACGGCGTGCCGTTGAGGCCGAACACGTCCGCCTGCACGATCCCGTCGACGGTGAAGGTGTTCGAACGATCGTTGCCGCCAAGGCAGGAGATGCGATCGACATCATTGGCCTGTTCGAGCGCGACACGCGGGTCGATGCGGATGATGTCGCGAATGTCGCGCGTGATCGAGGGGAAGTTCTCGAGCGTCTGCTGGCCGAACGCGGTGCCCGGACCGACCGCGACCTGGCTGACCTGCGCGCGCGCACCGGTGACGACGATGGTGCTCGCCTGGCCCGAAGTCAGCGAGAAGTCGAACGAGGTGTTGCCCGAGATATTGGTGAAGACGTCTTCGACGGTCTGGCCTTCGTAACCGGGCGCCGTCACGGTGACGGTCAGCGGACCGCCCGGCTGGAGCGACTGGATGCGGAAAGTGCCCGAGGCATCGGTGGTCGCGGTCGAGACGCGGCCGGTGCGTCCGTCGGTCACCGTCACCGTAGCGCCCGAGAGCGCTTCACCGGTATCATCGGTAACGGTGCCCTCGACACCCGAAGTGATCGTCTGGGCGGCGGCGGGAGTGGCGATGGTGGCTGCGGCAGACAGAGTGATGACGCTCGCTGCCAGAAGATACTTCAGTTTCATGATTGGGGCCCCTGGTCACGGTGGAAAGGATGTGAGCGACGCCCCGATAGGTGCGTTCGAAGACTCGAACGCGACAATTTTATGACAATTTGGTGAAACCCTTCGCAGCTGCAATGCTGCACCTGCGAAGGGGCCGTTTCCCACCCTTCGAAAGGTGGGAATCCCTTGGGTTACGGCCAGTGTTGCGCGCTTGCAACGAGCGACGATATTCGGCTGACGCGTCGGTTGCCCCGCGCCGGGCTCAGGCGAGATTGATCTCGCGCAGGCGCTGGGCGAGAAAATCATGCGCGGTGATCGGCTCGAGCGCGAGTCCCTTCGCTTCCGGGTGCATCCCATCAAGCGGTTCGATCAAATAGTCCGGCCGGAAATGCAGGAAGAAGGGCATCGAATAGCGCGAGCGCGAAGCCGCTTGCCCACGCGGATTGACCCCCCGGTGCGTGGTCGAGCGCAGCCGTCCGGCGGTCAGCCGCTCGAGCATGTCGCCGACATTGATGACCAGCGCGCCCTCGGGCACCTCTATCGCGCGCCATTCGCCCGCTTTCGTGAGCAGTTCGAGCCCGGCCTCCTCCGCGCCGAGCAGCAAAGTGATCGTGTTGATGTCGCCATGCGCGGCCGCTCGGATCGCGCCTTCGGGCGCTTCGGGGCCGAGCGGCGGATAATGAAGAAGGCGCATCACCGAATTGCCATTCTCGACAGTGGGCGCAAAGAAGCCGCGGTCGAGCCCGAGATGCAGCGCAATGGCCTCGAGCACGCGCAGCCCCGCTGCCTCGAACGCGGCAAAGAGCCGCTGGAAGGTTTCGCGAAAGCCGGCGATCTCGCTCGGCCAGACATTGGGCGCCATATATTCGCTCAGGGGATGGCCTTCGGGCAGGTCGCGGCCAACGTGCCAGAACTCCTTGAGATCGAAGATGTCGGCCCCCTTGGCTCGCTCGGTCCCGAATGGGGTGTATCCGCGCGCGCCGCCTGCGCCTTTTGCGTAGGCGCGCTTGGCCTCCTCGGGCAACGCAAAGAAGGCCTTGGATAGCGCCTCGGCCTGCGCGATCAGCGCCTGGTCGATCCCGTGATCGCGCACCACCGCAAAGCCAAATTCGGCGAAGCTGCGACCGAGCTCGTCGGCGATCTCCTCGAGCGGCTTGGCGAGCGAGACGCTCGCGATGTCGGCGGGGGCGGTGTTGCGGGCACTGGCTGCGATGCTCATGAGCCCGGCTTTACACCGCGAGGAAGCACCGCGGCAAGTGCGCTAGAGCGGGAGAAACAGGCTGGCGAGCGCCGCGCTCATCAAGTTTGCGAGACTGCCTGCGGCGAGCGCCTTCAACCCCAGCCGCGCGATCACCGGGCGCTGATTGGGCGCGAGGCCGCCGGTCACGGCCATCTGGATCGCAATCGATGAGAAATTGGCAAAGCCGCACAGCGCAAAGGTGATGATCGCGCGGGCACGCTCGGGCAGCTCGGCGGCGGAGAGCGCGCCGAGATCGATGAAAGCGACGAATTCGTTGAGCACGATCTTGGTGCCAAACAGGCCCCCTGCGATCTGCGCCTGCTCCCAATCGGCGATGCCGATGAGGAACATGACGGGTGCGAAAATGTAGCCGAGCAGCCGCTGGAAGCTCAGCGTGTCGAGCCACGTTGCGGTCTCGGGGGCAAGCGGGACACCAACTTGCTGCGCGGCGCCGACGATCATCGAGCCCAGGCCGGCAAGAAGGCCGTTGGCAAGCGCCACGAGCGCGACGAACACCATCACCATCGCCCCCACCGCGACGGCAAGCTTGACCCCGGTCTGCGTTCCCTGCGCAGCCGCCTCGATCACGTTGGCCGGGCGTTGCCCCTCCTCGAAGGTTTCCGCGATCTCGACCTCATGCGGCTTGCCCGCCTCGACCATCGCGGCCGGCCCCGCAGCGCTGATGCGCGCTTGCGGCAGCTCGACCTCCTCGCCCCGCGGCCCGACCATCGTGACGCGGGTGCGATGATCGGTCATCGCCTTGCCGGTAGGCGCGCGCATCGCGAGAACCTGGGGCGGCTCGGCAGGATCGTCGGGCATGATGATCTTGGCCATAAGGATGCCGCCCGGTGCGGACATGAAGGCGGCGGCAAGCAGATAGGGCACGGTCTCGGTGCCGATGAAGCTGGCATAGGCGGCAAGTATCGTCCCCGCGACGCCCGCCATCCCCACGCTCATCAGGGTGAACAATCGCGAGGGCGAGAGCGAGGCGAGATAGGGGCGCACCACCAGCGGGCTTTCGGACTGGCCGACAAAGATATTCGCCGCCGCGCCTAGAGCTTCGACCTTGCTGATGCCGGTGAGCCAACCGATCGCCCCGCCGAGCCAGCGCACTAGCCGCTGCATGATCCCGAGGTGATAGAGGATCGAGACGATCGCTGCAAAGAACACGATCACGGGCAAGGCGGCGATGATGAAAGCGTTCGCGAACGGGTTACCGTCCATCGGCCCGAACAGCGTCTCGATCCCAACCTTGGAGAAATCCAGCAGCGCGATGACGCCATTCGAGAGAAAGCCGATAACCGCCACGCCGAAATCGGTGCGCAGGACCAGCAGCGCCATCGCCGCTTGCAGCGCGAAGGCAGAAGCGACGATGCGCAGATTGACGTGCCGTTTTGCCGAGGAAAGCGCATAAGCGACCGCAAGAATCGCGACAATTCCGAGGAGACTGGAGGCGTAGCTCGCGGCGTTGGCGCTCATGCAACAAGGTCACTCATGAAGATCGGTCGCGGCGATGCGCGGATGGTCTGTTCGGTTCGGGAACGATGCCTGAGACAAAAGGCCGCCCGCTCGATCGAGCCGCCCCCCGTCGCGCTTCGCCCCTGGCGCACCGATGTCATACAAGCGTGTGACAGCCTCTTCCGAACGGCGCAAGCAGCGATATGCAGCGAAGGCCATGAATGCACGGCCTTTCCTTTTGCGATGGCGTTTTGCGGGCGCGCGCTCTACCTCCCGGAAGCGATGAACGAGCCCGAACTGTTTCCCGAGCGCACCGCCGCCTCCCCGCCGCAGCCTTCCGCCATCAACATGCCGCTGGGGCTCTTCGTCTTCACGCTGCTTTATGGCGGGATGACGGTGCTCGCCGGTGTGCTCGCATTCAAGCAGGTGCGGCTGTGGCCGAGCGAGCTAGCCGTGGAATCCGGGATCTTCGCTTTCCTGCTGCTGGTGGTGATATCGAGCACGCTCTCGCAGCTTTACGGGCGGCAGCTCGCCAACCGGATCGTGTGGTGGGGTTTCCTGCCGCTCTTGATCGCCTCTTTGCTGATGCAATTGGTGCTCGGGCTGCCTGCCTCGGTCGAGATGGCGCAGGGCCGCGCCGAGGATCTCGCCGCGTTCGAGCGGGTGCACTCGACCGTGTGGCGCGTGTGGGCGGCCGGGCCTGCGGCCTATATCGTGTCGCTCCTGCTCAATGTCTGGATCTTCGACCGGCTCGCGGGGGGGAGCGAAAACGGGGGCTCGACGCTCGGCCTGATGGCGCGCGGCGCGGTTGCCTCGGCGCTGAGCCAGGCGCTCGATTCGGTGATTTTCATCACGCTCGCCTTTTATGGCCTCTTCCCCATAGCTGACCTGATGATCGGGCAGATCCTCGCCAAGGTGACGCTGAGCTTCGTGCTTGTCCCGTTTCTCATCACTTTCGGCGTGCGGGCGGCGAAGTGGCTCGATGGTGCCGGGCGCAAGCCTCGCAAGAGCTGAGCGCTGAGCGACTAGCGATCGAGGGAGCAATCCCGGGGCGCTGCCTCGGCAAGCGCAGCCCCCGCTCGCTCGTCGCGCCGCGAAAGGGTGTTGACAGCTTGCCTGAACGGCCCGCAATCGAACTGCGCGCCCGCCTCGATGCTGCGGGCGGAGATCTCGCGAAAAGCATCGGGAGGCATCACCGCCGAGCCGCGGCGAAGATAAAGGCTGCCCCAGCGCTGCGTCCCGCTGACGATCTCGATCATTGTGGAGCGGCCCGCTCCGCCTGCCTCTTGGAACACATAAGGCCCGAGCTCCTCAAGCAGGGCATCGGGGGCATCACCCTGAAGCAGGAGTGCCGTGTAGCGCCGGGCGGCCTCGGGGGCATCGCCAGCCGCGAGCGCGATGCGCGCCATCGCATCCTGGGCAAGGGTATCGCGCCAGCCGCGCGCGGCGCCGAGCTGGATCGTGCGCATGCTCGCCTCCTCAGCGCCAACGTCGCTTTGCGCAAGCGCGAGCATGGTGAAATGTTCAGCAGGAGCCGGACGCAGCGCCACAAGCCGCAGCGCCTCTCTCAGCGTTTCAGCGTCCCCGCCTCCGGCCAGCCCCTGCGTGACGATTTGCGCCTGCGCGTAGGAACGGAACGGTTGGGGCACCAGCGATGCCAATTCCGGTGAAGCTTCGGATTCGCGGTCCAATTGCAATCCGGCCGTGACAAGTCCGAGCCCCGCGAGAAGGACATACCAGAGAACGCGCGCGATCACGGGTTCTTGCTCTCAGAGCGGGCGGCAAGGCGCGCAAGGATCAGCACGCAAAGGGCGCCAATCGCCAAGTTGGTCTGGTTGCGAAACGGATAATCCGTGATCGACTGGAGGGCGGCGGCCAACAGGAATGCCCCGGCGCCCCAGGCGAGCCATCGCAGCCGCGCCGATCGCGCGCGCCAGGCGAACCACGCGATCAAAAGCAGCCATGCAGCAGCCACGGCCAGGCCCGCGATCCCCGCCTCGATCGCGACCTCCAGATAATCGTTGTGCGCGCGCCCGGCGCGCCGCTCGGTGATGTTCTCGAGAGCCTCGTCGAGCTGGAACACCTCGTCGAATGTGCCCATCCCCGCCCCGACCGGCCAGTAGCGCGAGACGGCATAGCCGGCATCCTCCCAGATGTAGGCGCGGGCATCGTCGGCGAGATTGTCGAAGCGATCAACCGTCTGCGCGATACGGCCCGGCGCGGCCAAGATCAGCCCGATCAGAACCAGCGCCGCAAGAGCAAGCGCAGCACCGGCCAGCACCGCCGGGCGGGCGCGCGGATGCGCGGCGCTGTGCGGCCTTCCCCGGGCAAACCCCCAAGCGATGATGCGCACGCCCCCGAGTGCGAGCGGAATGGCGCAAAGGACAAGGCTCGTGCGCGACTGGGTGAGAACGATCGCGAGCACGATCAAGACGCACGCCATGAGGCGCAGGGGCAGGACGGCCGGATGCGGGCGCTCCATCGGAACCGGCGCGAGCGCTGCAAAACCGAGCGCCCCGACGAGAAACACGCCGGTGGAATTACGGTTTGCGAATGTGCCGACCATGAAATCGACATCGAGCTCGTCATGGACCCACAAGGTGGGATAAGCGGCAGAGGCGATCTGTACCGCGCCGAGGAAAAGATTGACGAGACCAAATGCCACGATCGCCCAGGCCAGGACGATCAGTTGATCACGGCGCAAGGACCACCCGGCCATCAGGATAGTCACCGGCACGATTAGCCCGGTGAAGGCAAGCAAGGTGCGATGCGGAAACAGGCTGATCGGCCTCCAGCCGCTCTGATCGGCCTCGTTGAGCCCCTGCGCAATCAGCTCGCGACCGGGGAGCGCGGCCCAGATTGCCTCGGGCAGCGGGATGATCTGGGCAAGCGGCAGCAGCATCGAGAATGCGACGAGGATTCTGAGGGCGAGTGGGGAAGATCGCCAGAAGCCGATCGCCGGGGAGGGGTGCAGCGCAAGCAATCCGAGCGCGGCAAGCTGAACGCACAGATTGGCCAGCGCGTAGCGTTGGCCGCCACCACCAAGCAAAAGCGCTATCGTCAGCAGCGCAATCAACGCCAAGAAGACGCGATCCGCGTTGTGCTCATCGCTCGTTAGGCGCTGTTTTTCTCGCAGCGTGGGATCACGGCCTTGCCGTTTCGCGCCCGAACCATTCCGAGGCATAGCAGGACGGCCCCCGGAAAACACGAATCAATGCAGGATGAAAGATCAACAGATTCGAAGCACCACCTGGCGCCATTCGGCTGATCAGGCCCCGCGCGAGACGCGGCGGACCGAACGGCGCAAGATCCTCGCGCGATCATTCCTCGAGTTCTGGCCGAATCGCTGATCGATCGGATCCAGCTCTGTCTGAAGGACTTGCTCAATGTCGCGATCGCCCGAACCGTTGCTACCCGGTTCAGGTGCCGAGGGGGGGAGGATGTGCCGGGGCGCACTCGGGAAACGCGTCCTCGCGGATGCATTCAAGGGGACCAGAGCAACACAGCCTGCAGCGGCAATCATCATCAATCGGCTCGCAACTTTGCCCATGGGTGGCCCTTCCGTTTCAGCTATGCTGCAAAGCAATAAGCCGATCGGCCAAATTTTGCAACCGAAAGCTGAGACCAGCCCTTACCTATTGTCAGCGACACGGGCGTGCGACATCCGCTTGTCCGGCCAAACTCCACGCCCCATTCGGATGGGCAGGACTTGCGCATCGCGCGCCTGCATCGGGATTACGCCCGATTATCCGTTGACCGCCCCCGCTCATGCTGCAATGCGCCACGAGCGCGGCGAGAAGGGGAAGCAGCAGGTGAGCACACCGCACAAGGCAGCGCGGCGACGTGGGATCATCCTTGCCGGCGGCTCGGGCACGCGCCTCTATCCGCTCACCCGCGGCGTCTCCAAGCAGCTGATGCCGATCTTCGACAAGCCGATGATCTATTATCCGCTGAGCACGCTGATGCTGGCCGGAATCCGGGAAATCCTGATCATCACGACTCCCGAGGATGCGGCACAATTCCAGCGTGTGCTGGGCGATGGCTCGGATTTCGGGGTCGAACTGAATTATGCGGTGCAGCCGCGGCCGGAGGGGCTGGCCCAGGCGTTCCACATCGGCGCGGATTTCGTGCGCGGCAGGCCCAGCGCACTGATCCTGGGTGACAATATCTTCTACGGCCACGGCTTGCCGAACCTTCTGCGCAGCGCCACCGGGCGCGAGGCCGGCGCCAGCGTGTTCGCCTATCGCGTCACCAACCCCGAAGCGTTCGGCGTGGTCGAGTTCGACAGCGCGGGCAAGGCAATCTCGATCGAGGAGAAGCCGGCCACCCCCAAGTCGAACTATGCCGTCACCGGGCTCTATTTCTATGACGAAAGCGTTGTCGATCGGGCTCGCGATCTGAAGCCCTCGGCGCGCGGCGAGCTGGAGATCACCGATCTCAACCGTCTCTATCTCGAGGAGGGCACCATGTCGGTCGAGATTATGGGTCGCGGGTTCGCCTGGCTCGACACCGGCACTCACGCCTCACTGCTCGATGCTGCCACCTATGTCCGCATCACCGAGGAGCGGCAGGGCCTAAAGATCGCCTGCCCGGAAGAGATCGCCTGGCGGCAGGGCTTCATCGACGATCAGCAGCTGCGCGCCATCGCCGAGCCGCTGCGCAAATCAGGCTATGGCGAATATCTGCTCGGGCTGCTCGAGCGGCCGGTGCTGCCGTGAAGATCATCGAGACTGGCATTCCCGGCCCACTGATCATCGAACCGAGCGTGTTCGGCGATGAGCGCGGCTTCTTCATGGAGACCTGGAACGAAGCCTCGTTCGCCATGGCGGGGCTAAAACTCACCTTCGTGCAGGACAATCACAGCCGCTCGCAAAAGGGCGTGCTTCGCGGCCTCCACTTCCAGAACCCGGCGCCGCAAGGCAAGCTGGTGCGGGTCGCAAGAGGCGCGGTGTTCGATGTGGCGGTCGATCTGCGCGCCTCCTCGCCGAACTTCGGCCAATGGGTGGGCGTGGAGCTTAGCGCCAACAACAAGCGCATGATGTGGGTGCCCGAAGGCTTCGCGCACGGCTTCCTCACGCTCGAGGACAACACCGATTTTCTCTACAAGTGCACCGCGCCCTATGCGCCGCAGGCCGAGCACACGCTCGCCTGGGACGATCCGGCGGTCGGGATCGAGTGGCCGCTGGACGGGGCAACGCCGACGCTCTCGGCAAAGGATGCCGCCGGCAGGGCATTGGATGAAGTGGAGGCGTTTGCATGAAAGTCCTCATCACCGGTGCTGGCGGGCAACTTGGCCGCGCGCTCCAGCGCACCGCGCCGGCCCACGTGGACCTCAACGCGATCGACGTCGACGATGTCGATTTCACCGAGGATGCGATGCTGCGCGCCCGGCTGGTGGTCGAGGCGCCCGAAGTCCTGATCAACGCGGCGGCTTACACCGCGGTCGATCGCGCGGAGCAGGAGGAAGACTTGGCGCGCGCGATCAATGCCGATGCGGTCGCGATAATGGCCGAGGAGATGGAGGCGCAGGGTGGCAAGCTCGTCCATGTCTCGACCGATTTCGTGTTCGACGGCCAATCCCCGCGCGCCTACCGTCCTGGTGATGCCCGCGCCCCGCTCTCGGCCTATGGCCGGACCAAGGCCGCAGGCGAGGATCACCTGCGCGCCGAAGACCTGCTGGTGCGCACCTCCTGGGTTTATGCGGCAGGGGGCGCCAATTTCGTGCGCACGATGCTGCGCCTGATGCGCGAGCAGCAAGAAATGCGCGTGGTGACGGATCAGGTCGGTGCGCCGACCTGGGCGACGGGGCTGGCCCAGACCATCTGGGCGCTGGTGGAAAAGGGCGCAGCCGGCACCTTCCACCATTGCGACGACGGCTCGGCAAGCTGGCATGAATTCGCGCTCGCCATCGCCGAGGAGGCCCACGCGATCGGCCTGATCGACCGTGTGCCGCCAATCCACGCCATCACCACGAACCAATACCCGACGCCAGCCCGACGTCCGGCCTTCTCGCTGCTCGATTGCAGCACCACGCGCGCACTTCTCGGCGATGATCCTGTGCCATGGCGGGAGCATTTGCGCCTCATGCTGAAAGAGGAGGCGACGCTTGGCTAACCTGCTCGTCACCGGCGGGGCCGGCTTCATCGGTGGCAATTTCGTCCATTACTGGAACGCGCATCACCCCGATGACAGCGTGGTCGTGCTCGACGCGCTGACCTATGCCGGAAACCGGGCGACGATCGCGGATACCCAGGCCGAACTTGTCGTCGGAGACATTCGCAACACCGATCTGGTCGAGCGCCTTCTGCGCGAGCAAGACATCGCCACGATCGTCCATTTCGCCGCCGAGAGCCATGTCGATCGCTCGATCAGCGGCCCCGACGCCTTCATCGACACGAACATACTTGGGACCAACAGCCTCCTGAAGGCAGCGCGTGCCGTGTGGCTGGCCGGCGATGGCCGACCGCATCGCTTCCACCACATCTCGACCGACGAGGTGTTCGGCTCTCTTGGGCCGGACGATCCGGCGTTCAGCGAAACCACGCCCTACGCGCCCAATTCGCCCTATTCGGCGAGCAAGGCTGCCTCCGACCACCTTGTGCGCGCCTATCACCACACATTCGGCCTGGAAGTGACCACCACCAATTGCTCGAACAATTACGGCCCATATCAATACCCCGAGAAGTTGATCCCGCTGTTCCTTTTGAATGCCCTGCATGGGCGCGCCCTGCCGATCTACGGCGATGGAATGAACATTCGCGACTGGCTTCATGTCGAAGATCATTGCCGCGGGATCGAGGCGTGTCTCGAGCGCGGCACGCCCGGCGAGACCTACAATGTGGGCGGCGGAGCGGAACTGCCCAACATAACTGTGATCGACACCATCTGCGCCGAAGTCGACCGCGCTTTTGCCGAGAGCGATAGGCTGGCCGCGCGCTTCCCCGATGCGCCTGCGGCGCGCGGGCAAGCGACTGCGAGCCTCAAGACCTTCGTGAAGGACCGCGCCGGCCACGATCGTCGCTACGCGATCGATGAGGGAAAAGCCCGCACCGAGCTAGGCTATAGGCCAGCTCACGGGTTTGAGGCAGGCCTTCGTCAGACCCTGCACTGGTATCTCGACCATGAGAGCTGGTGGCGGCCACTCCTTTCTTCTGCCTGATAGTTCTCGCGTCGAGGTGCAAATGCCATGCTGAAGGCAATGGTCGATATTCTTGCTGCCGCCGTCGTCACGCTTGGCGCGCCTCTGTTCCGCAAGGTCGGCAACTGGCCGGGGGGCTATCCACGTTATCTGAGACAGGCGGACCGGGCAGGTGTCCACTGGCGTTCCACCCATTACTATCAGCCGACATACCGCAATAGCGATTTGCCCGACCGGGTGGACCATGAACGCGACTTGCCCGGCATCGATCTCAACATCGATGGTCAGCTTGCCCTGTTGAGCCAGTTTGCCTTCGAGCAGGAGCTCTCGAGGCTCGATGCGGGTTCTGGAGAGCTGGCCTATTCCTTCGATAACAACCAGTATGGCGCCGGCGATGCGCAAGCGTTGTATTCGATGATCCGTCACCTCAAGCCGCGACGGTTGATCGAGATCGGATCGGGCAATTCGACCAAGATCGCGGCGATGGCGATCGCTGCCAACGAAACGCAGGAGACCGGCTATTGCTGCGAACACATCTGTATCGAGCCTTACGAGATGCCTTGGCTCGAGGCTCTCGGGCCACGCGTCATCCGCCAGCGGGTGGAGGAGATGGATCCGGCCTTCTTTCGGACGCTTCGGGAGAACGACATTCTCTTCATCGACAGCTCGCACGTCATTCGACCGTTCGGCGACGTGCTGTTCGAATTCCAGAGCATCATCCCGCTTTTGAACAAGGGAGTTTTCGTGCACGTGCACGACATCTTCACCCCGCGCGATTACCCCGAAAAATGGCTCCGCGATGACCGGCGATTGTGGAACGAGCAATACCTCCTGGAGGTTCTGTTGCAGAATTCCGCTCGATATCGGACGGTCCTGGCGCTCAATTGGCTGCGCAACAATCGTCTCTCCGAGCTCACCGCGGCGTTCGGGAACGGCGATAGGCTTTCCGCCTCGCAGCCCGGCGCATACTGGTTTGAGGTGATCGGATAGCGTGCGGTCCTTTGGTGCGAGCCCGCCGCCATCCGGTGCGAGCAGATGGCAACACCAGCCGAGTTCGCGCGAGAGCCGAGCGATGAGGACAGAAGCGTAAGGAAAAAGGCAGCGATCGCCCGCGCATGTCTCGCTAGAATGACTTGCGCAAAGCCTTGCGGCGATCGCTCAACGAAGAACAATGGTGGCAGGCTCTCGTTCAATGACGTTTTCTCATGCCGATTTCCACGCGATCGCCGCGGTCAACGATGATGAAATCCTGCGCGATTGTCTTCAGCTGTCTCCCGACATCGCTCAGGCCAGATTGCCGTTGACCGTCATCAGGGGCGCCGCCAGCATGGCAGAGGCCTACAATCGGGGGCTGGCCGAAACCGATCGGCGCATCTGTGTGTTCATTCACCAGGATGTCTACTTGCCATCGGGCTGGCTCGACAGGGCGGTCGATCTCCTGAACCGGCTGGAACAGGACCATCCTCAATGGATGGTAGCAGGCCCTTACGGTGTCCAGAAAAACGGCAGCCACACCGGCCGTGTTTGGGATGTGAACATGGGGTGCGAGCTCGGGGAGGCCTCGTTCGAGCCGACGCCGGTCGAATCCCTTGATGAATTGCTGTTGATCCTCAAGCGCGAAGCCGGGTTCCGGTTCGACCCCGGGCTTCCCCACTTCCATCTTTACGGCACCGATCTGGTCCAATCGGCTCTCGCTGCGGATCGGGGCGCCTTTGCGGTCGAGCTGCCGGTAGTCCACAACAACAGGCCGTATTCCTCGCTGGCAGGCGGCTATGTCGATGGCTATCGCTACGCGCGCCGCAAATGGCGCCATCGGCTTCCCATTTTCACCACCATTTGCGCAATCACCTACAATCCCATACCTCTCTGGCGGGCCCAATGGCGCCGCCGCAAGGTGCGCGAGCGTCCTCAGAAATTGCTGGCGGGATCGCGTGATGCGGCGCAGCAGGCGGGATACGAAGCAATGGCGCAAGGGCGATGACTGCCGCACTCATGCTGCTCGGAATGCACCGATCCTACACCTCGCTGGTTGCGCGCTGGCTATCCGAGTGCGGCCTCAACATGGGCGAAACCCTTCTCCCCGACGGGATCGGCAATGCCGACGGACATTTCGAAGACCTTGCGTTCTTCGAGCTCCACCGCCGCGCGCTTCGCAACGCCGGACTCGCCGAAAACGGCATGGTCGATCTGCGGCATCCGCACTTTGATCGCGCGGCGCTCGAAAGCCTGAGCGATCTTGGCCCGATGCAGCAGGAGGCCAGGGCGCTGTTGAACGCAAGATTGGCCGCAGGCCGTCCATTCGGCTGGAAGGAACCGCGCACCTGTCTGTTCCTGCCGTTCTACCGCGGGCATTTGAATGCCTTCTCGCTGATCCTTCACCGGCCCTATCAGGAGGTGGTGGGCTCGCTCGTTTCCCGCGAGCCCAAGGCTATCCGGCAGTATCAGTATCCCGGGTTCAAGCGCCCGATCTACTGGATCAAGCGGAAATCGATCGAGCACGCGACCTTGGAGCTGAAGCACGGCTTTCTCGAATCTTGGATCTATTACAACACGCGCCTGCTGGAGCATATCGAGCATTCGGACCCTGCCTGTGTCCTGGTCCACGATCTGTCCAGCCTCACCCGGCAATCCTCGAGCGTCGTCCAGACGCTCATCCGCTGGGGCTTTCCCGTTGAGGACATGCCGCTGCGAGCGATCGTGAAGCCCCTGTCCGAAAGAGAGCTGCTGGATTTCGACCCAGGCCAGGTTCGTCGTGCAGATGAAGTGACGGCGCGCTTCCGAGCGCTCATCGAGCGGAACTGATCGGCCCATGTGGCAGAGGCTTCGGCGCAACATCGGTTGGTCGCTGGGATCGCTCGGATTTGTCGCCGCTGCCGGCTTTGTGACCATGTTCGTCAACGCCCGAGCCCTCGGGGTCGAGGGCCTGGGTTCTTATGCGACGGTTCTTGCACTCTCGCTGATGCTTGAAGCCCTGGCTGGCTTGCAATGCTGGCAAGCTGTCGTGGTTCTGTCGCAGCGGAACAAGGAGGACGAAGCCAGTATCTTCGGTGCTGCACTGGCGTTGAACCTCGCTTCGGCCACCGTTGCAGTGGTCATCGGATGCGGTATCGCGGTCGCCCTTGGATTGTCCGGCGGCTGGGCCGTGTATGTGCACCTCGCCACTCTGATCATGCGCATACCTGACCCGGCAACCGGCATCCTTCGGCTTCGCAACGCATTCGCCTTCATAGCTCTGGTGAGGTCGCTGGTCGCAACCGCCTCGCTCATCGCCGCCTTGGCCTTGTGGCACTATTCAGCGCCGCTCGAGGCTTACATTGTGGTGGCAGGCCTCATTCAGGCCGTTTCCGCAGGCATTCTGCTCGCTCGCGGCATTCAGCAGTGCAAGCCTTCATGGCCCACTCGCCCCGAGCTGCGCGAGGTCTTGTTCTACAGCCTTTCGACCGGCGGCTCGGGCGCGATCGGCGCCATTCGAGCCCGCGGCGTCGTTCTCCTTCTCAACCTGCTGGCTGATCCGGCTGCGGTCGGCCTCTACTCACTGGCGGACCGCATAACCTCGGTCATGCAGATGGTCTATCGTGCCGGGTTCGAGGCGATCTTCGGCGAGATGGCCAATGCAGCGCGCCCGCTGGATCTGATCGTTAGGTTTGGCCTTGCCTCGCTCGTGGTGGCTTGCCTTGCTTATGGATTTGCGGTGCTGTTCGGGGAGCGATTGATCATTCTTGCCGCCGGGGAGCGCTTCGCTCCAGCTTCGGCAATATTCAATCTTCTGGTGCTGGCGGCCAGTGCCTCACTTGTCACCCTTGGCTTGCGCGCGTGGATAATCGTCGAGATCGGGCCA
The DNA here is from genome assembly GCA_036350735.1 of Erythrobacter sp. Taxonomy (GTDB): domain Bacteria; phylum Pseudomonadota; class Alphaproteobacteria; order Sphingomonadales; family Sphingomonadaceae; genus Erythrobacter. The sequence goes on from JAZBNR010000047.1 coordinate 54,736, forward strand.
CGCGCGATGCTATTTTGCAATTCCATCGCGCTTCTCTCCTTTCTCGCTGCCCCCTGGTTGATTTCGAGCCAGGCCGAAACGGGAGCTGGCCTATTCCAGATCGCTTTTGAACTGGTCTGGGTTGCCGCCGCGCTGTCTATCTTGGTGCGCTATCGATCGCGGCTTTCCCGCCCGCCCATGGAATGAAGGGCGATCCCAACGGGAATGCACCGCTGGATGCCCGAAAGAGGCCATTGCGCCTACCCACAGTTGAACGAGCCATCCGAAGGTGATCCCCCGGAAAGAAGCTCCATCGCGCCGCACCGACCCCGCCCGGCAGCTCGCCGCCCGAGGCCCTCGAAGCGCTCGAGCAGCGGCGTGCCGGACAGGTCAGTGCTTGCCTAAGTCATCCAATCTTCTCTACCACCGGGTCAGCGCCCTTGGTGAAGGTGAAGGCGTTGTTATTGTTCGAGATGAACAGGATGAGGTTGGCGGGCGCGGCGAAGGTGAACGTCTCGTCGATATTCGGCTTCAGCGGCCCGAAGGCGTTGTCGCCGCTCACTGTGGTCAGCGGATTTGTGATATTGTGCGTGCCCGTGCCAAGACGGAATTGGATGTTGCCGAAGCCCGTCCAGGCTGAAGTCGTGCCCCTGATGCGATAGGTGCCCGCATCGAGCGCGAGCACCAGGCTTGCGCGGTTGCTCGCATCGGTGCGCTGTGCCCTTGCCACGCTGTCGCTCAGGATTTCAGCCTGCCCCGTGCCCGTGGTGGCGACCTCGAAATCCTCCATGGTCCATTCGGTCGCGGGGGCCGGTGCAACATAATCGGTGACGCTGAGCGATCCGCTGCCGCGCGCGCCCATCACATCGCTCGCCTTGAAGGCCAGCCCTTTTCCATCGAAGCCAAGCACCGGGGCCTTGCCGTTGGTCAGCAGCGCGCCCGCTGGCCGGTAGTCATGCCCGGCAGCATCGACGAACAGGTCGCTCGCATCGCCGCCCGAGCTGGTGTTGACCGAATTGGTCGGGATGGTCGATCCGCCATAGATATGATTGCCTGCGATCACCCCGGCAGGCACGACCGCCGTGCTGACATTGTTGATCGAGGTCAGCACGTTGTTGCCGATCAGCGAATAGGCATCGAGCTCGGCGTTGTCGTCATCGCGGATCACGAGGTTCTGATTGATGATGGCGCAATGCGCGATCACCAGATGCTCGGACGGTGAGCGCCCGATCTGGCTGGAGCCCACGCTGATTGCATCGATCGCGCCGAGATGCTTGAAGACGCTGTTGGCGAACACATAGTCCTTCTCGGTTTCCGGGGCCGAGAGGAACACGAGCTGGCCGTTAAGCTCCCAGTCCTCGCCATAGACAATGACGTTCTCGGTCAGCCCGCCGAAGCGGTTCTGGTAGCCATCGGCGTGAACGTCGAACGAGCATTTGAGCGTGCGCACCTCGTCCTTGACGCTGATGTCGAAGGCTGAGGTGTTGCCCGGAGGGCCATTGTAATCAGGATCGTCCTTGTCGATGTTGAGGAAGAAGGCGCAGTAATCGCCATCGAGCAAGGTGGCGCTCCAGCCTGCCAGGCCGTTGATCCAGTCCACCACCTCGGAGGTGTAATAGGCATTGCCGCTGGTGCCGTCGCGGTCCTCGTCGCGCCGCCCGAGCGTGAGCGTTGCGGTGTTCGCCCCCCAGGTCGCGGTGAGCACGCGGGTTCCGGTTGCGGCGGTGGCGCTGGGGGCAGAAAGGCTCGCGGTCGCCTCGGCCCCGGTATAGGTGGCGGTGAACACGTCCTCGCCATCGGTCCAGATCGTGCTGTCCCAATCGCGCACGATGTTGCCGGTGAGGCACTGGCTGTCGCCGGAGACATCGCCATAGCCTTCGCGCAGGATATTGCCGCGCCCCAGCAGCGCGCCGCCGAAGACATCGGGCACGTATTGGAAATCACAATCGGTGAAGTAGGAGCTGGTGGAGAATATGCGGTTGATCGGGCGGGTCTGGCCGAACCACCTGGCAACAGCACCCTGCGGGTCGCTGTTGATGAACATGCAGCGATCCGCCCAGAACGGGGTGCCGATAATGCTCTCGATCATGGAGATGCGGCGCATATCGATGGTCATGTTGCGGAAAGCTATGTTGCCCGAGCGCAAGGACAGGCCACCGGAATTCTCGTTGGCAATCGTGGCCTCGACCCCTGCGATGGCTTCGATCGTGAGCCAGCCGGGAAAGAAGCAGTTGGTGGCGTTTTCGCTCGGGATGTAGGTGCCGCTTTCGGTGATGCGGATCCGGGCGGCGTTCGGGGCCTGTGTCTTGAGCCAATTGATCGCCGCAGCGAGCGAGTTGTAGCGCGCGCCGGGGATCTCGGCGGGCGTAGGGGCGACCTCGATGTCGAGATCATAAGGGGGGCTTGCAAAGGTGTAGGTGAAGGGGCCGATGATGCGGCTTTGCATCGTGGCATCGGCAGGGATAGCCTCGATATAGAGGTGGGCGTCGCCGGCGACGGAAGGCACCCGCTGGAGCTTCACCCAATAGCCGAGCACAAGATAGGTGCTGCCGTCCTTGCGGGTGAGGGTGCGCAGCGACGGAGCGACCACGTCAAGCGTGTTGCCCTCGAAATGGAACCTCACCCGATCGATCCCACCAAAGAGCCCACCATTCGCGTTGGCGAAAGCCATGACGCCAACCTCGTGGCTGCTGGTGATGCGCCGATTGGGGACCGTCACGAGGCGGCAGACGGGCTTCGCGGTGATGCGCGTCTGATCGGACGGCGTGACCAAAAAGCCGCTGCCGGGCACCCCCGTCCATCTGCTGTCTGGCCTGATCCGGTCGCCCAGGAAGTCAAAGCTGCCACTGAGCGCCTGCGGTCGCGGGCGCAGGCCGGTGATGCGGCTGCCGATCCTTCCCATCAGACCAGCCCCACGATGCCTTCAGCGCTGGTGCCACTTGCCCGCACAGCGCGCACCCTGATGTCGAGGATGCTTCCGCTGATGGTGTTGGAGAAGATCACGTCTTCTTCACCCTCGAGAGGTCGGACCACAATATCGCCACCGCTGCCGACATAGAGCGCTTTGGGGACATACGGCAATTCGGCGACATCATCGGGCGTGATGGCGAAGCAACGCGAGGCCGGCGCGTTGAGACTGTCGGCAGTGCTGGTGAAGGGGTCGATCGTCATGGAAGAACACCTCTCTTGGATGAATGAAGGATTATTCCTTTACCGATTCGAGGTCTTGTAGGAAAATTACTTTTCGCAGCCACCTCCTTCCACCTCTTCAGCCCAAAAAGGGGCGCTCGGGTCTGGCCTTTTTCGGGCGCTAGGTCGGCTGATGTCCCCGCCTACAGCGACCAACCGAGACCCGCCGCAAATTTCAGTCGGCCGATATGCCAAACCTCCACGATGGCCCTCCGGTTGACACTCCTCGACTGGCGCTTCATGCCGCTGGGGTGTTCAGTGCTCGTCGAAGCGTTGAGGGTGCAAAGATGACTCAGCAAATTGGCACCTACGATCGACCTGTGGCGTGGCGAGGCAGGGGCGCTAGGCAGGTCATTCCGGCAGGATATCAGGTGATGGCGCAATTGCGCGAGGTCGTCGCCCCGCTGCTCCTGATTTACGCCATCCTTCTGCCGGCAGCCCTTGCCCCGGAGCTCGGAAGCGTAGCTTTGCCGCCTTACCGGTTAGCCCTGCTGGTTCTGCTACCCTTGGCGATCATTCACCTCCTGAAGCGGCGACACCGTCCGCACCTGCCTGATGTCCTTATTGCCCTGGGGTCGCTCTGGGGCTTCACAGCGATGCTCGTCACCTCGAGCGTCGCTGAGGGTTTGGAGGCGGGAGGCAGTTTCGCTCTCGACGGGCTCGGCTGCTATGCCGTTGGCCGGGCCTATGTCAGCGATGTTCGCAAGCTGCGCACCGTGCTCGTCTATCTGCTGCCGGCGGTTCTGGTCATCGCCGCAATCATGGCGGCGGAAGCGATCAGTCACAGATTGATAATCGCTCCTCTTCTGGAGGATCATAAGCCCTTCACCGAATTGCGGCTTGGCCTGATGCGATCGAAGGCGGTGTTCCCGCATCCGATTGCTGCGGGGCTGTTCATGGCATCGCTCTTCTCGCTCTATTTCCTTTCGATGATCCGGTGGCGATTGCGGGTACTCGGAATGCTCGCCGCGCTTTCGGCGCTCTTCGCTGGCAGTTCAGCGGCCTACGCCATGCTCGCAATGCTCTTCGCGATGATTGCATACCGCAGCTTCTTCACACAACTGCTCAAGACCCGCGAACGGCTGAGCTATCTCTTCATCGCTGCGGCCAGCTTGCTCATCTTCCTCGAATTGGCGACCGAGCGCGGCGCTGTTCGCGTCATCATCGAACTCTCGCTCGATCCTGCCACCGGCTATTATCGCCTGCTGATCTGGGAGTATGGCAGCCTCGCGGTCGCGAATGCTCCTCTGTTTGGGATCGGCAACGCGCCCATGCCTCGCCCGGCATGGATGATCACGGAGTCGATCGACAACCACTGGCTGATGCTTGCGGTGAAATATGGCTTGCCAACAGCCCTGCTGTTCGTCGTGGGTTCGATCGCGGCAGTCTGGCGATGCGTTGTCCGAAACGCGCCGCTCAACGATTTCGATCGCGCAACCACGAGCGGGGTCGTGTTCGCGGTCGTAGCCTTGACGATCCTTGGATGGACAGTCGCGTTTTGGTCGAACCACTTCGCCTGGTATATGCTGTTGGTCGGGACTGTTGCGGCCCTGGCGGAACAATTGCCCCGCCGATCACCCGCCCGCACAATGCGGCTTATGGCGCAGCCGATCGTCAATCGCCGGCCAGCCTGATGGTGCGCTTGTTTGTCGCCCGGGCAAGTCTCGCCGCTTCGCCCAGTGGCGAGAGGCACTCGTCATCGACCTGACAGGCAGCGCAAAATTGGAACATCCCATCATCGCGGTTCACAATCTGGGCCGATGCGGCTACACGGCTTCGGCGCCAAGCCGCCTTAGAGTGCTTTCCCATTCCTTCGGCATCTAACTGCTTCAGCCTCAACAAGATGGTCGCACATGTCGGAAGCATCGCCTGAAGTCTCGGTCATCATCGTCAGCTTCAACACTCGGGAGATGACGCTCAAGGCGATCGAGACGCTCTATCGACACGCCGGCCAGCTCGCATTGCAAGTCATAGTCTGGGATAACGCTTCCCACGACGGTTCGCCCGATGCGATCGCGGCGCGTTTTCCCCAGGTCGAATTGCACCGCAGCGCTGACAATCTGGGGTTCGCCGCCGCCAACAATCGGGCCGCCCGTTTTGCCTCCGGCGAATGGCTGCTGCTTCTCAACTCCGACACGGAAGTGCTTCCCGGCGCAATCCAGAACCTGCTTGATTTCGCCAAGGCCAATCCGCAGGCGGGAATCTTCGGCGGAAAGACCCTGTTTGCAAACGGCTCGCTCAATCCCACCAGTTGCTACAAGCGGATGACGGTCTGGAGCCTGTTCTGCTACTCTGTGATGCTCACAAGCCTCCTGCCTGGATCGCTGTTCGACCCGGAACGCAGGGTGAGCTTCAGGATCGATCAGGCGCAGGAAGTCGATACGGTTACCGGTTGCTTCTTCCTCCTTCGAGCCGAACTCTGGCGCGATCTGGGTGGCTTCGATCCGCGTTACTTCATGTATGCCGAAGAGGTGGATCTCTGCCTTCGCGCGGCCAAGCGCGGGTATCGCTTGATGGTTACACCCGACGCACAGATCATCCATCATGGCGGGGCCTCAGTCACTTCGAGCGCGGTCAAGCAGCAACAGATCTTCCGCGGACGCTCGACGATCGTGCGCGATCATTTCGGCGCTTGGCGATCGTGGCTGGGGCTCGGCCTCCTGTGGTTTACGGCGCTCAATCGCTATCTGGGATATTCGCTGCTGCAGGCGCTGGGTCGTCCGGTAAACGACAAGGCCGAAATGTGGAAAGCCAACTGGCATGGCCGGAAAGGCTGGATCAGGGGCTATTGATCGCCGCGACAAGACCGGCTGCGAAACGCTCAGCGATCCGATCGCGCTGGAATATGCGGATGGCGTCTGATCCTTGCCACCGTTCGAGTGCCTCCTTGATTTCCCGCTCTCGAGCGATGGCGTGGTCCATCGCGGCCGCGATCGAGCGGTGATCGCGCGCGTTTACAGGCAGGGCGAAAGGCGCACCATCGAAGTAGCCATCGACCCCGGCGCCCCGTGGATAGATGATCGGCAGGCCTGCAAAGAGCGCCTCGACGAAAACCATTCCGAAGGTCTCGCGCAAGGAAGGAAGGACCAGCGCGACCGAACGGTTCATCGCCTCGCGGACCTGTTCCCGATCTTTCGCGCCAGCCAGCGTGATCGTGGGCGTGCGCGCAATCATGGCGGCACAGCGCGCGTGCACGTCCGCATCCCCTCCCCCAAGGATCGTGAGAGTTGGAGCACGGCCCCGCTTCTCCAGCGCTTTCACGGCACGAACCATGCCGGCAAGGTTCTTGTGCCGATATCCCGAGAGATGGAACACGCAGATCAGCCCACCGTCACCGATCCGCGGTTGCAAAGGCTGATCAAGATCGGTCGCGCAAGGCAACATGATGGGGACGGCAGGAGGAGCGCCGAGCTTGGCGGTGATGCGCTGCCACGCCCAAGGCGCGAAAGGGAAGATCACCTTGGCCCCATGCAGCACCGCGCGCAATTCATCGGCAAGGCCGGGGTGCGCGTTCAGCACCTTCGTATCTGTGTTTCCCTGGATCGAGAGGCCATAGGGAATGCCGGTCATCTGCGCTGCGCGTCGCACCGCGATCCCTTCGATGGTGAGCTTGTGCCCGACGATGAGATCGGGGCGCCTTGGCATCGTCGCGATCTTCCCGGCAAGCCATTCTCCAAGCTGGACGAGCTTGGTCCTGTGACGCAGGCCCTTGCCGGGAGCGGTGTAACGGATCGCCGAGCCATAGCCGAATGGCGCTTCGCTGAGCACCATCGGCGTCGGGAGCAAAATCTCCCGCAGCGTGCCGAACACCCCGACCGATCCGCGATTGATGGATATGACATGATGATCAAAGCGATCGGCCGTGAGATCGACCAGCGATTGGATTGCCCTGGTCTTTGCGGGAGCGAAGGGATCAGGAAAATCGCCACTCACGTGCAGGATCGTGTGCATTCGCCCCACTCCGGGCACACCGGGTGCCGGTTAATTTGCGCCGCTGGTGCCGCAGCGCCTCGCCCCCGCTGCGATGAAGCGATCAATCTTCGCCGTAGCGATAGTATGTGTAGTGATAATCATAGTCTTCGCCCGCCTCGAGCGAGCGGTATTTCGACAGGATCGCGCCGGAAATTCGTGCACCGACATATTGCAAGCGCTTGATGGCTGAACTCGCCTGAGCAAAGCTGGTGCGGTTTGCTTCGATCACGAAGATCGTCGCGTCGACAATCTTGGCGACCTGCGGCGCGTCGGCCAGGCCCAGAACCGGGCTGGAATCGATCAGGATCAGCGAATATTCCTTGCGTCGCTGCTCAAGAAACTCCTGCATCTTGTAAGACGACAGCAGGGCGACCGGATCTGGCGTGGGTTGAGCCACCGCAAGGATGCTCAGGTTTTCGTGGACATGATCGAGCCGCGCTTCCTCGAAGCTCGTCTTGCCCAGCAGCACCTCGCTCAAGCCCGCGGCAGGCCGGTCGATCTCGAGGAGCTTGCTGATCGAAGGCTTGCGCAGATCGGCATCGATCAGAAGTGTCTTGCGACCGAGCCGCGCGAACAACTCGGCGAGGACCACCGCAGTCGTCGACTTGCCTTCGCCCGGCCGGCTGCTGGTCAACTGCAACACCGCGCCGCCATCAGGCAGATTGTAGTCGATGGTCGAGCGGATCGAGGCATAGGATTCCATCAACGTGCCGAATGCCCCACCATCGCTCGTCTCGAGATCGGAAGACTGCACGTGCGGCGTCATCCCGAGCAAAGGCAGGCCGAGACGGTTTTCGATGTCTTCCCCGCGGCGGAACTGATCGACGAAGACCTCTCGCACCAGGCCAAGCCCGCCTGCAGCCGCCACGCCGAGCACCAGCGCGATCAGCAGATTGCGAGGCAGGTTCGGGGAGATGGGAGAACTGGGTACGATCGCGCTGTCCAGAAGCGTCAGCATCCCCGATTGCGCATTGGCCGCAGTGGTGATCTGGTTGTAGCGCATGAGCAACACTTCGAGCTCACCTCGCAACGCCTCGGCATTGCGGTCCAGATTGGTGAACTCGATCTTGTCATCCTGTTCCACCAGGGCCTCGCTGGTGACGTTCCCCAACTCGCCCTCGAGGGCTGCTTCTTGACGCTGGGCGATCAGAAATTCGTTGCGAACGCTGGCCTTGATGTTGGCGGCAGTGGTGGCGATCTGCTGCTCGATCAGATCGATGCGCGAGCGAACGTCCACGATCGCGGGAAACTGATCTGTGTAGCGTTCGCGCAGGTTGGTGAGCTCGCCACTGAGCTTCGCCTTTTCCGCAGTCAGCTGCTGGATCGCGACGTTGGATTGAACTTCGGGCAGCTGCTCGGCCGGCAGCCCTTGAACAGCGCGCCATTTCTGCTCGGCGGCGATCCGGGCGGCTCTTGCCTGCGCGACGGTCTGGTTGATGCTCGTCAGATTGGCGCCGGTGATCGTCTGACCCGCCTCGCCCATATCACCGATGGTATCCGTGGTGACGATGCCTGACGCCCGCGCATAGGCGTTGGCGGCCTTCTCGGCCTCGGCGAGCTTCGCGCGCACGCTGTCGATCTGCTCGATCAGATATTCACGCGCATACTGGTTCTTCTCCACCGAAGTCCTTGAATCGGAGCGAATGTAGGCGGTGGTGTAGGCGTTCGCGATTTCTGCGGCGAGGACCGGATCGGGCGAACGGAAGGTGATCTTTACGATAGACTCGTTGCCCGGCACCTCGGCTCCCACTCCGGCCTGAAGCGCCGAAACCGCCATACGCCGCTTGGCCTCCAGCCACTCCTCGTCAGTCTGATTGGGTGGACGCTGGCTGTCGATGTCCGGGCCGAGCAGCGCGTTGAGCGAGACGGGGTTGAGGCTTTGGGCCACCTCGGTCGCGATCTTCCGGCTCTGGATCACGGTCGACTGGGTCTGCATGTAGAGATCGACTTCGATGTTCGACTGGACCGCAGCGGTCGCTTCCTGCCCATCTACAATCTTGTTCCCGAAGGGGGAAATCTGCACGCTTGTTTCAGCCTCGTAGATCGGCGTTGCCAGCAAGGTCATCACCAGCCCGCCAATCAGGGCAAGCACCAGCGTCAGACCTATCAGCCAGCGCTGACGAAACAGCGCTCCGCGGATCCAGGCGGTGTCGATCAGCGGATCGGCGGCGGCTTGCGGCTCCTGATAGGGCTGTGGCAAGTATTGATCGGCCCACAGTGCACGACCGGGGGATCTCCCGTCCGGTGCCGGTATGGTGGGTTGGTTGGTCATCCTGTGTGCAACCCGCTGCGCCGCGCAATCACTCGGCAGCGTTGACGGCGACGCTGGCAAAGATGCCGAATGCGGGCAGCGCCTGCAGCAAATCCTTCCAGAATACCGAAAGCCCGTCGGTTCCCATCACGACCCGGTCGCCCGGCTGAAGAACAGGATCCAGCATGGTGCCCTGCCGGACCTGACCATAATCGAACTTGGCTATCGTCATCCCCTCAGGAGTCTCACGGAAGAATGCGACCTGATCGATCTTGGCGGTCCGCTCTGGTCCTTCCGCCATCGCGATTGCCGAGGAGAGCCTCGCGCCGGGCTGGAACGGGTAGACGCCGGGCGTCTTGACGGCGCCCTCGACGGTCACGAGGTGCGAGGCATATTCCTTGATGTTGACGTTAACCATCGGCATCTTGAGCCCTGCGGCGGCGAGCCGCCGCGTCACGTCGCTCTCGAACTCGGCGGCGGTCATCCCGGCTGCGCGGATCGAGCCCAGCAGCGGCAACGAGACATTGCCTTCGACGCCAAGCTGGACATCCTCCACGGAGAAGTCAGGCTCACGGAAAACGTTGACCGAGATCCTGTCGGTCGGGCGCAGCAGATAGGTGGAGGACCGCTCGAACTGGAAGCCGGTCTGACCCAGCGCAGGAGTGGGCTGCGTTACCGCCGAACCGATCGCCGGCTCCGGGGTCGTGGCGCAGGCCGAGAGCCCCAACGCCGCAATGCCGATCAGGGCTAGGCACAGCCTTCCTGCGACGTTGACAGCAATCATCGAGCCCTCCTCTTGGTGCGGCGAGGCTTAGCCGCTTGCTCTTCGCAGCGCAACATGATTGCTCCATCGATCGGCCGCGCCCCGCCCCCTCGGCTTGCATTCCAGCGGCGCATGCATATCGAGAGAAAGCAGGCTTTTGCAGTGGCCTCGCACCTTGCACAACGATCAGATCAGAAGCAGCGCTACCCTCTCCCATGCTCGAGCCGCCCTCACTTCTCAGCCTCTTCGCAGCCGCGCTTTATGGGCTGGTGGTGCTCGTGTGCCTGCTCGCGATGACAAGTTCGATCAGCGGAGGGCAAAGGCGTTGGCACAGCTTGGGCTGGCTCATGCTCGGAATACTCTTTTTGGGATGCGCCGCGGCAAGAATGCTCGGTCTGGAGGAGTTTCTGCGAGACAGCCTGCGAGATGTCCTGCGCACGGATGGCGCATACGGCAGCAGGCGCGATCTCCAGAGTATGCTCATCGCCGCTCTGCTCGTGCTCGGCGCGACGATTAGCTGCTGGCTGGGCTATCGCTCCCTTCGCGCCGCGCGGTGTCGTCGAGATCTGATCGTCATGGTCGCGCTGGCGGCTGGCGGAGCGATGATCGCGCTTCTGATGCTGCGCCTGATATCGCTGCACTGGATCGATGTGGTGCTGTTCGGGCCTCTGAAAATCAACTGGTTCGCCGATCTTGGGCTGTCCTGCACCGTGCTCGCAGCTGCGGCTTACTACATCCGCCGGGTGCGGTCGGCGAAGCTCAGGCCGCGCGCAAGTCGCTCGCGCGCTCGGCGATAATCGCGGCGATCTTTGCGCTGGCGGTGCCGTCGCCATAGGGGTTGTGCGCGCGCGACATGGCATCATAGGCTCGGGGCTCATCCAGCAACCGCGAGACTTCACGCACTATCCGCTCGGCATCGGCTCCCACCAGTCGCGCCGTCCCGGCCGCAACGCCTTCGGGCCGCTCGGTCGTCTCGCGCATCACCAGCACCGGCTTGCCGAGCGAGGGCGCTTCCTCCTGGATGCCGCCTGAATCGGTAAGCACGATGTCGCTCGCCTCCATCATCGCGACGAAATCGCAATATTCGAGCGGCTCGATCAGCGCGATGTTTGGCCGATCCGAAAGCGCCGGCATCATGACCTCGGCGACATTGGGATTGGGATGCATCGGATAGATGATCGCCACATCCTCGCGCGCGGCAAGCTGTTGCAACGCTAGCGCGATCTGCCGCATGCCCTCCCCGAAATTTTCGCGCCGGTGGGCGGTGAGGGCGATGATCCGCTTGCCGACGAAGCGCTCCTTGAGCGGCGCGATCGCGGGGGCAAGCCCAGGATCGGCGGCAATCATAGCGCGCGCGGCGAGAAGCGCGTCGATCACGGTGTTGCCCGTCACATGGATCGCGCTCTCGGGCACGTTCTCGGCGCGCAGCGCTGCCGCAGCGTTTTCGGTCGGCGCGAAGTGAAGGTCCGCAATCGCGCCGGTCACCTTGCGGTTCACCTCCTCGGGCCACGGCGCATAAATGTTACCCGACCGCAGCCCAGCCTCGACATGACCCACCGGTATCCGTCGGAAATAGCACGCCATCGTCGCCATCATCGTGGTCAGCGTGTCGCCGTGGACCAGCACCCGGTCAGGCCGCTCGGCATCGAGCACTTCGCCAAAGCGAGTGATGATGCGCGCCGAAAGGGCATCGAGGCTCTGACCCGGCTGCATGAGGTCAAGGTCGATATGGGGCACGATCCCGGCCATCTTCAGCACCTGATCGAGCAATTCGCGATGCTGCGCAGTGACCGCGACGCGCACGTTGAGCGCGCCCGTTGCATTGAGCGCCTGGACCACCGGAAACATCTTGATCGCCTCGGGCCGCGTTCCGAATGTCACCAGAACGCGTGGTCTTCCGGCGGGCATGCTCATGCCTTGAGCATGCCCCGCGTATCGAACACCAGTTTGCCAGCGAGATCGGCGGGCAGAAGATGCTTGAAGGCGGTGTGATCGACCAGCACCACGATGATCTCGGCGGTTTCGAGTGCCTCGTCAAGGCTGACCAGCCGTGCTCCCGTGCCCGCAAAGCCCTCGGGCAATTCTTGCGCGAAGGGTTCGACCAGCAGGATCCGCGAGCCGCGGGTGCGCGCCAGGCTGTGTGCTATTTCCATAGCCGGGCTCTCGCGGAAATCATCGATATCGGGCTTGAACGCGAGGCCAAGCAGCGCGACCTTGCCGCCCGGCACCGCATCGAGCAGGCCGCGCACCCGGCGTTCGGTGTAGACGGCCTTGAAATCGTTGACCTCGCGCGCGGTGCGGATCAGGCGGGCGGCCTTGGGCGAGCTGGCGACGAGGAACCACGGATCGACCGCGATGCAATGGCCGCCCACGCCCGGCCCCGGCTGGAGGATGTTGACCCGCGGGTGACGGTTGGCGAGCGCGATCACGTCCCAGACGTCAACGCCGAGATCGTCCGCAATGACGCTCAGCTCGTTGGCAAAGGCGATATTGACGTCGCGAAAGCTGTTCTCGGTGAGCTTGACGGTTTCGGCGACGCGGCAATTGGTCGTGAGGCAATCGCCCTCCACGAAGCTGCGATAGAGCGCGCCCGCGCGCTGCGCGCAGGCCGGGGTGATGCCGCCGATGACGCGGTCGTTCTCCACCAGTTCGCGCACGATCTTGCCCGGCAGCACGCGCTCGGGACAATAAGCGAGCGCGATGTCGCCCGGTTCCTGCTCGCCATAGACCGGGAGCTTGAGGTCGGGCCGCAGCTCGGCGATGATCTGCGCGATGCGCTCCGTCGTTCCGACCGGCGAGGTGCTCTCGACGATGACGCAGGCCCCCGGCTGGATCCGCATTGCGATCGCGCGGGCGGCGGCCTCGACATGGGAAATGTCGGGCGTCTTCTCCTCGGTGAGCGGGGTCGGCACCGCGATCATGTAGAAATGGGCGCTAGGCACCTCGAGCGAGGCGCTGAGCTTTTCGCTCTCAATCGCTTGCTGGACCAGCCGGTCGAGATCCTTCTCCTCGATATGGACCCGCCCCGCATTCACCGTCTCGACGACTTTGTGCGAGACATCGACCCCGCAGACCTTCCAGCCATGGCTCGCCAACACGGCGGCGGTCGGCAGGCCGATATAGCCAAGGCCGATCACGGCGACCTGAAACTCGGGGCTTTCCCCCTTGGCCGGCACCGTGCTGGCGGCCGTGCCGACTTCGAATGGTAGGTTCATGCTTTGCTCGCCTCGAGGTGTTGGGCCAGCGCTAGCGAGGGAGCGGTTAAAATGCCGTTAGGCTTGATCGCCCAGCCTGTGTTCGGGGCGGCGCGCAATCATGCGGATCACTGTCGTATCCAGGTCTGCGCGCGTATAGTCCCGCCAGCGCGGTGCGATCTGCAGTGCGCTCGTGTCAGTGCGCCCGATGATTTCCTCGGCGAGGATCTCGAGCCCCGTATCGTTGAACAATCGGCGAAAATCGGATGGCTGCCAGCGGTTCTGGTATTGCACCCCGTTCTCGAACCAGCGGGACCAGTGAGCGTCCGAAAATTCGAGATAAGCCTTCGGATGCGCGCTTTTGGCATAGATGCACAGGTGATCGGAGGGCACGATCTGCTGCGAGACCATCCCCCCGGGTCTCAGCACCCTCGCAAACCCTTGTGCAAGCGAGGGCAGGCTCTCCGAGGGAATGTGTTCCATCACGTCGCTGCTGAAAATCAGGTCGAGTGATCCGGTCCCGATCCGATCGAGTGATCCGGTCGGCTCGATCAGGTAGCTGAAGCCCAGGACTGCATAGGCTTGCGCGAAATCACGGCTCGCCAGCACCCGCTCGAGCAGCGCAGCGGCGCGCTGATGGCGCTCTTGCCCGCGAAAATGAAGGCTATCCAGAGCCTCGCGCAGCCCGCGCGCATGGGCGATGAAACCATCGAATTGCCGGTTGTCCCAGACATCGAAGACCAACACCTCAACCTCGTAGAAGCACCTCAGAAACAAGGCTTCCCAATGCACCCAGCCGGTCCCCAGTTCCAGCACCCGCATACCGTCGCGGATGCCGCCTTGCGCCTCGATGAAAGCGAGATTGCCGTCAGCGCGAGCAAGATAGGCCGGGGTCACCCCCCCTGCCCGCCGCTTTCCGCCAACGAGGTTGCCGATCATGCGATAGGCGTGGCGCGTCATGGGGTTGAGCGAGAATGCCTTAAGGGCGAATGCGGCGGCGCGATAGGACAACATCGGGAGATGGCTTCCGGTATGTCAGCGGTTTCGGCCGAGGTCAGGCCCCAGGCTTCCGGTCTCGATGAAAGAAGCGATCGCCTCGTGCAGCCCCGCCGCATTGGGGGAAGGCAAAGCGGCGCCGGGCTCGAATTGAAGATCGAGGCCGCGGGCGATGGTTTCCGGAAGGTCGTCGGCGGTCATCGCGACGAGAATGCCGGATCGTTCGGCAAGCTGAGCGACGGTCGCGAGCTGGTGATCGTTGCGATGCTCGCCAAGCGCCATGCGACGCGGAAACAGCACGACCGGTTTCATCGCTCGCTGCGCGGCCAGCACGGTCCCGATTCCGGCATGGCTGACGATGAGCCGGCTAGCGCGCATCCGCCGTTCGAATTCGGCCGGTGCCAATCTGGCATGGGCCTCGATGTTGCGCGGCCGATACTCTCCCTCGCCGGTCTGCGCGACCACGGGCATGGCAAGGCTCGGCGCCAGCTCATCCATCGCCTGCACCAGCCGGTCGAATGCGAGCTGCATCCCGACCGTCACGAGGATCACAGCACCGCCCCGAAATAGCGCGGCCCGGGCTTGCGCGCGAGATGCTTCCATTGGGTGAGGCACTGGTCGGCCAGACGCAGCGAAAGCCGCCCGCACATGGACAGCTGCTCGCCATTGGCGATACTGTCGATCCACAAGGTTCTTGCGCCGATCAGCCGCCCCGCCAAGATGCAGAAAAGCCCCGGCGCCGCCCCGGTCGAGAGGATCACATGCGGGCGATGCCTGAGCACGACGCGCATCGCCACAATGGCGCAAATAGCCGAACTGATGGGCTTGTTCTGGTTGCAGTCGGGGAGCTTGTCGGCCCGGTCGATCCCGCTCTGGCGCGCGATCTCGAGATCGGTGGTGGCAAAGCGCGTGTCATAGCGATCGAGCGTCGAACGCAGCAGCATGAGCTGCTCCCAATGCCCCCCGCCCGAGGCGACCGCCAGCACCCTGCGTTCTCGCACGTTGATCCTCGTTCGCTCGATTTCGCATTGCACAATCGCATCATCACCTAGGAGCGGGTCGGCCGGGCTGTCAATCGCGATAACCCCCGCTGCGCCTGCCGGAGCCCCCTGCGCGGCACGCGTGAGCGAGGCCATTGACCTTGGCTCTCGCGGCATTAGTCGAGAACGCGAAACACAACAATTGCGAGGGGAACTGCCGCATCATGGCCACGCTGACCTATCTCACCACCACCCATTTCGATTTCGGCGCGCTTGCCCAGCTTCCGGGCGAATTGCGCAAGGCCGGGATCACCCGGCCCTTCATCGCGACCGATCCGGGCCTCGTTAAGGCAGGCCTGGTCAACCGGGTGAAAGAGGCATTGGGCCAAAACTACACAGCGACGATTTTCGATGGCACTCCCGGCAACCCGACCGAGGAGGCGGTCAAGCTCGCCTTTGATCTCTACACTGAGCAAGACTGCGACGGTGTTATCGCGCTCGGCGGCGGATCCTCGATGGATCTCGGCAAGGCAGTGGCGCTGATCGCCGGCAGCGGCGGGCCGCTCGCGCAATACGATCCGCTCGCTGGCGGGGCAAAGCTCATCAAGGCGGTCGCGCCTGTCATCGCGGTGCCGACCACCGCGGGCACGGGCAGCGAGGTGTCGGTCGGCTTCGTCATCATCCTTGAAGATGGCCGCAAGATGACCTTCGCGAGCCCGCTGTGCATCCCCAAGGCGGCGATCTGCGATCCCGAGCTCACACTTGGCCTGCCCCCCGCCATGACGGCGGCGACGGGAATGGACGCGATCACCCACTGCATCGAGGCCTTCCTCGCGCCGCAGGTCAATCCGCCCGCCGACGGCGTCGCGCTTGACGGACTGTGGCGCGGTTGGCGCCACTTGCAGCGCGCGGTCGCCGACGGGAGCGATCGCGAGGCGCGCTGGGAGATGATGATGTGTTCGACCGAGGGCGCGCTCGCCTTCATCAAGGGGCTGGGCGCGGTTCACGCGATGAGCCATGCCGCCGGGCGCATCCGCCGCCTCAATCCGCATCACGGCACGCTCAACGCCGTGTTCCTGCCCGCCGTGCTGCGGTTCAACCAGGGTCAATGTGAGGAAAAGTATGTGCGCCTTCGCCAGGCGATGGGGCTTGCCCCCGGCGCCGATCTTGCCGAGGCGATCGAGGGCATGAAC
>JAZBNR010000048.1:0-100070 GCA_036350735.1 Erythrobacter sp.
CGCCTTGGTCAGCCCTTCGCTCAGCGCGGCATTGCCGCCGACCAGCACGAGATGGGTGTAGTCGCGCCAGTCGAGCGAGCCGAGCTCGCCCTTTTCGACCAGCGTCACGGGCATCCGGTGATTGTGATCGAGCGTCCACCACACCTCGCCCGCGTCATAATTCGAGAGCCCGCCATCGAAGGCCAGCACCACCTTGGGCTGCTTGACGATCCGGAAGACCCTCGCTGCGCCAAGATCATGCCCGGTGGTGGGCGTGAGCCCGCTGATCGCGGCGTGGACCGGCAGGCCATCCTGTGCGGCGATCGTCTGCATGACCGCGTGGATCTCGTCCGCCGTTTTGCCCTGCCGTTCGAGCGGGACGAAGATCGCCCCGCGCCCGAGCATCACCTCGCCCGAAGCGGTGCGCACCACGCTCTCCTCCATCGCGGCGCGCGCCATGATGCCTTGCGAGAGCAGGCGACCCAGCGCGCGGGGCGCATAGGTGTGCGACCAGTCGAACACGTAGCCATAGCTCGCGCGCGGCGGCGCGGCGGCGGGGGTGAAGGCGCCATCGGCCATGCCGCCGCGGGCGGGCGCGCTGCTCACGCGGGCATATTCGAGATCGTAGGCGAGCGGCAGGGTCCAGCCCGAGACATCGTAGAAGATGTTTTCGTCGAACGCGGTCTGCCGCTCAAAGATGCCGCGGATCATGCGGTTGTTGAGCTGGGCGTCGGGGACGAAGTAGCTCGCTTGCGCGGGGAAGGTCTTGCCCTGCGCGGTGGTGGTGGAGCCGAGGCGCACCACCTCGATGTCGTGCATGTTCAAGAGGCGCACGAAGCGCGCGGCGCGCTCGGGATCGCCGGGCGCGGTGAAGACCCAGCCCCCTGCGCCGGCGCTGCGCGCGTTCTGCGCGAAGAACTCGCGCTGATAGGCGATGATCTCGCTGCGCAGATCGAGCGCGCCCTGAATGCTGGTCAGCGCGGTGCGGAAATGGGTGCGCGCGTTGTCGGCCGTCTCGACGAGGCCGCGCTCGGTCATCACCGCGCCGCCACGCGCCGCGCCGCCCTCGAACAGGATGCCGAGCGAACCGTTGATCTGCGGGTAGGTCGAGCCCTTGCCGATGTAGAAATTATCGAACCCGTTCTCGCTTGTGTAGAGCCGTGCCTCGGCATCGAGGAAGCCCGCGTGGCGCTGCGCGATCTGCGCGGTGAGATCGCGCGCGCGTTCGGGGATCAGCGGGTGGCGGCGCTTGGCCTCGCCCGGGTGGAAATAATAGGGGCTGTCCGATCCCATCTCGTGATAATCGACCGAGAGCATCGGCTTCCACTTGTGCCACTGGCGGATCCACGCCTGGCTCTCGGGCTGGGTCAGCAGCAGCCACTGGCGGTTGAGATCGAACCAGTAGTGATTGGTGCGCGCGGACGACCACAGATTGTGCGCGGCATCGTTGATGTCGGTGTTGTCGGCATAGGACCAGAAGGTCTCGACATGGTCGATCCGGCGCGCGTGACCATCGGGGTTGAACGGCACCGTGACGACCAGCACCGCATTCTCGAGCGTCTGCTCGATCAGCGGACCTTGCGCTGCGGCCCAATGGTAGAGGAACGGGATCGAGCCATCCATCCCCGAGGTCTCCGCCCCGTGGACGCCCCAGTTGATCCACAGCACCATCGGCGCGGCCCCCGGCGCGGCCTGCCCGCGCAGCCGGGCGAGATGTGCTTGGCGGATGCTCTCGAGATTGGCGTGATTGCCGGGGCTCGTCACGATGAAGGTGAGGATCGGGCGGCGCTCGTGCGAGTAGCCGATCGTCTCGACGCTCATCCGGTCCGAGCGCGCCGCGAGGCCGCGCAAATAGGCGATCATGTCGTCATAGCGCACCGGGCGCTCGCCGATCTCGTAGCCGGCCTCGTCCTCGAAGGCTGGCACGCTTTCGTCATAGGTGACGCCGTCGACCTGGAAGAACTCGACCGGCTTGGCAGCAGCGGGGGCAGAGACGACAGTGAGGATCGCGAGGAAAGCGAGGGCGCGGCGCAGCATTGGGGCTCCTAAGGCAAACAAGCACTTGGGAGCGGACCCTAGCCGGACGCGGCGCTGAATCAAGCGGCCAACCTCGCCCTGCCTGTGGGTTGTTCGCGCGGGGTGCTGGGCGGGACCATCGTCCCGCCCTGCCCCGATGCGCCCCAAGCGCCGGTGGATGCCTCAGCGCAGGCTGACGACGTTGTCGCTCGCCTCGCGCTTGCGCGAGCCATCGAACAGGCTCATCATCGGCTCGTCCTCGGCGATCACGACGGTCGCCGCGCCATAGCCGTTGAAGCCCGTCTTCATCGCCGCGCCATAAGCGCCGAGCATCCCGATCTCGATGAAATCGCCCGCCTTGATGTCGCCCGGCAGCGGGAATGGCCCCGCCATGAAATCGGCATCGTCGCAGGTCGGCCCGTAGAAGGCGAAGTCCTCCACCGGATCGCGCAGATTGTCGGCCAGCGCATTGACCGGATACCGCCACGCAACATGCGCCGCATCATAAAGCGCGCCATAGGCGCCATCGTTGATGTAGAGCTCGTTGCCGCGGCGCTTGGTCACCTGCACGATCATCGAGGAATATTCCGCGCACAGCGCCCGGCCTGGCTCGCACCACAGCTCGGCGTTGTAGGCGATCGGCAGCGCGTAGAAGTGCTGGTGGATGATCGCGAAATAATCCTCGAGCGGGGGCGGCTCCATACCCGGATAGATGCTCGGAAAGCCCCCGCCGACATCGATCATGTCAATGACCACGCTCGCCTCGGCGATCGCTGCGCGGGTGCGGTCCAAGGCCTGGACGAAGGCGAACGGCGTCATCGCCTGGCTGCCGACATGAAAGCAGATGCCGAGCCAGTCGCAATGCTGGCGCACCTCCTGGAGCAAGCGCGGCGCCTCGGTGAGATCGCAGCCGAACTTGGCGGCAAGGCTGAGCTCGGAATATTCGCTGGAGACGCGCAGACGCACGCACAGCCGCAGATCGCGCGCGGGTTCGCCCGTTTCCGGGTTGCGGCACGCCTCGACGATCTTGGCGAGCTCCTCGGCGGTGTCGAGGCTGAAGGTCTTGACGCCGTGCTGGTGATAGGCCTCGGCGATCGCGCTCTTCGTCTTGATCGGGTGCATGAAGCACAGCGTCGCGGCCGGCAGAAGCGCGCGCACCAGGCGCACCTCGGCGATCGAGGCGACGTCATAATGCGTCACGCCCGAGGCCCACAGCACCTCGATGAGATCGGGCGCCGGATTGGCCTTGACGGCATAGAGCACCTTGCCCGGGAAGCGATCCACGAAGAACCGGGCCGCGCGCGCAGCGGCGTGCGGGCGGTTCACGATCACGGGTTCGTCCGGCGAAAGGGCGCGGGCTACAGCTTGTGCGTTGGGATAGATGTGCAACTCAAGGGACCCCCAGAAGGTTTAGTGTGGAACCAAACGGTTTTGAGGCTGCCTTGCGGTAGGTGTCCCTTGGGGCAGCGGAAGGGGCGCATATAGAGCGGGTTTTCAGATGCGCAACCGAAAATGTGCCGCTGTAAGATGGGGTTCATGCGCCGGGCCGTTGGTGGGTGTGCCATACCAACGGTGGGCGCGCGGATCGTTCCGGATCGGGGGCAGATCCCCTGAACGAAAACAGCGCCTTGCCCTTCGGCAGCGCGCGCCGAGCCGTGCCTGCCCTCAGGCGGGCGGCAAGCGGCCGGGGCCGCCAGAAAAGGCGATCTTGGGTGCCTGGTCGACCGTGCCGAGCTCCGAATCGTCGAGCTGGTGGAAATCGGCCTCCTCGAAGCCGAGCGCATCGGCGAACAAGACCGCCGGAAAGGTTTCGCGCGCCGTGTTGAAGCGCGAGACGGCGGCGTTGAGCGCCCGGCGCGCAGCCGCGAGCTTATCCTCGACATCGGCAAGCTCGCGCTGCAAATCCTGAAAATTGGCGCTCGCCTTGAGGTCCGGGTAAGCCTCGCTCAGCGCCAGCAAGTTATCGAGCGCGACCCTCAATTGTTTCTCGTCGCCCGAAGCGGGATCACCTGCGGCCGCCTTGCTGCGCGCCGCTATCACCGCCTCGAGCGTGCCCGCCTCGTGGGTGGCATAACCCTTCGCCGTCTCGACCAGATTGGGGATCAGATCGTGGCGCTGGCGCAGCTGCGCATCGATATCGGCCGCGCCCTGGCGGACACGCTGCCTCAGCCTTACCAGCTTGTTGTAGATGCCGATCACCGCGACCGCGAACACCGCCAGGATCGCCAGGATCGCAAGAAGCACCAATTCCATCTTTTCGCCCCTCCGAGCTCAGCCTGTGCTATAGTATCAGGCAAGCATTAAGGAAAAAGGACGAGGCAACAAGGGGGCTGGTCTTGCGCATGGCAGCCAAGGAGACGCTGCACGAGCGGCTGGACGCGATCCTCGCCGAGCAATCCGCGATCCGCGATGCAG
Source organism: Erythrobacter sp. (assembly GCA_036350735.1). Lineage (GTDB taxonomy): Bacteria > Pseudomonadota > Alphaproteobacteria > Sphingomonadales > Sphingomonadaceae > Erythrobacter. The sequence goes on from JAZBNR010000048.1 coordinate 4,411, forward strand.
GGCTTCGCGAGGGGCGCAGGCGCGCGATGATCGGGCTGGCGGTGGCGGCGCCGCTGATCGCGCTTCTGTGGCTGCTGCCTGATCTGGGGATCGAGGAGGAATGGGCGCTAAAGCTGCTGCTCTCGCTCGGCGCGCTGCTCGCCATCGCCGTGTGGTGCAATCAGCCGCGCGCGCGGAGCATCTTCGCGATGAAGGACGGGATGAACGCGGCAATCGCGGATGAGCTGGGGATCGAGTATTCGAAGGAGGTCAAGCGCGGCGAGGAATGGAAGGCAGCCCGGATCTATGGGCTCGTTCCCAAATACAACAAGTCCTCCTTCGAGGATTGCTGGACGGGCGAGATCGACGGGCATGCCTTCAAGGTCTACGAGGCTCACCTCTCGCAGCGCGACGGGAGCGACGGCGGCTCTTCGCTGCGGTTTCGCGGGGCGATCATCTCGGTCGCGTTCGGCCGCCGCTTCCGCTCGACCACCCTGCTGCAACGGGCAGGAGTGTCGAAGGGGTTTCTCGGCTTCGAGGGCGCAAGCGAGATCACGAGAGCGGGCGAGCGGCTCCAGCGCGTCACCTTCGAGGACCGGGAGATCGGCAACCAGTTCGAGGTCTACAGCACCGATCAGGTCGAAGCGCACCGGCTCATCCACCCCGCCTATCTGGCGCGGCTGAGGGAGCTCGGCCAGGAATTCCAGGATGGCGACATGCGCGCGCTGTTCCACGATGGCATGGTCGTGATCGCGCTCGATGCGCACAACATGTTCGAGAGCGGCGGCCTGCGCCATGACAATGACCGCGCGAGGATCGAGCGAACCGTGCGTGAGCTTGAGGTCGCCCGCAGGATTGCGCGCGCCTTCAATCAGGACAAGCGCGGCGAAGCGCCCGCCTAGCGCGGCATTAACCCGTCGCTCGTTATGGTGCGAGCATTGGAATAGACCGGACAACGCGCGAGCGGAGGGCGCCAAGGGCCATGCAGATCGACATCGACCGGCTGATGCAGGGCGAGCTGGGGGGGTGGCTGGCGGACCAGCAAGGCCTGCGCGCCCGGGCGCGCGAGAAGGCGAGGTGGCTCTGGACGATCGGCGCTGCGCTTTTGTTGCCGGTGCTGGCCTTCGTGTGGTTCGTGCCCTGGCCTTTGGGCGATCTGCGCGTGTTCGCCACCGCCGCCGGGGTAGCGGGGGTCGCATGGTGGGGCTACCTCCCGATCACCGCCGCCAAGCGCACGATCAAACAAGGCATCAACGCGGCAATCGCGCGCTCGCTCGGCATCGAATATGCGCTCGAGGTGCGCCCGGGTGCCGAATTCGAGGCCGCGCTCACCTTCGGCCTGCTGCCCTCGCACGATCGCAGCGCCTGCGAGGATCGCTGGTTCGGGATGCTCGAGGGCCACCGCTTCAGCCTGTACGAAGCGCATCTGGAAGAACGCCGCGGCTCGGGCAAGCGGCGGCGCTGGGTGACTGTGTTCCGCGGCGCGCTGATCGAGATGCAGTTCGGCCGCAGCTTCCACTCGACCACGCTCCTCCAGCGCGCGGGCAAGCACAAGGCCTGGTTCGGCCTTGGCGGCGCGAAGGAGAGCGTGAGCTTCGAGGGCCATCGCCTCACCCGCGTCGATCAGGTCCACCCAGCTTTCGAGGATGTGTTCGATCTCTACAGCGACGATCAGGTCGAGGCGCGCATGCTGGTCCACCCCTCCTATGTCGAGCATCTGCTGGCGCTGGAGGCGGCGTTCAAGGGCGAGGCGATCCGTGCGCTGTTTCGCAAGGGCGAGGTGATCCTTGTGGTCAAGAGCAGTCAATTGTTCGAGAGCGGCGCCATGGACGAGGCGGGCGACCGCGCCCGCGCGCAGGCGGCCGCCGATCAGTTCGCCGCGATGGCGCGCCTCGCGCTGGCGATCAACCAGACCGAGCGCGGGGCGGTGCTCGGCGCAACCTAGCTCAGCCGGTCGCGGAAATCCTCGTATTCGAAGCGCTTCACACAGTCCAACGCGTCCGTCTCGCTGTCCCACAGCCAGATGCTGGGCAATTGCACCCCGTTGAAGGTGTTGGTCTTGACCATCGAATAATGCGCCTGGTCGAGAAAGGCGAAGCGCGCGCCGGGCTCGGCTGGGACCGGCAGGCGATAATCGCCGATGACGTCGCCCGCGAGGCACGAGGGGCCGCCGAGCCGGATGGGGATGCTCTCATCCTCAAGCTCGCCTAGCATGGCCGGACGATAGGGCGCCTCAAGCACATCGGGCATGTGGCACGTGGCGCTGATGTCGGTGATGCCGATGGGCACCTCGTTGAACACCGTGTCGAGCAGCGTGCCCACGAGAATGCCGGCATCGAGCGCGACCGCCTCGCCCGGTTCGAGGATGATCTCGGCGCCGGTGTCTGCGGCGGCATCGCGCAGGAACTCGACGAGCTCCTCGCGCTCGTAATCGGCCCGCGTGATGTGATGCCCGCCGCCCATGTTGATCCACTTCAATTGGCCGAAATAAGGCTCGATCGCGTCGAACACCCGGTCCCATGTCCGGCGCAGCGGCTCGAAGCTTTGCTCGCACAGATTGTGGAAATGGATGCCCTCGACCCCCTGCATGTGCTCCTCGGTCAATTGATCGAGCGGGAAGCCGAGCCGCGAACCGGGCGCGCTGGGATCGTATTTGGGCACCTCGCCGGTTGCGACCATCGGATTGATCCTGAGGCCCACGCTGACATCGCCGCCAGTCGTGGCCGCCTGTTCGAGGATCAGCGCGGCGCGGCGCATCTGCGCTGGAGAATTGAAGATGACGTGGTCGGAGAGGCGGCACACCTCCTCCAAGTCTTCCGGCTTGTAGGCGGCGGAGTAGGTCGCGATCTCGCCATCGTAAAATTCGCTCGCAAGCCGCGCTTCCCACAGGCCGCTGGTTGAGACGCCATCGAGATATTCGCCGATAATGGGCGCGGCCGACCACATCGAGAACGCCTTCAAGGCCGCGAACACCTTGATGCTCGCGCCATCGCTCGCGGCCTCGTCGCGCACTGCGGCGAGCGTCTGGCAATTGGCGCGCAGTTTCGCTGCGTCCACGACAAAGGCAGGTGTGTCGACGCGCGAAAGGTCGAGATGCGCAAAAGCGCCGGGATTTCCTGCTTTGGTTTCCATGGGTGCGCACATAGGGACGTTGCGCCAAGTCTGGAAGCGCCGACTTAACGACCGGGTTCGTTCGACACCCAAACCTTTGAGTTTCCACTCGCATCGCGGACCGAATAGCTGAAGCCTTCATCGTCCCAGCCCGCGTGCGCTCCGCCATGCTGCCCGTCCATGCCGATCGCTGCCATGCCGCCGCCGAACTCATAACCGCGATCCGTGATCCGCTTGATCGCCGCCTCGCAGGCGAGTGTGGGCGGCATACCCTGCCGCATCAGTTCGACCGCGTGGTAGCACGGCAAGAAGCGCATCATCACATCGCCATTGCCGGTCGCAACAGCGCCGCCGACATCCTGATCGCCATACGAGCCCGCGCCCGGAATCGGAGAGTCGCCCACGCGGCCCGGTATCTTGAATTCGCGGCCATTGGTTGAACAGCCAACGCTCAGATTGCCGTCCCTATCGACCGCAATGGTCCCGACCGTGTCGTGACCAGGCAGACCATCGGGCGTGCCGATGGGTTCGGGGCTGAAGGCATCGGTAGGCTCGCCCTTTGCCGCCCATTCTTCCCACCGGGCCTGCGAACGGACATTGGTGAGCGAGGTTTCGGTAAAGCCCATGCGCGCTGCGAAGCGCGTCGCATCATCGCCGACTATCAGCGTGTGCTGCGTCTCCTCCATGACCTTGCGCGCAACGGAAATGGCACGCTTGACCCGCTTCAGGCACCCTACCCCGCCCCAGTCGTGCGTCAGACCCCACAGGATCGTCGCATCGAGCGTGGTCTCACCCACTTCATTGGGCACGCCGCCATAGCCGACCCAGTATTCATCGGGGAGCAGTTCGACGTAATTGATCGCCTTCTCAACCGCATCGAGCGCCGACCCGCCGCCCGCAATAATCGGCCAGCCTTCCTCGTTCGCGCCGGGGCCGAAGTCCCATGTGGTGAGAATGAAGGGTCCGGTCGCCCTTCCGCCGACACGCGCTCCGGCTTGCGCCGAAAGCCGGGTGGTGGCAGCCAGCCCTGCGGCCGCAGAAGAGGCGCCAATGAACCCGCGACGTGTGAGGATGGCCTTATCGCTCATCAGAAGCCGACCGGCCCGTCCAGTTCCGCCACCTTCCACGGCAGGCCATGCGCATTGAGCATTTCCATGAAGGGATCGGGGTCCATCTGTTCCATGTTGAACACGCCCTCACCGCTCCACTTGCCCAGCACCATCATCGCAGCGCCGATCATCGCAGGCACGCCCGTCGTATAAGAAACCGCCTGGTTGCCGGTTTCCTCATAGGCCGCTTCGTGGCTGCAAATGTTGTTGATGTAGAAGGTTTTTTCGCCTGACCCATCGAGCGCCTCGCCGGTGGCGATCACGCCGATATTGGTGTTGCCCTTGGTCGTCTCGCCTAGCGTTTCGGGCTTGGGGAGGACGGCGGCGAGGAATTGCAGCGGGATGATCTCGCGGCCCTTGTATTTCACCGGGTCGATCCGCGTCATGCCGACATTCTGCAGCACGGTGAGGTGCTTGATGTATTCATCGCCAAACGTCATCCAGAAGCGCGCCCGCTCGATCTCGGGGTTGAACTTGACGAGGCTTTCGAGTTCCTCGTGATACATCATGTAGGCGTTCTTCACGCCGACCGCCTCGAAATCGAATTCGGTCTTCACCTGCATCGCGGGCGTCTCGACCCACTCGCCGCCCTCCCAGTGGCGCGCGGGCGCGGTCACTTCGCGGATGTTTATCTCGGGGTTGAAATTGGTGGCGAAGGCCTGGCCGTGATCGCCGCCATTGCAATCGAGGATGTCCAATTGCCGGATGCTCTTCAATTTGTGCTTCTTGAGCCACATGGTGAAGACGGATGTGACGCCGGGATCGAAGCCCGAGCCGAGCAGCGCCATCAGGCCCGCCTCCTTGAAGCGATCGTGATAGGCCCACTGCCACTTGTATTCGAACTTGGCCTCGTCCTTGGGCTCGTAATTGGCGGTGTCGAGATAGTGCACCCCCGCCTCGAGGCAGGCGTCCATGATGGGCAGATCCTGATAGGGCAGCGCGAGGTTGACCACGAGCTGCGCGCCCGTCTTGCGGATGAGATTGACCATCGCGGGCACTTCCTCGGCGTCGATCTCGTAGGTCGCGATCTCCACGCCGGTGCGCTGCTTGACGCTCGCCGCGATCGCATCGCACTTGGAGCGCGTGCGGCTGGCAAGATGGATCTCGGGGAAGATCTCGCTGTTCATCGCCATCTTGTGGACGCAGACCGAGCTCACGCCGCCTGCCCCGATCACCAGCACCTTTTCCATGAGCTTTCCCTTCTCCGAATTCGAATCTCGAGCCGCTCCTAGGGCAATGATCCGGGTGCGACAATTGATCCGATATTTCCTACCGATGGCGCTGCCTGTAAGACGGTGGGCATGGTCATTTCCCTCCCCTCCCCGATCCCTTTCCACCCGCCTTTGGGCGCGCTTCGCGCATGGGCGGACGTTTTTGCCCCTGGACTGTGTAACAGGCGGTTCAAGCGTGCTTCAGGAGCGATGGGCCGATGAGCGCGACCGTGACTGACGCCCCAATGGACACCGCCCGCCTGCCCACCCACGCCGGCACGCTCGCGGCCGCGCGTGCGGTCTCGATGATCCTGCGAATGACCCCGCTGCTGCCGGTCGAGATCAACGGCCAGAGCTGCTTCGTGAAGGCGGAGAACCTGCAACCGATCGGAGCCTTCAAGATCAGGGGCGCGTGGTGGCGCCTCGTCAACCTCACGCCCGCAGAGCGGCGCGCGGGCGTGGTCGCGGTCTCGAGCGGCAACCACGCGCAAGGCGTCGCCTGGGCGGCGCGGCGGCTGGGGATCAGGGCGACGATCGTGATGCCGCGCGATGCGCCGCAGGTGAAGCTCGCCAACACGCGCGCTCTCGGCGCGGAGGTGGTGCTCTACGAGAGGCCCGGCGAGGACCGCGACGGGGTGGCGGCGCGGCTGATCGAGGAGCGAGGGGGCACGCTGGTGCACGCCTTCGGCGATCCGTGGGTGATCGAGGGCCAGGGCTCGGCCGGGATCGAGCTCACCCAGCAGATCGAGGCCGGCCCCTCGTGCATTCTCGCATGCTGCGGCGGCGGGGGGCTGGCGGCGGGGCTGGCGCTCGCCTGCCCTGCGGCCGACGTCTACCCCGTCGAGCCCGAGGGGTGGGACATGGTGGGGCAGGCGATGGCGCGTGGCGAGATCGTGCACGCGCAGGCCGATGCACCCGCGACCATCTGCGACGCGCTCCAGCCCACCGCGACCAAGCCGGTCAACCTTGCCGTGCTGGGGGGCCGCGCCGCGCCGGGCGTGACGGTGAGCGACGAGGAGGTGCGCGCCGCGCAGCGCTGGGCCTTTGCTAACCTGCGCATGGTGATCGAGCCGGGCGGCGCGGCGGCGCTCGGAGCGGCGCTCAGCGGCAAGGTGCCGCTCGATGGCCGGTCCGTCATCATGCTGACCGGCGGCAACGCGGACCCGGCACGCTTCGCCGCAACGCTGCTGGAAGGCGAGACGAGTGACCCCATCCCGACCGGTGGATGAGCTGTGGAAACCGTCACACACTCGACATGAGCCGCGCATAATGCGAAGGCTTGGGATAATGCAAAGGCAAGACGAAGACATGGCAGTTCAGGCGAAACGGATCATCGAGGATGCGGTGGTCCGCAAGGATGCGAAGGCGAAGGACAAGCTGCTCGATCGCGCCTTCGCGCTCGCATTCAAGGGGCTGGTCTATGCCCAGATCTGGGAAGACCCGGTGGTCGACATGGAGGGCCTCGAGCTCCAGCCCGACAGCCGCCTGATGTGCATCGCGAGCGGGAGCTGCAACGCGCTCTCCTACCTCACGGCGAACCCGGAGAGTGTGACCGCCGTCGACCTCAACCACGCGCACGTGGCCCTGGGCCAGCTCAAGATCACCGCGATCAAGCACCTTCCGAACTACGAGCGCTTCCACCGCTTCTTCGCGCATGCCGATCACGAGGAGAACCGCGAGGTCTACAAGACCATGATCGCGCCGCATCTCGATCCCGAGAGCCGGCGCTATTGGGAAAAGCGCGACATCAAGGGTCGCCGCCGCATCTCCTACTTCACCAAGGGGCTCTACCGCCGCGGGCTGCTGGGCAACTTCATCGGCCTCGCACACCTCTTCGCCAAGCTCTACAAGATCGACCTTTCCAGGGTGCTCGAGGCGCAGACGCTCGAGGAGCAGCGCGCGGTGTTTGAGCGCGAGCTTGCGCCCGTCTTCGAGAAGCGGTTCATCCGCTGGCTGACCGACCAGCCCGCCTCGCTGTTCGGCCTCGGCATCCCCCCTGCGCAGTTCGAGCATCTTGCGGGCGATGAACGCATGGCCGAGGTGCTGCGCCGCCGGCTCGAGAAGCTCGCCTGCGACTTCGAGATCAAGGATAACTACTTCGCTTGGCAGGCCTTCGGGCGCGGCTATGATCGCTCCGAGCAGGCGCCACTGCCGCCCTATCTCCAGCGCAAGAACTGGGAGATCATGCGCGAGCGGATCGATCGGCTCGACGTGATCCGCGCCAACATGGTCCACTGGATCGGCGACCGGCCCGAGGCGAGCATGGATCGCTTCGTCCTGCTCGATGCGCAGGACTGGATGAACAACGCGCAATTGGATGATCTGTGGGGCCGCATCACCCGGGCCTCGCGCCCCGGCGCGCGCGTGCTGTTCCGCACCGCAGCCGAGCCGAGCCTGCTGCCCGGTCGGCTGGACGAAGCGATCCTCTCCAAGTGGCGCTATCTCGAGGAGCAATCGGCCGATCTCACCACGCGCGATCGCTCGTCGATCTATGGCGGCGTCCACCTCTACGAGCTCGACTGATGGGCGCGAAGAGCACCACCGGCAATGCCCATGCGGCGCTGATGGACAGCGTCTACAAGGGCCAGCGACACATCTACGACGCGACCCGCAAGTACTACCTGTTCGGCCGTGACACGCTGATCGAGGGGCTCAATGCGCGGCCCGGCATGCGCGTGCTCGAGGTCGCCTGCGGCACGGGGCGCAACATGGCCAAGATCGCGCGCGCCTGGCCCGGCGTGCTGCTCTACGGGATCGACATCTCGGAGGAGATGCTCAAGAACGCTGCGCGCGCGGTCGGCAAGGATGCGGTGCTGGGGGCAGGCGATGCGTGCTCGTTCGATCCGGCGACGCTCCTGGGGGAAGAGGCGTTCGAGCGGGTCGTCATCTCCTACTCGCTCTCGATGATCCCCGACTGGGAAGGCGCGCTCGACCATGCGGCGAGCCTCATCGCCCCTGGCGGCGAGTTGCACATCGTCGATTTCGGGGATCTCACCGGGCTGCCCGGCCCGCTCGAGAAGGGGCTTCACGCCTGGCTCGCCAAGTTCCACGTCAAGACCCGCAGCGCGCTCCCCGAAACCGCCGCGCGGATCGCAGCGGTGCGCGGGCTTGGCCACCGCTCCGAGCGCGGGAAACTCGGCTATTTCCAGCTTCACGTGCTCTCCCGCCCGCGCTGATCCCGATGGCTTGCAGCGATTGACAAGCACGCTCGGGAGCAGCAGGTAAGAGGCGGAAAAGACAAGGTTTCGTTCAGGGGATCATCGACATGCAAGCGCAACTCCTCGCGCCCGCCGCCGTGCTGGTGGTGTGGACCCTCATCGTGCTGCTCTGGATCATACCGGCCCGTTTCGGGGCAATCGCCAAGGTCGAGGACAAGAGCAAGCTGCCCGCCAGGCCGGGGGTGCGCGGCGGCGATCTCGAGGGGGTGATCCCCGACAAGGCAAACTGGCCCGCGCACAACCACACCCACCTGCACGAGCAGCCCACGCTGTTTTACGCGACCGTGCTGATTCTGGCGGTGATGGGTCCGGGCGCGTTCGACATCCTGCTCGCGTGGGTCTATGTCGGCGTGCGGATCGTGCATTCACTGTGGCAGATCCTCGTGAACACCGTGCCGGTGCGGTTCGGGCTGTTCCTTCTGAGCACGATCGCGCTGATCGTGCTTGCCCTGCGCGCCGCGGCGGCGACCCTGCTGGCCGATCCCGCCACGTTCCCCGGCTGAAGCGCGCGGCCGGGCGATGAGAGAGGAGATCATCCTGATGGGCATGGACATATTGCAGCCCGTGATCGCGCTGACGATCTGGACCATGATCATCTGGGCATGGATGTATGCAACGCGCATCCCTGCGATGCAGCGCGAGCAAATCCAGCCCGACGATGCCCAGATCACCGGCATCCTCGACCAGAAGCTGCCGCGCCAGGTCCAGTGGAAGGCGCACAATTACAACCATCTGCACGAACAGCCCACCGTGTTCTATGCGGTCGCGATCGTGCTTGCCATCGTCGGCCACGGCGATGGGATGAACGCCTTCCTCGCCTGGATCTATGTCGGCTTGCGGGTCATTCACAGCGTCGTGCAGGTGACCGCGAACAAGGTCGCGGTGCGCTTCGTGCTGTTCGCGCTTTCAAGCCTCGTGCTGATTGCACTCATCGCCAATGCGGCGATGGTCGTGTTCGGCACTGGAAGCGAGATCCAGCCCCGCTGAAGTCTATTCCGCGGCCTGCGTCTCGAGCGCAGGCGCATCCTCGAGCCCTGCAAGATAGCGCTCGGCATCCAGCGCTGCCATGCAGCCCATGCCCGCTGCTGTCACCGCCTGTCGGTAGACGTGATCGGTCACGTCTCCGGCAGCGAAGACGCCCGGGATCGCGGTCTTTGGGGTGCCGGGCTCGACCTCGAGATAGCCTGACTCGTCCATTGCAAGCTTGCCCTTGAACAGCTCCGTCGCCGGCGCATGACCGATCGCGACGAAGGCACCGTCGGCCTTGATGGTGGAGCGCTCACCGGTCTGCGTGTCGCGCAGCATCAGATGGTCGAGCGATCCGTCCGCACCCGCCTCGAAGCTCTCGACGGTCTTGTTCCACAGCGTGCTGATCCTGGGATGCTTGAACAGGCGATCCTGCAGGATCTTCTCGGCGCGCAAGCTGTCGCGGCGGTGGATCAGCGTCACGTCCTTGGAATGGTTGGTAAGATAGAGCGCCTCCTCCACCGCGGTGTTGCCGCCACCGATCACGACCACCTTCTTGCCGCGATAGAAGAACCCGTCGCAGGTCGCGCAGGCCGAGACGCCCTTGCCGCCGAGCGTCTGTTCGCCGGGCACGCCGAGCCACTTCGCCTGTGCGCCGGTCGCGATTACCACGGTGTCGGCGATATATTCGTCTCCGCTGTCGCCGATCGCGCGGTAAGGCGGGCCGCTCTCGAAATCGACTGCGGTAATGATGTCATACATCATGCGCGTGCCGACATGCTCGGCCTGCGCCTTCATCTCCTCCATCAGCCACGGACCTTGGACGACATCGCGAAAGCCGGGATAGTTTTCAACGTCGGTAGTGATGGTGAGCTGCCCGCCGGGCTGCAGGCCCTGGACGAGGATCGGCTCGAGCATGGCGCGCGCGGCGTAAATCGCGGCGCTGTATCCGGCCGGGCCGGAACCGATGATGAGCATCTTGGTGCGATGAGTGGCCATGGTTTGCGTCTTCAGCTTTCGATCGATGATCCGTAGAAGTGATTATGGGGGCCCGGACTGCGCTTGTCAGCCCCGGCCCTAACCGATGTAGCGCGCGCGCAGGCGAGCTTTCCTTGCTTCATCCACACCTAAGCTTTGCGCAAGGTATGCATCGACCGACCCGGCGAGCCTCGTGATCTCGGCGAAGTAGGTCTCGATGTATTCGGCCCTCACGCCCATGAGATTGACGAGCGCGCCCTCGGTGATCTCGGCATAGACATCGCGCATTCGCGGGAGCGATTGCGCCTCGAGCACGTGGCGGGTGGGCGCATCGTTGGTGCGCAGGAACTCGGCGATGACGTCATCGCGGGGGACGCCGAGGGCATGAAGCAGCAGGCTCGCCGCGATCCCGGTGCGATCCTTGCCCGCAAAGCAATGCACGAGGCTGGCGCCCTGGGTCTGTTCGAGCGCCTCGAAATAGCGGGTGAACATCGCCAGCATCGCCGGGTTGACCGGCATGCGGGTGTAGACCGCGATCATCCGATCGAACGCGCGCTGTTCATCCATCACCAGCGTGCCGCCGCCGCCCTCGTGAGGGGGCGAATTGCTGGTCTCGCCCTCGTAGGCCAGCACCTGCGCGGCGAATTCGGGATGGCGGCGGCAGGGAAACCTGGAACGCTCGCTGGTGCCGCGCAGATCAATGATGGTGGTGATGCCGAGCTTGTGGATGACCTCGAGATCCTCTGCGCCCGCCTGCCAGTGCTGGCCCGAGCGCCACAGCAGGCCGGTCTTCACGCTGCCCTCGCCGGGCACCTGCCACCCGCCATAATCGCGCAGGTTATGAATGCCGGTAGTGGGGAGAAAGGGATCGCGAATCATGGGGCGCGGTGTGGCGGGCATGGAGGCGCGCGGCAAGGGCTAGCTCGCCGCCGCAGATACGTATTGTGCACGGGGCCCGCTCCAAGCCGTCCTTCGTGAGCTGCCCGTTAAGCATCCCACGCTCGAAGCCATCGCGCTTCGCTTATGGGACAATGTATCGATGGCGCGCATCCTGATCGCGGACGATGACGAACTTATTGCCGAGCTGGCCTCGGAGGTGCTGATCGATGTCGGCCATGCCTGCGGCTGGGTGACAAGCGCGGAAGCTGCGTGGGAGCTTGCGCACAAGCGGAGGCCCGACGTGCTGCTGCTCGATCAGGATCTGCCCGGCATGACCGGGATCACGCTGCTGCGCAGGTTTCGCGGCTCGCCGCTGTTCTACGATCTGCCGGTGATCATGTTCACTGCGATGAGCGGGGTGCAGGACGAAGCGCATGCGATCTATGCCGGGGCGCAGGACTACATCCGCAAGCCGTTCGATCCCGCCGCGCTGATCAGCAGGCTGGCGCGCGTGCTGGCAAAGTATGAGGGGCGGCCGCAACACCTTGATCTGAAGACCGATGTTCTGCGCGCCACCGGCCAGCTCCATGAACACGAGATGCGCAGGCGGCGTATCCTGTGATGCCTTTGCCCGGGCTCACCGCCCGGCCACCCGGCTCATGGTTCTGGGCAAGGTGTATTCGAGCATTCCTTCCAACCCGTTCTCGACCCCGAAGCCCGACTGGCGGTGTCCGGCAAAAGGAACGACGGGCGAAAGCGGGCGGCACTCGTTGACCCATACATTGCCCGCATCAAGCCGGCTCGCAAGCGCCCATGCAGCCTTCTCGTCGCCCGCCCATACGGTCGCGCCAAGCGCGAAGGGAGAGGCGTTGGCGCGGGCGATTGCATCGTCGTAATCCTCGAAACGGATCAGCGGGAGGATCGGGCCGAACTGCTCCTCCTGCACGATCCGGGCATTTTCGGGCGGATTGTCGATGATCGTGGGAGGCAGGAAGAAACCCGGTGTCTTGGGTACAGCGCCGCCACAGGCGAAATCGAATCCGCTCTTGCGACAATCCTCGAGAAGCTCGAGTATGCGTTCATACTGGCGCCGGTTGTTGATCGGGCCGAGCTGCGTTTCGGGCTCGAGACCGTCTCCCAGGCGCACCGTCGCGGCGTAGGCCACCAGAGCGTTGCGCACCCCTTCGTAGGCATCTGCGTGAACATAGACCCGCTTTGAGGCGACGCAGACCTGACCCGAATTGCCGAAGGAGGCCCAGAAGAGATCGTGCGCGAGCCGTTCGGGATCGACATCGCTCATCACGATCGCGGGATCGTTGCCGCCCAGTTCCAGCGTCAGCCGCTTGATCGTTTCCGCCGCGCTGCGCATGACCTGCCTGCCCGTTGCTGTCGAGCCGGTGAAGCTGATCTTGTCCACTCCTTCATGCGCCGTGAGCCAGGGTCCCAGGTCGTCGTCGCCGCTCACCACATTGAGCACACCTCTCGGCAGGATGTCGCGAGCAATCTCGCCCAGCTTGAGCGTTGCGAGCGGCGTGAAGGGGGATGGCTTGAGCACCACGGTGTTGCCAGTCACCAGCGCCGGGCCGAGCTTGAAGGCGGCTAACAGCAGCGGATAATTCCAGGGCGCGATCGCGCCGACGACCCCGATCGGCACGCGCCGCGTTTCGCAATAGCGCGCTTCGCTGTCTTCATGAACATGGACGGGCAGGTCGAACGCGGCAGCCGCCTTTAGCCAGGAAACAAGCCCCGCCACTTCGCGCGCCGCATCCTTGAGCGGCTTGCCCTGCTCGCGGGTGAGGAGCGCGGCGAGCTCTGGCACATGGCGCTCGATCGCCTGCGCCAGCTCCCGGACAAAGCCTGCCCGCTCGTCGTGATCGCGCCCTGCCCAGCCAGCAAAGGCGTCGCGCGCAGCGGCTACGGCTGCGTCCAGATCCTCACGCCTCGCCCGCGGCGCCTGTGCAAAGGGCTCACCGGTGGCCGGGTTCACGATCTCCATGCTGGCAGCGCCCGAGACCAGCGCGCCGCCGATCGTCATCCGGAAATCGCCTGCAAAATCCATCGGGCAAGCCCCGGCCTCAGGCCGCACTCAGATCGATGTCGAAGCCCATGATCGCGAACCATTCGCGGTCCTTTTGCGCGCGCTTGCGACCGAGCGGCAGAATCGTGTGCGAGAGCTGTTCGCGGTAGGCATCCTCGCTTGCTTGCCGGGCGGCCACCAGGAGATCATCGATCGCGATACGAATAGCCTCGGCAGCGGCGCGCGGCTCGCCGCCGGGTTCAGCAAGCGCCGTCGCCAGCGCTTCACCCTGCGCCGTGCAGGCATCGGGAGGCGCGCCAAGCGCGAGGATCGCCCGCCCCATCGCCGCGATGTCCTCGAATTCGCCGCGCTCGAAATCGAGCGCCGCATCGCGCTGCGCCTGGATGATCTGGATGTGCCCCATTGCCAGCATCACCTGCTCCTGCGCGAGGCTCGCAGTCTCCGGCAACGCCGGGAGCACCACTGTCTCGAGTGCGCGCAGGACCGAGTTGAGGCGATCATCGACCGAGGGGTTCATCGGCTTTCCTCCATCATCAAGAGCCGCGCAAGATCATCGACGAACATCGGGCCGGTCGCGGCGAGGAAGGTGAGCAGGATATCCTGGTGGTTGTGCGCCGTGCGCGCCGCCTGCATGCCGAGCGCGGAGACGAGGATGTAGCTCTTCCAGGCGTTGAACACGGTGAAGTAGTGGAGCTTGGCCAGATCCACGCTGTTGCCGCTCGCGGCCTGGTAGCGTGCGATAATCTCCTCGGGCGGAGCGATGTCGCTTGCGCGGAAGACCCCTTCGATCCGGCTGCCGAAGACCGGCTGAAGCAGCCAGCCAAGATCTGCGTGGAAATCGCCGATATAGCACATCTCCCAGTCGAGGATCGCGGTCATCCTGCCGGTCTCCTCCTCGAACAGGTAATTGCCGGTGCGATAATCGCCATGGACCACGCACGGGTTCTCGCAATCGGGCACGTTGTCCTCGAGCCATTGCGTCGCAAGCCGCAGGACGGGCTCGCGCGTGACCGCATCCTGCTCGAGCAGCTCCTTCCAGAACTGGATCAGCCAGCGGGTCGGCTGCTTGGGATCGGCGAGCGGGGCGCTGAAATGCTGGAGGTTCGCCGCGCGCCAATCGAAATTGTGAATGCTTGCAAGATTGGCAAAATATTGCGGCGCGATCAGCCCTCGCAAGGGATCGCCGAGCACAGTGCCTAGCCCCGTTACGCTCACGCCATCGGTCTGCGGCTTGGTCACGCCGTCAACGAACTCCATGATGATCGCGGGCGTCGGGAAATGCTGCGCTTCGGCGTCGAGCCAGATCGCGCGCGGCACTGGCACCACGCCCTCGAAGGCGCGCAGGATCTCGTATTCGCGCGCGCGGCTCGTCTCGGTGATGCCCTCGAGCGCGTCCATCCTGAGGACATAGCGCCGCGCCGCCTCTCCGGGCCGAGCGAGCGAGAACACGAACTGTTCTTTCGATGCGCCCCCGCCGATGCGCGCAATCGCCGAGACGCTGCTGCCGGGTTCCTCCTTCTCGAAGAAGCTCGCGAGCAGCGCTGCGACATCGGCATCGCGTTGGGGAATATAGGGCGGCATGGCACGGCGGGCCTTGCGCGCCTCGAGCATGGCGGCGAGCTGGGGTTCGGTGTCGATCATCGTGCCCGCTCCCGTCATGCCGCGAGGAAGCCGCCATCGACGGCATAGACGCCGCCGGTGCAATAACTTGCCTCGTCGCTACCGAGGAAGGCGGCGAGATTGGCGACTTCCTCGTTGGTGCCATAGCGCCCCATCGCGATCAGCGCGGTAAAGCCCGTGCGCGCGAGCGAGGGATCATCCGGGCTCGCCTGACCCTCGATCGATTGCATCATCGCGTTGTCGATGGGCGCTGGCGCGATGCAGTTTACGCGGACCTTGTTCGGCGCAAGTTCGAGCGCGGCGACTTTCGCGAGCCCGCAAATGCCGTGCTTGCTGGCAGCATAGGCACCGATCCCGGCAACGCCCACCACGCCCGCCACCGATGAGATCGCGACAATCGAGCCGCCCTTGTCGGTCATTACGGGCGCTGCGTGCTTGATCGCGAGGAAGACACTGCTGACATTGGCGCGCTGCACAGCCTCGAAATCCTCAAGGCTCGTCATCGTGATCGGGATGACCTTGCCTTCAGAGCCCGCATTGGCAACGAAGATATCGAGCCTGCCGAACCGCTTCAAGGTCGCCCCGATCAGCGCTGCGACATCGGCTTCCACGCTCGGCTGGCCAGCGCAGGTTGCGACGCGATCGGGCTCTTCGAGCGCTTCGGCGGCTTTCTGCAGCCGCTCCTCGTTGCGCCCTGCGAGCATGACGCTTGCGCCTTCCTCAAGCAATTTTCGCGCGGTCGCTCCGCCGATGCCCCCGGTTGCGCCGGTGACGATCGCAACCTTGCCCTCCAGTCTTCCCATCAATCTCTCCCCGATATGATCCGGCAGCCTTCCCGGCTGTCCTGGTGTCATGGCCGCGACAATGCCCAAGACTGCCAGCGCTGTCACGCAAAAATGACATTGACATCACTTTCGCAATCAGTGACCCTTCCTAGGCGAGCGTTGCCGCAGGAAGGCGCGCCGCAGGGGAGAAGGAATGACGCAAGAAGCAGCCGAACAGGCGCAACTGGAGCTTCCTCCGACACGCAAGGGCAAGGCGACCCGCGAGAAGCTGCTAGAGGCCGCACGCGTCGAGTTTGGTCGGCTGGGTTATGGCGCCGTTCGCATCGCTGACATCGTCGCGGAAGCCGGGATCAGCCACGGGCTGTTCTATCGCCATTTCCAGGACAAGGACGCGATCCTCCTCGCTGTCCTCGAAGGCCTCAACGAGCGGCTGCGCCACACCTCGGCGCGCGCGCTGGGCGAGAACGATGCGATTTCTCTCGCGCATCTCGAACGCCGCAACATCCTCTTCTTCAGCGACTATCGCCGCGATCGCCTGCTCCTCCGCGTCGCGCGCGAGGCGGCAGCCAAGGAGGACGTGAGCAATTTCCGCCGCGTCTGGCTGCAAATGCGCGATCGCTTCGTCACCCGCACAGAGCGTTGGATCGAGCGGCTGGTGCTGACAGGCGAGATCGACCCGATCGACGACATTCCGATGGTGGCACAGGGGCTGTGTTCGCTCACCGAACAGCTTGCCTACGTCCAGATCGGGCTCGCCCCGGAAACCCCCGGCGATGCCTTTGTCGAGCGGCTCGGCAAAAGTTGCGCGCTCATCTGGCATCGCACACTTTGCGGCGCGGTCCGGTGAGCCGGATCGACCTGCTCGACCTTGCGCCCTTCGAGGCGACGCGCGAGCACGAACTGTTCGCCGAACTGCGCGCATCGCCCGGCCTTTATTTCAACCCCGAGCCCGATGGCACCGGCTTCTGGAGCGCGACCCGCCACGCCGATGTTGTGGCGGCCGCGCGCGATCATCGCCTGTTCGTCTCGGGCCAAGGCACCCAGATCAGGAACCGCCGCGCAGAGGGGCATGGCGCGCCCAGCGTCCACAACGCCGATCCCCCGCTTCATGGCAAGCTGCGCGCTATCGCCATGCCGGGCCTCTCGCGCGAGGCAATCGCGGCGCGAGCGGATCGGTTCGGGGCGATCGTCAACACGCTGATCGCTCAAGCCCCGCGCGGCGAGCCGTTCGATTTCGTCGAGCGCATCGCGGTGCGCCTGCCCATGCTGGCGATCGCGGAGATTTTAGGCGTGCCGCCCGAGGACGCGCCTGAGCTTGTCGATCACGCCAATCTTATGAGCGATGTGCGCGCCGGGGATACGGAGCAGGCGGCGGCGCGCGAGCGGCTGTTCGGCTATTTCCGCAATCTTGCCGAGGCCAAACGCAGGGCTCCGGGCGATGACCTCGCTAGCCGGCTGGTGACAGCTCGGCTCGATGATGCCCCCCTCGAGCAGCAATTGCTCGATGCCTATTTCATGCTGATCACCATCGCGGGGAACGAGACCACCCGCTTCCTCGTCACGGGCGGGCTGGATCAGCTAGTCCGACAGGGGGCTTGGCCGGTCTTGCGCGACAATCCCGCCCTCGCCTCGGCCGCAGTTGAGGAGATGTGCCGCTTCGTCTCGCCCGTCACCCATATGCGCCGTACGGCAGCACGTGACACCGAACTCGCGGGCACGCAGATCAAGGCGGGTGACAAGCTCGTCCTCTGGTTCGCAAGCGCCAACCGGGATGCGGCGGTGTTCGACCGGGCCGACGAGTTGGTCCTTGATCGCGCGCCCAACCCGCATGTCGGTTTCGGCGTCGGCGCGCATTTCTGCCTCGGCGCGCACCTTGCACGGCTCGAGAGCCGGATGCTGCTCGAGGCGATGGCGCGTGACCTCACCGATATCGAGATCATCGAGCCGCCCGAACGCCTTCCCTCCAACTGGTTCACCGGGTGGACCGCGATGAAGGTGCGCTGGCAATGAACCGCCGCCGCCTGATACTGGTCACGGGGAGCGCGAGCGGGATTGGCGCGGCGCTGGCTAAGCGGTTGCGCGCGGACGGGGACGAGGTGATCGGGCTCGATCGGCGCGACGCCGATATCGTGTGCGATCTCACCGATCCTTCGCAGATCGAGGCAAGCATCGCGGCGGTTGACGCATCGCTCGATGGCCTCGCACTCGTCGCGGGCCTTCCCGGCACCGCCGAGCCTTGCGCGATCTTCGCCGTCAACACTGTTGCTCCACGCCTGTTAGCCAAGGGTCTTGCCCAAAAGCTGCGCGAGGGCGCTGCGATTGTGGTCGTCAGCAGCATCACGGCAGCGCGCTGCCCGCTTGATGATGCGGCCAAGGACGCGCTGCTCGCGCGGTCTTCCGGCGAGATTGTGAGGGCCAGCGGCGTTGCCGACGGCAAAACAGCCTACGAGTATTCAAAGGCGCTCATCAACCGCTGGGTCCAGCATGCGGCGCGCGATTTTCTGCCGCGCGGCATCAGGGTGAATATGGTGAGCCCCGGCCCTGTCGCCACGCCGATCCTCAGCGATTTCGAGCAATCGATCGGGGCGGACCGCATCGCCGCGGCCGCGCAGCTCACCGGGCGGCACGGCGCACCGCAAGAGATCGCTGCCGCGATCCGTTTCCTGTTATCGGCCGATGCGGGCTGGATCAACGGCACCGAACTCAAGATCGATGGCGGCTATCACGCGCTGCGGGCAGCCGGCCCCGCCCCCGCGGCCTTCTCAAAACAGGCGGTGTGACATGCGCCTCATCCTAATTCGCCACGGCCGGCCCGAAACGCCCGGCGGATCCCGCAAGGCCAATCCCGCACTCTCCGACGAAGGCCACGCCCAGGCGCGCAGCGTGCGCGATTTCCTGCTCCACGAGGGGGTGGAGGTCATTGCTCACTCGGGCATGACCCGCGCCTTTGAGACCGCACAGCCGACGATAGCGGCGCTAGGGCTGGAGCCGGTCGTGGTGCAAGCGCTGGGCGAAGTCGATCGCCATGGTGGACAATACGCAAATCCCGAGATGGTGCGAGCAAAGGGCGAAGCGGAGTGGGACCGTTTCCTCGCCGATCCACTCGGCTATTTCGGGATCGATCACGCGGATTTCGTGAGTGAGACTCTGGCGGGCTTTGAAACGCTGTTCTCGAGCCACCACCGCAAGACGATCGCGGTCTTCACACACGGATTTCCGATCAACATCCTGCTGAGCCACGCGCTCGGCCTGCCCGGCATCGCCCACTTCGTCCCTGGCTACGGCTCGATCACCCGCCTCTCTGGAAGCGCGCTCGGCAAGCTGACGGTGGTCAGCATCAACGAGACCGCGCACCTTGTTCCAGCCTTCGCCCGGGAGCAGCCGCGATGAGCCATCCCGGGGATTTTGCCCGGTCCGCGCCCGATCGCCTCGCCTTCATGCTCGAGGACGAGCAACTCACCTACGCGCAGCTCGCAGTGCAATCGGAGCGGCTGGCAGGTCGTCTCGCGGCGCTCGGCTGCCGGTGTGGCGAGACGGTCGCGCTGATCTTGCCCAACAGCGCGGAGTTCTTCATCGCCGCCTGGGCCGCGCAGATGTCGGGGCTCTATTTCGTGCCGCTCTCCGAGCGCCTGACAGCGCCCGAGCGCGATTACATCCTTGCCGACAGCGGCGCCCGCGTGGTGCTGACCCACGACGGGAGCCTCGCCAACGCTCTGCCTCCGGCTGAATGGGAGCGCGGCGAGGTGGCCGGGTTCAAACGCGTCGAGGGCAGCGACATGCTCTACACCTCGGGCACGACCGGGCGCCCCAAAGGCGTTAAGCGCCCCTTGAGCGGTGCACCGCTGGGCAGCGATCAGCGGAGGGTCAAGCGTGCGCGCGAGCTCTTCGGGATGGACGAGGCGACCATCTTCCTCAGCCCTGCCCCGCTCTACCATGCCGCACCCTTGCGCTGGGCGATGACAGTGCAGCGGCTCGGTGGCACCGTTGTCGCCATGCGCCGGTTCGAGGCGGGAGCGGCGCTCGATGCGCTTGCCGAGCATCGAGTGACCCACAGCCAGTGGGTCCCGACGATGTTCTCGCGCATGCTCGACCACGGGGAGAGAGCCGGACGAGCCCCCAACCCTGCCTCTCACATCTGCGCGATCCATGCCGGCGCCCCCTGTCCGCCCGAGATCAAGCGCCGCATGATCGAATGGTGGGGCCCGATCCTCCACGAATATTACAGCGGCACCGAAGCGGTCGGCTTCACCCATATCGACAGCCACGACTGGCTGAAACGCCCCGGGAGCGTCGGGTGCGCCTACGGCTCGCGCATTCATATCCTGGACGAGCACGACAACCCGCTGCCGCCCGGCAAGACGGGCCGCGTCTACTTCGAGAGCCGCGCCGCCCACGCCTATCACAACGCTCCAGCCAAGGCCCGCTCCGCCACGAGCCGGCAAGGCTATGCGACCATGGGCGATATCGGCCACGTCGACGAGGCGGGCTTTCTTTACCTCACCGATCGCGCCGCCTTCACCATCATTTCGGGCGGAGCGAACATCTACCCGGCCGAGATTGAAGCGGCGCTTATGAGCGATCCCCAGATTGTCGATTGCGCAGTCTTCGGGGTGCCCGATGGCGACATGGGCGAAGTCGTGCAGGCGATCGTCGAGCTCGCCTCGCCTCCCGCCGATCCTGCCGAAAAGGCAGCGCAGATCGGCGCTTTTCTCAGCCGCCAGCTGGCGGCCAACAAGCTCCCGCGGCGGATCGCTTTCGTGAACCGCGTGCCCCGGCTCGAGACCGGCAAGGTGCGCAAGCGAGAACTGATGGAGACCTATGCCGATCCCGCCAGGCGCGGGCACCCGGCGAGGATCAAGCAAACCAACCAAGGTTGAAACAGGGGAGAGAAACCATGAAACCACATGCCAACAAGGCCCGCTTTGCGCTCCATTCGGGCGTGTCGCTTGCAGCGCTGTTGCTAGGCGCGGCGCAAGGTTCGGCTCAGTCGTCCAGCATCGCCGAAGTCGATAGCGAACAAGAGCAAGCCCAATCTCAGGGCGGGATCAGCACGATCGTCGTCACCGCAACCAAGCGCAGCGAGGATCTGCAAAAAGTCCCGATCGCGATCTCAGCGATCGGCGGGGAAGAACTCATCCAGCGCGGGATCACCGATACCAGCGACCTGATGGGCGCCTTGCCCAATCTCCAGGTGACGAGCGCCTATTCCGAAACCCAGCCCAACTTCTCGCTGCGCGGGGTGGGCGTGGCAAACGAATTCTCTGCGGCTACCGCATCGCCCGTCGGCGTGTATGTCGATGAGGTCTACCAGTCTTTCCGCGCCAGCCACGGCCAGCAGCTTTATGACCTTGAGCGCGTCGAGGTGCTGCGGGGGCCGCAGGGCACGCTGTTCGGGCGCAACACGACCGGCGGCGCGATCAATTTCATCACCCGCAAGCCCGAGCTCGAAGGCACGAACGGCTACCTCACTTTGAGCTACGGCAATTTCAACCGCATCTTTGCCGAGGGCGCAATCGAGACCACAATCGTCGACGACGTGTTCGGCGTGCGCGTCGCGGGCACCTATGTCGATGCCGACGGCTACACCTTCAATCCGACGCTGGGCCAGGACTTCGCCGAGGTTAACAACGTTTCCGGGCGCGTCACCTTCCAGTTCGAGCCCTCGCCCGATTTCACCATGTCATTGAAGCTCTATGGCGCGCGCTCGAACCCGCTGCAGGACTTGCCCTATGGCATCGGCTATCTCGAGGGCCGCACCGATGCTGCAGGATATTCGCGCTTTGCCCCCCGGCCCGAGCTCGGCGGGCGGATCCTCGAGCAGGACGAGGTGCAGGCCGACACCGCCGGGCGCTACTTCACCGACAGCTACGGCGCCTCGCTCACGGTCGAGGGCAAGCTGAGCGACGATCTCACGCTGACCGCGATCATGGGCTATGATGAAGCGACCTTCCGCCTCTCCCCCTTCGATTGCGACGGCTCGCCCAATGATGTCTGCGCGATCCGCTATTTCTCCGCCTCGGAGAACCTCAATTTCGATACGCGGCTCAGCTTCGACAATGGCGGGCCGTTCCGCTTCATCGTCGGTGGGTATTTCGGCGAGGACCAGATCGATACCATCAACGAGCCCGACTTTTTTGGCTTCCTTCGCCCGCTGCTGCAGAGCTTCGGAGTTCCGGGCGAATTCAACAACATTCCGATCGCGGTCGGCAACTCGCTGCGCACCCTGCCCGCCTTCGCACTCGATCCCACCATCCCGATCAGCGATCCGGGCTTCTGCGCACCCGTCGTGGTGAACCCTGCAGGCTTCTTCGACGCGCGCTCGCTGATCGCCTTCAACGCAGATGTCGCTGCCACCAACAGTGCGGGCGGGACAGCGGTCCAGGGTGCCTGCGCTGCCGCCGGGGCGCCGCCCTTCGGCCCGATCCTCGCGCGGCAGGAGTTCACCATCACCCGCCCGAGCATCGCGGTGTATGGAGAGGCGGAGGTGGATCTCACCGATCGCCTCACGCTGACCATGGGCCTGCGCTACACTTTCGATGACGTGCGACTGAGCAACGCCTCTTCGGTGTTGTTCGATCTCGCCGGTGAAAACGCCTTCGCCAGCACTGTGCCCTACGAGTTCCCGCTCACCGGGACACCGGGACGGGTCCAGGCCTCGGAGGATACAGGCGAGCTGACCGGCCGCGTGATCCTCGATTATCAGGCGAGCGAAGATGTGCTGCTCTATGCGAGCTATTCGCGCGGCTACCGCGCGGGCACGTTCAACGCGCTCGCCTATCAGGACATCAGCCAGGTTTATTTCGTCGATCCCGAACAGGTCGATGCCTACGAAATCGGCCTCAAGAGCCAGTTCGCCAACAACACCGTCCAGCTCAACCTCGCCGGCTTCTACTACGACTACACCGGCCAGCAGATCGCACAGATCATCGGGGCGACCAGCTTCCTGCGCTCCGCCGACGGGCGCCTGTTCGGGGCCGAAGCCGAGCTGACCTGGCAGCCGGCCGACTTTATCCGGCTCGATGCGGCAATGGGCTATCTCAATTCCGAATATCGCGGCAACGAGGTCGATCCGACCGATCCAACCGCGCTCACGCTCAATATCAACGGCAATGACTTTCCCAACGCGCCCGAGCTCACCTTCAACGCCGGGATCGAGCTGATCCCTTACGATGACGGGCGCAACAAGCTCACCTTGCGCGGCAATGCGAGCTATATGGGCGAATATTTCTTCGATCCTTTCGGCAATTACGGGCAGGATCCCTGCGACCAGCCCGCGCCTGGATCGAACGTGCTCCTCGCCACGCCTGAACTCGCCTGCGGCAACCCGGCCTACTGGCTGTTCGACGCGCGCGTGACCTACGAGCGCGACGATTTCGCGCTTTCATTGTGGGGCCGCAACCTCACCGATGAGTTCTACTATGTCTACGGCCTTAACCTGAACGCGTTCTTTCAGGATTATCTGACCCGCGGCGCGCCGCGAACCTATGGCGTGGAGGCCTCGATCCGCTTCTAGGGGGCTCATCGCTCCCCACCCGGTGCAAAGCGCTCTCCAGGCGCATTCGCACCGGGTGAAGCGCCAAACCCGGAGGGCCCCATTCCCGCCTGTCTGGTCCAGGCGCAACCAACGGAATTCTCGCCCTCACTCGACCGCTGATTGGCCGGGTGCCGTCTGTCTGGATCAGGCATCGCCTCGAGCCTTCATCGTCGCCATCGATAACGCGATCTTAACCTTGATCGAGCAGCGCTTGCGCAAGGTTCAATGGTTAGGATTGCCCCACTCAGGATGGCAATGATGGCAATGAATGCAGATGCAGCGGCGAATTGGATGTCCCGCTTGATGCCTTGGCGCAAGGGATCGGGCCGGACCCGCTCTGCCGCGCATTCCTTGCCGCACCGGCGTCGCAATATCGCAATGATGGCTGTCGCGATCGGGATGTTGGCAGGGTTGATCCATCTCGCCTTGCCGGCCGAGGATGCATTGCGTGCACTGCGGGCCGAATTGCGAACGAGCGAGGCGTCGGGCGACGTTATCCTGATAGAGGTGGACGAGGAGACCCTCGTCGATCTCGGGGTCGATCAGCCATCGCGGTATCAGGACGCAGAACTCGTCGAGAAGGTCTTCGAGATGGGTCTCGAGCGCCTCGCATTCGATCGGGCCTACGCTGATTCTGCCGAGCCTGCCGAAGACGCCGCGTTCGCAGCCGCCCTTGAAAAGCACCGCGGGCGCGTCTGGCTTGGCGCGTTCCCGCCGGTCGACAAGACCATCCAGCAGCATGACGGGCTCTTTCCGGCTGACACGCTTCGCGACAGCGTCGAGGTTGCCGCGATGATTGGAGAGGGAACACCATTTGGTCTGTCGGTGCTGTTTCCCGTCTCGATCGAGCATGATGGCGAGACCATCCCTGCGATATCGGCGGTGCTCGCTGGCTTTGAGGGCGCTGGCGGTTGGTATCGCCCCGATTTCGCATTCGACACCAAGGCCATTCCCACTGTGCGATATTCGGATATCCTGAATGGCGAGGTGGAAGAGCAGCAACTTCGCGGCAAGGTCGCTTTGGTTGCTGCCACCCATCTTGGCTCGCG
Organism: Erythrobacter sp.; assembly: GCA_036350735.1. Classification (GTDB taxonomy): domain Bacteria; phylum Pseudomonadota; class Alphaproteobacteria; order Sphingomonadales; family Sphingomonadaceae; genus Erythrobacter. The sequence continues at coordinate 28,888 of JAZBNR010000048.1, forward strand.
CGATTTCCATTACCTGCCCTTGGGCGGCAAAATCCCTGGAGCCTATTTTCATATCCTGGGTGCAGAAACACTCAAGCAAGGTATGCCGACAGATCTCGGATGGTATCCTGCGATGCTTGTTGCGGCGCTGTTGCTGGCGCTTCAGGCCTCGCGCAAGCGGCCCAGTGCAGGCGCCACGGCCTCCTGCGCGCTGTTCTTGGCGATCATTCCGCTCGCGCTGGAAATGGCGTATATCAACGTGGATGTCATGCCTGCCATCCTCGCCCTGGCAATCGGCACCTGGCGGCTCAGTCACCTCGCCAACACGGTCTACAGCCGGTCGACAAACCTCATGGTCCCTCAGGCCATCGAAGCCAAGCAGGACGGATCGGCATTCGACGTCTACGCCCTCAGGATCAACAACCTCGCGGACTTCACCCATAGCAGCGCTCCGCGGGAACTCGGTGCCTTCATCGAGCGGATCCTCAAATGCCTGCGCACCCAGAGCGATGTGTGTCCCAAGGAGGGATTGACCGCTTTCGACAAGGATACGATCGTTTGGACATCCGCCCGCACCGATCCGAGCGAATTGCGCGATACCGCGCTGGCGATCTCCACCCTGCTGGCCAATTTCGGTGCAAGCGATGCGTTGGAAGGCAAGCTTGAGGTCTCCATCTCCATCGACGTGAACTACGAGCTGAGACTCGAACAGCGTATCCAGAACGCCTCGCAAGCTGCGGAAATGGCTTCGCGAAGGGGGTTAAGGGTGCTGATATCCGATCAGAACTTTCTCGAAGATCGGGGGCGGCGGGTCACGATGCTTACAGCGCTCGATCGGGCCTTGGGGAATGACGGGATTTCGCTCGTTTACCAGCCGAAGGTGGATCTCGTCACGGGGCATACCGTCGGGGCCGAAGCGCTGGTGCGCTGGACCAATGATACTCTCGGCACGGTCAATCCGCAGGAATTGATCGCGATCGCGGAGGAGCATGGCCGGATCGATGCGCTTACCGAGTATGTCTTCGAGCGTGCGCTGGCAGAGATGAAGCAGGCGATCGTGATCGATGAGCGCTTCAAGCTCTCGATCAATATCTCGGCGCAATCGCTGACGGAAGCGGCCTTTGTCGGCAGTGTCCTGCACCTTTGCGAGAAGCACAGGTTCCCCGCCCGCAACCTCGTCCTTGAGATCACAGAGACGCAGAAGCTCGACGATCAGCGGGTTGAAGCGAACATCAAACGCCTGCACGATGCGGGTCTGCGCTTCTCCATCGACGACTTCGGGACGGGCCATTCGAGCCTCGACTACTTGCAACGGTTCCCGAGCTGCGAATTGAAGATCGACAAGAAGTTCGTCATGAACCTCAGGACCTCGAGCGACAGTCGCACGCTTATTCGTGCGACGATCGAGATGGCACACGCGATGGGCAAGATCGTGGTGGCCGAAGGTGTGGACAACGAGCTGACCTGCGCCGAGCTCAAGCGCATGCAATGCGACCTTGCGCAAGGATACCTCTTTTCCCGCGCATTGCCGGTTGCCGATTTCATCCCGCATATGAAGAGACGTTCCGCCGCCGCATAAACTTGCAATCCGGAAAAATTATGTTAACCATCCCTGTTAGGGTTAATGCTTTAACAGGAGGCAGCTATGGGCATTTGGCGTCTGTGGAGCGAACTTTTCGGTTCGCGCTAAAATCCGCGCAACATTCGATAAAGAAGGCCCCGGTTCGCGCCGGGGCTTTTTTTGTTGGATTTTCATGACTTAAGGCGGCACCCATCCGTCTGCGTTGGGTCGGCTGAGGCACCTGGAGCTATGCGGCTCGCAACCGCGTCGGTCTTCGCCTCCTTAACGAATCGATTCGCAGGTGTCCCCTTTCGAAACAGAATCGGCGACGTAGCGAGGTTCGCATCTGCAAATTCTTGAGCGACGCCTGCTCGGCGGCAGGCAGTCATCAGGCCTGGCTTGCACACCGGCCGAGGATCCGCTTCAGATCCGGCGATTGCCGAACCTGGCTGCAGATCAGTGGTTGGACGGTTCGATCGGTATAAGCGTTTCGTGCCCCTCGATATCGTCGACCACCTCGATGATGCCCTTGCCCAGATGACTGCGAGAGCGGCCATAGGCGAAGTAGATCCCCACCCCGATCACGGTCCAGGCGGGCAGAACGATCATCGCCTCGCCCGGCAAATTGAGGAACAGGAATACGCATCCAGCCACTGTCGCCGGCGCGACGAGCCACAAGCCCTTCACTCTGAACGGTCGCCTCACCTCAGGTCGCTGCCGACGCAGTACCATCACCGCAACCGCGACAAGGGCGAAGGCGTAAAGCGTGCCCGCATTTGCGATGTCCGCGAGTTGACCAACCGGGAAGAACGCAGCACCTAGCGCGACGACGGCCCCCGTCGCCATGGTGACGATATAAGGGGTGTGCCACTTCGGATGCACCCGGCTTAGCACTTCGGGCAAAAGCCCGTCGCGGCTCATGACGAAGAAAATGCGAGTTTGCGCATAGAGCAGGACGAGAATGACAGAGGGCAGCGCAAGGAAAGCCGCATAGCCCAGTGCATTCCCGACCTTCGACCATCCGATCTGGCGCAGGACGTGGGCGAGCGCCTCGTCAGAGCAGACCAGCGCGGCGGAATGCTGCGGCAGCGCGCATTGGCGGGCGAGCTCTTCCGAGCCCGCGGGGAAGGGAACACCGCCCGGCCCCATGATCGGCTGTCCGCCGATTGTCCCGATCGCGCCGGCCGCCACCGCGATGTAGAAGGCGGTGCAGAACAGGAGCGATCCCACAAGCCCGATCGGAACGTTGCGCTGCGGATCTTTGGTCTCTTCGGCTGCCGTCGAGACGGCATCGAAGCCGACATAGGCAAAAAAGATAGTCGCCGCTGCGCCCACCGCTCCAAGACCGCTGCCCCAGCCCCCGAATACTCCGGCGGGAAGGAACGGGTTGAACTTGTCGGCATCAACCTGCGGCAGAGTGAGCGCGATGAAGATCGTCAGCGCCGAAAGCTTGATCGCGACCAGCACCGCATTGACCTTTGCGCTCTCGCTCGTGCCGATCATCAGCAGCCAGGTGACGAGCAGCGCGATGACAAGCGCAGGCAGATTGATGAACCCGCCATCGACGCCGCCAAGCGCCAGCGGCCCGCCCGACAGCCACGATGGTAGATATATGCCGAAAGTCTCGTTGAGGATCGTGCCCACGAAATAGCCTGACCACCCGACCGATACCGCGCTCGCCGCGATCGCATATTCGAGCACCAGCGCCCAGCCCACAGTCCAGGCGAGAAACTCACCCATGGTTGCATAGGTGTATGTATAGGCCGACCCCGAGACAGGGATTGTCGAGGCGATTTCCGCATAGCACAGCGCAGCCACGACACAAATCAGCCCGGCGATCGCGAAGGCCAGCATCAGGCCCGGTCCGGCCTTCTGTGCACCGGCGGCAGTCAGCACGAATATGCCCGTTCCGATGATGCAGCCGATCCCGAACAGCATCAGCTGGAAGCCGCCCATCGTGCGCTTGAGCGACTTCTTGCTTGCCGCAGCCAGAATGGCATCGAGCGGCTTCACGCGATCAAAAATCATAAGGGAAAGCACTCTTCGACCCGCGACGGCCCCAGCGCGTCCAGCCAGTCATCGAGTTGTCACTAACACCGCAATTTCAGGGATGGAACAGAAATTGCGTTCGGCGCAAGAGCAGCTTGGCAGGACCGCTGAAATGCGAACGGCGATAGTATCGCTGATCGCTTGCCCATTTGCACCGCAAGGCCGCCGCGATTAGGGGCGAATGTGTTTTCCCGCCCCTGAACCATGAGCCGCATGAACCTCCCTCCAGTCCTCTTCACCCAATCAAGCCTTCCCGATGTGCTGGCCTCGGTCGCACTCGGTTCGATCCTTCTGCTCGCCTGGCTGGTGACCGGGCGCGCGCTCAAAGCCCGCGAGAATCTGCCTCACGATGTCGCCCGCCAGTGGACCGTCAATGTGCGTAACGCGCTGATGCTGATCGGCACCCTCGGCCTGCTGATGATCTGGGCGCCGCAACTGCGCACTTTCGCCCTCTCGCTGACGGCAGTGGCTGTCGCGATCGTGGTTGCCACGAAGGAGCTCATCATGTGCCTTTCGGGAGCGGCGTTCAGGACCTTCACCCGCGCCTACGCGATCGGCGACATCGTCCAGATCGGCGACCAGCGCGGCGAAGTCGTCGATATCAACCTGATGGCGACCCGGCTGCGGGAAACCGAGAGGCGCGAGGGTTCCATCCGCTCGATGCAGCGGACCATCATCGTGCCGCACAGCCTATTGTTCAGCCAGCCAGCGAGGATCCTCGCGAGGAAGGGATCGCCGCAGGAACACATTTTCGACCTCGTGTTTGAAACCGATGTGGATCTGTTCGCCCAGCATGGCAGGCTCACCGAGATCGTCAGCGCAGCGCTTGCGGCCCCAGGAGGCGAGGAAAGGCCGATTTCTGCCAGCGAACCCCGGGTTTTCTTCAGGACCACGGACCTTGGCCGCCTGCGCCTCGAAATCGGCGTGGAGACAACGCCGCAGGACGCGCACCGCATCGAAAACGAGATCACGACCGCAGTCGGAACCTATGTCTATTCGCAAAAAGCAGCGGCCAACAGCGATCTCTCGTCCAGCTGATGAGGGCTTGCAACGAACAGCCGTGGCCAAGAATAAACCGATCAGCGCAACCTGCCGCCAGCCCCTAAGGACGCGACAGGACGATCGCGAATTGGCTCGCATCAAGGGTCCGGCGGTGATATCCGCAAGCTCTCCGGGCGGAGCCGATAGTGGGTTCCTTGCCGGTCCTGATGGATCCTCGAGAATGAAATTTCCCGACCGCGATTTCTCGGCGCTCGAGCTTTGTATCACGGCGCTCTACATCTACTGCGCCTTCTTCGTGGTCACCGTCGCTGCCGAGCTGTTCGCAACGGACGCGCTGGCGCGGGCCTTCGCTGTTGGGCTTGCCGCAGCCGCCGCGACGGGCTGTCTGATCAAGGTATGGCTCGAACAGACTGAGACGCGCGGGCATATCGTGAACGTGGCCCTACTGTTCACTGCCTTCTTGATCGCGACCGATACTGCCGCGGCGATCGACAACTAGCCCCCTCCGTAATCTACCGGAAGTTCGCTCACAACACGTTGCAATGAATGCAACGCTATGCTGCGAGCCATGATCTACGCCCCCACGACCGCCGTTGTGCGATACCTCCTTGTCGGTTTGCACGGCATTGCCGCCAGCCTCGCGCTTGCAATAAGCGTGATCTGGCCCGTGCCGGGGAATGCGGCCATGCTGGTGCCGCTAGGGCTGACGGGGCGCACCCAAGCCTTTGTCTGGATGAGTCAGCATGATGCGAGGCTCCTAGCGACCGAGGCGGCGGGCGAAAGGCTCATCGTATCCATCCCCACTTCGCTCAGCGCGCTGAGCGCGCTAGCGCATGGCTATCTCCCGGTCGCTGCACAGGCGGCATCGTGTGAGCCTCCAGCATCGCGATTGACAATCCCAGAAAGGTCTCGCCCGTGACTGACCTAGATGCGCTGAGAGATGAAGGTGCGCGCGTTGTCGCCGGCGCATCAGTGGTGTGCGCCACCATCGCGGCTATCGCGGCCTTCGCGGTCGGCCAGTCTGCGCTGGCCCTTGCCGCTTTCGCAATCGCAGCGCTGCCAGCCTCTGTTGTGGTGAGCGGCCGATCCAGCGGCGGCATCCGCATCGCACTGGGTGCCGGCTTGCCGGTTTTCGCCGCGATTTTCGTCGCATGCGCGCGCGGGAGCGGATGGACGCTCGACATGCACATGACGTTCTTCGCCTGTCTGGCAGTGCTTGCAATCATGGCTGACTGGCGCGTAATCGTCGCGGCGAGCGCGGTGACTGCGGTGCATCACCTCGCGCTCAACTTCTTCGCCCCGGCATTGTTGTTCGACGCCGGCTCGGATCTCGCAAGGGTGCTGTTTCATGCCCTGATCGTGGTCATCGAGGCGAGTGTGCTGATCGTGCTGTGCACGAGGGTCGAGCGGTTGGTTACGGGGATCCAATCCGCGCAGGCGGAGCGGGAGGCTCAGGAAGCCGCCACCGCAGCCGAGCGCGAGCAGCGCAACAGCGAACAGGAACGGGTGATCTCCACAGTCGGCGAACGGCTGACGAAGCTTGCCCAAGGCGATCTCGCCTTGAGGCTGGAGAGCCCCTTCCCCGATAGCTACGAGACCTTACGCCGCGAGATCAACGATGCGTGCGCCCGGCTTGATGAGCTGGTCGGCACAGTCACCCTCACGATTGACCACGTCTTTTCGAGCTCAAAGGAGGTCAAGAACGCCTCGGTCCATCTCGCGAGCCAAACCGAACAACAGGCGGCCTCGCTCATGACCGTGTCCGAGACCACCAACGGATTGCTGGGTGACATCAAGCAGAATCTCGAAATATGGGAAGATACCCGCGCCAAAGCGTTGACCGCAAAGGAGGAAGCCGATCGAGGCGCTGTATTGATCGAAGGCGCGGCAAGCTCGATGCAGCGGATCGAGGCAAGTTCGGCAAAGGTTCTGGAGATGGTGTCTTTCATCGACGGGATCGCTTTCCAGACAAATCTTCTCGCGCTTAATGCAGGCGTCGAGGCGGCGCGGGCCGGCGAGGCCGGCAAGGGCTTTGCAGTCGTCGCGACAGAAGTGCGCGAACTGGCCCAGCGCTCGGGCGAATCCGCCAGCGCCATCAAGCAGTTGTTCGAGCAATCCGACAAGGAGATCAGCGAGGGCGTGCGCAATGTCGAGCAGATGGTTTCGGTGCTGTCGGCCGCGGTCAATCAGTTCGGCGCAATCATGCAGCAGATCGACACGGTCATCGAGAAATCCTCCGGCACGCTCATAGCCATTGAGGAGATCAGTTCGGCCATCGCGCAGATCGATCTCGCAATGCAGCAGAACGCAGCCACGGCTGAGGAGAGCAACGCTGCGTCCGTGAGCCTTACGGATCTTGCCGAACTGCTGAGCGACCGAATTGCGAGCTTCTCATCTTCCGGCAAGCCACGCTCGCGATTGCCGATCGCGGCCTGACGGAGCGCCACAGGGACGAGCGGCACCGGGGCCAGCCCCGGGTGCCGCTCGGAATGAAGTCAATCAGGCGAAGTAAGGCGTGGAGCCGTAATGCGAATAGACCCGCGTCTCGTAGTCGCGGTTTGTCAAAGTGCCGCTTTCGTTCTCGGAGAAGGTCGGCCCCTTGCGCAACTGGTCTTCGCTCACGCCAAGCCGGTATCCGCCCAGTTCGGTATCGTAATCGAGCTTATCCCAGGGAATCGCGTGATATTCGCTTCCAAGGCCAAGAAAGCCGCCGATCGAAAGGACGGCGTGTTCCACCTGTCCGCTGCGCTTGTTGATCATCACGCTCTTGACAGTGCCCGCCTTGTCACCGTCGTGGCTGTAAACGGTGGTTCCATCCACCTTCTCTGCCGAAATGAGGCTGTGGTTTTCATCGGTTTCAATATGCATCTGTTTCTCTCCGTGTTCTCGGAACGCGAGGCGCGCTCTCGTAAAAACAAGGATTTGCCAGAACGCCTGTTCCGGATCGTGTCGGTGATTTATGTTAACGGACCCCTGGTCAGACTTCATCGGAAGGGGTGATGTTGGAGATGAGTGCCCGGATTGCGGCAAAGAGCATCACCACAAGCGAGAGCAGCGCTGCACTGAGCGTGACCACCAACCAATAAAGCAGTTCGTAGAGCGCCTTGAACCAGTTGACAGGGACATTCTCGAATTCGCCAATCGGCATGGTCATCAGCAAAAGCATGACAACCGAGCCGCCGAGCAGCCCCGTGCTCAGGAAAGCGATACGATTGATCCGCTTGTACATTTCCGCGTCGAAGTCTGTATTGACCTGACGAACCAGCCCCAGCAGGGTCAGCATGAGAGCAAGCGTGGTCGCAGAGCTGCCGGCGATAGCACTCCCGAGATAAAGCGCCGACCGGCTTAGCGCCTCGATCAGTTCGCGCGCTTCAAGGCTAGTGTAGATGCTGCCATTGGCAAGGCGCCCCAACCCACCCACGACTAGGATGAAGCCCGCGCCGATAAGGACCGATTTCCTAACTTTCATAAGGCTCATGCATAGCGAATTAGGCGCGGGTTTGGCGTTGATCTATGTTGTAACCGGCAGCACGGCACTGACTTAAACAGGTCCCGATGAGTGATGGGCAAGACAAGAACGAGTTGGCCAGCGAGCGCACAGATTTTGCCGAAAGCCGCACCGATTTCGCAGAAGATCGCACCGTTCTGGCGGCCGAACGCACATTTGCGGGGTGGATGCGCACGGGGCTTGCCGCAGTCGGGATCGGCCTTGGCTTTCACGCCCTGTTCGGCAAGATGGAGCCGGCCTGGCTGCCAAAGGCGATCGCCACCTGTTTCGTGATTGGCGGTCTCATTATTTTCGCGCTGGCCGAACGCAATGCGAAGAAGGTTCTCGACCGGCTGGACACCCACTCGGTGGAACCGTTGCAGCCGATGAACCTTCAGCTGGTAGCCGGACTCATGGGCGCTGCCTCGCTGGTCTTGCTGGGCGGGATGTGGTTCCTCATCTGATGGGCGGGCTCTAGCCGGTCATGGTTCGCTGGTCTGGCCCGTTTCGCTCCTGCCGCGCAGCAGATACCGGTAGACGCCCCAACCGTTGATTCCCAGAAGGCAGATGTTCTGCCATCCTATGCCTTGCGCGTCCTCACTCAAGAAACCCCAGGCGATGAGCGCAGCAGAGGACGAGACAAAAAGCGCGAATGCCCACCCTGTCACCCGATCGCTGATGTTGGACGCAACGATGGCCGCTGCCACCACTGCCGCGATGGCGCCGTACCATTCGAGGATGTCGAGGATCATGGATCGGGTCTGTGCCTGCCCGCGTGCGCCTGCGTCAACTGCCGACCACGATCCCGCCGTTGGGATGCAGCACCTGGCCGCTCATGTAACTTGAATCCTCACACGCAAGAAACAGGAATGACGGCGCGACCTCATTGGGCTGGCCTGGCCGCCCGATCGGCGTGTTCTCGCCGAAATCGTCCATATCCTCGGGCGGCTGGCCGCCATAGGGGTTAAGCGGGGACCAGATCGGCCCCGGGGCCACAGCATTGACCCTGATCCCCTTGCCGATCAGGTTTTCGGAGAGCGAGCGGGTGAAAGCGGTGATCGCCCCCTTGGTCGCGGAATAGTCGAGCAGGTTGTCGGCGCCCTTGTACATCGTCACGCTGGTGCAGTTGACGATTGCGCTGCCCGCCGAGAGGTGCGGGCGTGCTGCCTGGACAAGGTGGAAGATCGAGAAGATGTTGGTTTGGAAGGTACGGTGCAGCTGCTCCTCGGTAATTTCGGTGACCTTTTCGTCGGGGTGCTGCTCACCCGCATTGTTGACCACGATGTCGAGCTTTCCCAAGCTCGAAATCGTCTCCTTCACCACTTCGCGCGCAAAATCCGGCTTGCCGAGGTCACCTTGCAAACAGATCGCCTTGCGGCCCTCGCCTTTGACGATCTCGCGCACCCTTTCGGCGTCTTCACGTTCCTCATCGGCGAAGAACACGATCGCGACGTCGGCTCCTTCGCGCGCGAACAGCGCGACGACTGCACGGCCGATCCCGCTATCGCCGCCGGTGACAATAGCGACCTTGTCCTTCAGCCGGTCGGACCCAGCATAGCGCGGCTGCCAGCGCGGCGCGTCCGCCATTTCCTCCTCGGCCCCCGGCATCCGGGGTTCTTCCTTGATCTCGGGCTGGAAGGTGGTGTCATTCATCGTGGCGGATCCCTTCGCTTGTCGCATCATGTAGTTCAACGAGGGGCCGCATCGGTGAGTTTCGGCGTCTAACTTTTATCAACCGATTGCCTCAGCACCGCCTCCGGAAGACCGGCTGCATCAGCTATGATCGGAACCCGCCTCCGGTTGGAACGCTTCAAGTTTGCACTGTTGGAGGATTAAAATGGCAGTTCGCCCCTACTGGCAGGGCCAGATCCGTCTCGCACTCGTGTCGATCCCGGTCGAGATCTACTCTGCGAGCAAGTCGTCGGCGAAGATCCGGTTCAACCAGATTCACGAGCCCAGCGGCAAACGGATCGCTTACGAGAAGGTTGTTAAGGGTATCGGCCCGGTCGATCGGGACGAGATCATCAAGGGCTACGAGATTTCTAAAGGCAATTACGTTCTGCTCGATGAGGAGGAGATCGATGCTGTCAAGCTCGAGAGCAAGCGCACGCTTGAGCTCGTCCAGTTCGTCAATGCGGGCGAGATCGATCCGCTCTATTTCGAAAAACCCTATTATGTCGCTCCCAAGGACGAGCTCGCCGAGGAGGCATTCGTCGTTCTGCGTGAGGCGCTGCGCAAGGCCGGCAAGGTGGCGCTCGGTCAGCTCGCGATGCGCGGCTCGGAAAAGCTTGTCGCGATAAAGCCGTGCGGTAAGGGCCTGCTACTGGAAACCCTGCGTTATGCTGACGAGGTGCGCGAGGGGCAGGCCTTTTTCGAGGATATTGACGATGCCCAGCCCGACAAGGAGCTGCTCGAACTGGCGACAACCCTGATCGACAAAAAGGCCGCGCCCTTCGATGCGAGCGAATTCAGCGATCGCTATGCGGAAGCACTACGTAAGCTGATCGACAAGAAGGCGAAATCGAAGAGCGGCAAGCGCATCCTGGAGGATGTCGACGAGCCCGAGGCAAGCGGATCTAATGTGGTCGATCTCATGGCCGCGCTCAAAAAGTCGATCGGCGAGGAGAAGAAGACCACCCGCGCTAAGGCCACGCCGCGCAAGCGCAAGAGCGCGTAATGGAACTCAATCCGCCCACATTGGAGCACTGGCTCGATTTCGACCTTCTCTGCCGGCTCGGCATTGCAGCGCTGCTTGGCCTGTTGCTGGGCATCGACCGGGAATGGACCGATCACGCCGCCGGTCTGCGCACGCATGGCCTGATCTGCTTCTCGAGCGCGGCAATGACTGTCGCCATCCTTGCGATCTATTTCCAGCTCGACGGGAAGCAGATCGACCCCTTGCGCATCTTCGAGGCGATCGGTTCGTTCGTGGGAATCGTGGGCGCCGGGCTCATCGTGTTCAGCAAAGGCGAGGTGCGCAATCTGACGACGGCTGCCCATATCTGGCTGACCGCAGTCGTTGGAATTGCCTGCGGAGCCGCGCTTTGGCCGCTGGTAGCAATCGGAGTGGTGGTGTCGGTCGTGCTGCTGACCATCATGCGCGTGGCGGAGCGACGCTGGTTCCCGTCCTCCAGAGGAAAAGAGCATGGCAAAGACTGACGCGCTTGCCAGCTACAACGCCAAGCGCGATTTCGCCAAGACACCCGAGCCTGCGGGCGAGCGCGAGAGCAGCGCGAGCGGCGACACCTTCATCGTCCAGAAGCACGACGCCACTAGGCTTCACTGGGACCTGAGGCTCGAGATCGACGGGGTGATGAAAAGCTGGGCCGTGACCAAGGGCCCCTCCCCCGATCCGAGCGTCAAACGCCTGGCAGTGCGCACCGAGGATCATCCGCTATCCTACAATACCTTCGAGGGCACCATCCCCAAGGGCGAATATGGCGGTGGAACGGTCATGCTGTGGGATCGTGGACGCTGGGCCCCGGTCGAAGGGAAGCAGGCGTCGGATCTCGAGAACGGCCATCTTCACTTCACGCTCGAGGGCCAGCGGATGAAGGGCGAGTGGCTGCTGGTGCGGCTCAGGAAGAAGCCCGGTGAGAAGCGAGAGAACTGGCTCCTGCGCAAGCTGCAAGACGAGCACGCGCGCGATGGCGACCCGCTGGTGGAGCGCGAGTTGACCAGCATCGCGACCGGTCGCTCGATGGCCGAGATTGCTGCGGTGAATGGCGAACGCGGCGAGGAACCGCCTTTCCTTGAGCAAATGGAAAAGACATCGCCTGCCAAGGTCAACGCCAAGCCGAAGCAGAACGCGAAGCTGCCCGGGTTCCGCCCGCCGCAGCTTGCCGCATTGGTCGATGAAGTGCCCACCGGAAATGGCTGGATGCACGAGATCAAGTTCGACGGCTATCGTGCTCTCGTCTCTGCCAAGGGCAGCGAGGTGCGGATCTTCACCCGCAGCGGGAAGGACTGGACCAACAGGTTCGGCCCGCTCGCCAAGACCATCGCCGCGCTCGACTTGCCCGCTTGCCTGATCGACGGCGAGATTGTCGCGGTCGATGCCCGTGGCAACCCCGATTTCTCCACGCTCCAAGCGGTGCTGAAGCGTGGCCAGGGCAGGCAGAGCCAGAGCGATGCCCTGCATTTGCACGCCTTCGACCTGCTTGAGCTGTCAGGCGAGGATCTGGACGATCTGCCGAATATCGAACGCAAGGAGCGGCTCGAAGCACTGCTGCAGACTGCTTCCTCGCCGATTCATCTGGCCGATCATGTAATCGGCGCAGGCGAGAAGCTCTATCGTGCCATGTGTGATGCAGGGCAGGAGGGGATTATCTCCAAGTCGGTGAATGGGCGATATCGCGGCGGACGTGGCCGAGAATGGCTCAAGGTCAAGTGCACCAGGAGACAGGAATTTATCATCATCGGCTGGAAGAAATCGGCCGCGCGGGGGCGCCCGTTTGCCTCTTTGCTGATGGCCCAATTTGAAGGCCACGAGCTTGTCTACAAGGGCAATGTGGGGACCGGCTTTACCAGCGATGATTTAGAAGAACTGCGCGGCAAGCTCAAGCGGCTGGAACGCAAGACACCGCCCGGCGAGGTCGACAAACCGAGCGCACAAGGCGTGACGTGGGTATCGCCCAAGCTGGTCGCCGAGATCGCATTTTCCGAGTTCACCGCCGAGGGCAATATCAGGCATGGCAGCTATCTCGGGCTGCGAACCGACAAGCAGCCGAAGCAAGTGGCTCCCGAGCGACCCACCGCATTAAAGGCCGGGGCACCCGCCGTGAAAATCTCGAGCCGTGAAAGGGTGATCTTCCCTGAAAGCGGACAAACAAAGGGCGATATTGCGGATTATTACGCGGCGGTGGCACCGATCATGCTGCCCTTTGCCGCACACCGACCCATCAGCCTGGTGCGCTGCCCCCAAGGGCGCGCGCGCAAGTGCTTTTTCCAAAAGCACGACAGCGGCGGCCTTGGAGATGCAGTCCACAACGTGCCAATCCGTGAGAAGGACGGGGGCACCGAGGATTATCTCTACGTCGAGGACGCCAGGGGTATCCTGCAATGCGTGCAGATGGGCACGATCGAGTTTCACGGCTGGGGCTCGCGCAGCGACGCAGTGGAGGCGCCCGAGCGCATGATATTCGACCTTGATCCCGACGAGGGGCTCCATTTCGGCGACGTCAGCAGCGCCGCTCGCGACATTCGCAGCCGTCTGTCCGATCTCGGGCTCGTCAGCTTCGCGCTGCTCTCGGGTGGCAAGGGCGTCCACGTGATCGTGCCGCTGACCCCGGGGCACAGTTGGGAGGCGCACAAGGACTTCTCGCGCCGTTTCGCCGAGGCCCTGAGCCTTGCCGAACCCAATCGCTTCACAGCGACCATGAGCAAGGCCAAGCGCAAGGGTAAGATCTTCATCGACTGGCTGCGCAACCAGCGCGGCAGCACCGCGATCCTGCCGTATTCGGCGCGCGCGAGGAGCGGCGCGCCAGTGGCTGTCCCGATAACGTGGAAGGAGTTGGACAGCGCGAAGGATGCCAAGCCCTTTTCGATCGACGATGCGCGCGAGTTGCTCGAGCGCGCCAGTTCCAAGCATCTCGCCGGTTGGGGCTTCGCAAACCAGACGCTGCCCAACGTCTGATCAAGCTCTACACGGGCAGCGTTGGCGATGTAATGCCGACAAAACCAGATGACAATTCCACTCTTATTCTCAAAACATACACATTCGACACAATAATTGTTAAACGAGAAACAAATTTCATTATCGAAGTGTTCTGGCTCTGATCGAACGAAACTTCGTTCGCAGACAGGAAAACGATATGCCAGCACCTGAGAAGCTCGCCGACTGCTGCACCGATGAGCTTGCCGATCTGTGGGCGGCCAACAATCAGATGGAAAACATCGTGCGCGAACTTGCCGAGCACGGTCTGGGTTCCGGCGGTTCGAGCGAAACCATTCTGGCGCCGCACCCCGCGGCTTCCCGAGCCAAGCGTCGCCAGGATGAAGACTTCCGGCATCTGATCGAAGAGGTGTTGGCGCTGACGCCATTTGCGCAGCATCTCTCCCGCTTTCGCGCCTCTGGCTCGATTAGGGGTGATCTCAAATATGCGGTCGCCATCCCGGTCCGCAACGAGGAGGACATGCTGCCGCGCGCGCTTGCCGCGCTCGAGCGGGCGATGGCGGGTTCGCCCGAAAACGCTGGCGGTCTCGTCGTGGTGGTCAACGACAGCACCGATGGCTCGGCTGGGATCGTGTCGCGGTGGGCCCGGGACCGGCGGATCGCGCATGTGGTGATCGAAGCCGATTTCGCACCGCAAGTGCGCAATGCTCCTCATGCTCGCAGGTTGGCGCTGGATCTGGCAGCCAGGCTGGCATCGAAGGGAGCTGTTTTCACCACCGATGCCGATAGTCATGTCGGATCGGACTGGATTGCACATGGCCTTGCTCGCATCGCGAGCGGGGCTGACATGGTGTGCGAGGATGTACGCCTCGACAAGGCCGAGGAATCGCGACTGCACGAGCGGGTCCGGCTCGTCGGGTCGGTCGAACGCGCTTACTTCGAGGCGAGCGAGCAATTATGGCAGGCTTGGACGCACGGGCGCGCGGGGCGGTTCGCCTATCGCGCATCGGGAGCGAGCCTCGCATTGCGGACAGCGGCCTATCTCGAGGCCGGGCGCCTCCCGCTGCCGCAAAGTGGGGAGGATCGAGCGCTGTGCGACGCGATGCTGAGAAATGGCTTTAGCGTCGAGGTGAACTCAGAAGGCCAGACGCGCACCTCGGCGCGCCTTGTTGCGCGAGCGGTTGGCGGATGCGCGAGCGCTCTAGCGGACCGGGAAAGGCATTTCGACCCCATGTGCGATGCCGCGCTCATTCCGGTTGAGGCGCTGCGCGAGCGTTCTGCGCAGACGCTTTACTCCCAGCGTAAGCGGACGGCGGCTGCCTTCCCCCCCTCCTCCCCCATGCGTTTCACTCAGGTCCTGCGTGAACTGGCAACCGCGATCGATCTGCTCAAGGCAGGCTCATGAGTGATGAATGACGTGACTTCAGCCAACGCCATAGGCGCGATGATCTGCCATGGCGCGGCGGACTGCGATCATCGCGAAGGCGATCTTGCCGCCGAAATTGCGCTGTTGTGCGCTGAGGGTTGGCTTCAGGCGTGCCTGCCGCACGCTCATGGTGGCAAGGGATGGGGCACCGAGCCTTCAGCCGCGCTCGAGGCCTTCAACGCATTGCGCGAACTGGGCCGGGCAAACCTATCGCTGGCGCGCCTGTTCGAAGGGCACATGAATGCGATCAAGCTGGTCATGCTATTCGGGTCGCCGGAGCTCAGGAACGAAATGGCGCAGCTGGTGCATCAAGGCATCTTGCTAGGAGTGTGGGGTGCTGATGAACCCGCCGATCCGGTAAGGCTGGAACGCGCTCAGGACAGTTTCCTGCTGCAAGGGAGGAAGCGCTTCGCCTCGGGGCTTGGCCTTGTGGGTCGGGCAATCGTCACCGCAATTCTCGATGATCGACCCCAGATGGTGCTTGCAGCGACCGACGATACTGCCCGGGCCGATCACTCCGAATGGAGGATGAGCGGGATGCGCGCCACTCGGTCCGGTACCTACGATTTCAGCGGCGTCAGGACTTCGCGGAAGAGCCTTGTCGGCAAACCCGGCGATCTTCTGCGCGAGCCCTGGTTCGAGGGCGGGATCTGGCGTTATTGCGCAGCGCATCTCGGGGCGGCCGAAGCGCTCCATGGCGAACTTTGCGAGGCACTCATCGCCCGCGGACGTCACCAAGAGAGCAACCAGCGGCGACGAATTGCCGCGAGTGCGGCGGCGGTCGAGACGATGCGCCTGTGGCTAACGCACAGCGCGAAAACACTGGAGGCAGAAGATGCAGCGCCCGAGCAGGCCGCGATTGCGCTCTTTGCGCGCGAGGTGACCGAAGACGAGTGCCGCAAGATCATCTCGCTGGTCGAGCAATCGCTCGGAATGGCCGCCTTTGTCGAGGGCAGCCCGATCGAACGGATGCGGCGCGATCTTTCTGTTTTCCTTTGCCAGGCTCGGCCCGATGCGAAGCGCGAGGCAGCAGTGGAGATGCTCCTTGCCCGCGGCACGATGGTGGAACACCTGTGAGCGTGCCCGAAACAGCGGAAGGCTCGGTGCTGCGGGCGTGTCCTTCGGCCCTCCCGATCGACATCACCACCCTGTCACCGCCTGGCGGGCTGGTCATTATCTCGCCCCATCCCGATGACGAGACGCTCGGATGCGGACAGGCGCTGTCCGCTGCCGCGCGGATCGGGCGCGAAATCCTGCTCGTGCTCCTGACCGACGGCGAGGCCTTTGCACCGGGTCGCAAAGAGCATGAACGCAATCGCCTTGCCGCACGGCGCCTGGATGAGCTGAGCAGCGCGCTGGCGATCCTGGCTCCAGGCAAACGCATCCGCATAGAACGCGCCCGCCTGCCCGATGGGCAGAGTGAACCCGGTAGGCTCTCGCCCGAACGCTTCGAGGAGCTCTTCAACGCGGCCAGGGGAATCAAGGCAGCCGCTATCTGGGCGACATGGCGCGGGGATCCCCACTGCGATCACCAGACCGCCTCGATGATCGGGCGGCGCTTCGCCGAACGCCTTGACGTGCCGATGTGGAGCTATCCGGTGTGGGGACGCTTTGGCGAACGCAGCCATCCTGCGGCGCCGCTGTTGTTCAGCGACAGACGAGCCGCCCAGCGCAAGCGTTCGGCGATCCAGTGCTATCGCTCGCAATTGCATCAATGGCCCGGCAGAAGGCCCGGCGACTTCACGCTCCCACCTGAACTCGTCGAGCATTTCGCCAGCCATCCGGAGATCTTCTTTGGCGAGCGATAATGGCCGTGATCGCCGGGCCACTTTCGATGCTCTGTTTGCTGACGATCGCGATCCGTGGTCGTTCGAAACCAGCGACTACGAGCGATCGAAACGCGCTGCAACTTTGGCCGCTCTGGGTGAAAGGCGATTTGCGTGCGCGCTGGAGATCGGCTGCGCTCAGGGAGTGTTGACCGAGCAGCTCGCACCGGCTTGCGACACCCTGCTGGCGATGGATATTTCGGAGGTCGCGCTCAAGCGCGCCAGCGCACGATTGGCGCATCAACCTCATGTGCAGTTTCGGCAAGGCGAGATCCCACGTGCCTGGCCCGAGGAAGGGCAGTGCAGACCCTTCGATCTGATCCTCCTGTCAGAAGTGCTTTACTTCCTTTCGGCCGAAGAGGTGGAGCGCACTTCCATCGCGGCGCATCGGGCGCTCAGCTCGCAAGGTATTTGCCTCCTTGTGAACTGGACGGGCCCGACCGATCTTCCACTTGGTGGTGATGCGGTCGTGCGGCTATTCGAAATGTCGGCACCCTGGAAAGGCACTCTGCGAAAGCAAAACGGACGATATCGGCTCGACCGATACACGCAACGCTTCATCGCGCCCCAAGAAGCATCGAAGCCGCTTCTGATCTGAATACATTTGATACTTGCTGCCGAACCATATAACATATATAATGATTGCGATCGCAACTCGGGGCTAAGCCCATGTCATCTTTGGAGGGGGTGAGACCGCTGATTCTCAATCTTCAGCGCTATGTGCGGCTTTCGGACGACGACAAGCAAGCCCTAGCTCAACTTCACTCAGCGCCAATGCACAAGATCAAGGCCCGCGGGGATGTGATCCGCGAGGGGCAGAATCCGACTGTTGTCAGGCTCATGGTCTCTGGGTGGGCGTGCCGCTACAAGGATCTGCCCGATGGACGTCGCCAGATCGTGGGATTGTTCATCCCCGGCGATTTTTGCGACCTCAACGTCTATATGCTGGAAAAAATGGATCATTCGATCGGCGCGATCACGCCGATTACGTATCTCGCGATCCCGCCCCAGCAGCTTGATGCTCTGATCAGCGATCATCCGCGCGTGGGCCAAGCCTTGTTGTGGCACGAACTCGTCAATTCCTCGATCATGCGCGAATGGCTGCTCAATCTAGGTCAGCGCAGCGCATTCGAGCGGATCGCGCATCTCTTCATCGAGATGTACATGCGGATGCGCGCGATCAAACAGACGCAAGGCCATTCGTGCCCGTTTCCGCTTACCCAGTCCGATCTCGCCGAAGCGACCGGTCTCACGCCGGTCCACATCAACCGGACTTTGCAGGAGATGCGGCGGGAAAAGCTGATCGAACTGGCCGGCAAGCAGCTGCAGATTCTTGAGTGGGAACGGCTGAAGGAAATCGCTATGTTCGATCCGGATTACCTCCATCTCGACCACGAAGGGCAACATCTCGACGCGAATGCCTGAGCACGTGCAATCATGGCCCGCTGAAGTTGGAGAGATGGGGCGGCGCATCAGCGAGCTCGATTGGGCCGCGACCCCACTTGGCGTCATCGAGGAATGGTCGCCAAGCTTGCGCAGCGCCGTCCAGATCATGCTGGACGCGGCCCAGATGGCAACCCTTACGATCGGGCCCGAACGGATCTATCTCTATAATGATCGCGCCTCGCCCTACTTCAGCAATCGGGTCTCGGAGCACTTGGGGCGGCCCATGCCGGAGATTTTCGGCGATTCCTACGAGCGCATCGCCGGCCATTACGACCGCGCCTTCGGCGGAGAGAGCCTGAGCTTTGCTTCCGAGCTGATGGCCGGTCCAAGCGATGGCAGCGACGATTGCATAGATGCATGGCTGACCCCGATCCGCGAGCCGAACGGAGAGGTGATCGCGGTGCTCACCACCGGCGTCCTCTCGCGCGACCTCGCTAGCGCAGAGCGCGCACTCAACGCTGGCAGGGATCGTCAGGCGTTTCTCCTCGCTCTCAGCGATCGGATGCGCGAGGAGGACGATCCCGCTTCGATCATTGCCGTCGCGACCCGGATGCTCGGCGAAAAACTCGACGCCTCGCGGATCGAGTTCGCCGAGATCGACGAGGAGCGCGGCCTAGCCCATATCCGCAAGGGCTGGTCCGCGCAGCAGCCGGACACTCATCCCGAAACACTGGTGCTGGCGAATTTTGCCGGCCCCCTCTTCGACGACCTGCGGCGCGGCAAGACCATCAGGTTCGTTGACGTCAAACGCGCATCACCGGAAGAGAGACCAGATCTTGCAGCGCTGGAAGCCATCGGCGTCCAGGCAGGCATCAGCGTCCCGTTGCTGCTCGGCGGCAAGTTCGTGGTCAATCTCAATGTTCACCAATCGACCCCGCGCAAATGGTCCGAAGATGAAGTTGCGCTGACCGAAGCGGTGGCCGAGCGCATCTGGGATGCGGTCGAACGCGCTCGAGCGGAGGAGGTGCACAAGCGGACGGAAGACCGTTTCAGAGCACTTGCGGTGGCAGGCGCTGATTCGATCTATCGCATGAGTGCAGACTGGAAATCCTTGCGCGAACTCGAAAGCGCAGAGTTCCTCGCCCCGACCCAGATGCCCGAGATTAGTTGGCAGGACAGGCTTCTTCCGCCCGAGGAACGCGCCCGGGTTGATGCGGCGATCGAGCGCGCCATAGCGACAAAATCGGTCCTCGAGATCGAACACCGCATCAGGCGAGCGGACGGCACGATCGGTTGGATCGTGTCGCGCGCTGCCCCGATCCTGGATGCGAAAGGCGAAATCCTAGAGTGGTTCGGGGTCGGACGCGATGTCACGGCCGGCAAGCTTGCCGAGCAGGCCCTCGCGGAGAGCGAGGAGCGGATGCGGCAGTTCGGCGAAGCCTCGCAGGATGTCCTGTGGATCCGCGATGCGAAGACCCTGCGATGGACCTATCTCAATCCCGCCTTCGAGACAGTCTATGGTCTCGATCGGGAAGAGGCGCTTTCGGGCGCTGACGGGATCGACTGGTTTGATCTTATCGTATCTGACGATCGCGAAACGGCCAAAGCGCAGATCGAGCGGGTGCGCGCGGGCGAGCACGTCACCTTCGACTATCGGATCGCCCGCCCCAGCGATGGCGTAATCCGCTGGCTGCGCAGCACCTGCTTCCCGATCACCGATGCAAGCGGCAAGGTGAAGCTGATCGGCGGGATCGGCCATGATGCGACCGATACCATGGAAGTGGAGCGGCGCCTCAAGACGCTGGTCGAAGGGATGCCTCAGCTGGTCTGGCGGTCTGCAGGGGCTGGGCAATGGACTTGGGCCAGCCCGCAATGGAAAGAATATACCGGCCAGACCGAAGGCGAGTATCTTGGTGAAGGATGGCTCGATGCGGTCCACCCAGAGGATCGCGATGCGGCGCGCGAGGCTTGGCGTCAGGCGTCGGCGGAAGCCGGCATGGAAGTGGAATACCGCATTCGCGAGCGCAATACAGGGCGATACTCATGGTTCCAGACCCGCGCGACACCAGTCCGCGACGAGGATGGTTCCATCATCGAGTGGCTGGGCACCTCGACCGACATCGACGAGATGCACCGCCTGCAGCAGTTGCAGAAGACCCTGCTTGCCGAATTGCAGCATCGCGTGCGCAACATACTTGGCATGGTGCGCGCGCTGGTGCGCGGCTCGACCGAGGGTCACGATCACGTGGAGGATTATGTCGCCCACCTCGTCGGAAGGCTTGATGCCATGGCGCGCACACAGGTGATGCTGACGCGGGCAGCCAATGTGGGGGTCGATCTTGAGAGCCTCGTTCGTGACGAATTGCAGGCGCACGGGCCCAGCAATCCGAGCTGGTCCGTCTCCGGGCCCGCCATTTCGCTCTCCTCCAAAGAAGCCGAGGCGTTGACCCTGGCGATCCACGAGCTGGCGACCAATTCGGTCAAATACGGGGTTCTTTCGGGCGAAGGAAAACTCAAGGTGAGCTGGAAACTCATCCACAAGGCTGGAACGGATTGGCTCGAATTCCTTTGGCGGGAGACCTGTCAACCCGCGCATCCCGTCGAAGCTTCAAGCGGATTTGGGACCGAGCTGATCGAGCAACGGGTTCCCTACGAATTGCACGGCGAGGCTTCTCTCGACATCACTTGCGATGGTGCTCGGGCCCGGATTGCGTTCCCACTCAGCGATCTCGACAGCATCCTCGAAACCTGGCCACAAAGAAGGGTCGCGCGATGACGAGCCAAGCATTGACAGGCCGCAACATCCTGCTCGTCGAAGATGAATATCTGCAGGCGCGCGAGACGACCGCCATCCTGCAACGCGCCGGCGCAACGGTGATCGGGCCCGTCGCCAACGTGGCCGACGCGTTTGCCCTCATCGAAACGCAAACCCCGCCCCTTGCCGTGGTTGATATCAACCTGGGCACAGGCCCATGCTTCGAGATCGTCGAGCGATTGGAAAGCGCTGGGGTGCCTTTCGTTCTGCTCACGGGCTATGATCAATTCTCGATCCCTGAGAAATATGCAGGGATTCCGCTCGCCGAGAAGCCGGTCAATGAGGCCCTCCTGGTGGAAATGATCCAAAGGCTTTGCGATTAGTCGCGCCAAGCATCGGTCGGAGTGTGAGCGCTTATTGCTTATGTTACATCGCCGATAGTGAGGGAAACTAGATTGGCTCCATCAATTGAGGTGGAGACAACCTATGGGATCGCGGGAAGTTAGAACGGGTCGCCTCCAGTGCTGGGCGCTATGCGCGGTTGCGCGACTGGTGGAGGGTGTCAGATGAAGGCAGTCCTCGATCGCACGGAGAAATCCTCAGACAGCGCCTCGATAGCAGCCCAGTGCGATGCGCTACACTCGTTCCAGGCCGATCCGGGCCGTGGCTCCTTCGAGGTTTTCGCGAACACTGACTGGTGGAAACTGCTCGAGGGGCCTGATCGTTATGCGCTGCAGTCGATATGCTCTAGTCCGATTGCCACTCCAGCCAAGTCCGACCTTGATCTTAGCATCACGCAGGGTGATCGGATCTACCTTGTGCTCGATGGCTGGTTCGCTAGCTATCGTGAAACGTCGCGAGGACTTCGCCAAACGCTTTCGATTTCATTGCCCGGCGAATTCCTGAATCCCGAGGCGGCGTATCTCGATGCGTCGCCGATCGGACTTTCAGCGCTTACCGATGGTCATGTGCTCGCCATCGAGATCGACGATCTCGGACCGCTGATGGCCGAGCACCCGCGAATTGCCCACATGTTCAGCGTACTCGTTGCCAAGAACAACGTGCTTCTGAGCGAGGAGAGCTCGCGGCTCGGCAGGCGCACTGCACGCGAGCGCATGGCTCATTTCGCCTGCGAAATCATTACCCGGCTCGATCGCATCGCCTTCCCAGACAATCGTGGACATCGGTTTCCGCTCACGCAGGATCAGGTTGCTGATGCACTTGGGCTCACTGTGGTGCATCTCAATCGCACCTTGCAGGACTTGAGGGCGATGGGCCTCGTCGAATGGCGCGCGCATCGTTTGCAGATCCTCGATTGGCCCAAGCTCACACGGATTGCAGCCTTCGATGGTGCCTATCTCGAACAGGTGGAACAAGCGGCGCGACCATGCAGGATGAAGTGCGCACGCCAGGGCGGGCTCGATGACACTCACATCACCGAGCTGCAGCACCGCTTCAAGAACCTCGTGGCAGTGGTGCAATCTCTGACACACCAGACCCTCAAGGACGGTGCGGATATGAGCGATGCTCGAGAGAGCCTCGCTGCGCGCTTCGATGCGCTCGGGAAATCGATCGACATTCTCGCTCCAAGCGGCTGGACCCGCGGCTCACTGCTCGAGGTTGTCAAGCAGACCTTGCAATTGTCGCAATCGAGCGAACAGGTTTCGTTCGAAGGGCCCAATCTGATCGTCGAGGGAAGGGTCATCTCGACAATAGCCATGGCAATCCACGAACTGCAGACGAACGCTCTGAAGCATGGGGCGCTGTCGAACGATTCAGGCGCGGTCGAACTGTTCTGGAAGGTTGTGCAATCGGGTTCAGGGCCCAAGCTCTGGATGCAATGGTCCGAGAAGGGCGGGCCGTCGGTCGAGCGCAAGCCCGAACCTGGCTTCGGGACGAGGCTGCTCTCCAGCGTCACCGCACGAGCCCTTTCGGGCGAGACCATCCTCGACTATGATCGCGGCGGGCTCAATTGGCTGCTGATCGCTCCGCTCGACAAGATCACGCCAACAAGCTGAGGTGCTTCGCTTCATGGCAAGATCGAGCGGGCTTGTGCCCTGCTCGATCCTTCCATTTCGACACCGCCTGCAGCCGTCAGTATCCGCCGTAGTAGTAGCGCACGTCGCTGCCGTAGCCGCGTTCGTAATCCATGTTTTCGCCGGCACGGTGGCTGGGCGCGCGCTCGAGGTCTTCCTCGGTGATGTCAACGACATAGCCTTCCTCGTCCTCGTCGTAGCTGAGTTCATCCCATGGCAGCGGATAGTGCCGCTCACCAATGCCGAGAAACCCGCCAAACGAGAGCACCGCGTATTCCACGCGGCCGCTGCGCTTACCGACCATGAAGTTCTCGATGGTGCCGAGCCGGTCACCACTGCGATCATAAACCGGCGTTCCTTCCACGCGATCCGATGCGATAAGGCTCCCGCTCTCCTTTCTGCGACCGCGGAAATCATCGCGCGACGAGCCGATACCGTTACGCGAGGAGCCATGGCGATCATTCGAGGAACGGAGGCGATCGCGCGATGACGAGCCATAGCGGTCGTTGTCGCGCCGACGGTCGAGTCCGCGTCCGCGTCCGCGATCGGACTGATCTTCGAAGCGGTTCTTCTGAGCGCGTTGATCTGGGTAATTGTTCATTGGATAGTCCTTTGTGTATCTGGTGAGGCAGTGCCCGCTGGAGGGCACCGGGGACGAAGCTCAGGAATTGTCGGACTTGCCAGAGCCGGTCCTGCCTGAGCGGCTCGAGGATGAGGAGGCGCTGGTGCCGCTGGTGCTGCTCGAGCCTTCGTGGTCGCTTCCCTCGGAGGCTCGATTTTGCCGCCACTCATCGAACTCGCGCCCAAAATCCTCGGTGCGCTGCTGACGGAACTCGTGGTAGTCCCGATCGAACTGTTCCATCTGGCGCTGTCGGAGCGAATGGTAGTGATCATCGTCATAGCGTCCCGAGCCGCTCTGCTGGCCGTAGCGATCGGTCTGCGAGCCGCGGCCATACCGACCGCCTTGATCGTATTGATCACCGCCCTCGCTGCCACGACCGCCGGAGCCGTGCTGGCCGTAGCCCTCCTGATCGCTCCAGTCGTAGCCGCTTTGGCTGCCACGCTGCTGATCGTAATCCTGTCGGCCATAACCTCGCTGATCAAAATCCTGCTGACCATAAGCGCTTCGGTCATAGCCCTGCCGGCCATATTCTTGCCGGCCATGATCGTCCTGGCGGTCGTACCGATCACGATCGTAGTCATCCTGGCCAAATTGCTGATAGCTGCTCCGCTCCCGATCGGAGCGCGATCTGCGCCGTTGTTGCATCGAACTATCGGGATCTTCGTCGCGATAATCTCGACTGCGCGAATAATTTCGTTGCGCCATTCCGTCTCTCCTTTGACTTGAAATGCTCAAGTTTAAAGCAAACGGCTCGAGACAGCGGGGTTTTCAAACTTAACTTCGTTGAGATCGACGGATCATTTGTTAAATGCCGGGTTCAACTCTTCGCTCGTGATGAACCTCCTGCGCCGGTTTGATGGCGCGGCGCGACAGGGCGGTCAGCTCGACGAGCGCTTTCACGCCGAACCGGCGTTCGACCTGGTCGGCCAGGCTCTGGGCAAGCGTGAGCCTCTCGGTTTCCGACAACTGAGCCTCGGCATCGATCGATATCCACACCGGGTTTTCGCCATGCGGCCTGCTGCGCGTGAAACGGGATTCGATCGAGACGGGTCTTATCCCCTCGCGCTGCGTTAGCTCTTCCATGACAGCAGCTGAGATCCGCTGCGCCACCGAGGATTGCTGGAATTCGGGCGTTCCGGAAAACTGGATCGCAAGCAAGGCCCCGAGGGCTGCGAGACTTCCTGCCAACGAAAGGACCGTCAACGCGGTGCGCCCGCGCGGATATCGCGCTCCTTCGTTGCTCATCCCGTAAAGACGGAAGACGAGACAACCCGCCAGGTTGATGCCGACGATCTGGATGCCGAGCGCCCACAGACTTGAAACGACAATATCAAGCTGGCCGATTGCAAGCCCCATGCCGACGAGACCGGCAGGCGGCGCGAGCGCGGCTGCGACCAGCATCCCGGTCGCAGCCCCGCTCACAAGATTGCTGCGTTCAGACTGAGCCAGATTAAGCGCACCCGCCACGCCTGCCGCCAAGGGCAGCAGAAAGGACACGCTCGAGCGCATGCTCGTCTCGATCATGAGGCCGGTTGCGATCTGCTGGTCAAAGAGGAGGCTGAGACTGAAAGCGGTTGCCACACTGACCGCGATGGCAGCGAAATACCGCAGCAGGGATCGTCGAAGCAGGCGGGCATCTCCACGCGCTGTCGCGATGGCGAGTGTCATTGCGGGGCCCGCAAACGGCGCGATCAGCATGGCCGCGACGAGCAGGAAGACAGTCTCGGTGAACAGACCGATCCACACGATGATCGCGCCGACGGCGGAATAGCCGAGAAGGCCCGGCCACGACCCGATGCTCTGCAAACCTCCGAGAAACACCTCGAGCGGGCTGCGCGGCTCGATTTCGATCATCTGGTCTTCGGGTTCGTCGGCTGGCGGTCGCAAAGAGATGATGCCTTGTGGAGCAAAAGCCGCGCGCATCCCCTCGGCGTGCTCGAGCGCGCCGACAAAGCCCTCGATCGCCGCATTCGGCACCTCGAAGATGAACAGGGTGCTGCGGTCATCGCTCTGGGTGGCATCGATCCGAGCGAACAGCGCGGCATCGTGTTCATCCGCAGCCTCATGAACCAAGGCTGCGCTTTCCGGGGGAACAGTCAGGAAGAGCTGACGCATGTCGCTATTCTCTTGCTCCGGGCGCTCGATTGGCGACCGGCATCGCCTCAGGATTTCGCAAGGCGCCGGTGGATTTCTGCGATGAGTGTGTCTGGCAATAGATCGGCGGAAGCCGCGAGCAGCTTGTTCATCAGCCCGCTCACGATCTCGACCTCGCCCGCCAGCAGCGCCTGATAGCCGTCACGTGCGACCTTAGCCGGATCGGCCGTGGAGGCCGCTGCGAGACCGGTGTCTTCCATATCTGCGTGCTTGAAGAACTCGGTCTGCGTCCCTCCGGGTTCAAGGCAGGAAACGACCACCCGGCTTTCTCTGAGCTCGTTTGCAAGGCCAACACAGAAATCGTTCAGGAACGCCTTGGTCGAATTGTAGGTGAGATTGAACGCGCCGGGCATGTGGCCTGCGATCGACCCGGTCACGAGAATGCGGCCATGGTTGCGGGCCAGCATGGAACTGCCGATCCGGTGAACCAGCGCGCAGGTGCCAAGGATGTTTGTCTCGATTGTGCGTCGGCTCAGTTCCCAAGGCATCTCGAGAAATGCACCGCCTTCTCCCTCGCCGGCATTCGCCATCAGGACATCGACTTCCCGCCCGCCGATGGCCGCGATCACCTGATCGATGCCGCGCCGGGTCGCCAGATCGCAGAGCAAGGTCGAAACCGAGGCCGCGCCGTGATTCTCGGCCTCTCTTTCGGCTCGGGTCAGATCGCGATCGGCGACCAGCAGCAGGTCGCAGCCATCCCCCGCAGCGAGTTTGGCGAGCTCGAATCCGATCCCGCTCGAAGCGCCGGTGACAACACACAAACCCGTCAGCTTATTGATCGGTTTCTTGCTCATGCCGGGCTGGCCTGGCGATCCATGCCCGGCTTCAGGATGACCTTCGTCCAGCTGTCCTGTTCTTCCCGGAAGCATTTGTATCCGTGCGGGGCATCCTCGAGCGGCAGACGGTGCGAGATCAGAAAGGTGGTATCAAGCGTGCCGTCCTCAATCTTCGCCAGCAGGTCCTTGGTGTAGCGCTGGACATGCGTCTGGCCGGTGCGGATCTGAAGGCCCTTCTCCATCAGCGCTCCCAGTGGAAACTTGTCGGTCATCCCCCCGTAGACCCCCGGGATCGATACCCTTCCGCCGGGGCGGACCGCGAGTATGGCCTGCTTAAGCGCAGAGGCCCGGTCAGCGCCAATGCCAACCTTCTGCTTCACGATGTCGAACACATTATCCACAGCAAACCCGTGCGCTTCCATTCCGACGGCATCGATCACGGCATCGACCCCAATGCCGCCCGACATTTCCATCAGCGCCTCGCGCACGTCGGTCTTGCGAAAATCGATGATCTCGGCGCCCAGGCGCTTTGCTAGTTCTAGCCGGTTGGAATAATGATCGATCGCGATCACCTTGCTAGCGCCCATTGCGAGCGAGGCCTGGATGGCGAACAGCCCCACCGGCCCGCAGCCCCACACTGCCACCGTATCGTCGGGCTCGATCTCGGCATTTTCTGCAGCCATCCATCCGGTTGGCAGGATGTCCGAGAGGAACAGAACCTGATCGTCCTCGAGATGATCGGGCACCACGATCGGTCCGACATCGGAGAAGGGCACGCGCACATATTCCGCCTGACCTCCCGAATAACCGCCAGTGAGGTGCGAATAACCGAACAGGCCAGCCATCGGATGCCCATAGAGCGTCGCGGACATGTCCTGCTTCTCGGCGGGATTGGAGTTTTCGCATGCAGAGTACTGCTCGATCCGGCAGTGGAAACACCCGCCGCAACTGATCGTGAACGGCACCACTACGCGCTGGCCCTTTTCGAGCGGGCTTTGCGAACCGGTCTCGACAACTTCGCCCATGAACTCGTGCCCGAGAACATCGCCGGGACGAACGCCGGGTATGACCCCGTCATACAGGTGAAGATCACTGCCGCAGATCGCGGTCGAAGTGACCTTGATGACGGCATCACGGGGATTGACGATCTGGGGATCAGGCACACTGTCGACGCGAACATCGTGAGTGCCATGCCAAGTGAGAGCCCTCATGTTGCTTTCTCCTGTTGCTTCGCCTGCCGCGTCTCCTCGGAGCGCCGGGCCGATGTCGCGATTTCGCCGGTTTCCATCAGCATTTTGAGGCGCTTGAGGTCGTGGCGGGCCTGAATCTCGGGCTCGCGCATGAAGGCCGCAGCCATGATCTTTCCCACCGCTCCGGCGGGCGGATCATAGGACATGCGCAGCGTGACCCGCGTACCGCGGTCGCCCGGAGCGTCGGCGAAACGTATCTCGCCCTGCGTCTCGACGTCAGATCCTGCAACGGACCGCCAGGCGATCATCTCGCCTTTTACAGCCTCGCTGACCTTGGTCCTGAGGTCGACCGTTGCTCCAGCGGGTGCCTTGATGGTCCACACGTCGATGTCCCCGTCGCGTCGGACCGCTTCGACGTTTTCCATGAACTGTGCGAGATTGCCGAAATCGTGCCAGAATCGGTAAAGTTCATCGCGGCCCTTGGCGATCGTGACGGTTCGGCCGACCAGAGCGTGATCGGAGTTTTGGCGCCTTCGAGTGGGTTCGGGCGCATCGTCGTAGCCGCTCTTGCGCCGTCGATCGAAGAAGCGCCCGGCGGCAACACCGCCAGCAACGATCGCGAGGCCTGCGGCTATACCAACTGCTCCGACTGTTTGGTCTTGCTTCATGATGGTGTGCCGTCCTGTTTGCATGCGAGTGTAAAAATGAACGAGACGCCGAGGCATCCGTTGCGATCACAACAAAGGTTAGGGATCGAGTGACGCTTTAGGCTTTCATGATATCCAGGCCGCAAATCGCCCTTTTTGCCCGGGCAGGCTGAATGACGAGAGTCGGCAAAACTGCATTTCGGCTTGAGCTGAAAGATTTTTTCCCCGAAGTTCACGTTGTTGTCGGTGCGGTCGCGCAGCTGGCACTTCCGGGGGAAAAATCTTGATCGCACGTCGTTTTCTCAGCCCAGCATTCGCGCTTGCGCTGTGCCTCCCGATCGCGCCGCTCTGCGCGCAATCCGCGATGGAGGAGATCGCAGCCCCGTCCGGTGAAGCAGGCTTGTTGCCCGTTCGGATTGATCGCGGCGCGGGTCGGATCTTGCTCACCCTGCCCCGTCCGGACGAGGATGGGATTGCCCTTCGATTGCTTTACACCAATTCGCTGCGAAGTGGCCTCGGTTCGGCTCCGTTGACGCTCGACCGTGGCCGCACGGGCAACACGCAGTTGCTCGCCTTCAAGCAGATCGGCGGCAAAGTGGCGGTGCAGTTCGAAAATCCTCGATTTCGCGCTAGCCGCGGTGACAGGGCGCAGCAACGTTCGGTCGCAAGCGATTTCGGCATATCGCTGGTCTGGCTGACTGACATCGTCGAACGCACCGATGGCGGCGAGATCGTTATCGACATCGCGCCTTTCCTCAAGCACGACAACCTCGGCATCACGGATTCGCTCAATCAGGACCGCGGGTCACTCGGCC
The DNA here is from genome assembly GCA_036350735.1 of Erythrobacter sp. Classification (GTDB taxonomy): domain Bacteria; phylum Pseudomonadota; class Alphaproteobacteria; order Sphingomonadales; family Sphingomonadaceae; genus Erythrobacter. Next base: position 58,213 of record JAZBNR010000048.1, read on the forward strand.
TTGATGCGAACGCGTCGCTCGGTGGCAAGGGCTTCAAGCTTGACGAGAAACTCAGCCTCGCTGACCCCTCCTCGGTGCGCGTGTTCCGGGACAACCTCGAGATGGATGCGGTCCAGACATATGTCTCAGACGAGCCGGGCGCCGAGGTGGAGAACATCCTGCCCGATTCCGGGAAAGTCACCTTGAGCGTGCACCACAGCTTCGTCAGGCTGCCCGAGCCGGGTTTCGTTCCCAAACGCTTCGATCCGAGGCTTGGCGGCTTCTCGACCCAGGTGGTCGATTTCTCGGCATCGCTCGCTGAACCGGTGGTCTACGATTTCGCAAACAGGTTCCGGCTCGAAAAACTCGATCCAAGCGCGCCGCGCTCGCGGGTCAAGAAGCCGATCGTGTTCTTCTTGGATCGCAACACTCCCGAGCCGATCCGCTCGGCCGTGCTCGAGGGCGTGGGCTGGTGGGCCGATGCCTTCTATTCTGCGGGTTTCGTGGATGCCTTCCGTGTCGAGATGCTTCCTGAAGGCGCTGATCCGCTCGACGTGCGCTACAACATGATCAATTGGGTCGACCGGGCGACGCGGGGGTGGGCCTATGGCCAGCAGATCGTTGATCCGCGCACTGGCGAAATCCTCAAGGGAATGGTCGTGCTGGGATCGTTGCGCGCCAGGCAGGACATCCAGATCTTCAAGGCGCTTGTGGGGGCGGATCAATTGAACACTGGCGGGCCGAACGATCCCGTGAAGGTTGCGCTCGATCGACTGCGCCAGCTTGGGGCGCACGAGGTGGGTCATACCTTGGGCTTTGCGCACAATTTCGCCGCCAGCTCGCAGGAACGCGCCTCGGTCATGGACTATCCGCCCCCGCGCATCGGCTTGAACCAAAATGGTCCCGATCTCTCGGACGCCTACGCCGCTGGCATCGGCTCATGGGATGTCGCAACGGTGCGCTGGCTCTACGGGGAGACGAGCGAGAGCGAGGCCGCCGAGACGGCCGCTCGCTTCCGCTACGTCCAGGACGACAATGCCCGCGCGCCTGATACCGCCTATGCATGGGGCGGCCTGTGGGACGACGGGGCCGACCCGGTCGCCGAACTCTCCAGGCTGATGGACGTGCGTGCCCTTGCCCTTTCGAACTTCGGGCTCGAGGCCCTCGCCCCCGGCGAGCCGGTCTCCAACCTGCGCCGCACCTTCGTGCCCTTGTGGCTCCTGCACCGCTATCAGCTCGTGGCGGCGGCGAAGATGATTGGCGGGCTGGATTTCACCTATGCGGTCAATGGCGGTGGGCGCGAGGTAGCCCGTCCTGTTGCCCCGGCGCAGCAGCGTGCCGCGCTCGAGGCGGTCCTCGCGACCATATCGCCCGAAGCCCTGCGGGTTCGCCCAGACCTGGTCGCGCTGCTTTCCACTGCCCAGAACGGTTCGAGCGATCGCCAGTATGATACTGAAATCTTTGCGACGGCCGGTGGCCCGGTGTTCGATCCCCTGGTTGCAGGCGATGTTGCCACACAATTGACCGTCCAGACCCTGCTTGCCTCCAAGCGCTTGGCTCGGTTGGTGATTCAGACGCAGGATAATCCTGCCGCGCTGAGTGTTGCCGAGATGCTCGACCGGCTATCGAGCAGGGTGCTAGCTTCAACTTCGGACGACCTGAGCCGACGCATCGCCTATCGCACCTTCGTCACCATGGCTCAGGTTGCGAGGCGACCGGATACGAGCCCCGAAGTTGCCGCCGCGCTTGATAAGAAGCTCGGCGAGGTCGGCGCTGCGCTGATGAAGCGCCGGGCCACCGGGGCCGAACAGGCGTGGGCGCTCAACCTTTCGCGGCGATTGCTAGATCTCGAACAGCGCGAGCAACTGGCGGCGACCCTGCCGCGCGCGGTGCGTATCCCTCCAGGCGATCCGATTGGCGAGGAGTCCTGGATGGATCTCTCAAGCCTCTTGAACGAAGACCTGTAGGCAAGCTGCCCACATTTCGTAACTAATTGTAGTAGGGCCTCCCGCACAGCGCCGTGCCGCGCCCTCCGCTGCCCGCAAACGCCTGAGAGGCGGTCCCCTGCATTCATCGCATGACCTTGGCCGCCGGTCCGAAGCCGCTCGATTTTCGGCAACACCCTTGGCCGTGCTGCCATCGATCAAGGCCCGCTCAATCCTCGACCCGCAATAAAGCTGCCTCTCGCACGCGCCATCATGGTGCAATGCACCATTATCGTGTGAAAGTCATCGAGTTGTAATATAACTCATCAAAGTATGGCGCGATAAGCAAGAACATTGCGATTTTTGGGGCGCTTGAGCCTGTGTCGCAAAAAGTCCGGGTCAGTTGGAGAACGAAACGGCGACGCCGAGGGGACGGTCGCGCGGGGGGTTAAACTATGTCGAAAAGCCAGCGTCGCGACGAGTCGTCTGCCGCCGTGCAACCGCCTTCAGTCCTTGACGCAGGCTTTCCCGATATCACCTGGCCGAGGCTTGCCGCCCTGATCGTGTCTTCGCCGTGGCTGACAGCTCTGGCGGGGCTTCTGCCGGTCCTCCTGTTGGGCTTTGGTCTGACTTATCTCGAGCGCGACCCATCGGTCGATGCCTTCGTCAGCCATGATCATCCCGCCTGGCAAGCCCGCGAGATGGCGCGCGAGACATTCGGGCTGGAAGATCCGGCAATCGTGGTGTTTGCCCAAGAACCGGGCGTCAGCGCATTCAACGAGGAATTGCTGGCCGCACTCGACCGCTTCACCGACGAGGTCGCGTATATCGAGGGGGTGGAGCCCGGGGTGATCAGTCTCGGCTCGGAAAAGGCGATCCTTGCAACAGCGGCCGGCGATCTCGAGGCGCCGGAAATCATCGATCCCTATGTGCTCGATCCGCAAACATCGCTCGAACTCTACCGCCAGATGCCGGCTCTCGCGCGCACACTCGTTGCCGAGAACGAGGATGCACTGCTCGCCATCATCCCCGTGACAGACCCCAACCGCGCCGAAGAAGTCACCGCCGCGATCGGCGATCTCGCTCGGCAGCTCGCACCCGAGGGGGTGACTGTGCACATGTCGGGCGTCGCCACGATGAACAGCCGCCTTGCTCAGCATATCGCGCGTGACACGGTGATCTTCTTGCCCGCAGCCTTCGTCACGATCGCAGTGTTCCTGCTGCTGGCGTTGCGCCGGGTGCAAGCGATCCTTGGCCCGTTTCTGGTCGTGATCGGCTCGGCGTTGAGCGCGGTCGGCGCGATCGGCTTGATCGATTCGAGATATTACCTGATCACAACCGCGCTTCCGGTCGTGGTCATGGCTATCGCCGTTGCCGACAGCATTCACTTGACGCTCACTTACCAGCGCGCCCGGTCTCAAGCCCCGCACGGCACGCGCAAGGAAGCGATGACAACAGCGATCAACAAGGTCGCCCTCCCGATCATCCTGACAAGCGTCACCACCGCCCTCGGCTTCGCCGGTCTCGCGCTCGGCTCGCCGATGAAGCCAATCGCGGATTTTGGCCTCGTCGCAGGTGTGGGGGTGATGGTCGCCTGCCTGCTCAGTTTGACTCTGCTTCCGCTCATCCAGATGTCGCTTGCCGATCTGCCGCCCTCGGTCGCTCGTGCTCCACGGCTCGATGCGGCCTTGAAGGGGATTGCAGTTGCGAGCGCATCGCGCCCCGCGATCGCACTGGTGCTCTCGGGTGTGCTGGTGGGGCTGGCCTTCATCGCCGCATCGCAGGTGACGTTCGACTACGAGCGGCGCAATTACTTCTCCCAAGGCGATGATGTGCTCCTGGCAGATGACATTCTTGCTGAACGCTTCTCTGGCGGAAACATTCTTGATGTCATCATCGACAGCGGCGAGGATGAAGCGTTGTTGACGGCGGAAGCCGTGCGCAACATCGTTCAATTGGAGCGGCGGCTCGAAGCGATTCCGGCGATCGGCAAGGTCACCAGCTTCGGCGACCAGATCGGGCTGATGCATGAGCGCCTGAACGCTGCCCCGCCAGGCTCGCTCCCTGAAAAGCGCGATGCGCCTGCCCAGTACATGTTCCTTTACGAAGCGAGCGGCGATCCCGAGGACTTCGACGCACAGCTCGATTTCGGGCGGCGCTATGCGATGGTGCGCGGCTATCTCGAAGAAGGGCAATACTCCGCCACCAAGCCTGTGATCGAGGAAGTCGAGACCGTCGTTGAGCAATGGTCGCAGGACACCCCGCTCCAGGCCTCGATCAGCGGACGCATGGCGGTCAACGATGGCTGGATGGACGCACTGCGCGACAGCCACCCCATCACCATCGCAGCCGCCGTCCTGTTCGTCGCAGTCGCGACATGGCTGCTGCTGCGCGGGATCGCTCCCGCCATGATCGCGATGCTGCCCGTGCTCTCGGGGATTGTGCTCCTTTATGCCGCCATGGGCCTGGCAGGCATCGATCTTGCGCCGGCAACGAGCATGTGCGCGGCCATCGCAGCAGGGCTAGGGGTCGATTTCGGCATCCATCTGGTCCTCGAACTCCGGCGCAGGCTTTCGCGCGGCGAGGACCTGCTTGAAGCTCTCAGCGGAAATTACGTCACTGTCATGCGCGCTTGCTTCTTCAGCGCCGCTGGGCTGGGTGCGGGCTTTCTGGTGGTTGCGCTCAGCCAAACACCGGTTTTGCGCTGGTTCGGATTGCTCATCGCCTTCGCCGCGTTCGGAAGCCTGTTCGGCGCGCTCGTCATGGTGCCCGCCATCGCATCGATCACCTCACGCAGATGGATGACAAGACATGCCTGAAATTCGACTCGCCGTTCTTGCCGCGCTCGCCGCCTTCACCCTTTCAGGTGAGGTTGCCGCTCAGAAAACGCCTGACGGATCAACCATCGCGAAGAACATCGCCGACCGGGCGAATGCTGATCCCCGCAAGGGACGGATCACTTTCGAGATGCAGAACAAGGGCCGCTCGCGCACGCGGGCTGCGCAGATGGTGCGCACGGAAACGGGCCAGACGCACCGTCTGCTCCTCGCGTTCGACACGCCTAGCAGCATTCGTGGAACCTCGTTCCTCAGCTACGATCACAAGGCTGCCAATCGCACCGACGAGACATGGCTGTTCCTTCCCGCCACCAGTCGCACGCGGCGGGTTCCCTCGTCCGAGCGCGCTGACAGCTTCATGGGAACCGAACTTTCCTTCGGCGACGTCAAGGACAGCTTCAAGTTCGGGCTTGCAGACTATACTTTCTCTTCGGGCGGGCGTGCCGCCAACGGCCGCTACATCCTCAAGGGCACGGCCAAGAGCCCGAAGATCGCCCGCGAGATCGGCTATGGCGGCTTCACTGCCGAAATCGACCCTGCATCGTGGTTTCCGCGCGTGATCACCTTCACTGATCCTGGCGGGCGGCGCCTAAAGACGATCTCGGTAAGCGACCTCGAAAAGGTGGGAAGCTCGTGGACCGCGACGGACTTCACCGTCACCAATCACCTCACCAAGCGTTCGACAAAGGTCACGGTTTCAAGGCTTGCACGAGCGACCGGCGCGGAAGAAGCGCTGTTCGATCCAGCGCGGCTAGACCGAGTTGCCGGGCGCATGCCGTGAGGCAACGCGCCGCGCTCTGCGCGCTGGCGGCCACATTCGGGGGGATCCCGGCGACTGCGCAGACCGTCGATGGCGAGCTGGCCATCGCGTTCGATGAAGACGGATTGGCGCAGGCGAGATTGCTCGTCGAGCCCGAGGCGGCGATTTCCCTATCCTCCAATGTCCAGGCAATCGCCTCGCTGCGCATGGAGGTTGCCGGGTCGCAAACCGGAACTGGCACACGCCGCTCCTTCTCGCCGATCTCGGCTCCGCTCCTGAAGGGAGATGACGCCCGGATCGAGATCGATGAGCTTTATGTCCTGATCCCGGCAGGTCCGCTCGAACTCAAGTTGGGCAAGCAGGAGATCGCGTGGGGTTCGATCGATGGCGCCCGGGTGGTCGATACCGTCAGTCCCGCTCGCTTGACCGAAGGGCTAGCGCGCAATCCCCGCCCGGACCGCATCCCGATCTGGGCTGCGCGCCTTCAGGCGAGCACCGGCAGGTTGAACGTCGATCTGGTTTTCGCGCCCGATCCGACGGTCAACCAGTTGGCAGAGCCCGGCGCTGCATTCTTCCCGCTCGCGCCGCGCCTCCTGGCGGGCCTCGAAGCGGTCGGTCCTTTGCCCCCGATCACCCGCGAGGATCGCGGTGATCTTCTGGCAGATGCCACGATGGGGGCTCGCATTTCCTATCGGCTCAATGCGGCAGATGTCCGGTTCTCTCTCGTGCGCGGGATAGATCAGGATGGAGTGCCCTTGCTGAGCGGCCAGGCAATCGAACTGCAACATCCGCGGCGCCATACGCTTGGGCTGGAATTCGTGCGGCAGCTCGGTGGCGTCGTCGGCCGATTGGAAGCCGCATGGACGCCCGATGCGCAGTTCGTCGTCGCAGGCAGCTTGGGCAGCGAGGTGGCAGAGGTCGACCGGATTGTCGGTGGCTTGGGAAGCGACTTCGCGGGGCCGCTCGACACCTATGTGAACCTCCAGCTGATCGTAGATCACATTTCCTCGGAGCGCGAGCTCGTCCGCCCCGAAACCGACCTCATCGCGACGCTGCGGGTGCAGAAGGAATTCGACGACACACTGCACTCGGGCCGGATGGAATGGCTACATTCGCTCACCGACGCCGATGGCTTGGTCCGCCTTGAAGTCTCGCGCAGGCTTGATGATCGCTTCTCGCTCTTTCTCGGCGGCGACCTGTTTTACGGCTCGCGCGATGGGATCTTCGGGCAGTTCTCCGATCGATCGCGGATCCTTGGCGGGGTGCGGTTTTCGATCTGAAAAAGAATTGCGATGCCGGCGCGCTTGGTTTGGTGTCGACACTCCGCCCGCAGACGATAGCCTTCGCATCGTCGGAGGATGGCTCCTCAATGTCATGTTGCGAGCTGCGGGAGGGCGGCTGCAGAAAAGTCCCAGTGTCAACGCCGCAGCAGAGCGAGCGGGCGCACAGTTATGCGGAAGCTTACACCTCGATCCTGCAAATCGCGGCTGCCGGTGATCGGAGCATCAATGAGCGCTTCACCGTAGGCGGCCATCGCCTCCAGCCATGGCGCAGGGGCCCAAGCCAGAGTTGCGCCCACGCTTGCAAGTTCGCCCGCTGCAGGCGCTGGCCCCTCGCGATTTCCGAGAATTGCCCCATCGGCGAAGACGGAGGCAGAAAACCTGCCAGGATCGAACGCGAGACGGCCTTCTCCTCTTCCGGAAAGGCTGAAGGCGCGCACCAGCTCCACCGAACCGTTGAGCCCGGTGTCGGCGAGGACGAGCGTTTCTCTGTAGCCCCTCACACTTTGCGCGCCGCCTGCGGCGAAACGCTCGCCCGAATAAAGGATGCCATCGGCGTATTGGCCGACAAGACGGCTGCGCAGCTCCAGCCCGTTCTCCGAAAGTCGACGGGCATAACTCACCTGAAGGCGGGCCGCGCGAAAGTCACGGTCGGGAGAAATGAGCCCGGGAATGTCGCTCAGGGTTCCATCAAGCCCCTGGGTCAGCGTCAGAGCCACCGCAAACACTCTGTTGACACCGCGATCGGCGAAATCACCCGTAAGGCGCAGGGCCGTGTATTCTGCGCGCCCATTCACGGCGCCAGGGGTAAACGAGAATGGACGACCAAGCAGCGTGGTGTCGGACTGGCGATGAAAGACACTTGCACCCAATATGAGTTCGCGTGCCGTGCGCCAGCCTCTCCCGGTGCCCTGGGGTGTGAGCGGGCGATCAACAACACGCACGCCCAGGCCGCCTTCGATCTGCCAGTCTTGCGCGGTGATATCGAGATCCAACAGTTCGGGATCCACCACCGCTGCATTGTTGAAGCCGCCACGCACATGAAACAGGCTGCGCGGCCCGATTAAGGGTGCCTCGTAGCCCGCGATCAGGTCCTGCCGGCCGCTGGTGAAGCCGGTCTCGGCGCTGATGACATCGCCGGGTCGCAGCAGATTGCGCAAGAAGCCCCCAAAACCGATGCGTTCGCCCCCGATCGATGGCGCCCGGCTGTTGGCGAAGGACGTGTAGAAGTCGAACAGGGGAGCGGGATCGATAAGAAGGGAAAGGCGCGCCTCGCCCGGGCGCTCGCCGGGCTGCAGGTCTGCCGAGACGGTGTCAATCGCCGGGTTTGCCGCAAGCAGCCGGAATTCCCGCTCAAGCGCGATCGCGTTGAGCGGGACACGTGCGATCGCGGGCAGCCGCTGTTCGACAAAGCGCTCCGTAAGCCGGTTGCGTCCACGACCACCGAAAGAGATATCAGCGCCCGGCTGGCCTTCGGCATCGACCACTTGGCCAAACACCAATTGCAGCTTCAGGATGCCACCCGGCTCGGGAGGTGGCCCGTCGATGAGAACACCGGAATTGATATATCCATTTGCGACGAGCGCACGGTTGATCAGCTGAACAAGGCTTACGATACGATCAAGCGGCACGGCTTGGCCGATAAGGCCGTTCAGCGAGAATTGGCGCTCCACCCAGGCCGCATCGAGAAGTTGGTCGGCGGTGTGCGCTATCGCAAGCTCATTGCTCGGCTCTGCTTCGGGGCGCCAGCCCTTGAGCGGGGGGGCCACGGCGTCTCGGTGCGCCCTCACCTCCACCCCTGAAACTTCAACGCTCCCCGATACCGGGGGGATCGGGAGCGGATCATCGCTCACCAGCGCAGGAAACTCGATGTCTTCGGCAAAGTCGGGAGCCGGCTGGCTCGCCAGCGGGCCGGTCCGCTCCAAAGCCGGATTATCTGCCGAGAGCTCCTGCGCATGAGCACCACCGGCAAGGCAAAACAGCCATGCGCCGATCACGGCCCGCGACCGCTCGCCGAACTTCACGGACATGGCGACATTTCCGGAGGGCTCACGGCTGAAGGCGGAGCCTCCCCAGCATCAAGCGGGGGCTCTGCAGCTTCGGAATTGAGATGATAGGGGCCGGTGATCTGGCTGGAAAACCGGCTGGTTTCCCCCGTTTCGCTCGTGGGGCATTGTCCGCTCAGAATGCTGGAGGCATCGAGGAAGCCGAGGTCAACCGGCTCGGTGCTCGCAAGCTGGTCGCCGAGCTGGCTGTCGAGCACAAGCGCGCCGTCGACCGAAAGCACATTGCTCGTATCAGTAGAACGGATGAAGAAGCGGGAGTTGATCTGGACATTTGCTCCGCCAGCCTCGCCGAGCGCCAGGATCTGGCTTCCCTCGCCAAGGATCAGAAACGGGTTGGCGATCAAGATGCGTCCGCCGGTATCGATCCCCGAACTGGTGGTGATGGTGCCTGGTTCCTCGCCGGCAAGACCGAGAAAGCCTTGCTCATTCATCAGAAGAACGATGTCGCCGGCAGGTCCGTTCTGGGAATCGGTCGTGATGCTGCTGCCGTTGTCGATGCGAATGGTATCACTGACGAGCGTTATCGTGCCCGCCGAAGCGGTGCCTTCAGCGGATGAGACTATGCCGCTCGCCCCATCGAGCAGCAATCGCGGCGCCGCCAGAAGAATATCGCCGGCATTGCCGGTGCCGCGAGTGGCTACGCTGATGGCCGCACCGTTCAACAGCGTTAGCGAGCGCTCGACATTGAACAGGATCGCCCCGCCCTGGCCGGTGCTTCCCTCCAGCGCGGCGGACGCAATGACGGCATCGCCGGAAAGGGTCGCATCCTGACCATCGAGCGCGATCACTCCCGCATCGCCGGCCCCGTTCGTTTCTGAGGAGAGCGCACCGCCGGACATGTTGAACTGGAACGCTTCCAGCGCGATAAGACCCGCATCACCCTGCCCTGCGCTTTCGGATGCAATCAATCCCCCGGTCATCTCGAACCGGTTTGCGGTCACGCTCACCCCGCCCGCATCGCCGCGCCCGAAAGTGCCCGACGCTATCGTTCCGCCGCTGAGCTCGATCGTGTCAGCCGAGACCTCCACGATTCCCGCATTCCCATCGCTCTCGCTATCTGAACTGATGAGGCCGCCGGTCATTTTTAGGATCTCGACCGCGACCATTGTCTGGCCCGCATCGCCGATGCCTTCAGTGGCCGATGCGATGGTGCCGCCTGAAAGATCGAACCGGTCGGCCATCACCAAGACTGTGCCGGCATTACCGTCAGCCAGAGTGGTTGATGTGATGAACCCTTCCGACATGCTCAGCTGCCCCGCCGTGACAGTGACCGAGCCAGCATCGCCAGAGGCGCTGGTGTCCGAAAAGATGCGCCCGCCGGCAATCTCAAGCCGGTCTGCATTAACCTCCACTGTCCCGGCATCGCCTTGGGCAAAAGCTGTCGAACTGATGCCGCCGCCGCCAGCGAGGATCAGTTCTTCAGCCGTCACGCTCACTGTCCCGGCATCCCCGGTTCCGAGTTCGGAGTCCGAGGAAATCAACCCGCCCGAGATCACCGCACGATTGAGTGCAAGCGTCACCGAGCCTGCATCCCCGCCACCCAGTGTGTCCGAACCTATTGTCCCACCGGACATTTCCAGCTGGTCAGCGATGATGAGGACGCCCCCGGCGTCGCCCTCGCCTTCGGCCCTGGCTGCGATGCTTGCCTGGTCTGCCACGATCATCGAGCCAACCGCATCGATTGTCACGGTCCCGCCCGCGCCCGTGCTTCCAGTCACGGCAGTGGACAGGATCTGGGCCGCACCAGACACGATCACGTCGCGCGCAGCGATGACGACATCGCCGGCATCCCCCTGGCCTCCCGTGGCACCGCTGACGAACGTCGATCCACTGACTTCAAGCTGACCGTCCACTTCGATGATCACGGTGCCGGCATTGCCTGTGCTTTCCGCGCCCGCCGCCGAACCCACAAATGCGTTGCCCGTGAGGATCGCGTCGCCTGCTTCGATCGTCACGCTCCCTGCGCTGCCGTCGCCGGAAAATGCGTTCGAGAGGATGAAGCCGCCGGACATCGCAAGTTGATCCACCGAGATATCGATCGAACCGCCATTGCCCGAGCCACTCTCGACGGATGAGGAGATTATGCCGCCCGTCATGTCGATCGTGTCGGCCGAGATGATCACCGCCCCGGCATTGCCGGAACCGAAGTTGGCCGGGGTGGAGATATTGCCCGCGCGCATTTCGATCATGTCCGCGAATATGCGGACGGTGCCGGCGTTGCCGTTGCCGTTCGTGGCGGAGTTGATGGAGCCTCCGGCCAAGTCCAGCACGCTTGTGATTATGAAGACCTCGCCAGCGTCGCCGGCTCCATCGGCTTGGGCGTTGATATTGGCCCGGTCCGCGATCGCGAGAAGACCGGAAATGTCGAGGTTCACCGAACCGCCCGCCCCAGTGCTGCCTGCAAGAGCCGCGGAGAACACGCTCGCATTGTCCGAGAGCACGACATCGCGCGCCTCGATCAGGATGTTGCCGGCATTGCCCGTGCTGCCCTCGATGGCCGATGAAAGCACGTTGGCGCTGCCCGAGAGCAGGACATCGCCCGCCTCGATCAGGATGTTGCCGGCATTGCCAGTGCTCAGAGTGCTCGCCTCGATGATGCCGCCCGTCATCTCGAGAATGGAGGCAGAAATGACGATGTCGCCGGCATCGCCCGAGCCCGAGGATTGGGCACTGACCAGTGCATCGCCGGTGATCTGCAACACCCCTTCGACATCAATCGCCAGCAATCCGCCTGCACCGCTGCTTTCAGGAACGGACAGCGTGAGCACCCGGCTGGAGCCGGAAATGATCGCGTCCCGCGCGACAAGAACCAGATCGCCAACCGCGCCCGCCCCGCTTGCAAAACCGCCGATGAAGGTGTCATGCACGAGAAGATCCTGCGCTTGGATCGTCACGTCGCCGGCATTGCCATCGCCAAGTGCAGCCGATCCGAGAAGAGCCCCGCTGGCTTCGAACCGATCGGCCAGAACTCTTACATCTCCAGCATTGGCGACCCCGACAGCTTCGGCCTGGATGACGGCTTCACTGCCGAGAAGCACCGTGCCAGCCCGGATATCGATCGATCCGCCAAACGCTCCGGGGGTAGCCTCGACCAGCTCAGTGCGTAGTCCACCTAGCTCGACAACCTCAAAGGTTCCCGCGATCACCGTAATGTCGCTGCCGTTCTGCGTGCGCACGCCCGCCTGATCGAGGAGGATGCTGCCCCCCCCGAGAAAGATGCCGTCTGTATCGACCCGCGCCATTGGCAGCAGATCAATTCGACCTCCCACCGGGGCAATCCGGAGCGCGGCGACAGGAGCCTCGAGCGCAGCCGCTCCCACGGCGAGAAGGCTCGTGCTCGCGCCCCTGAACACGCTCCTGCCGGCCAAACCGATGTTCGCGCCTGCAAGAGCGATCGAGGCGTCCGGACTCCCCGCCGCGCTCGTGATGTTGGTCGCCTCGGCGAAGATGCTCCCCTGGCCGCCGAGAAATCCGAAAGCCGACGGCGGAGCGCTGGTGAAGCTCGATCCGTCTGCAGTCACGGTGGAAAAGGTTTCCCCATTGGGGAAGATCAGAGCCTGAGCGGTGCTGAAATAAGCTGAATTGGGGACATTGACCGACGCCCCCTCCCCGAACACCAAGCCGGCAGGGTTGATGAACCAGAAATCCGCGTTCGGCATGTCGCGCACGGAAATTTCGCCGAAGATCTGCGAAGGTGAGCCGCCGCGCACGCGATTGACGATGTTATTCACCGTCAAGGCGTCAGGCGCACCCCGCACCCACTCGGCCATAGTATTGTGCGCGAGATCGAAGGTCTCGAACGAATGGAAGAGATTGCCGCCCGCAAGTTCGCCGCCGGTGATCTCGATCGTCGATCCAACACTCGTGACAACTGTATCGGTTTCGTAGCCGGGTTCGGAATCGGGCGTGATGTCGGTCACGATCTGCGCCGCAGACTGCGATGCAGCCAGAGCCAGGAGCGACAGGCCTAGAAGGAGCCGTGCAGGCGCGTTTGCGAAGGGCATCATCCTTGCATCCATCCGTTCGGTGCGGGGTGAGCAGGCCGGTTCAGCGCCAGGCTCCCAGAAGCGTGAAGGCTGCCCAGATGCGCGGATCGGACCAAAGCCCGTCATCTTCCTCGATCAAGGCAAGCTGAGCATTGCGCAAGGCCGTGGCCCGCCCCTGCCCAGCTGCGTAATTGAGATAAAAGTTTCGCATCAGTTGCGCGGTGCCCTCGTCCGACACCTCCCAAAGCGAGGCGAGTGCGCTCTCGCTGCCCGCCTGCACTGCAGCTCCGGCGAGACCCATCGTCGCTTGATCATCGCCCAGGGCTGTCTCGCAAGCGCTCAGCACGATGAGGGCAAGCAATTCACCCCGGTCCCCCGATCGCTCGATCAGCTCGCGCAGCTCGCTCAACAAAATGGCCCCGTCCTGAGCCACGATGAAGCTGCGATCGCTGCGCCCGTTGAACGATGCATGCGTGGCGAGATGGAGGACATCGATGGATTGGGCGGCGAATGTATCAACCAATTCCGCACGCTCGAAATCCTCCAGCACAACGCCCCTCTTGGCTAATGGATCACCGAAGCCGGCCGCCATTCGAGCCTCCTCGGCCGTTGCAGCCAGGGCCGGAAACCGGCCTGCTGGCAAGTCCACCTCGGCTGAAAGCGATGCAGCGACAACCTGCACATTCTTGCCAGCGCGATCCCCGGGGCGGGTGTAGGCGAGCGAAGGTGCAACCGTGATGGCGGTGCGGGCTACAAGTGGCGCGCCTTCGGGGTCGAGCAGGGCAGCAAATGGAACGCGTCGCAAAATGCCGTCAGGCACGATGATCAGGGTGGAATGCTCACCGAGATACTGCTCGATCGGAGCGATGAGCAATTCGAACAGCGCACTCGCTGACTCTTCCCAGTCCCCATCGATGCCGAAATAGGCGAGCTCGAGGGTCATCGTCTTGACCAGCCGCTCAACCCGTTCGAGCCGGGCGCCGTCTCGCACCGTGATCCGCTGATATTGCGGCGCAGCCTGGCCTTCGAGCTTCACGGCGAACAGGATCTCCACCCGGTCCTCCAGCAGAATCGGGTAGAACAGAATCTCGCCATCAGATAGCTCTTCCGGGCCCACCGGGATTCGTGGCGGCACGCAGTCTGCGCCAAAGACCGACTGTATCTCGGCCTGGCGAAGTTTTTCGACCACCTCCTGAGCCAGCAGGACGTCGCCTTGAGGATCTGAAAGCCTCAGATCGACCGCCGCATTGAACACAGGTTGCACGCGCAGGCTGAAGATCGATTCCTCGGTCAACGGATCACGTGCGGGCAGGAACGGGCGAACCGTCTCGAGGGCGTGATAGGCTTGCAGGGCATAAGTCGCGCGCTTGGCAGGATCAGCGGCTGCCAGCAGCAGATACCAGTCCGCCAGCCTCACAGGCTGGCTGCGCTGGCTCTCGAAAAAGATCGCCTGCCGCAACTGCGCCGCTGCAGCTTCGCTTGAACCGCGAGCCAGCAACGCTCTGCCCTGTAGAGCGTGGAGCCATGCGGTGCGGCCAGGATCGTCGGACCGATCGCGTGAAAGCGCAGCCAAGCCATCAGCGATTTCGGATCCGGGGAGCATCTCAGCATCGAGGGCGGTTTCGATAAGCCTGGCTGTGAAATCGAACCTGATGGACAGGTCGGCAATGCGGCGGGCGGGACCAAGGCCGTTCAACGCAAGCCCGCCAGCGTCAGCGCGCAACATCGCACTATCCTGTGCGCGCCGCTGCGCCTCGGCGAGGGTTATCCGGGCGTTCTGGAGCAAAGCCAGCGCCTCGAGCCGGGGGGCTCCTGCTGCTGCTGCCCGGTCGGCTGCGCATTCAAGGGCAAGGTTCGATGCGGCCCAATTGGACTGATCATCCAGCGGGACTTCGATCAGCGAGCGACAGTTATCGTTGGGCCCGCTGGCAAAGCCGCCGGGCATTTCGATCGAGGAGACAGTCTCGGCCATCGCTCTACTGGCGGACCGAAGATCGGGGCGGACCGGAAAATCTCTGGAGGTAAGCGCGAGACGATAGGCGATACGCGCTTGGAGCGGTCCGTCTTCAAGGTTCGCCGCTGCCGCCAAAGCCGCTAGCAAATAACTGCGCGCGCGATTCGAACTGCCCGATCTGGCGATCCGCATCGCTTCTCCCGCAGCGCTGCAATAGGAGGCGATAACAGCAGGCGGCAGGGACAACTCGGGATCACCCGAGGTTGTGGGCCGAAGCTGCTCCAGCGCACGATCGCCCGCAACCGGATCAGCGGTCGCTTGAGTGAGGATGCGCTCGGCTGCGGCAGTGGCGCCGAGGTAGAGTTCGACCGAACCGGGCACTGAAACAGGGGCACCCCCTACCCTGCACAGTTCGGCGGGAGTGGATGCGAATGAAGGACACGCCCAGCCGAGAAAGGCGAACGCCAGCGCAATCGAGCACCGCCTGAGCGAAGCTGTTGGACCAGCGCCCCCTACCGGAACCGCCAGCCCATCAATATTCGAGCCTTCCAAGCGCTTCCCCCCGATCGTCCGAAAATTTTCCTAGTCTTCACCATCGTCTGCGCACTTGTGGCGACAACCAGCCAGCGCGCTTGACCAATCGGTCGAAAAATTTCCAAGACTGAATGCGCCCTTGGATGGACATATCATCCTCCTGATCGCGGATGAAACGAATTCTCGGCTGAAGCCCATTTTATCGGGGTTCTCCCAGGAAGATCGGGACAAAGGAAGGGTAGCGCGCAGCATGGTTCTTCGACCTGCTGATGCATTTATCCAAGCCATGAAGTCTGCAAGGCTGCTTTGGTCAGTCAACGCAAGCCAACCGCGCGCAATATGGCCACTCCGATTGTCGCTGGACCGTCAGCGCGGCCAAGTGGGCACGCCGCTGCCCGGCGTGTATGGCACGCCCCTTGTTGCAAGTTCGCGCTCGAGTGACTCGACCCGGGCCTCCACATCGCGCAAGGATACAAGCGCTGCACTGAACTCGCCTTTCGCGAATTCAAGGGCCTGCCGGTCCGAGCCGGTGACTGGCGATTGGTGCGCCCAACCCCACCCGACAATCTGACCGACACGCTGTGCGATCGAGAACGGCACAGGCTCGTTGCGGCTGGCAACGCTCGCATCGCCGAACATCGCGACATCGGTCTCGTCGAGCATTTTCTCGATCTGCTGGATCGCGCTTCGCTCAGGTTGGTTGGGCGTGTCGAGCGCTTCGACCGCAAGCTTGAGATGCGCCAAGCGTTTGCGAAGTTCGCGCGAGGCCTCGCCCGCGCCCGCAACGGCGCGTGCAAGTTCCGCTGTCTCCTGCTGGAAGGCGAGCACGCCCGGCCGGTCGCTGGTCAGTTCGGGGCTGGCCTGCAGCGCCTTCACGGTGAAGCTCTTCGGGCTCGCCAAGGGAGTTTCTACGCCATCGATACGTTTGCCCATCGTCACCGTAAAAACGCCCGGAACGACCAGCGGGCCCACCGCTTCGCCGCCGAAGAGCTGGGGCGGACCGGGGTTGAGATCGACCGGATCGGGTGCAGCATGGCGCAGATCCCATGCTGCGTGGTGCAGGCCCTTGGTATGCGGTGCGGTCATGCGGCGAACGATATTGCCGGCGCTGTCGGTGATTGTGAAGATGATCGCGGGTTCGTCCTCGCGGTCCTCGGCGCGCAGCGTCTCCCAGCTCGGATAGAACGTGTCGCCGCGCGCCTTCTGGACCTCGCGTTCGCGCTTGCGGCGCGCATCGGCGCGCGTCTCCAGCCCGTCGCGCAAGGTGTAGGTGAAGACCGCGCCGAAGGGCGGATTTTCTGCAAACCAGAAATTGTCCCCGTTGAACGCTTGCGGACCGCTCACTCGGCCCCACAAATCCCCTTCGACATACAGCCAAGGGTCGCGCACGTCGAACAGCGTCGCCTCGGCGCTGGCGACGCTCGCGGCGGAAGTGCGCAGAGGGGTGTAGTCGTCGAGAATGTAGGCGCCTCGGCCAAAGGTGCCGACCACGAGATCATTCTCGCGGCGCTGGATTTCGAGATCGCGCACGGCGATGGTCGGAAACTTGGACCTGAGCTGATGCCAGGATACGCCGCCCGACTGGGTATAGAACAAACCGAATTCGGTGCCGACGAACAGGAGGCCGGGATCCACGTGATCTTCCGCGATCGTGTGCGCGGAGCCTCTCTGCGGCAGATCTCCGGCGATCGGCGTCCAGGTGCGGCCCATGTCGCCAGTGCGATAAACGTAGGGCTTGTGATCGCCGCGCTTGTGGTTGTCGAACACCACATAGGCGACGTTCGCATCGTGCACCGAGGCGATGATGTCTTCGACCAGGCTCATATCAGGCACGCCGCGGAAGCTCTCCACCCGCCGCCAGGAGCCGCCATTGTCTTCGGTGACAGAGATCACGCCATCATCGGTCCCGACATAGATCAGCCCCTGCTGCACAGGGCTTTCGCTCACCGCGATCGCGGCACCATAAAGCGAGGTGGAATCGTTCTTGGCGATCGCATCGACACTCCAGACGCGACCCATCACCTTGAGCGTGTTGCGATCGATCCGGCGGGTGAGATCGGGACTGATCTTTTTCCAAGAATTGCCGCGATCATCCGAGGCAAACAGGTATTCCGCAGCATAGTAGATGCGATCAGGATTGTGCGGGCTGATGAGGACCGGGGTGTTCCAGTTCCACTTGTAGGCGGGCTCGCCTGGTTCGGGCTGCGGGGTGAGGAACACCCGCTCCTGCGTGCGCCGGTCATAGCGCACGAGTCCGCCATACTGGTATTGCGTGTAGACGATGTTGGGATCGCGCGGATCGATCTGCGGCTTGTAGCCATCGCCGCCGAGTACGATCGGCCAGTCGGCGTTGGTGATGCCATGGACATTGGTGGTGCGCGAGGGGCCGCACAAAGAGTTGTTGTCCTGCGTCCCGCCACACACATTGTAGAACGGCTCGGCATTGTCGGGTTGGATGCGGTAGAACTGGACGATTGGCAGGTTGTCATGGTGGCGCCACTTGGTGCCCCCGTCCCAGCTTTCATAGATGCCGCCATCGCCGCCCATCACGAGGTGCTTGGTGTTAGCCGGGTCGATCCACAGCGCGTGATCATCCACGTGGCGAGCGGCGTTGCTGAGGGGGCTGAAGGTCTTGCCGCCGTCGGTCGAGCGAGAGCTGAAGGTATCCACCGAATAGAGCGTCTCGGGGTCTTTCGGATCGACGAATATCTCATGGTAATACATGGCGCCGCTAGAGGCGTGCTCAGAGCGTTTTTCCCAGTTCTGGCCGAAATCACCGGTCCGATAGAGCCCCTGCTCGTCGGGCTGGCCCTCGATGATGGCATAGACCGTGTTCGGCGCGGAAGGCGCCATCGCAAGCCCGATCCGGCCCATCTCCTCGCTCGGCAGGCCCGCACTCACCTTGGCCCAGCTCTTGCCGCCATCGCTGGTGCGATGAATGCCCGAGCCCGGCCCGCCATTTATCAGCACCCAGACATGCCGCCGGCGCTGATAGGACGATGCGATGATCTGATCGTGATCATCGGGATGAACTACGAATTCGTTGATCCCGGTATAGGCGTCTATATTGAGAATGCGTTCCCACGTCGCCCCGCCATCGGTGGTCTTGTAGAGGCCGCGATCCCCGCCATCCGACCATAGCGGACCTTGTGCCGCGACCAGCACGTGATCGGCATCCTCGGGATTGATCCAGATCTGGCTGATGTGGCCCGAAGCCTTGAGCCCCATATTGGTCCAGCTTTTGCCGCCATCGGTCGACTTGTAGACCCCGTCGCCAAAGCCGACCGAGCGCTGAGCGTTGTTCTCGCCGGTGCCGACCCAGATCGTCTTGTTGTCAGACGGCGCGATCTCGACGACGCCGAGCGCATAGGAGCCCTGCGTATCGAACAGCGGCTTCCAGCTCACGCCGGCATCGGTCGTCTCCCAGAGCCCGCCCGAGGCCGTTGCGACCAGGTAATGGTGTGATCCGCCGGGGAAGAAGGCGAAATCGGCGATACGGCCCGAGACATAGGCAGGCCCGATCAGGCGCAGGGGCAACGAGGAGAGCGGATTTGCCCTTTCCTCCGCTGAAGTGGCTTCCTGTGCCACAGCCGGCGCAGCGCCCGTTGCGAGAAACCCCGGCAATGCCATCGCCGTAAATGCGACGAATGCCACGATAGACGCGAACGAACGTCTTGCCGGTTTGGCCATATCGGAAATTCCCCTGCCCTAGTCACTCCCGCTCAGGACATTACTCGGAAAAGTCGGTTTGGCAATCAAGCTGTTGAGGAGGAGACTGCAAGCCATTTCATCGCCTGTGTCGGCGGCCTTCCTGCGGATTGTCGCGCCTGTATGAACGCGACCGCGATCATCTTTTCCCGCGATCCCTTCAGGGAAGAGCCAGCGGTGCATACCGCCTGATGACCCTGCCTCTAGCCCTCGGCAACAGCCGGATGTTAGAGGTCTTGGCCAAGCCCATCGCCGAAAGGGTTCATCCCAGAATGTCCCACAGCACCGTGCAGCCGTCAGCGAGTAATGCCCAGTGACCAGTCCGGACATCGCAGGCGCTGGTGCGCTGGCGTGGTTGTGGGACAACAAGCTGGCAGTCGCCGGATGGATCATCGCCATCGTCGCTTTCGTGATCGTCCCGTTCCGGCGCCCGCCTTCCGAGGCGCGCGGGTGGCTGCTTCTCTTCTTCGTCTTGCCGTGGCTGGCGCTGCTGATCTATGGCCTCATCGGCCGACCGAGCTATGCAAAGCACCGCCGGAAGCGGTTCGACGAACTGCCCGCCATTCTGCAGCGGATCGTCCGTAAGACTGGGCTGGACGAAGACGAGTTCTTGCCGCGCCTGAGCGTTGACAACCAGGCAGTGGCCAGGCTGGCACACGGTCTCGGCCAATTTTCAGCGGTGGGCGGCAATGAAATCGAGCCGATTGGCGCTTACCACGCAACCTTCGACCGGATGATTGCCGATATCGATGCGGCACGCCACCACGTGAATATCGAGTTCTACATCTTCAAGGATGACCGGGTCGGCGAACGGCTTTTGGCCGCGCTGGAGCGGGCCAGTGCGCGCGGCGTCACCTGTCGGCTGTTGATCGATGCGCTGGGCTCATATGGCTCGATCGCTGCGATCAAGCGACGAATGAGACCTGTCGGCGTAAAGGTGCAGGATATCCTGCCGTTGCGCCGACGGCTCACCAGTTCGCGTGTGGACCTGCGCAATCATCGCAAGATCGTGGTGGTAGACGGGTTGATCGGTTACACCGGCTCGCAGAATGCCTGCGATCCGGAAGAGCAAGGAGGCCGGGCCAACCGCGATCTCACGGTCCGGATGAGGGGGCCGATCGTCATCCAGCTGCAGGCGATCTTCGTGTGCGACTGGTATCTCGAGACCCTCGAAGAGCTTGACGATGCGGCGCTCTTCCCCCCGCCGGCGCTGCATGGCCGCGCACCCGCTCAGATCATCGCCACCGGGCCTGACAATCCGGTCGGCGGGATGGACCTCATCATCACGCAAGCGATGCACAATGCCTTTCGGGAGATCGTGATCGTGACCCCCTATTTCGTGCCCAACGACGCACTGCTGGCCGCAATCCGAGGCGCAGTGCTTCGCGGTGTGCGGGTGAGCCTAATCACCTCGGCAAAGAGCGACCACCTCCTCGTTAGCCTTGCACAAAGCAGCTATTATCAGGGGCTTCTCTCGGTGGGCGCTCAGATCCACCTTTACGGCCCGGATCTGCTTCACGCCAAGCATTGCCGCGTGGACAACGAAGTCGTGATCCTGGGATCGAGCAACATGGACGTGCGTTCATTCGAATTGAATGCGGAGGTGGACCTCTTGTCCTACGATAGCCACCTAGCCGAAGACATCGCGAGGCTGGAGCGGCTTTATCTCGAACAATCCGATCGTCTGTGCGCGCCGGATTGGAAGCGCCGCCCGCTGTTGCGAAAAGTGTGTGAGAACACGGCGCGGCTCATGAGCGACCTGATCTGAACCAATGGATGAAACCTGCCCCCCTCCCAGCTTCAAGCTCGTCAGCTACAACATCCACAAGGCCATCGGCACTGATCGGCAGCGCGATCCACAGCGGATCCTGAGCGTGCTTAACGAAGTCGATGCGGACATCGTGGTGCTGCAGGAGGCGGACCGCCGGTTCGGCCTGCGCGAGCGCGCCTTGCCTTCGTTTCTTGTCGAACAGCACACCGATTACGTGCCCGTGCCCTTCGACGTGCAGCACGATTCAATGGGCTGGCACGGCAACACGATCATGGTCAGGCGCGGCATCGAGATAATGGCGCATGACATTGTCCACATCCCCTATCTTGAGCCACGCGGCATGGTCACCGCGACTTTGCGACTTGCCGCAGGAGTAGAGCTGGCGGTGTTCGGCATGCACCTTGACCTTTCGGGCCTTTGGCGCGTGCGGCAGGCTCGCGCCATAGCCGAACTGGCGCAAGCAGCGCAGCAGCAGCGGCCGGCCCTGCTGGCCGGCGATCTCAACGAATGGCGCGCCCACGGCGGCTGCCTCAAGGAATTCGCCCGCCACTTCGCGCTGCTCGATTGCGGGCGCAGTTTTCCTAGCCGGCGCCCCATCGGGCGGCTTGATCGCATCCTCTACGGCTCTCCGCTCGAGCCGCTGCAATGTGGAATACATCATAGCGCGCTCGCCTCGCGCGCATCGGACCATCTGCCCGTTTGGGCGGAGTTTCGCTTGCCAAGGTGAATTTCTCTCATCGATATCCCGATCGGTTTCCTCTTGATCGAAAGTCGTCTCCAGCGAGGCATCGTTGGCGGCCAAGAAATCGGCAAGAGCCGCACGCTCGCCTCCAGGCGCCCCCGATTGCTGGGGTCCCCCGATGCTTGCAAACTGCGCAGTCGGCTGCGAGGGTGATCGGACAATAAAGAGGCGAGAGCCTGTAAAGACCGGCCTTCGAAGGCCGGGTCATCCCTCAGTCCTGCATCGCTCGCGGCGCGCGGCACCGCCAAAACCTGCGATGGCTGTTTCGTGATGACGTCAGCTTCAGGCGGGCGGTTCTCGACCAGAGACATTCCCCCACGTCATCTTCCACGCCAAGGCGCAGAGGAAGGAGATGAGACTGGCGCCGGATCGGGAGCCGGCAAGCCGTCAATGGCAGGGTGCGGCGGTATCACGGTCCGCCCTTCATCGCGATGCGGGATGGAAAAGCCGGGCTGTATCGATCGATCCCCGCTCGACAATTGCGTTCGTTTTCATCACTGAGCGTGGGATGACGACGAAGTCGCCCGGCCAGTCTTCTCCTGTGAGGCTTCTTCCTTTGGTTCTGTTGGGGCTCGCAGGGTTTGTCGCACCATTGGGCACGTTGCTGGCAGCGTTCGATCGCGACGATCCTGCAGGGCTCGTCAATCTGGTTGGCCCGATGATCGCTGTGAGCCTCATGGCCACAGGGATGGTCGGCGCGGCGATGTCCGCTCGTTTCCGGATCGGGCTTTCTCTCGCGCTTATGAGCGGCGGCGCGATGGTTGCAGCGGTCTATGCGCTAGGCATCGCACCTATTTCCGGTCCAGCCTCGGTTTTGCTCGCGCTTGCCGTCGGGAGCGTCAGCTTCGCCGCCAGAGGCGCCTTGTTCGCCCGTTCCGCCGGAGCCAGAGGATGGTGGATCGCCGGTTTCATAGTCGGTGGCGAAGCGGCGATGCTCATCACGGCCTATGTGAGCCCGAAGGCGCTCCCCGATTGGCTGATTGTCCTGTTGCCTGCCCAATGGACCAGCATCGCGGTAAAGACCGCGTTGCTGGGCATCGAGAGCCGCATCAGCGTTGCAGCGCTCGCGGCGCTTGGCGGGACGGCGGCGGCGACGTTGCTGGTGTGGTGGCTATGGCCGCGCCGCTGGCCCTACACGGTGATGTTCACGACCTGGCTCGGCTTTTCGGCGCTAGTTTACCACCAGCCCGCCCCGCCGCTTCCGCCTGCCGATCAAGCGAGCTCCTTGCACACCGCCGAGCGGGTCCGAGCAAACAGCACGCGTGCGTAATTCTTCGAGCGCTGCCATGCCGAAAAGCCCGGTGCGCGTTCGCTGGTATTCGCGCTGCCGCGCGCAGGAAAACGGCAACGCGCGGGGCATGGCCCACACGAGCGAAGCATTGCTAGGCCAAGAATCGTCCATTTTGCGCAGGGCGACTTACTGGACAGCCCTGCCCGGCGCGGTCCGGCGGACGCACGAAGTGCGCAAGGCCCTGCTATGACTGGTCGACGCTTTCCATGCGCGCGATCCTGCCCTTCCATTCGGGCTGCTCGACTGCGTCGGCGAGCACGCGCGCGACATCGCCGCGCGCGGCTTCGCCTTTGGGATCGACATCGTCGCCAAGGCGGATGTCGCCGCCGCCATCCTCTTCGGTTAACGCAACTGGCCGCAGGATCGCGTATTCCAGCGAGGAGGCCTTGAGATGCTCGTCGGCCGCATGTTTGGCGCAGAGGTAGTGCGCAAGGTCGCCGTCGGGATCGGGATCGCCCGCTCCGATGCTGCTGAGCATCACGAAGCGGTGAACTCCGCTGCTTTCTGAAAGATCGATGAGCCGCTTTGCGCCATCGCGATCAACCTTGTCGGTCATCTCCTCGGACGAGCCGCCGCCAGCGCCCGCAGCGAACACCACAACGTCGCACCCTGCCGTGACATCGTCTGCGAGGTCGGTCAGGTCCCCCTGCCGCTGCTGGACGGAGCCGGGCAAGCCCGAGGTGTCAGAACTTTCGCGAACCAGTGCGATTGCGGTGTGTCCGCGCGCATCAAGCTCACGGACGAGTCGGGTGCCGGTTTTGCCGGTCGAGCCGGCGACGAGAATTTGCATAATTGGTCTCCTGTCTGGATATTTTCTGGAAGCGAAGATCCGCCCATCACGACGGCAGAAAGATCGCCTTGGCGTTGACGAATTCCTTCATCCCGAAGCCGCCGTGCTCGCGCCCGTAGCCCGAATTCTTGACCCCGCCGAAGGGCATGTCGGGATCGGCAGCGCCGAAGGAATTGATGCGCACCATGCCGGTGTCAAAATGGTCACGCGCGAGGCGCACGGCCTTGTCCTCGTCCCTGCTGAAGATCCCGCCGCCAAGGCCATAGCGGCTCTCATTGGCGATGCGCATCGCGTCATCGTCATCCTTGGCGCGGATAATCGAGGCGACAGGGCCGAACAATTCGTCGTCATGCGCTGGCATTCCCGGCGCGAGATCGGCGAGCACGGTGGCGGGATAAAAGCATCCCTCGCCCCGCTCGGGATCGCCGCCGCATAGCAGGGCCGCGCCCTTGTCGAGGCTTTCTTTCACCTGATCGGCGATGGTGTCGAACTGCTCGCGGCTCGAGAGCGGACCTAGCTGGGTCTCTTCGGCCATCGGATCGCCCATCTTGACCCCCTTCATCTGCTCGACGAAGGCGGAGACGAATTCATCGTAGACGGCATCGGTGACAACGAAGCGCTTGGCCGAGACACAGGTCTCGCCATTGTTGAACAGGCGACCCTCGAGGCTGGTTTTAACCGCCAGCTCGATATCGGCATCCTCGAGCACAAGATAGGCATCGTTTGAGCCGAGCTCGAGCACGGTCTTCTTGAGGTTTTTCGAAGCAAGCTCGCCGATGTGGCTGCCCGCGCCATCGCTCCCGGTCATGGTCACTGCGCGGACGAGATCGTGCTCGATGACCTTGTCGGAAAGATCATGGTCGATCACAACGACGTCGAAAAGGCCTTCGGGCAGACCCGCCTCAAGGCACAAGTCGCGCAGCAGCAGGCCGCTGCCGGTGCAGATTGAGGCGTGCTTCAGGATAACGGCGTTGCCCGCCATCAGGTTCGCCGCAAGGACGCGAGCCGGTTGATAAACCGGAAAGTTCCACGGCTGAACCGAATAGATCACCCCGAGCGGGGCATAGGTGACAAGGCCGCGCTTCTTTCCCCCGCTGTGGCTGCGCTCCTCGTCGGCCAGCTCGCTCGGGCCATTGTCGGCGGAATATTCGAAAATGCGCGCGCACAGCTCGATCTCGGTCTTCCCGTCACGCAGCAGCTTGCCCGTCTCGCGCGTCATGAGTTCGGAGAAGCGCTCCGCGTTCTCGCGCAGCTTCGCGGCAATCTTGCGCAAATAGGGCGCGCGCTCCTCATGCGACTTTAAGCGCCAGGAAAGGAACGCCTCGTGCGCGGCATCGATCTTGGCAAAGACCTCGGCTTGCTCGTCGGTCTTGTAGGTTTCGAGCTGTTCGCCGGTGGCGGGATTGCAGGTCTGGATGGTTGGCATCTGAAACTCTCTTGTGTCTCTTGGTGAAGGGCCACGCTGCAATCGGTGCAGAAGCGGATCGCAGCGTGACCCGCTGGCCGATGGCAGGAACACAAGACCAATGAGACCGCCTCTTCGATGTTCCGACACACCGCCGCAAGCAGCACATGGCCGCGTCGGTTCGTGCGCCAAACGGGCTGCGTGCAATTCGAACGGGCAAGCGATGCATTTTCTTGGCGCTTCTTGCGCGAAAATCCGCTAAGGGGCCTTTCGACTTGCGGGCGATGCCGCCCGGCCCCCTCCTTCCCCAGCCCCTTTTGCACCAACGCCCCAAGCCATGGGCCGCGCCTTCAGCCGCGATGCCGTTGCAAGGCGCAAGACACGAGTGAACCACACATGCAATTTCCCCCGCTCCCCGTCACTATCAAGACCGCGCTCGACGAGCGCGACTACACCAGCGCCACCCCTGTCCAGGCCGAGGTGCTGCGCGAAGAGGCAACCTGTCGCGATCTCGTCGTCTCGGCGCAGACCGGTTCGGGCAAGACCGTCGCCTTCGGTCTCGCCATGGCCGCGCAACTGCTCGATGCCGCGGGCCGCATTGGCTTTGCCCCCGCGCCGCGCGCACTGGTCATCACGCCGACGCGCGAGCTTGCGCTCCAGGTCAGCCGCGAGCTCGCCTGGCTTTACGGCCGCACGGGTGCGCGAGTGGCGACGTGCGTGGGCGGTATGAACCCTTCCGCCGAGCGCAAGATGCTCTCTTCCGGTCCCGCGATCGTGGTTGGCACACCCGGTCGCCTGCGCGACCATCTCGAACGCGGCGCGCTTGATCTTGCCAGCCTCGCCGTTGCGGTGCTCGACGAGGCGGACGAGATGCTCGACATGGGCTTTCGCGAAGAGCTTGAGGCAATTCTCGACGCGAGCCCTGCCGAGCGCCGCACGTTGCTTTTCTCCGCGACCATGCCGCGCCCGATCGAGGCGCTGGCCCGCCGCTATCAGCGCGATGCGCTGCGCATCGCCACCATCAGCGAAGGCCGGGGGCACGGAGACATCGCATACCAGGCCGTCACCGTCTCGCCGCCCGAAGTGGAGAATGCGGTGGTCAACCTGCTGCGCTACCACGAGGCGGAAACCGCGATCCTCTTTTGCGCCACGCGTGACAAGGTGCGCCGCCTTCACGCCACCTTGCAGGAGCGCGGCTTTGCCGTGGTGGCGCTTTCGGGCGAAAATTCGCAGTCCGAACGCAACCAGGCGCTGCAGGCGCTGCGCGACGGACGCGCGCGGGTCTGTGTCGCCACTGACGTTGCCGCCCGTGGCATAGACCTGCCCACCGTGAGCCTTGTCGTGCATGTCGAGATCCCGCGCGATCCCGCCACCTTGCAGCACCGCTCGGGCCGGACCGGACGCGCAGGCCGCAAGGGCGTCGCAGTGCTGATCGTGCCCTTCTCGATGCGCCGCCGAGTGGAGGCGATGCTGGGCCGGGCCAAGATCGCGGCGCAATGGCAGGAGGTGCCCACGCGCGAAGCGATCGCCGAGCGCGACCGCGAACGCCTCCTCGGCAAGCTGCTCGGTCCCGTGGACATCGAGGATGCCGACCGCGAGCTCGCGCAGCGACTGCTGGCCGAGCGCAGCGCCGAAGAGATCGCCGCAATGCTGGTTCACACCCACCGCGCTCGCCTGCCCGAGCCCGAGGAACTCAGCGCCAGTGGGCGCGGCGAGGCGCAGAAGGACCGCCACCGGCCCGGCTTCGAGGACACTGTGTGGTTCCGCATGGATGTTGGCCGAAGCGACAACGCAGATCCGCGCTGGATCCTCCCGATCCTGTGCCGACGCGGGCACATCACCCGCAATGAGATCGGGGCAATCCGCATCGGTCAGGCGGAGACCTACGTCCAGATCCCCCGCCCCATTGCAGATCGGTTCGCCGCCGCTGTCGCACGAACAGGCATGGCAGAAGACCCGGAGGAGACGCTGATGATCGAGCGGTCCGAGGCCGGCCCCCGCGAGGCCGCGCGCAGCAACCGCCAGCATCGCCCCTCGCGCAGCTCGCCGAACACTGGCTTCGTCAAGGCACGTCCTGCAGCCGGGAAGATGGGGAAGAAGGGCGGCCCCCGCCAAGGCAAGGGTGCCGCCGGCCCCGCACGCAAACGCAAACACCCGTAAAGGGCGATGCCAGGTCGGATCCGGTTCGCGACGATCACGTTTTGCTCGCCGCGCGCCCAGGTTCAACTATGGAGAACCGGAAGCGGACGAGGGAGGCGGACCCCGACACGCGGATAATGTTTCCACTGGGAGCTCAGGTGCAAAAGCGTCCATGGAGAGCGATGCTTCGCAGTTGGGCCTCTCGTTCAAGGCATCTGAAGAGAAATCGCTAACGACATGTGTGGGAGGAACGCGGAAGTCTCCCCGGAGCGAAGATGTGCCCAAACGTGTCGACCTGGCTCGAGCATCAATGCCATATGGCGACAAGAGGCGAGATAAGTTCTTGTCGCGCCAGCAGGCCCGATAACTTCGCATACAAGACCGGGTTGCGGCCGCTGTCTAGTCCTTCATCGTTGGTTTCGGCGTTTTGGATCGCCGGTTTCTTGGGATGCTGCTGCGTCCACCGGTCATACGCAAGGAGCGCTGTCACGGGCGAGAAGCGGGTGCGCAAGAGGAGAAGCGGGCACCGACCGGCTGGTCGGTGCCCGTTCAGAGCCGGGATCTCGATCAGGCGATGGCCTCGATTTGCATCAGGTCGATCGCCATCACAGCCATTTCCATCGTCGGAAGCATCGCGCCCTCGAGCACGGTGTCCTCGCGCTCATCGACGTTCTGGATGCGCTCATCGAGATCCTGATCGGTTTCCTCCTGATCGAAGGCCGTCTCGAGCGTCGCATGGTTGGCGATCAGGAAGTCGGCAAGAGCCGCCTGTTCGCCGTAAGGCTCGCCGGCGAAGCTGTCGGTGTCAACGATCAGGTCGCCATCTGGCGCGCCGGTCTGCTGGACTTCGGCCAGGGGCCCGGAAAGGCCAAGCGTGCCGTCCGAGTTCTCGACGATGTAGCGGAAATTCGATCCGTTTTCGGCAAATTCATATCCATCACCGTCGTTCAGGGCCGTAAAGTCGAGGCCGACGACCCGGATCAAATCTGGCGCACCGTCAACCACCTCGCCATCATCGACAAGCGCGATCTTGTTGCCCTCGTCGTCAAACAGGGCAACGTCGATCACAGTGAAGTTGGTCGCGCTTGTGACTTCCTCCCCGTCGGCCAGATCGTACTCATAGCTGACCTGAAGCCCGGCCGTCTGGAGGAAGCCGCCATTGCCGAAGCGGAACGTGTTGGGGCTGTTCAGGAGATTCAGCAACTCCTGCGGGCTCACGTCAAACACCACGAGGCCATTATTGAAGGCGAGCACCGCGCCGATATCGCGCTCGGTGATGACGCCGCCATCGTTGGGCCCGCGGGTCACCTCGTTGCCGATCACGATGTCCTGCCCGATCGAATCGCGGATCCCGCCGCCGTTCTTGATTGCGACGACGAAAGTCGCATCCTCGCCCTCGTTCTCGAGCGCGGTGCGCGCGGCAGCGACATTCGCGTCGGCCGTGAGGTTGCCGAGATTGGTTTCCTGCGTGCGAACGCCCGGATTGCGATTGCCTTCGAGGAAGACGGTGCTGAAGCCGAACACATTGGCGAGCTGGGTTGCCACCACATCATCGACCGCGTTCACCAGCTCGCTGACCTCGCCCCCGCGCGTCCCTTCAGCGAAGGCGGTGTCTAGCAGGTTGAAGTCGAAGTCCTCGATCGTGGTGCCTTCATCAGCGAGGATGTCCTCAACGATCGGCCCGTTCTCGTCCGGTCCGCCCACGTGGATGTGCGCGCCCGGGCTGTCCGGATCGAGCAGCTCTGCACTGGCGAAGTTATAGAGCGTGTATTCAGAATTGTAGGTGAATACACCGTCCCGCGCGAGCACGATGACGCGGCCAGAACCGAAAGCATCGGTCTCGACCGGCGGCACTTGCGATGCGCCCGAAAGCTCGACCTCGAACACGAGCGTGCCATTGCCCTCTTCATCGCGATTGTCCTGGGCCAGCATGAGCTGCCCGCGAACCTCGCCGCTCGGGTTCTCGCCCGAGTGGAAGTTGACATAGGCGTTACCGCCAAGCGCCGCGAGCGCCGCTTCAGTCGAGAGCGTGCCGTTAACCGTCGTCACCGTGAAGTTGTCGGTGGCTTCGACCCCGTACACCTGGGCAACCTGTTCGGTGGTGGCGGCGTAAGCGCCGTTTACCGAGGGATCAAGATTGTCGAGAATGATCTCGCCGTTCGCGTCGAAGTCGACCACCAAGCGGCCGAGATAGGTGTATTCGTTGTCGGTGTTGACGATCAGGGTAGGCGCACCGTCGGCCCCGCTAGTGACGATCGGATAAGGGCCTTGCGCCTCGGCTGGACGCGCGCCGCCGAAGGTCGCCAGCTCATCCGTCTCGTCGGCGAGGCGGGTGTTAGAGCCTGCGGCGAGAATGATGTCGACGCCTTCGAGCAGCGGCGCGAGGGCCTCTTCCAGTTCGAGCTGCTGGAGGTGGCTCATCACGATGATCTTGTTCACACCCTGCGCGATCAGATCATCGATATAGGGCTGCAGGACGGAAGCGAGCTGCGGCATGTCGTTCATGCCCGGAGCGCCCTTGACCGCGGTGCCACCGACCGAGGTCAGCGTGTCGAGCACCTGAGTGGTCGCGCCAACGAGGCCGATCAGCTCGCCGTTCTCCTCGATCACCGCCGAGGGCACGATCATGCCCGAAAGGTTTTCAGCGTCCTCCAGGCCATCGCCGAGCGTCTCCATGAACAGCGGCGCAAGGTTGTCGTCGCCGCTGAAGTCGAGGTTAGCCGAAAGATAGGGGAACGATGCCCCGTCAAACTCGCCCTCGGGCGTGATCGCGAAGGCGAAGTTCGCGGTGCCGCGATCGAATTCGTGATTGCCGATCGTCGAAGCCTGCACGCCGATCGCGTTATGGATCGCGATGTCGATCCGCGGACCGCCGCTGAAGCCGAACTGCTCCTCGATGCTCGCATCGGCCTGTGCATCGAAGAACAGGCCCGGGATGTAGTTGTCGCCGCCCGAAAGCGTGATCGAATTGACGTAGTCGTCCTCGAATGCATCGACGAGCGCGGCGAGGTTGGGCGCCGTCTCGATCGCGAGGCTCTTGGCCTCGCCGTCGGCAAAGTGCAGCAATTGCAGCGTGTAGGCAGCACCTTGCGGAGTGATCTCGAAGGTCGACAGCGTCGAGGAGCCCTCGGCGGTGACCACGAGCAACGCCTGGCCGCTCGGGCTGTCTTCCGCCGGGACATAGATCAAGCCTTCGGGCGAGACATCCTGGATGTCGCGCACATAGCTGACGAACTTCACCTCGGTCGGATCGGTCACATCATAGACCATCACCCCGCCGCCGCCGCGCTCGAGCCCGACGAAGGCCAGCACGCTGTCGCCGAATACGCCGGTGGTGATGCCCTCGGGCTCGGCACCCTTGTTGTCCGAGCGGCCATCGTCGAACAGGCCGGTGTTGGTGTCCTCATCGAATTCACCGCCGGCAGCGACAAACTGCTCGATCTGCGAGCCGCTGTCGAACACGATCTGACCCTCGGAGTTGAGGATCGAAAACGAGCGCGCGCCGTAAGCCAGGATTTGGTCGCTGTCGCCATCGCCGTCGATGTCGCCATTGAGGCCCGGCTGGACAGTCACGGTAAGGCGACCGAGCACCTCGTCTTGCTGCAGCACATTGGCGTTGGGAAAGACTGTCGGATCGAGCACCAGATCGTCCGCACGGCCGTTCGGGCTGGGGTCGATGAAGTCTTCGCGATCGTCGCCCTCATTGGCGATCACGTAGTAGGTTTCGCCGTCGCTGCCGACAAAGGAGGCGATCGCATCGGGCTGGAATTGGCCGAAAACGTTCGGATTGTCGGTGCGCAGGTTGATGCCGCCATCCCGGTCCGAGAGATCGAACGGCAAACCATCGAAAGGCTTGAGACCGAGCGCTTGAATATCGACGAAACTCGCGGAAGCGATATCGAGAATGCCGATCGCGTTGGCTTCCTGCAGGGTCACGAAGGCCTGTGTGCCATCGGGCGAGATCGCGATGAATTCAGGCTCGAGGTCTTGCGCGAGGGTAAGATCCTCGAAGCCTTCGAGGCCGGCAAAGGTGCGCACGCCCTCGGCCACGAGCGCTTCGAGCTGATCGTTGAAGGCGGTGAAAGTCGCCGTCTCCACAGTGGCGTTCTCGACCCCGTTAGAGATGTCGATGATGCTGACCGAGCCTTCGGGATTGATCCCAGGGTTGTCCGCATCGATATCCTCAAGCGGGGTGGCTTCGCCCTCATTGGCAACCAGCACACGGGTGCCATCAGGGGTGAAGGTGACCATGTCGGGCAGCGAACCAACCTCCACGCTGCCGAGGATCGCAGTCTCGTCGGACGCACCAGCGGCATCGAGGAAGAAGATGGTGCCCGCGTCGGTCGAACGCTCACCGGCCGTTGCGACCGCGACGAGGCCATTGCTGACCGTTACACTCTGGATGTTGTTGGTGCCGACGGTGATCGTGCCAAGCAGTTCAAGGCCCAGATCGGCATCGATCGCGACGACTTGCAGGCCATCGCCCGAAGTCACGAAGAAGCGATCTGATCCTGGGTCGAACGCAGCGATCTCCGCACCCGCCAGCGAGATCGTGTTTTTTGCGCCGAAAGCGATTGCGTTGTTGGTGTCGATCGAGAGGCGATTGGTAATGGCGACATCCGCGAAGGCCGGAGCCACGGTGCCGTCGCGCCCGGTAAGGCTCGTGCCATCATAAGATACGGTCACCCCGCCCATCTCGGCAAGCGGTTCGGACAAGAGCAGGGTGACCCGATTGCCGTTGACGATCACATCCTCGATGTCGGAAGCATCGCCTTGGGCCACGGTGAAATCATCCGCCGAGACACCGCCCGTGAGCTGGCGATCGAAATAGAGCGTGACGACATCGCCAAACCCATCGATTGAGGTGTTCACCAAGGAGGCTTGACCGGTCACGGTGATGGTCAGCGGTGCGGATGCCTGCGAAACATTTCCGGCCACATCGGTCGCCACGGCGGTGATCTCGCTCGCCCCTTCGGGAAGATCGACTTCGATGGTGAAAGTGCCGTCCTCGCCCGCAATCGCCGTGCCGAGGCTCACGCCGTCGGCGAAGAGCTCGATCTGGCTGCCCGCTTCGGCCGTGCCGGAAATGGTCCGGTCCTCACCATCGAAGATGATGTCATCATCAGGTTCACCATCCTCGTCGCCTTCCAGGACGAGTTCGATCGGTGCGACGGGGGCGGTCGCATCGATCGTCAGTTCCAGCGGGTCGGACGCCTCGGACGTGCCATTCTCATCGGTCGCTGTCGCGGTGAGAACAACATCGCCCTCGGGCAGATCGACGACAAAACTGAACGCGCCGTCTGCGCCCGCCTCTGTTGTGCCCAGGCTTTCCTCGCCGGCGAAGAGTTCCACCGTGCTGCCTTCTGGGGCCACACCGTTGATGACGAGGCCCGTCGTCAAGGCCGTGATGTTGTCATCGTTAATGCCGGTGTCGCTTTCATCCGCAAGATCAAGACCCGTCGGGGCAGCCGGCGGCGGCGGAGGCGGCGGCGGAGGCGGAGGCGGCGGCGGCGGCGGCGGAGGCGCGACTTCCTCGTCATCATCATCATCCGCGAGGATCGCGATGCCGGCGCCAACCGCAGCGACCCCCAGGATCAGCGGCAGGAGGGGAAAGCCGCCCCCGAGCGCATGAGCCGTTTCCATCGGCTCGAACGCGCGCTCGAAAGAATTTTCCTCTTGCTCGTGCTCGAACGAGAACAGCGCCGCGACGTCAAGCTCACCGCTCGCTGCGACCTGAGCGTCCGCAGGCCAGACCGCCGCAGGAAGCACATCCACGGTCACTTGCTCGCCCTCGTGATCGACGGTGACCACGATCCGCTCATCTTCACCGGTCGACGTGCGCTTGACCTTGGCCTGCACGGGCACGACCTTGCCTGTCGCCTCGTCGATGATCGCGACCTGGCCATCGCTGGGGACTTCGATCTGAACCGCATTCCCGTCAAGCTTGCGGGTGAACACCTTCTTGTTGTCAGCAGACGTCACGCGAATAATCAGCGGCATCGATCCTCCCCTTCATGCAAAATCTCAAACCTCGGCTCGCTCGAGAGCAACTGGGACAGGTCTTGCAGCTAAGGGTGACGGCACCATGTCAGTAATATTTAAGTTCAACTACCGTTGGGTGTCATTTCAGTGAATCTCTTCGAAATCGCATGTCAAGGCTCCTGCAAAGCTTGCGATGCCGTCTTGAGGATTGGCTTCGTAAGGTAGCGGAATACGGTATTTTTTCCGGTGAGTATCTCGGCCGTGGCAGTCATGCCGGGCTGGAGGTCGATAAAATCGCTTTCTCGGCGCGGACGCATAGAAGCGACCTCGACTTCGAGATTGACCCTATAATAGATGTTTGCTCCACCTTCTGACCGTTCCTCGCTGAGAGTATCCGGGCTGATGTAGATCACCTTGCCCTCACCCGATCCGTAAATCGCAGAATCGTAGGCATCGAAATTGACCCGCGCCTTCTGGCCCAGCTTGACATTGGCGATATCGCGCGGGGGCACCTGCGCCTCAACGATCAATTCCTCGTCGGTGGGCACGATTTGCAGCACTTCGTCGCCCGCGCGCAGCACTCCGCCCACCGTCGTCAGGCGCACATTCTTAACGATACCGGCAGCAGGGGCCACAAGCGAAGCGGCGCGCAGCGAATCCTCGCGCTGGGCAAGCACCTGTTGCGCTGCGACGAGCTCTTCTTCGGTGCGGGCAAATTCTGTCTGCAGGTCCTGAATGTATTTGGATTGGATGTTGCTCATCCGACCCTGGGTCTCGACCATCGCTCGGCGCATCCGGATGATCTCCGAACGCGCGACATCGCCGGTCTCGACAAGGGGCTCGTTGAGCTGCATTTCCTCCTCCTGCAGCTCCGCCATGTCGGAAAGCAGATCGAGCTCGGAGCGCAGCGCTGCGCGTCGGCGCGTGAACAATTGCCGCTGATTCGCCGCGAATTCGGGAAAGGCATCGACCGAGGCGGGAAAGCGCAAGGGCCGGTCGAACAGCTCCGCCTCGATGCGCGCCATCCGGCTCTCGAGGGCCGCGACATTGGCGCGCGCCTCCTCGACGCCCGCGGTGAGCTTGACCGTATCGAGCTCAACCAGCAGCTCGCCCTTGTCCACCCGATCACCTTCGCGCACATGAATGACGCTGATCGCACCCCCCTCCTCACTCTGGACGATCTGCACCCGCGCGAAGGGCACGACGCGGCCGGGCGCGCGGGTCACCTGGTCGAGTTCGGCCCACAAGGACCAGGCGATGAGGCCCGTCAGTGCGATCACGATCGCGATGATGATGCCATAGGTGGGCCGAAGGCTCATTGCCTTGCTCCGATGCTGGTCGCAGGCCCGCTCGCGCCCATAGCGACCTTGCCGGTCGCTGGCTGAGGTCGGGGGCGCCGCGGGATCAGCTCCCGGATGACATCGGCGGCCAAACCATCGCGGATGATCTTGCCGCCTGCCATGACGATGATGCGCTGAAACCGCGTGAGCAGCTGCGATTTGTGCGTGACAATGACGAGGCTGTCTTCTGGACGCAGCGCCTCGTCGATCGCCTCGAGCGCCGCCGCCTCGGTCACCTGGTCAAGCGCGGCGCTCGGTTCATCGAGCAGCCAGATGGCGGGGCGCGCGTGGATCATGCGGTTGATGCCCACAAGACTGCGCTGCCCGCCCGACAATCCGCGCCCTCCCTCCTGGATCGTGCGTGCCAGCCCCTCGGGCCGAGCGGCGATCATCGAGTCGAGCTTCGTCGCGCGTGCGACCTGCATGATCGCCTCGTCGCCGATGTCGCCAAGGCCCATCACGAGATTGTCGCGCAAGCTGCCGTTCACGAGCCGCGCCTCCTGCGGCAGATAACCGATATGGCTGCGAGCCAGCTCGTCTGCCACCTGTCCCAGATCCAGGCCGCCGATGAGGATCTGACCCTGCTGAGGGGCGTAGATCCCGCTCAGCAGCTTGAGGAGCGTCGATTTTCCCGAACCGATCCCGCCGACGATCGCCACCCGCTCGCCCGGCGAGATCGTCAGCTCCGGAATATCCAGCGCCGCCTGACCGCCGGGATAGGCGAATGCCACGTTGCGCAAAATCAGTGCGCCGCTCAGACTATCGGGCCGCAGCGCGCCAGCCGATGTGGAGGGATCGAGCGGCAGCTGCATCACCGCGTCGAGCGCCTTGAGCGAGGAGCGCGCATAACCCCATTGAACGATCAGGGTCGGCAATTGCGCCACCAGCGGGCCATTAATGCGTCCGGCAATGATCGAGCATGCAAGCAGCGCACCGGTGGTGATTGCACCATTTGCGGCAAGATACGCCCCCCACCCCATGATCGCGATGTAAGCGAGCTGTTGCAGCGTTGCGAAGAGCGAGCCCGAAACCGCAGAAGCGCGTTTCACCGGATCCTCGTGGTGGTGAATCTCGCGGATCAGGCTGTTCCACCGTCCAATCATGAACCAGCCGCCGCGATTGGACTTCACTATCTCTGCCGCATCGAGCGATTCGACCAGCATGCCGTTCTTGCGGTTGCCCGAGACCTGCGCGCGGTCCGCCCCGGTGCGAATGATGCGCGAGAGCAGCAAAGCCGAGAGGATCGCAATGGGCAGGCTGATCATCGGAACGAGCGCCAGCACCCCGCCGATCGAGGCAATCACCGCAATGAAGAACAGCGCGAAGGGCAGATCCGCGAGCAGGAACAGCGAGCCCGACGAGAGCACCTGACGGATCTGTTCTTGCCCGCGCAATTGTGCCGCCATTGTGCCGATGCCCGGCGGACGCGCATCAAGCCTGATCGCCTGCGTGCGGGCGAAGAAGAATTCGCTGACCTCGGCATCGACCTCCGCCGCCTCGCGCTCGATCAGCACGGCCCGAAGAGCGCGCAAGGCGAGATCAAGCAGGATCGCAAAAACCACACCCACAGTCAGCACAGCCAGCGTATCAAAGCTCGCAAGCGGGATCACCCGGTCATACAACTGCATCGAGTAGAGCGATGTCGCCAGCGTCAGGATATTGGCGAAGATCGTCGCAAGCCCCGCCATCATCAGCGCCTGCTTTCGTCGCCGGATCGCGCGCCAGAACACGGAGATTGCTTTGCGGCCATCCTGGGCGAGTGGATCGGGCAAGGCCAGGTCGAAGAAGCGCTGCTGCGGCGAGAACGCCAGCGCGCTGCGCTCGCCCGCGATCGACATGGAGTGCTCGCTGCTCCATTGAAGCGCGACATTCCAACCTGCCGCCGGGTCCCATACCAGCAGCGGAAACTGATCCGCCCGCGGAGGAGCAGCTATCGCGGCTGGCGGATGCCAGCCCAGTATGCCGCAAAGCTTGACGAGCGCATCGTCCCCGGGGGGCAATTCGATTTCGCGCAGTTCCCCGTTCCAGTGCGGGGACAGCGGCTTGCCGGTCGTCCTTGCATAAATGACGATGGCTCGTTCGATGGTGCCCTTATCGTTCATGACAGCCCCACGCCAACCGGCCGACATGTTGGCTCCAAGCGGCCAAACGCCCGGCCAACGCACAAGCCTCTACAGCATCCTGCGGTGCGGAAGCCCGCACCACGCTCGCGGCTCCAATCGCTCGCGCAAACGCCGAGCCCGGCTTGCTTCCGGATTGATCGGCAAATGGCGCGAAGCAAATGAGCATCTGGTGACAAGACCAACTAGAACGAAAGGCCGATATCTACGGGCCTCGTGCTGGGGAATGCATCGGCCTCCTCTGCAGGGAACGCCGGCTCGAGCCTGTGCTATGCTCAGGAGTTATGAAGCGTTTGTGACATAACGGCGCCTCGCCTTTGCTGGTGTTAATGCTCGCTAAGCTCTCTTTTGTCTTGACGATCAAAACACCGCTGGTTCCCGGCATCGCTCGAGGTGGAGAGTTCTCATGCCTGGTGGATGATTGCGCCGCGGCTCCAAGAGATCATCAGTGAAGGGCGAAGCCGCTTCAGGATCGCCACCTTGCAGACCATGTGCAGCGCGCTCCCTCGCCTCACGGGCGCCTGCGCGGCGGGCGAGACGGGGCCGTGCCCGATCATCGCCGCCTTTAACCCAGAGCCGGCGGGGACGAAATCTCATGCAGAGTGATAAGGGATTTTCCGCGCACCTGCGTATATGAGGTCGGCACAGGAGAAGCGTAATGGACCTCGATGGCAATCTGGCGCGGCTGGCTGGCGCACCGGTGCCCGATCTTTCCGCGATCGACGGCGCAGCGCTGGCGGCGCGTGCGCGGGCCGAGGCGCGGCAAGCGCGCGGCACTCTGGCCGCAGCGATGGCGATTTCGTTAGCGATTGGGATCGTGAGCGGCATGCAGACCCCGGCGCAGGCTGAGGCACCGATGGCAGCCTTTGGCCCCGCGCTCTCGCTCACCCCCTTGATTGCACTGGGGCAGGAATGACCGGCCGCCACATCGCCTTTCTTGCCGCACTGGTGATCACGCTGGCGCTGGTGGGCGTTTGGCTTGGACGAATGATCCAGCCCGCCGCGCACCACAGCGGTGCAGAGCTGCATGCGCTGATGCATGACGGGCTCGAACTCGACGAAGCACAGCAGCGCGCGCTCGCCGAGCTGGAGCGGGATTTCGCGGCGAAGCGCGCAGCGCTCGAAGCGCAGCTGAAGGCCGACAACACCCGGCTGGCCGAGGCGATCGCCGCCGAGCATCAATATGGCCCGCGCGTTTCGGCTGCGGTCGACGCGACCCACTTGGCAATGGGCGAGCTTCAGAAAGCGACGCTCGAGCACGTGTTTGCGATGCGCGCGATCCTGCGTCCCGAACAGCAGGCCAAGTTTGACGCGGCAATCGCCGAAAGCTTCGCGCAATCCGGCAAGTGAATAGCGTCAATCCGGATGCAGCGCTGGTCAACAAGGCGCTGGCAGGGGAGCAACAGGCGGCGCGCCAGCTGGTCGAACGGCACCGCGAGGCAGTCTATCGCCTCGCTCGCAGTGCGACCGGCGATGCGGACGAGGCTTTCGACATCACGCAGGAAGCCTTTGTCGCCGCGTTTGCCGCGCTCCATCGCTACGATCCGGCGCGGTCGTTCAGAGGATGGATCGCCGCGATCACGCTGAACAAGTGCCGCGACCATGCGCGGCGGCGCACCGTGCGCCGCTTTCTCGGAATGCCCATGCCCCAAAATGCTGCCGACTGGATTGCCGAAGACGCGCCGCTGACCGATACAATCGCCGCCGACCGCGCCGAACTGGCCGCCACTGCCCGAGCCATTGCCGCGCTGCCGGCCAGCCTCAAGGACGTGCTGATCTTGCGCACTATCGAAGGGCTCAGCCAAGAAGAGACCGCCAAAGCGCTCGGCATCAGCGCCAAGGCTGTCGAGACACGGCTTTACCGCGCACGGCAGAAACTTGGGCAAGCCGTAAGGGGATAAGCGTCGCCGCGCGTATAAGGGGCATGACCCCTCCCGCTTTCACCCGCCGCGGCCTGCTTGCCGGCGCCGGAGCCGTATCGGCCTTTGCTGCGCTGCCCGCTTGGGCGCAGGGCCATTCCATGAAGGGCAGAGCGCCGATCCGCGTCGGGTTTGATCAGGTCTCTGGTGCGGTGATCGACCTGTCAGTGGGCCACGGCCCGCGGATGGTTCAGGGCCGCAAGGGCCATGGCATCGCGGTCAACGGATCGGTGCCGGGGCCACTGGTCCGGCTGCGCGAGGGCCAGAACGTCCGCGTCAACGTCACCAACCGGCTGGCCGAGGATACCTCGATCCACTGGCACGGGCTGCTGCTGCCGTTCCACATGGACGGGGTGCCGGGAATCAGCTTTCCGGGGATCAGGCCAGGGCAGACTTTCAGTTATGAGTTCCCCGTCCGCCAGTCGGGCACCTACTGGTATCACTCGCATTCCGGCTTGCAGGAACAGCAGGGCCATTACGGCCCGTTGATCATAGATCCCGCGGGCGGCGAGCCTGCGCAATATGATCGCGACTACATTCTTCTGCTCAGCGAGTTCACCCCGCTCCACCCCCACTTCATCATGGACCGGCTGAGGAAGGGCGAAGGTTATTTCAACTACCAGCAGACAAGCTGGACCGATGACTACCCGCTCTCTGCCTCCGACCGCAGGATGTGGGCCAAGATGCGGATGCCTGCGACCGATATCGCGGATGTGACAGGCTCGACCTACACCTACCTCGCCAATGGCCGCGGGCCGAAGGAGGGGCTGGAATATCTGTTCCGCGCCGGCGAGCGCATTCGCCTGCGGATCATCAATGGCTCGGCCATGACCTTCTTCAACCTGCGCATCCCCGGCCTGCCGATGACGGTGATCGCGGCCGACGGCCAGAACGTGAAGCCCGTCGAGGTCGACGAATTCCAGATCGGCACGGCCGAAACCTACGACATCATCATCGCGCCCACCGCCGAGGCCTATACCATCGTCGCTGAAAGCATGGACCGATCGGGCATGGCGCTGGCCACGCTCGCCAGCCGCCCCGGTGCGCGCGCGCCGATCCCCCCGCCGCGCAAGCCCCCGCTGCTCGACATGGGCGATATGGGGATGAACCACGGGGACATGGGCTCAGATCACGGCGGCGGCTCGCATAGCATGGAGGGCATGAGCATGCGCGATACGCTGCTGCTGCCGCCCGATGTGAAAATTGGCCCCGGGATCGACATGGTTTCCATGGCCCCGGTCGACAAGCTGGGCGATCCCGGCCTGGGCCTGCGCGACGTGGAGCACCGGGTGCTCAATTACCGGATGCTATCGGCGCTGGAGCCCAATCGCGACACGCGCACGCCCTCGCGCCTGCTCGAACTGCACCTCACCGGCAACATGGAACGCTACATGTGGTCCTTCGACGGTGAGATGTATTCCGCCGTCTCGGACAAGCCGATCCGCTTCGCCTGGAACGAGCGGGTGCGGGTGAAGCTCGTCAATAACACCATGATGGCGCACCCCATTCACCTGCACGGGATGTTCTTCGAACTGGTCAACGGCGAGGAAGCCGCCCACCAGCCGCGCAAGAACATCGTGATCGTTCAGCCCGGCGCAAGCGCGCAGTTCGATCTCACCGCCAATGAACCGGGCGACTGGGCGTTTCACTGCCACCTGCTGTATCACATGCACGGCGGGATGATGCAGACAGTCACGGTCATGGGGCCGGGTGACGCGAAGTGAGGACTGCTTTTTCGTGCGCTCTCGCGCTCGCGGCAGCGCCTCTGGCCGCGCAGGATCACGCCGAACACCAGCACCACGCCCCACCCGTCGAGGAGCAGGACCCGCACACAGGCCACGCCATGGGCGAGCCGGACAAGCCCGCCTCTCCCGGACCGATCATGGAAACCCTACCCCCCGCCGCCGCAGGCAGCGGGCCGCCGCGGGCCGCCGATGCGATCTGGGGAGCGGACGCCATGGCCGCATCGCGCGAACAGCTGCGCCGCACCCACGGCGACTTCCCGATCTTCTGGTTCCAGGGTGACCGGCTGGAAACGCAGGTGCGCGAGGGCGAGGACCTCTATCTGTGGGACATTCAGGGCTATTACGGCGGCCCGA
Source organism: Erythrobacter sp. (assembly GCA_036350735.1). Taxonomy (GTDB): domain Bacteria; phylum Pseudomonadota; class Alphaproteobacteria; order Sphingomonadales; family Sphingomonadaceae; genus Erythrobacter. The sequence goes on from JAZBNR010000048.1 coordinate 98,840, forward strand.
TGAAGCGCCTCTGGTTCAAGAGCGAGGGGGAAGGCAAATTCGGCAGCGCGCCCGAGGATGCCGAGGTGCAGGCGCTCTATGCCAAGGCCTTCGCGCCGTTCTGGGACATGCAGGCCGGCATCCGCCACGATATCGCCGGGCCTGACACGACTCATGCGGTGATCGGCGTGCAGGGCCTTGCGCCCTACGTGTTTGAGATCGACGCGGCGCTGTTCGTCTCGCACCGCGGCGATGTGACCGCCCGGATCGAGGCCGAGATCGACCAGCGCATCACCCAGCGCCTGATCCTTCAGCCGCGCATCGAAACCAACCTAGCCGCGCAGGACATTGCGCTTCTCGGCGTTGGTGCTGGGCTCGATCAGATCGAGGTGGGCGCGCGGCTGCGGTACGAACTCGCCCGCGAGTTCGCGCCCTATATCGGCATCGAGCAAGCATGGCGCACCGGCAAAAGCGCAGATTTCGCACGCGCTCGGGGCGAAAGCCCCTCGGCCACCAGCTTTGTCGCCGGCATCCGTTTCTGGTTCTGACAACACGAAAGAGACTTCTCATGCGTATTCCAGCTGTCCTCGCCGCCCTTGCGCTGATCGCGCTCAGCCCCTCAGCGCTTTTGGCTCATGTCGAGCTGGCCGCCTCCAGCCCGGCAGCAGGCAGCGAAATCAAGGCACCCAAGACCATTACGCTGACCTTCAGCATGCCTGTCGATCAGACGACGGCCGCCGCAGCCATCATCATGACCGCGATGCCCGGCATGCCGAACCACGGCGAAATGCCGATCCGCAACTTCACTTCGAGCTGGTCGGCCGATGGCAAGACCATGACGCTCACGCTGAAGAAGCCGCTGCCCACGGGCACCTATGAAGTGCGTTGGCAGGCCGCTGCGCGCGATGCTCACGCCATGAACGGTATGGTCAGCTTCGAGGTGAGCTAAGACCTGCCTTCGTTGCCTCAAAGCGATCATCACTTGCCAATTCCTGATCGCCATCGAGGGTCCGACTGTTCAAATTGCCATGCTCTGCGAGAACTGGAATTGCTTCAACGCATAGCCGCGCAAAGCTGCTGCTTGCCCTTTGCGGCGAATGCCCGGCATGAGCCAGCGACCCACTTGCTTGAGCTTATGCAACTCGTCTGCGGCCTCAGGAGTTAATGCGAGCGAATTGAACCGTTCTGCGATACCCCCGCAATGCCCCCATACATTCAAGCAAGGGTGACTTTCAAAGCCTGGGATGCTCAA
>JAZBNR010000049.1:0-2911 GCA_036350735.1 Erythrobacter sp.
CGTCGCGAAATACATGGCGTGCCGGTCGCGCGGGATGACCTGCGTGGAGACCGGCTCCGGCGCGAGGCCGAGCGCCTCGGCGACATATTCCTCCACCGCCGGATCGATATTGGCGAAGGTGCCCACCGCGCCCGAGATCGCGCAGGTCGCGATTTCGGCACGCGCGGCGATCAGGCGCGTCTTGCAGCGGTCGAACTCGGCAAAGGCCTGCGCGAGCTTGAGCCCGAAGGTCACCGGCTCGGCGTGGATGCCGTGGCTGCGCCCGATCGTGGGGGTGTAGCGGTGCTCTTCGGCGCGGGTCTTCAGCGCCGCCAGAAGCGCATCGAGATCGGCCAGCAGGATGTCGCTCGCCCGCGCAAGCTGGACCGAGAGCGTCGTGTCGAGCACGTCGGAGGAGGTCATCCCCTGGTGCATGAAGCGCGCTTCCTCCCCGACCTGTTCGGCGACCCAGGTGAGGAAGGCGATCACGTCATGCTTGGTCACCGCCTCGATTGCGTCGATGGCCTCGACATCGATCGCGGGGCCGGTCGCCCACCAGTCCCACAGCGCCTTCGCCGCCGATTGCGGGACCACCCCCAGATCCGCCAGCTTCTGCGTCGCGTGCGCCTCGATCTCGAACCAGATACGATATTTCGCCTCCGGCTCCCACAGGGCGGACATTTCGGGGCGGGCGTAACGGGGGACCATGCGTGTCTCTTCCTGATCGGGCGAAGGCGTTTGTCAGGGGCGGCTATTCGCACAGGCGCCGGTTGGCAAGCCTCGCCGCCCGGACCGCCCCTGCGAACGCTCAGATCAGCCCGCGAGAGCGAAGCGAGACGTGGCCCTCGCGCCCGACGATCACGTGATCGTGAACGGTGACGCCAAGGTGATGCCCGGCCTCGGCGATGCGCTTGGTGATCTGGATGTCGGCGCGGCTCGGCTCGGGATTGCCGCTGGGGTGGTTGTGGACGAGGATCAGCGCGCTCGCGCCCACATCCATCGCCCGCCGGATCACCTCGCGCGGGTGGATCGCGGCCTCGTCGATCGAGCCCTCCGCGTGGTGGTGGTCGTCAATCAGCCGGTTGCGGCTGTCGAGATACAGCACCCGCACGCGCTCCTTGGTCAGGTGCGCCATGTCGGTGGCGAGGTAATCGAGCAGCGCCTGCCAGCTTCCCAGGACCGGCTTGCCTGCCACTTCGCTGCGCGCCATCCGGCGGGCGGCGATGGCGACGCTCTTGAGCGCAGCGGCGCTGCCATCGCCCATGCCCTTGACCTGCCGCAGCGCGGCGGGATCGGCATTGAGCACGCCGGCGAGCGAGCCGAATCGCTTGAGCAGATCCTTGGCGACGGGCTTTGTGTCGCCCTGCCTGATCGCGGCGAACAGCAGGTATTCGAGCACTTCGTAATCGGCGAGCGCCTCCGCGCCGCCCTTCAGCAGCCGCTCGCGCAGCCTTTCGCGATGTCCCCTCCCGGCAAGCTTGCCTGCATCGGCGGCGCGTTCACGCGGAAGGGGGGCGCGCCGAGGTGCGTCGTCGCCGAAATCGAAGCTGTCGTCGCTCGTGTCCAAGCGGCCTCCCATTGCCCGGAAGGTTGTGCCGCTGCGACATTGCCTTTGCGCAGCGAAGCGCGCAAGTGTCGCCGCACGATGGGTCCGGACGAAGCCAACGATATCGCGCAACCGGGAAGCGGATGGCGGCGCTGGCTGGTGCGGGCGTTGCTGGTGCTGCTCGCGCTGATCCTGTCGGGTCTTGCCTATGTATGGACGACGCGCGATCGGATTGCGGGCGACCTGATCGACGATGCGCTTGCCGAATCGGGGGTCGAGGCCCGCTACGACATTGCAAGCATCGGTCCGCGCCGCCAGATCATCGAGAATGTCGTGATCGGCGATCCGGCCGCGCCCGACCTCACCATCGGGCGGGTCGTTGCCGTCGTGGGCTATGGCTTCGGCGCGCCGTCGATCGACCGGATCGAGTTGACCAATCCGCGCCTGTTCGGATCGCTGCGCGGCGGAAAGCTGAGCTTCGGCGCGCTCGATCCGCTGATCTTTGCCGAGAGCGAAGAACCGCAGGCGCTCCCGTCGATCGATGTGACGATCGCGGGAGGCGGTGCGCGGATCGAGACGGATTACGGCCCTGTGGGGGCGTTCTTCGAAGGGGCAGGGCGAATCGATGACGGTTTCGCGGGCAAGCTTGCCGTCACCGCGCCCGGTGCGGGGGTAGAGGGCTGCTCTGCGGCGGTCGCGACGGCCTATGGCGAAGTGGCGATGGAGGATGGCGCGCCGCGTTTTACGGGGCCGGTGCGGCTGCGGCAGGTTGCGTGCAACGGCGCGTCGGTCGACCGGATCGACATAGCTGCGCAGCTTGGCGCCGACGCGGACCTCGCGAAGCTCGATGCCTCGCTCGATGTCATGGCGCGCGGTCTCGGCTCGGGCGGGGGAAGCGCGCGAGAATTGTCAGGCACTGCGCGGCTCTCGCTCGGCAGCGATGCGCTGGTGCTCGAGCACGACCTCACGGCGCGCGGGGTCGCGACCGATTATGCGCAATTCGGGAGCCTTGGTGCTGATGGCTCGCTGCGAAGCGCTCGCGGCCTCACGCAAAGCTCATGGAACGCGCAGATCACGGGCGAGGGCGTCGCCATCGGCACCGGCGCGCAGGAAGCACTCGCCGACGCGCGCGCGGCGGGCGCGGGCACGCTGGCGGAGGCGCTGCTGGCCAAGCTGGAGCGCAATCTCGTACCGGCGACCCGCGCTGCCGAGCTGGAGGGTAGCGTCGTGTGGCGCCAGTCGGACACGGCCCAGAGCATCGTCATCCCAGAAGCGCGTCTGTACTCGACCGAAGGCGAGACGCTGCTCGCGCTGTCGCGGTTCAGCTGGCGACCCGGAATGGAGGGGAACGGGGAGGGCGCGCTTTCGGGCAACTTCCTGACCGGC
>JAZBNR010000050.1:0-47139 GCA_036350735.1 Erythrobacter sp.
GCCCGCAGGTGAGCGGCAGCGAGCTGGTGCTGGGCGGCAGCCGCGAGAGCCTGCCGACCCGGATCCGCGCCTGGCTCGAGCGCGAGGGGCTCGCGCTGTTCGAGACCGACATGGCCGAATATTGCACCGCCGCCGGGCTTGACCCGGTGCCCGTCGCGCTCAGCCGCGCGCAAAGGCGCTGGGGGAGCTGCTCGGACAGGCGGCGCATCCGGATCAACTGGCGGCTCGTGCAGGCCCCCGATTTCGTGCGCCGCTCGGTGGTCGCGCACGAAGTCGCGCATCTCGTGCACTTCGACCATTCGCCCGCCTTCCATGCCCTGCTCGGGCGCATCTATGAGGGCGACATCGCCGCAGCCGATCGCTGGCTCAAGGAGCATGGCCGCTCGCTCTATGCGAGCTTCGGCTGAGGCGACGAGGCTCATCTAGGCAGCCTTACGTAGGAAATGATTAACCACGTCCGGTTAAACCCGGGTCATGGTTCGCTTGCTTGGCCCACTCCTTGGCGTTCTGGTCTGCGTATGCGCAGCGTCAACGCCTGCGCCAGCCGCTGCGCAGGGCAATTGCCCGCAATGCGATATCCCCCCCCAGTGCCGCGGCAGCGCTGCGCGAAAGCGCCCGGAATGCGTGGCTGACGCGAAGCAACCCGGCAACGAAGACGATGACGAGGACGAGGGCGAGGGCGAGGGCGAGGACGAGGGCGAGGGCGAGGACAAGGGCGAGGGCGAGGACAAGGGCGAGGACCAAGACCGGGATGAGGACGGTTCGGAAGGCGATGACAGCGACGATGCCAGCGATCGCGACAAAGACCGACCTGCCCCACCGCCTTTCGCCTGCGCCTCGCGATGCGAGAGCCTGCCCCGCAAGTGTCGCACTGCCGAGGACTTTGATTCCCTTCCGCCAGGGATCAGGCGCAAATGCCGGCCTCTGGAGATCGCCATTGCGAGCAATATCGATTTCGGCCGGGTCGTTCTGCTGAAGCAGGGATCGGGCAGCGTGATGGTCGATCTGGATACCGGCGACAAGCTGATCGAGGGCGACATCAAGGATATTGGCGGAGTTGCCATCTCCGGCGAGGTCAGCTTGCAAGGGACCCCGCTCGAGGCGATCGAGATCGAGTTTCCCTGGAGCGTGGGGATGCGCGATGGCACCGCGGAGCAGGCCGAAGTGCGCGACTTCAAGACGGATCTCCCGACCTTCCCGACGCTCGACCGCGATGGCGAGCTGCGCTTTCGCTTCACCGGCCGGCTGGTGCTAAATAGCCGGACCAATGCCAGCGGGACCCTGCGCGGGCGCGTGCCGATTTCGGTATCCTACTTCGACTGACGCGGCCCTCGCATGCGCGGGGCTGGTCGCGCCTTATCGATGCGCCTATATCATGCGGCATGTCTTCATTTTCGCGTTTCAATCCCAAGGCGGGCGCTGCCGATTTCTGGCATGAATTCCGCAAGCCCAACCCGCTGCGCTGGCCGATCCTCGTCGCCTCGACGCTGCCGCTCGCGCTGATCTTCTACTGGGTATCCACCGAGACGGTCTACAAGACCCCCGAACGGCCACGGATCACCTACATCACAACCTTCGATCCCACCCGCAGCGATGCCGAGATCGCCGCCTCGAACCGCGAGAATCAGGAGGTGAAGGAACTGCGCGAGCAGGCCGAAGCCGAGCTCGCGGCGCGCAAGCGCGCAATCTACAAGGCGCTCGGCAAAGGGATCGGCATGGATGTCGATCGGATCGCGGCCGAGGCCGATGCGCGCCGTGCCGCCGAGGAGGCTGCCGAGGCAAGGGCGCTCGCCGAACGCCGTGCCCGGCGCGATGATGCGGGCGCGAGCGAAGGCGCTGTGGATGCCGCGCGCGAGAGCAGCGCGTCATAACGCTCACGCCGCCCGCAGCCGATGCCCAGCGATCTTGAGTGGATGCAAGCCGCAGCGCGCTATGCCGCGCGCGCGCGGCCGCTGTGCCGGCCCAATCCGGGCGTTGCCGCGCTGCTGGTGCAAGACGGCGCGCTCTTCGCGCGCGGGTTCACGCAAGGTGGCGGCAGGCCTCATGCCGAGGCGGTGGCGCTCGAGGGGCTGGGCGAAGGCGGCGCGGCGGGCGCAACGCTCTATGTGACGCTAGAGCCCTGCGCCCACCGCTCGGCGCGCGGGGGCGCCTGCGCCGATCTTATCGCACACGCGCGGCCCGCGCGGGTTGTCATCGGCCAGCCCGATCCCGATCCGCGCACCGCCGGGCGGGGCATCGCGCGGCTCGAGAAAGCCGGGATCGCGGTGACGCTGCTGGAGGATGCCGCCTCGGCCTCGAGCCTGGCGGGCTATCTTACCCGCCAGCGCCTTGGCCGCCCGCACGTCACGCTCAAGCTCGCAATGTCGCTCGATGGATGCATCGCGCTCGCGAGCGGCGAGAGCCAGTGGATCACGGGCGAGGCCGCGCGCGCCCATTGCCACGCCATGCGCGCACGCGCCGACGCGATCCTCGTGGGCGGCGGCACCTGGCGCAAGGATCGCCCGCGGCTCAACGTGCGCCTGCCCGGCCTTGCCGAGCGCAGCCCGGAGCGGATCGTTCTCAGCCGAAACGCGCCCGAAGGCGTGCGCACGATCGGATCGCCCGGCGAGATCGCCGCGCTCGAGGGCCTCGATATGCTCTATCTCGAGGGCGGCGCCGAGACGGCGGCGAGCTTCCTCGCGGCAGACCTCGTCGACGAGCTGCACCTTTACCGCGCCCCCATCCTGATCGGCGACGGGCTGCGCGCGCTCGGCAGTCTGGGCCTCGGCAACCTCGCCGAGGCGCATGGCCGCTGGCGATGCGCCCGCACACTCGAACTTGGCAGCGACAGCTTCGCCTCCTACTTACGCACGCGATAGCGCGCTCAACGAAGGATCCACTTGCCCATGTTCACCGGCATCGTCACCGCCATCGGCACTGTCACAAGGATCGAACAGCGCGGCGACCTCAGGGTGCGCATCAGCGCCCCGCTCGATCCGGCGCGGATCGATATCGGTGCCTCGATCGCGTGCTCGGGCGTGTGCCTGACGGTGGTCGAGCGTGGCGGCCAGGCGGGCGATGCCTGGTTCGACGTAGATGTCTCGGGCGAGACCGTCTCGCGCACTCGCAAGGGCATGTGGAACGAGGGCAGCGCGATCAACCTCGAGCCCTCGCTGCGCCTTGGCGACGAGCTTGGCGGGCACATCGTCACCGGCCATGTCGATTCGATCGGGCAAGTCGTCCTCTCGGAGCAGAGCGGGGATTCGTGGCGCGTCGCGATCCGCGCCCGCGCCGAGATGTCGCCCTTCATCGCCGAGAAGGGCTCGATCACTCTCGACGGGGTCTCGCTTACCGTGAACGACGTGCGCGACCGGCCCGATCACACCTGCGATTTCGCGCTCAACATCATCCCGCATACCGCCAGCGTGACCACGCTCGGCCAGCTTCGGGAAGGCGACGAGGTCAATCTCGAGATCGATGTGCTCGCGCGCTATCTCAGGCGGATGCAGACGCTCGCCGCCACCCGCTGATAGGGCGCGCCGATCACGCCCCGCCGCTGTCGAGCGGCCCTCTGGTCCCGCCGCTGCCGAGCGGCCCGTTGGCCCCGCCGCTGCCGAGCGGCCCGTTGGCCCCGCCGCTGCCGAGCGGCCCTGCAGGGAATTGCTCTGCACTGATCGCATAGACGAGGTGGAGCACGCGCTTGCCAAGATAGCGGTCGAGCTCGGTCTCGCGGGTGCGCACCGCGCCGATCTTCTCGAGCGCGATGCGCGAGCGCCAGTTGGTGTCGCCCACCCGGAAGCGCACAATGTTCACGTGGCGGAAGGCGTGCGCCAGCATCAGGCGCTTCATCTCGGGATTGTAGCCCTTGCCCCAGCAGCGGGGGGCAAGGAAGGTCCAGCCGATCTCGACGCTGCCGCCCTCCTCGGGGTCATAGTCCTGGAACCGGCTCGAGCCGATGATCGCGCCCTTCGCCCGGTCGATCGCCGCGAGCGCCCCGCCCTTGGCGAGCGCATCTTCAAAAAAGGCGCGAAACACGTCCTCGCGCCAGCGATCGTGCATCGGGTGCTGTTCCCACACCGCCGGATCGCGAGCAATGCCATAGAGCGCGTCCCAGTCCTCAGGCTTCAGCGGGCGCAGCAGCACCCTTTCGCCCTCGAGCGTGGGCTGGCGATCCATCGCCTGCGTCAGCCGGCGGTCACGTCCGCGACGGCCGCGATGAACTTGTCGATATTGCCCATCGTCAGCCCCGCGACATTGATCCGGCCCGAGCCCGCCATGTAGATGCCGTGCTTCTCGCGCAAGGTTGCCACCTGCTCCTTGGAGACGGGCAGCATCGAGAACAGGCCGTTCTGCGATCCAAGCGGCGTCAGGTCGATCGCGCCCGCCGTGCCTGCCTTGGCGAGCCGCGCGCGCACGGCGCGCATCCGCGCGCGCATCTCGTCCAGCTCCTCGAGCCAGACTTTGGTCATCTGCGGATCGCGCAGGATCACGCGCACGGCGGCCGCACCGTGATCGGGCGGCATCGACCAGGTCGCGCGGGCGAGCGCGTTGGCGTTGGAACACACCTTGTCGAGATCACCCGGCTCCTTGGCGAGCATATAGAGCGCGCCTACGCGGTCGCGATACATCCCGAAATTCTTGTCGCAGCTGTAGGCGATCAGCGCCTCGGGCACCTTGGCGAGAACCGAGCGCATGCCCGCCGCATCGTCCTCCAGCCCCTGCCCGAGGCCCTGATAGGCGCTGTCGATGATCGGGAAGATGCCGGACTCGGCGATCGCATCGCCGATCATGTCCCAGTCCTCGGCCGAATAGTCGATGCCGGTGGGGTTGTGGCAGCAGCCGTGGAGCAGGATGCCATCGCCCGGCTGCGCGGCGCGGATGACGCCGAGCACCGCCTCGAGATTGGCGGTGCCGTTGTGGTTGGCATGGTCGAACGGGGCCATCTCAAGGCCGAGATCCGCGATGATCTGCGCGTGATTGGGCCAGCTCGGCGTGCCCAGGTGAAGGCGCTGCATCCCCGCCTTCTGCGCCAGCGCGAGCGCGAGGCGCACCCCGCCCGTGCCGCCCGGCGTCTGCATCCCGGCAATGCGCCCGCCCATGGTCGCGTTCTCGCCGAAAACATAGGGCATAAGCGCGTTGACGAAGCCGATATCGCCCTCGGGACCGAGATAGCTCTTGCTGTCCTGCGTCTCGAGCAGCACCGCCTCGGCCTGCTTGATCGCGCGGAAAACCGGGGTTGCGCCCTCGTCCGTGCGATAGACGCCGACGCCAAGATCGATCGTATCGGGTCGGTCATCGGCGGCGTGGAGCTTGATCAGCGCGAGCAGCGCGTCGGGCTGCTGGGGTTCGAGTCGGTTAAGCATGCGCCCCCGATGCCGCGCCGCGCGCGCCGCTGCAAGCGCGTTATGCGCGCCGCTTGCCGCCCCCGCGCGAGCAGGGCTTCAGAAGGGAAGCCAGCGCTGCTTCTCCGAAAACCGCAGATAGCCCGCATTGAAGCCCAGCCGCAGCCCCGCTCCGAGCCGGATCGGGATCAGCACGATATCGCCGCGCCGCACATAGCTCGCATGAAGGCCGCCCACCAGATAGGCCTGCCCCTCTCCCGCCGGGAAGCGCTCGAACAGGTCCTCCGTGTCGAACAGGTTGTAGACGAGGACGAAGGTGTTGGCCGCGTTCGCGCCCACGTCGGCGCCGAGCGAGGGGCCGGTCCAGTAGACCTTGCGGGTCCCCTCGATCTTGTGGTGGAGCGTGCCCGAGCCATAGCGCGCGCCGAAGATGAACGCGCCGCCCGCCTCGCGCCCGACGATGTAGCCATTAGGCCGGCCTTCCTTCTTGAGCAGGTCCTCGATCATGCGCGCGATGCCTTCCGCGCCCCGCCCGAACACGCCCTCGGCCGCGCCGATGAGATCGTCCTCGCCATAGGTGTCGGCGGCAGGGGCGCTCGCCGGGGTGGTCGGGCCAGCGGCGGTCTCGGCACCGACGGTGGCGCCGTTTGCGGGATCGGTCCACTGCGGCGACGGCACTCCTGCGGCGTCATCCGAATAGACCGCGTATTCCTGCGAGAAAGTCTCGCTAGGCGCAGGGACGGGTTCGGGCAGCGGCGCGGCGGGCGTCGTCTCGCCGATCAGATCGCCGTCGATCGCGCCTTGCCCACGCTCGGGCTGGGCGAAGGCATCATCCGGATCGACCATTTCGAGTTCCTGCGCCATGAGCGCAGAGGTGAAGGCCAGGGCGAAAAGGGCTGCGGCAAGGACCAGCATCCGCCGCACAGCCGCCATGGCGTGGTCAGCGGTGCCAGATCGGGCGTTCGCATCGGTCATCATACATCCTCTCCCAGGCGCGCTGCCGGAGGCCTGCCTTGCAAGCACCGGGCGCCGAACCAGAATCGATCCCGCTCGTCGGCGCAACCGATGATACGGCCAGCCGAATCAAAAACGCGATCAGCCGGGGCGGTTGTGAGGGGGCTGATTTGAACACAGCCGTAACGGGCGCTTCGCTGCTTGCGCGCAGGGGTGCACAGATGGCTTGCCCATCGCCATCGACCGGCCTATAGCCCGCGCCTCGCAAACACATTGCGTTCCCGGAGACGTGGGTGAGTGGCTGAAACCAGTCCCCTGCTAAGGGACCATACCGTTTATAGCGGTATCGAGGGTTCGAATCCCTCCGTCTCCGCCATCTGCCCCCAACACCGCTGCCGATTTGCCGATTTGCGAAGCGGACGGGTTGGGCTTGATGGACCGGGCGAAGCGCGCGCTCGGCACGATCGCCCGAACGCTCCGTGAGGGAGCCGGTCAAGGCGCTCCATCGCCAGCATCGGAGCCCTCGAGGACTTCATCCGCCGCAGCGCTCATGCGATAGACAAAACCCTCGCGCTCGAACCGCGTCTCGACCCTTGCGCCAAGCGCGTATTCGGGTTGATCGACGATGACGGCGGACCCGAACCCCTTTGCATCAGGTTCTATCACGCGCGGACCTTTGCTCTCCTCCCAGAGGAATCTGAAGACGCGGCGATCGCTCGCGGGATCCTCGCGTTCGAGGGACCAGGCGATCTTCACCAGCCCCACGTCGTTCGATAGCGATCCGTGCTTGAGCGCATTGGTCGTCAATTCATGGACGGCCATGCCAAGAACCTGCGCCGCACGCGCCTGCAGATCGAGCCGAGGGCCCTCGAGCGCTATTCTCGCACCGAGCAGGGGCTTGACGAAGCCGAGCTGCGATCTGACCAGTCCCTCCATCGGGATGTGGCGCCAATTGTTGTAGACAAGCACATCCTGGTTTGCGGCCAGCGCCGCAAGCCGCTGCGACAAGCGCTGCGGCATATCGTCTGAGCCGCCGGAAACGGTCTGCGCGGCGATGGCCTGGACTATGCTGAGCAGGTTCTTGGAGCGATGGTTGATCTCGTTGATCAGGAAACGCTCGCGCCGCTCGGCTTGCTTGCGCGCAGTGATGTCGTTGATCGAGGCGAAGAACACGTCATCGGGCGCGGGGAAATACTGAAGCCGCACGTTCACGTCGTAGGTCGTGCCGTCCTTCCGCAGGTGCCGGGTCTCGAATCGCAAGCTCCCGGTCTCGCCATCGAGCAGCGGCGCGACCGCTTCGCGGAACCGCTCCTCGCTGAATTCGGGCTTGAGTTCCCAAGGATACATGCCCTTGAGCTCCTCATAGGAGTAGCCGATGTTTTCCCTTGCCCCCCGGTTGACCATCTCGAAGCGAAAGGTGCGCCCGGAAAAGACGTAGGCCTCGCTCTCCGCGAGCTCCACGATCTTGCCGAGCCGCTCGTTGAGCGATCGGTCGATGATACGTTCCAGTTCGGCGCACGCCCTCCCGGCGAGCGCGGCGAGCGCGTGAGAAACGAGATCGGGATCGGCGATCGCCTTGGCATCGAGCACCGTGACAAAGCCGACGATCTCTCCGCCAGCCGTCTTGAGCTGGGTACCCACACAGCCTTGCGCTCCCATTTCCCCGATCGCGCTGTCGTTCGGGAAGGAGTTGCTGAGCTTGTCGGGGAAGATGCAATCTCCAGACCGCAGGATATGCTCCCACACCGAATCGCGCAGCGGCAACCGCACGTTCTCCTGGAGCTCTCCGTCCCAGAACACCACCAGCCGCGCGGTCTCTTCCTCGCCCGGCTCATATTGCCCGAACAACACCCAACGGACCTCGAGCATGTCCGCCAGCGCCTGCGCCGTCTCGCGGAAGAAGGCTTCGCCCACCTTTCCCGCGGCGCGGCGGATTACCGTATCCACCAGCGCCTGGCGCCGGGCTTCGCCCTGATCCGCTGTCAATTTTCCGATCCCTTCGATGCCCGGCCCTTGAACCATCCTGCGGCAGCCAGTCAGGGCCTAAGGCATCATGAGGCCAGGGAGCCTTCACTGGGCAGATGGTGTTACATCACTCGAACAGCAGGGCAAAGGCCGTTCCAGGCGAGATGGGCTTGGTGTAGCGTGGCACATGCTTGTAGGCCTGCGGAATTGCTTCCTCGCCGTAGCCGGTGGCGAACGCGAAAGGCACGCCGCGCTCCATCAGCGCCTGCGCGACCGGAAACGCCATTGTCCCGTGCAGGTTGAGATCCACGATGGCACCGTCGATCCGATATTCGTGCGAGATGAGATCCAGCGCATCCTGCATCCGCCCCGCCGGGCCAAGAACTCTGGCGCCGGCTTCCTCGAGGGCTCTGCATGTGTCCGTGGCGATCAGGAACTCGTCTTCGACAACCAGAACGGTCTTTCCGTCCATGAGCATGTTCAAATGAAGTCCTACTCCCTGCAAAGCGGCGATCGAAGCTCACGATCCTCCGAGCCGATTGGTCTGCTGTGCCGCGCAGCTTCATTTATGGCGCTCCGATGTCAGGCGCTATCACATAAATCAGATCATGTCGCGGTCGCCTGCGGCCGGCTCCAATCGATAAGGCACCGCTGCCGACCTTGCATCCTGCGACCGGCGGCGGCGGCGGCGGCGGCGGCGGCGGTTGCGCTGAACGATGTTGAGGATCTCGCACAACGCGAACAGCCCGCCCGCGAGCAGGATCAGGTCGCGCCCCGAGAACGCCGGCTCGAAGCTCGCCTTGCTGGTGCCTTCGACCGGCGGACCGGTGATGCCCAGGTCGAACAATGGCTCCGGCACGGTGACGATCCAGCCGATCAGCATGACGAGGCCAATCCGCATCCCCCGCGCGAGCAGCAGGCCGACGCGCCGCGCGCGCTCCTGCTGGTGCTCGGGCAGCTTGTTGGAGAGGATCGCGATGAAGATGAGATTGTCCACCCCCAGCACCACTTCCAGGGCGATGAGGGTGAGGAGGGCCAGCGAGGCGGCTGGATAGGTAAGGAGCGCGAGACTATCCTTGAGCGCCGGGTTGACCAAGGAAGCGGCAGGGCACAAGCAAGTCTCTGAATTAATTGTCCGCTCCGTCGCAATGAATGCTCGGTTCGGCAGATCGCGAGGCTTCGTGCGCAAGGGCCCGGAACAGCGCCGGCGCATTGCCGGAAAGGGTTGGCCCAGGCAATTGCCTGCGGGGGCTAATGCAGCGCCGCGGCCTTGCAGCGGCTTTCGAACTCGGCGAAGCATTCGGCGATAGCCGCGCGATCAGCCTCCAGCTCGATCCGGAGCAGAGCATGATCGCGCAATTCACGCGCCCGCTCGAGCAGGAAGGCGGTGAAACCATCGGCGCAGCGCGCGCTTTGCGTGCCCGCCAGCTTGCCGAGATTGCCGATCATCCGGATGGCGACGGTCGGATAGTCGCAGGCTGCCTGGCGGAATGCAGCGAGCGGATGATTGAAGAGGCTGGCGAAATCCTGCCCCGCCAGCCCGATCCGCTGATCATCGGCCCAGCAGGCGATCTCGCCATCCGCGACCCAGCTTGAGCGGTGGCCTTCCATCGCGACCATCAGCGCATCAGAGCAGGTGAGCGCGGTGTAGAAATCGTTGATGCCCGGAGAAAGCGCTCGCGCCGCGATTTCGACGAGCAGGCGGATGCGGAAGACCGAGCCTTGCGCATCGCTGCGGAAGTCGTCGATCGGGAGTGCGTCAGCGAGGCTTTCCCCTTCGTAGGGGGCGCTCATGCAGATCAGCGTTTCGCCCCGCAGCACATGCTGGCCCGGCGCCACGCATACCCGCACGCCGGCATAGCCTGCCGTGCAGCGCGCGATCTTGGCAAGATCGATCCCAGCGATATAGCCGCCCCGCGTGCTCTCGAGCGCGACGTGCCAGGTTCCCGCATCGCTCGGTGCGCGCCCCACCACCGCAACCGGGGGCGAGGAGGCATCGCGCTGGAGCGAGGCGATCGAGCGGTCGACAAACATCGTTCGCCCGAGGTCGTGCAGCGACACAGAAAGCATGGCTATGCTGACGAGCATCAGCACGAAGGTCAGCACGATGAGGCCAAGCGGCGTCTCGTCGAGCGGGGCGAAACCATCGGTCGCGAGCAGGGTGACAAGGCTCACCACCAGGCTGAACGAGAGCCCCGCAACCGAGAGCCGCACCAGCTGCTTGTCGAGCCAGCGATCGACCAGCCGCACGCTGATGCTGCCCGCCGCGAGCGAGAGCACGATCAGCGTGATCGAGAAATAGAGTGAGAGAAACGCGCCGTTGATACCCGCCGCAACGCCGGCGAAATCGCGCGCCGTTTCCGCGCTCGTCACCGGCGCAAGCCCCGCATCGAGCAGCCATTCAGTCAGCCCGGCGCGATCGAGCCACAGCATGGCGAGCGCGGCGGGGGCGGCGAGCACCACCGCCGTCGACGCCAGCGACCAGTAATTGCCGAGGATCTTGCGCTTGATCCAGGCGCGCTTGCCCTTGACGGGCACAGTGCTGGTCATCGCCAGATCACGCCGCGCCGAGCACGCGCAGCAGCGCCCGCTCCGCGCGCGACATCGATTGGGTGCGCCGCACCCCGTGGATCGCCTCGGCCCCGCCGCCGCTCTCGGCCAGCGCGATCACGGCGGGATGGATGTAGCTCTTGCGGGTGGTCGCCGGCGTGTTCCCGAGATGCTCGGCCACGTGCTCGCACAGGCTCTTGAGGGTCGTTGGCCCGTCCGTCCGCGCGAGGAAATCGAGCGCCAGCGCACTCGCATGCCAAGTGCGGAAATCCTTCGCCGAGAACTTCTCGCCCGCAACTTCGTGGATGAAAGCGTTGACATCGCTCGAGCCGATCGCACGCCACTCTCCCTCCTCGTCGCGATACTGGAACAGGCGCTGGCCCGGCAGATCGTGCATCCGCCGCACGAGCCGGGCGAGCGAGCGGTCGCTGATCGACACCTCACGCAGCTTGCCGCCCTTGCCGCGATAGCGCAACCTGACCGTCTTTCCCCTGACCTTCACATGCCGCTTGAGCAACGTGGTTGCGCCGTGGGTGCGGTTGTTCTTCTGGTAGTGCTCGTTTCCGATGCGCATGGCGCCAAGGTCAAGCAGCGCGAGCGTGCAAGCCACCGCCTTCTCCTTGCAGAAGCCCCGCCGCGCCAGATCCTCGCGCACCGCTTTGCGTAGGGCCGGAAGCTGTCCGCCGAACCGGCCGCACAGCTCGAACTTGCGCGCCTCTCGGCGTTCGCGAAACCGGGGATGATAGCGATATTGCTTGCGCCCGCGCGCATCGATCCCCGTCGCCTGGATATGCCCGTTGGGATCGGGGTTGAACCAGCAATCGATGTAGGCCGGCGGCAGCGCGATCGCGTCGAAGCGCGCGATCTCTTCTTCATCGGTGATCCGCTCGCCTTGCGCGGTGAAGTAGCCGAACCTCTTGCCAATGCGCCGCCGGGTCACACCCGGCTCTTCGAAATTGGTCAAGGCAAGTCGGCTCATCAGCCTATAAAGTCCCGGCGCAGCAGGGCGTTCCGGCCGTTGGCAGGAGCGTCGGCCTTATTCGAGAGGCCTTTCGTCATCGAGAATGTCACGTGCACCCCCATGGCCGCGCTCGCGCTCCTCGGCGACCTTTCGCGCGATCTCGGTGTCGGCGCTGGTGTCGAGGGCAGTGCCCGGCTCGCTCGCTGCGCGCGGGCGCGCGTGCTGCTGCGCCTCCTGGTGCGACCGTGGGCGGGTGTGGGGCCGCGTCTCGCGCGCTTCGCCGTGGCTTGCGATCTCGAGCGGGGCGCCGCTGTCAAAGCGCAGGCGGTAGATCGGCTCGGGCAGCGCGAAGCCAGCCTGCTCGAGCACCTGCTTGGTCGCCGCGATTGCGCCGGTGCGCGCCTTGAGGAAGGAGGTGTGCGTCTGGTCGATCCAGACGGTGAACTCGATCACGATGTTCGAATCGCCCACCTCGATGATCCAGGCGTCGGCCGCCGGGTCGGAGAGCACGAAGGGCAGTGTGTTGAGGCGCGCGAGGCCCGTTGCGATCGCGGCGACGGGATCGTCCTCGGCATCGACCCCCAGGCTGAAGCGAACGCGCCGCTGCGGGTTGGTGGTGTAGTTGAGGATTTCAGACTTGAAGACGGTCGAATTGGGGATGCGCAGGTGGTTGCCATCAAGCGTCATAAGGATCGTCGCGCGCGAGGTCAGCCGGATGACCCGGCCCTCGAAGGTGCCGATCACCACATGATCGTTGGCGCGAAACGGCTGGCGCACCGAGAGCATGATCGAGGAAACGTAATTGTCGACCGTGTCGCGGATCGCAAAGCCCACCGCGAGGCCGATCACGCCCGCGCTGCCCAGCAGCGCGCCGAGCAGAGCGCCGGCCTCGAGCAGATCAAGCGCGACGATCAGCCCGGCAATGATGACCACGACGCGCACACTGGTGGCGACCAGCTCGGCGAGGAAGGCGTTGGGCGTGATCGCGCGCCACAGCCGATCAAGACGCGCGAGCGCGCTCCCCGCCAGCCAGAACAGCGCGACGATGGCGAGCGCGATCCCGAGCAGCGGCAGACCTGCGCGGATTGCCGCGAGCCCTTCGGCGACCCGCCCCGCCAACGGATCCAGATTTTCGGCGACCTCGAGATTGCGCTCGAGCCGGTTCTCGACCGTGACCACGCCCGAGACCCGCTCGGCGATCCGCTCGGCGCGCTCGATATCGGCGCGGGTGGTGACGCTGCCCGAAAGGGTGACGACACCCGAATCGACCCTTACCGCGATGGCCGCGAGCGGCTCGATTTCGGCGAAGATCCCTTCGAGGCGTTCGGCGATGGCGGCATCGGTGGCCGGAGTGTCAGCCGTCTCGATGATCGGCTCGGGCTCGGGCGCGCTCGCCTCATCGCGCGCAGGCTCAGCTCCCAGGTCGAGCTGCGCCGAGGCGGTGCCAGGCGCGAGCAGCAGCGCGAGCGCGAGGGCGATCGCGCGCAGGCGCGGCACGCCCGGCCTTGGGGCGCGTTGCGAACGGAGCTGGAGCGGCAGGATCAAGATGGCTCCAGCCTAGAGGCTGCCCGCCGAGCGAAGGCGAGGCGCGAGGCGACGGACCGTTGCACTCGCGCGACGATCCGCGGCCGCTGCGATCAAAAGGCCCCGGTCAGAACGCGATCGAGGCCGATGCCTTGGCCGTGCGCGGCGCGCCTTGCAGCAGCGCGGGGTTGAACGCGTCGAAGGCGGAGGCCCAGTAGGCCTCGCCCAACACGTTATCGACCGTCAGCCGCAGCGTCACGGGCCTGCCTGCGACCGGCACCACGTAGCGCGCGCCAAGATCGACCACGGTCCATGGCTCGAGCTGCAGCGTATCCGCCGCATTGGCGGCCTGCTCGCCGGTGTGGGTGACGCGGCCCGTGAGGGTCAGCCCCGGAACGAAAGCGAGATCCCATTCGAGATTGGTGTTGAAGGTGAATTCGGGCACGCCCACCACCGCCTGATCGTCGGCCAGCTTTGCATCGTTGAAAGCGAGGCCCGAGATCAGGCGCAGGCCGCGCGCGAGTTCGCCGTTGAGCGTCAGCTCGATCCCCTCGTGCCGCTGATCGCCCAGATAGCCGAACTCCGCCCGGTCGTCGGCATTGAGGAACACCCCCTCGCCCGGTCGCTCGATCCGGTAGAGCGCGAGGCTGGCGAAGAGGTCTCCCAGCGCCAGCTTGCCGCCGATCTCGAATTGCTGCGAGACGCGTGGAGGCAAAGCCGCGCCCGGATTGACAAGGCCCGGCACCGGATCGATCGGCGCGACCGGCCCCTGCTGCAACGCCTCGATGTAATTGGCATAGAATGAGAGGGTCTCGGTCGGCTGGACCACAAGGCCCGCCACCGGCGTCCACCGGTCCTCGTCATAACTGCTCTGGGGCGAGCCATCGGCGAAGGTGAAGCGGTTCTCCTCGATCCGCTGGTAGCGCACCCCGCCGGTCAGCAGCACCCGATCGCCGAACAGGCCCACCGTATCCGAGACGAACAGGCTGGAGAGCTGGCGCCGGGCGATCGGAAAGGGATCGTCGATGTCGCCGCCGAGGAAGGCGGTCGGCTGCGGCTGCACCTGCACCGGATTGAAGAGATTGGTGGCGAAAGGCTGGAAGAAATCGAACGCGGTGCGATCCTCCTGCCAGATGAGGTTGCCGCCGAGATTGATCCGGTGCGTCGTGGGCCCGAGCGCGAAGCCCGCCCGCAAACCCGCCTCGATCGCTTCGTTGCTGGCCTCGAACGGGATGAACGAATGGAACCCGCTGGTGGCCTCGCCGGTGATGGCATCGCTCACCTGGATGCCGCCATAGACGCCCTCCTCATCGCCGCTGCGCGCCCCGCCGCGGGCATAGAGCAACACGTCGGGGGCGAGGTCGTATTCGAGGCTGAGCGTGCCGAAGATGTCGGTCAGCTCGGTGAAGGTGTAGTCTTGTGCAAAGTTGGCGTCGCTCTCTGGCACGACCGGGATCGCGGCGCCGAAATTGACCTTGCCGCGCAGGGCATCGACGCGGATCTCCTGGTAGGCGAGATCGAGCACAGCGCGAAAGTTGCCGCCATCGTAATCGAACGCGGCGCCGAGCACTTGCGCGCGGCGATCCTCGCGCTCGATCGCGACCTCGCCGTCGCGATAGGCGCCGTTGACGCGCAGGCCAAATTCGCCATTCTCGCCGAACCGCCGCGCAACATCAAAGCTGCCGCCGAAATGCGCATCGCCCACGAAGGTGCCGGTGACGCGGGTGACATCCTCGGCCCCTGCGCGCTTCAATTGCAGGTTGACGCTGCCGCCGAGCCCCGAGCCGCCGGGCGCGGCGCCGTTGAGGAAGGCGCTCGCGCCGTTGAGCACCTCGACCCGCTCAAACAGCTCGGGCGCGACCAGCTGGCGCGGGGCGATGCCGTAGAGCCCGTTCACCCCCACATCGTCGCCGAACAGCGCAAAGCCGCGGATCACGAACAGTTCGGCGGCGTTGCCGAAGGCGAAGGTCGTGCGCACGGTCGGGTCGTTGTCGAGCACGTCGCCCAGCGTCAGCGGCTGCTGGTTGTAGATCAGCGCCTCGTCGAAGCTGCGCAGCTGGAACGGCAGATCGAGCGCCTCCTGATCGCCGAGCACCCCGGCCTCGCCGCCATTGATCACCTCGGTGGCGTTGTCGCGCTGGGCGGTGACGATGATCTCGTCCTCGTCGCGCTCCTGCTCCTGCGCCAGCGCGGCCGCGGGCGAGGCGAGGAAGGCGGTGACGGCGAAGGCCGGAAGGGAGGCCCGGAGGAAGGCGAGGCGATGATTCATGGAAGATCCCTTGTGGATGGATTGCGTTGGAGAGCGAGCTTCAGCCGCGCCGCGCAAAGGCGATGGCGGCGGCGAGAAGCGGAAGTGAAAGGAGCGTCCAGGCGAGCGCATCGGCCCAGCCGTCCCCGGTCAGCCCAGCGACGAGCCCGGCGATCGAGGCGACGAGCAGCGCGGCCGGGATGGCGAACACCTGCGCGATCCCCGCGCGCGAGCGGCGGTGGCGACCGACGACTTTGTTCATGCCGGAACTCCCCGGGCGGCACCGGTCGCGATTTCGTCGATCCGGCGCTCGATCCGCTCGGGCGAACGGCGCCACCACAGGATAAGGCCGGTCCACAGCACCCAGATCGTCGCCAGCGTCAGCGCCGCCCAGATCAGCTTCATGGGCAAGCCACCATAATCGCCAAAATGGAGCGGCTTCGAGAGCATCAGCGCCTGGTTGAGCGCGGGCATTGCGCGGGCATCGGTGAGCGCAGCGGTGCGCGCGTCGATCAGCGCGGGGGTGAGAAGGTGGCTGGTGAGCGGGCGGTCGCCCTGGAAGAACACGGCATAATGGTGCCCGGTGCTCCAGTCACCTCCGGGAAAGCCGATGAATTGGGGCGAGCGGCCCGGCAGCGCCGCCTTCGCCGAAGCCATCGCCGCATCGAGCGAACCGTACTCGGCAGGATCGAGCCTGGCCTCGCGCGCATATTGCGCTGTCATCGCCGCGAGTTCCCCCTCGCGCCAGTTGTCGGTCAGCGGATCGGCGAGGGCGTTGATCACGCCGGTCGCGCCGACCACCAGCATCCAGCCCAGCGCGACGATGCCGATGAGGTTGTGCCGATCTAGCGCTTTCACCCGGTGGCTGCGATCCTCGCGCAGCGTGCCGAAGGCGAGCCGGCGCATGAAGGGCGCATAGAGCACCACGCCCGAGATCAGCGAGATCACGAAAGCTGCACCCATCGCGCCGAGGAACAGCATTCCGGGCAGGCCGAGAAACAGGTCCGTGTGGAGCGTGAGCAGGAAATCCATGACGCCGCCCGAAGGCGCAGGACCGAGCAGTGCGCCGCTCGAGCGATCGAGCAACAGCAGCGTCATCTCGTGCCCTGCGGCATCGGGCACAGGGCCGGTGGTGACGGTCAGCAGCGGGCTTTCCTGGCTGAAGGCCATGAACAGCGGCACCTCGCCCGGACGCTCCGCGAGCGCGATATCGAGCATGGTGTCAAGCGGCAGGCCCGCCTCGGCCGAAGCCGGCCCTTCGAGCGCCGCTTCGTAATCGGCCCCCACAACCGCGTCGATCTCATCATGGAAGATCAGCGGGAGGCCGGTTGCGCACAGCATCAGGAGAAACAGCGTCGAGACGAGGCTTGTCCACTTGTGGACGAGATACCATCGCTTGATTGTCGTTCGCTTCACTCCGCCTCCGCCTGGGACATGGCTGGTCAGTTTCCAAGGAACCGCCCGGCGCCGGGCGCGCTATGACAGAATGCGTGCGCCGTCAATGCGAATTATTTGCATTAACAGCCTCCCGCAGCGCCGCGCGCGGTGGGGCCGGGGGTGCATGGCGCGGGGCAGGACGTTGCGACGGCGGAAACCCGTCGCTTCCCGCCCGTTGAATCGGCAAGGTCCCGCATTTCCTCGCGCGGCCCGCCCAGATGGAGATCACGATGACGCCCCCCTACCCGACCGCGCCCACGACTGCATTCGCCCTCGCCAGCACAGCCCTGGGCGCCCTCGCCGCCGCAGGTGCCTTGGCACAGCCCGCCAATCAGGTGGAATCCGTTGCCGTTGGCGATGTCTATGTCTCCGCGCGCGAAGTCGCCAAGGATCTCAAGGAGCCCTGGGCGATCGCCTTCCTTCCCGACGGGCGGATGCTGGTGACGCAGCGCAGCGGCGAGCTCGTGATCGTCTCGCAAGAGGGTTCGACCTCTGCGCCGCTCGCGGGCACGCCTCAGGTCTGGCATCAGGGCCAGGGCGGGCTGATGGACGTCGCGCTCCACCCCGATTTCGCGCGCAATTCGATGGTCTATCTGACCTTTGCCGAAGCCGGCGCGAACGGCACTGCCGGCACCGCGCTCGGCCGCGGCCGGTTGATGGGCAACGCGATCGAGGGCTTCGAGGTGATCTGGCGCCAGCAAAAGGTCGAAGGCCCCAACCATTTCGGCAATCGCATCGCCTTTGGCGATGACGGCACGCTGTTTCTCGCGCTTGGTGAGAGGTTCAAGTTCACGCCAGCGCAGAATCCCTCGAACACGCTCGGCACCGTCATCCGCCTCAACGCCGACGGCTCAATCCCCTCGGACAACCCGCTGGTCGGGCGCGCGGGTGCCGATCCGGCGATCTGGTCGTGGGGGCACCGCAACATCGAAGCCGCCGCAATCGATCGCTCCACCGGCGAATTATGGGTCGCCGAGATGGGCCCGCTCGGCGGAGATGAGCTCAACCGCATCGAACGCGGCGCGAATTATGGCTGGCCGGTGGTGAGCTGGGGGATCAATTACAACTATGTCGACATCCCCGATCCGACCGAGTTTCCCGAATATGAAGACGCGGTGCATCGCTGGAGCCCGGTGCGCTCGCCTTCGGGCATGATCGTGTATGATGGCACCATGTTCCCTGAATGGCGCGGCGACATTGTGTTTGGCGCACTTTCCGCGGGCGGGATCGAGAAAGTCGATATCGAGGCCGGCGAGGTCAGGTCCACCCAGTTCATCCCCTTCAACACCCGCATTCGCGAGGTCGCGCAGGGACCCAATGGCGCCATTTACCTGCTCACCAACACCAAGGAGGGCCCCGGCGCGCTGTGGAAACTGGTGCGTCAGGAGGTGCGCCCACCGGCGCAGGATGAAGGCCGCACGGGCACAGGCGGCTGAAGGCCCCGCCCAGGCACACCCCCCAAGCATCCCCCCAAGCACCCCCTAGCCAAACCCTTGCCCCGCATCTAGTCCTCGCTGAAACGGGGAGGCATCGCAAGGTTTATGGGGGCTTACGATCTATCGGGCGATCTTCTCCAACTCTCCGTTTTCGTTGGTCTTACCGCGCTCGTCGGGCTCGCGACCTGGTGGAAGGTAAGGAGCGCCGGGCACGATGGCTCGCGTCAGGACGTCTATCTTGCGGGCAAGGGGCTGACCTGGTTCTTCGTTGCCGGCTCGATCACGCTCACCAACCTCTCGACCGACCAGCTCGTCGGCATGAACGGCAACCAGATGCTGCTGCTCGCCTGGTGGGAGATCGCCGGCTTCGTCGGGCTGATGACGCTCGCCTTCGTGTTCGTGCCGCTTTACTACCGCTACAATTGCACCACCGTCACCGAACTGCTCGAGCGGCGCTATGAGGGCAACTCGATCCGCACGCTGATCTCGGCGATCTTCCTTGTCGGCAATGTGCTTATCTATCTTCCCGCCGCGCTCTATTCGGGCGGACTGTTCCTGCAATCGCTGTTCGGGACGCATGTGCCGCTGATCGTCTTCTCGATCGGGCTTGCGCTGGTGAGTGCGGGCTACACCATCTTCGGCGGCCTCAGGGCCGTGGCGGTGATGGACACCTTCGCGGGGATCGGCATCCTCCTCCTCGCCTTGCTGATCGTGTTTCTCGCACTCGCGGCGGTCGATTTCGATATCGTGACCGGGGTGCCGCCTGAGCGCCTCAGCATGGTCGGCAGCGCCGAGAGCCCGATCCCGTTTCACACGCTGTTCACCGGGATGGCCTTCATCCAGATCTTCTACTGGTCGACCAACCAGAACATCACCCAGAAGGCGATGGCAGCGCCCAGTGTCGCCGAGGCGCGCCGGGGCGTGCTCGCCGCAGCGCTCGTGCGCATCCTCGTGATCCCGCCGATAGTGGTGATCCCCGGCGTGGTCGCATACCGGCTGTTCGGCGATATCGGCGATGCCGCCTATGGTCGGCTGGTGGCCGAAGTGCTGCCCGGCTGGCTTTCCGGCGCGTTCGCGGCGATGGTCGCGGCCGCTGTCATCACCACCTTCAGCGCCGTGCTCAACTCCACCGTCGCGCTCTACTCGGTCGATTTCCACGAGCGCTTCATTGGCCCGGTGCGCAATCACTGGCGCCTCGGCGCTGTCATGAGCACGCTTGCCACCACCTGCGCGATCGCGCTTGTCCCGCTGTTCCAGAACGCCGAGAGCATCATCAACCTGCTCCAGCAATTGAACGGGCTTTCCTCGATGCCGATCCTCAGCGCCTTCATCGTCGGGCTGCTGTTCCGCGGGGTCGCCGCGCGCGCCGCGATCGCCGGGGTCGTGGCGGGGATTGCGCTCTATGGCGCCTACACGTTCGTCGACGGGTTCGCGGCCTTGATCGGGCTGCACTATATCGACTTCATGGTGATCACGCTGGCGAGTTCGATCTTGGCGGCGCTCGGCTTCAATCGCTTCGCGCTCGGAAGAAGGGCGCAATGGATCGGCCTCGCGCTGTTCCGCGGTGAAGGGCCGGTGAGCGCATGAGCGGCGCGGGAGACGGAGCCGCGCGCCGACCGCACCGACGGCTCAACCGCTTGACCGGCGAATGGGTGCTCGTCAGCCCCCAGCGCGAGAGCCGGCCCTGGCAGGGCGAGATCGCCACACCTGCCCCGCAGGACCGCCCGAGCCACGATCCTGGCTGCTATCTGTGCCCCGGAAACGCGCGGACGGGCGGCGCGGTCAACCCCGACTACACCGGCACCTTCGCCTTCCCCAACGACTTTCCTGCTCTCCTCGCCGAGCCGGGGACCGAGCGCCGCGAAGGGCTGCTGCGCGAGGAGCCGGCGGCCGGGGAGACGCGGGTGATCTGCTATTCTCCTGACCACTCGGCAACGCTTGCACGGATGAGCGATGCCGGGCGGTGCGCAGTGATCGAGCAGTGGTGCGAGATCTCGCGCGAGCTCGGCGCAAAATGGGCGCATGTCCAGCTGTTCGAGAACAAGGGCGCGATGATGGGTGCCTCCTCACCGCACCCGCACGGGCAGGTGTGGGCGAGCGATTTCATCCCCACGCTCGCCCTGCGCGAGGATGCCTGCCAGCGCGAGCATCTGACGCGCGAGCGGACGGTCCTGCTGGAGGAGGTAATCGCCGCCGAGGAGGCCGAAGGCACTCGCGTGGTCGTCGCCAACGATCATTGGCTTGCCGTGGTGCCGCACTGGGCCGCGTGGCCGTTCGAGACGCTGGTGATCGCGCGCGGCGATCGGCAACGCCTCGAGGAGCTCGACGCTGCCGAGCGCCGCGCCTTGGCAACGCTGCTGGGCGAACTCCTGACCGGCTATGATGCGCTTTTCTCGGTCGACTTCCCCTACTCGATGGGCTGGCACGGTGCACCCCATGCGCTGGGAGACGATGCGGCGCACTGGCGGCTCCACGCGCATTTTCACCCGCCCCTCCTGCGCTCGGCGACGATCCGCAAGCACATGGTTGGCTTCGAGCTGCTTGCCGAGACGCAGCGCGATCTCACCCCCGAAGCGGCCGCGCGGCGCATTCGCGAAGCCCTCGGATCAGCCAAGCGATGAGCGAGGCGCTGCGCAGTGAGGCTGCTTCGCGCTTCGCCGCGCGCTTCGGCCGCGCGGCGCAAGGGACGGTGTTCGTGCCGGGCCGGGTCAATCTCATTGGCGAGCATGTCGACTACAATGGCGGGCTGGTTCTGCCCATGCCGGTGCGCTCTGGCACCGCTATCGCCTGGGCGCGCCGCGCGGATGGAGAGGTGCGCGCCATCGCCGCCGAATTCGGCGATGCCGAAGACAGCTTCGCGCTCGCTGCGCCATCCCGCCCGGATGCAGTCGACTGGCGCGCTTATGTCCGGGGCGCGGCAGCCTGCGCCCCGGCGCTGCCTGTGGGCGGAATGGACCTGCTCATTGCCGGAGACCTGCCGCGCGGCGCGGGTCTCTCCTCTTCCGCCTCGCTGTGCGTCGCCGTGGCGCGGGCGCTCGCCGAAGCGGGCGACGCAGCGCCTGCCCCGATTGCGCTCGCCCGCGCGGCGCAGCGTGCCGAGCACGAATGGGCGGGCGTCGCCTGCGGGATCATGGACCAGATGGCGGTCGCGGCGGGCGAGCCCGGCGCGGCGATGCTGCTCGATTGCCACGATCTGACCTATCGCCTCATGCCGCTGCCGCCGGACTGGACCGTGGCCGTGCTGCCCTCGGGCGTCACCCGCGGCCTCGTCGAAGGCGAATACAACGCCCGGCGCGCGCAGTGCGAGAGCGCCGCCCGCAAGCTCGGCGTCGCCGCCTTGCGCGAGGCGGATGCGGCGATGATCGAGCGGGCCGCGCTCGATCCCCTCGAACGCCGCCGCGCGCTCCACGTCGTCACCGAAATCGAGCGGGTCCGCGCCGCGACCCGCGCGATCGAGGCGCGCGACCTTCCCGCCTTCGCCGCGATCCTGCGCGAAGGCCATGCGTCCTTGCGCGACCTGTTCGAGGTCAGCGTGCCGCGGGTCGATGCGCTGGTCGATCAGGCCAACGCCGCGCTCGGCGATCACGGCGGCGCGCGGCTGACGGGAGCGGGCTTTGGCGGCTCGATCGTCCTCGTGTTCGATCGCAGCGAGGCCGGGCGCCTCGGGCCCACCTTACAAGAGGCTCTGCAACCGGTCGTTTGATAAGGCGCGGGATCGCGCCTGCGGGCTCTTGCCGAAGAAAAAGGGGTGCCGGCCTCCAGGGGCTACGAGCCCGGCACCCCGCGCACCTCACCAACTGAAGCGAAGTGAGGCGCGAAGCGAATATCCGATATTGCCGAACTGCTCCTCGAGCCCGGCCTCCCCGACGATCCGGTACGAGCCGTCGCCGCCGAGACCGCGCAGACGCGCGAACCAGCCGCTGTCGCGTGCATCGGGAGTGAGGGTGAAGGGATCGCCCTCGCCGAAGCGGGCGACCGTCTCGCCAAGGTCGCTGGTGACGAGCTCGCGCCAGCCGCCCTCGCCCTCGATTCGCAGCCAGCCCTCGTCGCGCGCGCGCATCCCGAAAAGGTCCGCGCCCACCGCGAGCCCCGCATTGATCGCCAGCTCCTCGCTGGTGCGGTCCTCCACCGTGAGGCCGAGTGCATCGCCCCCGCCCTCCTCGACATAGCCGTCCTCCGAGAGGCGCAGGTAATCGACGATGATGGAGGGGCGGAAATAGAGGAACTGACCACCCCCCTCGACCGCAAGGCCACCCGTCGCCGAGACGAAGTCGCCGCTCCATTCGCGGGTGATTGCGTAATCGACCGCAGCATCCCCCGTGCCGCCTGCGAACCGTCGCGTGCCCGAGCTGTCCGAGCGGCCGATCCCGCCGCGCGCGAAGCCGATGAGCGGGCCGAACCGCCCGCGCCAGTGCACGCCTGCCTCGTAGCTGTCGCTCATGATCGAGCTGTCGGCCGGGGCTGTGTGCTCGTTCCAGATCCAGCTGCCGGTGATGCCGAACGCGCCGATCCCGGTGAGGTATTCAAGCCCCGCGCGAAAGCCGAGGCCGGTGAGGTCGAAGGCGGCGCTGTCCTCGCGGTCCTTCTGGGTGTTCCAGGCCGCGAAATCCGTGATGACGCGCAGCTTGCCGGCTTCCTCGAGAGGCGAGTCCGGCGAGAGGAAATTGCGGTCGAACGCCCGCAGGCCCTGGCTCAGCCCCTCGAACCCGCCGCCCGCGTGATCGGGCAGGGTCTGCGCGACGAAGGCCTGGAACAGAGCACCGTCGTTGATCGAGAGGAACAGGTTTGCAACATCCTCGTCCTCGGCCAGCGCGACATAGAGCGCGTCAAAGGCGGCCGCTTCGGCGGCGTTGAGGCCGAGCTCGGACGTGGCCTTGCGGTCGATGTCGACGCTGATGGTCGTGTTCGAGGTCGCGAGCGTCGCCTTGTACATGAACGGGACCAGCGCGGCGTCGGCGGCGAGATCGCCCGCCCCGCTCAGCGATCCGGCGGTGAGGACCGCGAAAGTGCCTTCCGCATCGGTGATGTCGGCGAGCCGGATGCGGATCTTCGCACCCTTGGCGAAGCTCGCCGCGCCGCCGACGGTGATCGCAGTTGTCGCGCCCGCGCCACCGCCGACGGTCGCGGCGATGACCCCGCTCGCACCGACGTCGAGCGAGGCGATCGAGGCCGGCCCGGTGAGGTCGAGCGTGCCTCCCGAAACGCTGACGGTCAGGTTCTGCGCGCCGGCCAGGCTGCCCGAGAACACCGACGATCCGGCCAGCTGAAGCGCACCCGCGCCGCCGCCGAAATCGGCGAGGCCGGCAAAGCGGGAGGAGCCCGCAAGTTCGAGCCGGTCAGCCTCGCCGCCGAACACCGCGCTTCCCGTGAAGGCCGCGTCGCCAGAAAGGTTCATGCGGTCAATCCCGCCGCCAAACGTCACTTTCCCGGTGGTCGTGCCGTCAGCGAGGTCGACGAGGTCCGCCCCGCTGCCGAGCCGGATGTCACCGGAGATGGACGGGGCCGCAGCGCCGGACGCCACTGCCGTCTGCCGGATGATCGCGCCCGCAGTGTTGGCCGAAAGGTCGATCGCGATATTGCGCGCCGAGCCCGCCTCGGCGCCGCTGGCCGCGATGCTGCCGCTGTTTTCGATGAGGCCGAGCGTGCCGCTCTCGTCGCGGATCGCGAATGCCGAGCCGTCCTTGACCGTGGTCGCCTTGATCGCCTTGCCGTTGCGCAGGACCGGAAGCGATGCGCCCGAGCGGATGTGGACTGCCGTTGCCGTGCCGCTCGCGCCGGCCACCTTAACCTCGATCGTGCCGTTGTTCTGGAGGAGCGGGAGGCCGGCACCGGCGGCCAGATCAAGCCCGGTCGCTGCCGCATTGCGGGCGGCCGCGCCGATCGAGCCGGTGACGACCATGCCGCTTTCGATGCTCACCGCGCCGCCGCGTCCGCCGATCCGCATCCCCGTGCCCGAAATGCCCGGATAGACCCCGTCGCCCAGGATCGAACCCTCGAGCACAATCCCGGCTTTGCTGGCGGTGCCAACGGTCGCGCCGATCGCGATGTCCTGTTCCCCGCCGAGCTGGACAGCGGGCGCAGCGCCGTAGGACACGAGTTTGGCGGTGCCTTCCTTGGCATCCTCGATCCCGTCCTTGTCCTCGTCCTTGTCGTCCGCGACATTGTCCTTGGGCGCAGCCGCAAAGACGATGCCCTTGGCGATGCCGCTCTCGATCACCAGCGCGCTGCCGCCCTGGAGCAGGTCGTCCGCATCGAGCTTGGAAGGGTCTGCGGGCGCGGGAACGGTGCGATAGCCGCTCGTCGTGATCGCGCCCTGCACCACCAGCGTGCCGCCGAGATCGCCCGCGAAAACACCGCCTTGCGCACCGTCGCCCTGGACGGTGATCTCGCCGGCGAGGCGCACGTCGCCCGAGACATCGCCGAGCCTGACACCGATCGACTGGTTGCCGCGCACGCTGGTCTTGCCATCGTGGACGAACCCGCCAGTGATTGGCGCCGAAGCGATGATGCCGGCCGATTGATTGCCCTCGACCACGATCGTGCCGGTGTGCCTGATCGTGCCCGTCAGCGGCCCGGTCACGCGGATCGCGGCGCGGTTGCTCCCGAGCGCGAATGGCCCATCGAGATCGCCGTCATTGTCGGCATCACCGGGCGCGTAGGTTTCGTCGATCGTGATTGCGGCGCTGTTGGTTATGTCGGCGGTGCGCGCGCCGGTCACGAGGATGCCGCTCGCATCGCTCGCATTGGTGATCTCGATCTCGCCCTCGTTGACGATGTCGTTGTCGCTGTCGACCGTCACCGCTGCGCCTGCCGCAACGGTGATCGAGCCGTCCTCGTCGATCCGCACGTCCGACGGCTGGCCGCCTGCCGCCAGCGAGGTCTGCACCGGCGCGGTCCGCGCGGTGTCGATGACGGTCTGCGCGGCCAGCGGCTGCGCGATCGCGGCGAGCGCGGTCCCGGCCAGCAGCCTGCGGGTCGTCGAGTGCATTGGGTTCCTCCTTGTCCTTCACAGCAGAAGACGGAGGCCTCGCCGCGCGGCCTTGGCGCGGACGGAGATAAAATCGAAAGGGTTCAGAAGCGGCTGTCGAAGCCGATGCGCACGGTGCGCGGCTGGAGCGGGGTGATCTGCTCGCGCCCGGTCGAGAACGGGGTGCCGAGCGCGAAGCGGTTGCCTTCGCTGTCGGCGAGGTTGGTGAGCGTCAGGCTGACGCCCGCATTCTCGCGCCCGAACCGCACGATCACCCCGCTGTCGAGATAATCGCCCTGAAGATCGCCGAGCTCGGGGCCGATGCCGAGCCGCGACTTCCCGACATAAGAGACCCAGCCATCGAACAGCAGGCCCGTGCCGTCAACGAAATCGCGCTGCCAGACGAGCCCTGCTCTGCCCGAGAAGCGTGCGATGTTGGGAATGCGCGACAGCCGCTCGAGGGTGGCGAAGGCTGGCTCGGTGACGTCGCTGTCGTTGAGTGTGCCCCCGAATTCCGCCCGCAGGCCCGCCGCGAGCCGGACGCTTCCCGAAAGGCTGGCGGTCCAGATCTTGCCGTTGCCGATATTGGCGGTGGTGGGAAGACCCCCGTCGTCGATGAAATCGGCCTGAATGTCGCGCCAGTCGGTGTAGGAGAGGCTCGCCGCAAGGTCGAAATCGCCGCGCCCGGGCAGCCCCCAGCCGCCGCCCAGCTCGATCGTGCGGGCATGATCGGAGCGGAACTGGCGCACGAAATCGCCTGCGACCGCAAGGCCACCGGGGCGAAAACCCTCCTGATAGCGCACATAGAGCCGCGCCTGAGCGCCTATATCGGCGAGGAGGGCGGCGGAGGGAAGATAGGCGGTCTCACGCCGCTTGGCGGTGATCGCCGCCCCGGCAATCTCGATCAGCGGCGCGACGTCCTCGCCGCCCCCGCCGAGCTCGACATGCGTGACGCGCAGCCCCGCCGTGGCGGTCAGCGCAGGGGTGATCCGGTAGCTCGCCTCGCCATATCCGGTGATCTCGAACACGTCGTTGCGCACGCCGGTGCTGGCGAACTCCTCACCCTCGACGCCGATCGCGCGGGTGAGCGTGGTGCTGTTGTCGACGAGGCTCGCGCCGAGCACCCAGCCGAACCTATCGCCCAGCGGCTGCCACAGCCGCGTCTCGTTGGCGATCATGCGGGTCTCGTTGCGCTGGGTGAAGAGCCGCGGCGGACCTGCGGGCGCGGTCGCGTCGTAGCGCTCGGAGAGATCCTGTCCGGCAACCCCAGTCGAGGACTTGAACCGGAGCGCGCCGATGTCGCCTGTCACCACCAGCTGCGCCTGCGCGTATTCGGCGTCCGAGCCTTCGACCACCCTAGCCGAGTTCTCAAGCCGCTCGCCGAAGCGGTCGGCATATTGGCTGTCTGCGGCATCGGTGTCCTGACCCAGCGCGATCATGTCGACCGTCCAACCAGGGGCGATATCGACCCGCAGCGCGGCGCGGCCCGAGAGAACCTGCGTGCGGTTGACGTTAGTGCGGCCGATCAGCGGCTTGTCGATATAGCCGCCCAGCGAGGCGAGATCGATGTTCGCGCGCAGCGTCGCGCGTTCGCCCGCCACAGGCAGGTTGAGCGTTGCGTGGACATCGCCGCCCGGCTCGCCGCGCTGGGTCGCGCTCGCCCCGCCCAGCACGGTGAGGCTCGCCTCGCCCGGCTGGGGCGCACGCGGCACCAGTCGGATGATCCCGCCGAGCGAGCCTGCGCCATAAAGCGTGCCCTGCGGCCCCTCTAGGATCTCGACCCGCTCCATGTCGGAGAGGCGCAGGTCGGGGTCAGGCGCATTGTAGGAGAGGCGCAGGTCGCCGAAATACTGCCCCACCGTCGCCTGGGTCGGACCGGTGAAGCTCGAATCCGCGATGCCGCGGATGAACAGCTTGTTGCGTCCGCTGCCAAGATAGGTCGAGCTGACCGAGGCGACGCGCTGCATGATCCGCTCGGTCCCGCCCACTCCGCCGCGCTGAAGCGCCTCGCCGTCGATCAACGAGACTTGCGCCGCCAAATCCACCAGCGCGAGATCGCGCTTGCTGGCGATGACCGTGATCGGCTCGCCCTGCGTCTCCGGCGGCGGGACGGAGCGCACCGGGGCGGACGCTGGAGCACGAGCCCTCGCCGCGGCACTGCGTGGCTGCGACCGAGGCTCGGCCTCGACCAGCCGCCACGCGCCGGGCCCGACCTTGATCGCGCGCAGCCCGCTCGCGCGCGCGATGCGGCGCACCGCTGCGGTCGCATCCATCCGCCCGCTGATGCCGGGCACCTTGCGCCGCGCAAGGGCCGGATCGGCGATCACGATGCTTGAGTTCGTCTCTCGCGCAACCGCTATCGCGACCTCCTCGAGCGTGCCCGCCGGGATAGCGAGATCCGCGATCTTGGCCGAAAGCGGCGCCGCGGCGACCATCGCGACCAGCGCTGCAGCAGGGGCGAGGAGGCGCGACACCGGATCAATCGTCCGCGATGATCCAGCGCTCGCCCTCGCGCCGCATGCTGAGGCCGAGCACCGCTTCAAGGACGCGCGGATCGCCGCGCACCTGATCGAGCGCGATGCTGCCCGAGAGGCGCACTCCCTCGCCCGAGCCGTCGCTGGCGAAAGGAATGCCGGTAGCGCGCGTCAGTTCGGCGGCGACCTCGGCCGGGCTTGCCTCCCGGAAGGTGATCCGCCCGCGCGCCCATTCGCCCACGGCCTGCGCCTCGATGTCGAAAACCCGGTAACGCCCGTCTTCGAGCACCGCCTGCTGTCCGGCCGGCACCAGCAGATCGAGCGCGTCCGGATTGACGATTACGGCGCCTTCGGAAACCGCGAGGTTGAGCCCCTCGCCCGTGAGCCGGACATCGAACACCGTGCCCGCATCGACCAGCGTCTGGGATCCCGCCTTGAGAACGAACGGGTTCGCCTCGTCATGCCGGATCGTGAAGAGCGCCTGGCCCGCCTCGAGCCGTGCCTCGCGCTCGGTGTCGCCAAGAATGGCGATGCGGCTTCCTCCGGCCAGCTCGACGGTGCTGCCATCGGCCAGCGCGATGGTGAGGGTTTCGCCCGGCTCGGTGGTGTAGAGCGAGCCGCCCCCGCCGCCCGGCCACAGCAGGAAGCTTGCGACGAACACCAGCGAAGCTGCAATCGCAGCACCGAGCCATGTGCCGCGCCGCGAAAGCACAGGCCCGCGCGGATTGTCGTTGGCGGCGAGCGGTTCGACCTCGGCGAGCGGCGGATTGCGCAGCGCATCGGCTGCATCGTCCAGCGCGAACTGCACCTCGTCATAGGCTTTCGCATGGGCCGGATCGGCCTCGAGCCAGGCGGTGAAGGCATCCCAGTCCTCGAAAGCGGGGTCGCCCGTGCGCGTGGCCCAGACAAGGGCTTCGTCGCGGATGCGCTGGTCAGGGGTCATGGCGTTATTCTCCTGCCCATATGACGGAGTCGGGGCGCTCAAGCCTCATCGAGCGTTCTCCTGAGATCGGCGAGCGCCGCATAAGCCCGCCGCAAATCGCTCTCGACGGTGCTGAGACTGACGCCGAATTCCTGCGCGATCTGCCGCTGGGGCACCTCATCGATTCGGTGGCGGCGGAAGATCGCGGCGGGCCGAGGGCCGAGCGCCTCCAGCGCCTCGTGAACCTGCGCGAATTGCTGGCGCGCCGCGATTTGCCGCTCGGCGTCGGGCGCTTGCGCCACGTCCTCAACGAGGCCGGGCTGCGCCTCGGACCAGGCCCTTTCCCGCACGGCCTCCTGCCGGCGCGAGCGATAGCGGTCGATCATCAGCCGGTCGGCCACGCGCATCATGTAGCCGGGCGCGCTCGCCGCCTGCGGGTCTTCGGCCTGCGCGAGCCGCAACCACACCTCCTGCGCGAGATCCTCCGCCGCCTCGCCCGCGCCGCGCGCCGCGAGGAAGCGCACCAGGCGGGGCCGGTGAGCGAGGTAGGCCTGCTCTAGCTCGGAGTGGGTGGCCATAGGGGTCCGGATCGGCGATAGGCTGGAAAAACGAGGTGCGATGCGCGGCCGATGCGGAGCAAGGCGGTGCAGCGCGGCCGGGCCGATTGCACGCGGGCGCCCATATTGCAATCCCGCCTCGACGAACCGTCAAGCAGAACCGGCAGCGCGGGGTGAGGCGATCAACCCCCGAGCTGCGCCGCTGCATGGGCCAGCGCCTCGATCTCCTCGGGTGCCGCATCCTTGGGCAAGACCCAGCTCCCGCCGACGCACAGCACGGCTTGGAGGGCCAGCCATTCGACCGCGTTCTCGGGAGTGATCCCCCCGGTCGGGCAGAAGCGACACTGCGCGAAAGGCCCCGCGAGCGCGCGCAGGGCCGGGATGCCGCCCGCCGCCATCGCGGGGAAGAACTTGAAGTGCGTCAGCCCGAGGTCGAGCCCGCGCATGATGTCGCCCGCCGTCGCAACGCCGGGAAGGAACGGGACCCCCGCAGCGAGCGCCGCCTTGCCAAGCGGCTCGGTGAGCCCGGGCGAGACGATGAACTCCGCGCCGACACCCAGCGCCTCTTCGAGCTGGCGCGGATCGGTGACGGTGCCTGCGCCCACGATCGCACCGGGCACGAGATTCATGCGCTTGATCGCCTCCAGGGCGGCAGGTGTGCGCAGGGTGACTTCGAGCACTCTGAGCCCGCCCTCGACGAGCGCATGAGCCTGTTCGCGAGCGCGCCCGACATCGTCGATGACGAGGACCGGGATCACCGGCGAGGTCTTCATCACGCGCTCGATCTCGCTCGGCTCGAACGCCTTGGTGTCGCTCATTGTGTGCCTCCATGGCTCTGGAAATGCGCGGCCGCGGCGCCGAACAGGCCAGGCTGCGGGTGGGTGATGAGTTTGACGGGAATGCCGGCCATCAGGCTCGCGAACCGACCTTTGGCGCAGAAGCGGGCGGCGAATCCCGAGCGGAGAAGGATGTCTTTCAGGCGAAGGCCAAGCCCCCCAGCGATCACCACCCCAATCGATCCGTGCGCCAGTGCCATGTCCCCCGCAACCGAGCCCAGCGAAAGACAGAACCGATCGACTGCGGCGGCAGCAAGACTGTCCTCGCCGCTCATTCCCCTGGTCCAGATCTCGACATCGTCAAGCTCCGGGAAACTCTTGTGTTCGAGAGCGGCGAGTGTGTGATAGATCTCGCCGATCGCCGGCCCGGCGACCACGCGCTCGACCGACACTCGGGTGTGGCGCTTGCGCAGCCGAGCAAGGAGCGCATCCTCGATCTGGTCGAGCGGGGCGAAATCGATATGGCCGCCCTCGGTCGCCGAGACGCGATAGCGCCCATCCGCCGCGCGATAGAGGTGAGCGACGCCAAGGCCGGTGCCCGGCCCCATCACCGTGAGCCTGCCGACGCTGGGCAGCGGGCCTGCAGGGCCGGTCAGATGCACGAACTGATCATCCGGGGCAAGCGCCACGCCATGCGCCACCGCCTCGAAATCGTTGACGATGGTGCAGCGCGAAACGCCGAGCTTCTCCTTCATCAGCGTTCGCGCAATAACCCATGGATTGTTGGTGAACCGGATCACCTCATTGCTGGTCTGCCCCGCGATTGCCATGCTGACGGCCTCGGGAAGCGCGCGCCCCTTATGCGCACGATAGGTTTCCCAGGCGCTTTGGAAGCTCACGTGATCTTGCGTCCTGAGCGTAATCGGATCGTCCAGCGCGATCGTGCCATCCGGCTTTTTTATGGCGATGGCGAAACGCGCATGTGTTCCGCCGATATCGACGCTGACGATTTCGCCTGCTTGCGCGCTCACAGCCCGGCCGCAGCGAGCATTGCACTGCCGCCTCGCTCTGCCTCATCCGCTTGCGCCCGGAACATCGCGAAGAGTTCGCGCCCGGTGCCGCTTTGCGCCTGCGGGGCGGGCGCAGGCTCACGCGCAGCGAGATCCGCGCTGGTCGAAAGCTCGCCCGTGACGGCGCACACTTTCACCACATCGCCATCGCGCAAGCGCGAAAGCGGCCCGCCGCCGAGTGCCTCGGGCGAGCAATGGATCGCAGCAGGCACCTTGCCGCTCGCCCCTGACATCCGGCCATCGGTAACGAGCGCGACGCGGTG
The DNA here is from genome assembly GCA_036350735.1 of Erythrobacter sp. Classification (GTDB taxonomy): domain Bacteria; phylum Pseudomonadota; class Alphaproteobacteria; order Sphingomonadales; family Sphingomonadaceae; genus Erythrobacter. The sequence goes on from JAZBNR010000050.1 coordinate 31,426, forward strand.
ACCACGATCCTGCAGCACGCCGAGGGGCGGGGTGAGCGAATGCAGTTCGGGCATGCCATTCGCGCGCGGCCCCTGGAAGCGCACCACCACGACTAAGTCCTGCGCCAATTCGCCCGCCTTGAACGCGGCGAGCACTTCCTGCTGGTCGGCGAACACCCGGCAGGGTGCCTCGATCGTGAGACGATCCTCGGGCACGGCCGAGGACTTGAAACACGCCCGCCCCAAATTGCCCTCGACCAGCCGCATCCCGCCATTGGGCTGGAACGGGTCGCTTACCGGGCGCAGCATCGTCTCATCGCCGGAGGCGCCGACCTCGCGCCACGCGAGCGCCTCACCGTCGAGCCACGGCTCCTGAGCATATTGCGCCATTCCGCGCTCCTCGCCCACGCCCAGCACATCGCGGTGGGCAAGCCCTGCGCCGAGCAATTCGCGGATCACGAAACCCATGCCGCCTGCATCGTGAAAATGATTCACATCGCCCGAGCCGTTGGGATAGACCCGCGCAAGCAGCGGCACGACGCTAGAGAGCTCGGAAAGGTCATCCCAGTCGATGATCACGCCGGCCGCGCGGGCGAAGGCAGGAATGTGGATTGCGTGATTGGTTGAGCCGCCGGTCGCTAGGAGGCCGACCGCGGCGTTGACGATCGCCTTTTCATCGACGCAGTGGCCGAGCGGGCGATAATCATTCCCGCCGCGCACCATCCCGGCGACACGGTGCACCGCCGCCCGATCGAGCGCCTGGCGGATTTTCGTGCCGGGCTGGAAGAAGGCCGCGCCGGGGACATGGAGCCCCATCAGCTCCATCATCATCTGGTTGGAATTGGCGGTGCCATAAAAGGTGCAGGTGCCGGGTGAATGATAGCTGCCGAGTTCGCTTTCGAGCAACTCAGCGCGAGTCGCCTTGCCCTCGGCATAAAGCTGGCGCACGTGCTGCTTCTGCTTGTTCGAGACGCCCGAGGGCATCGGCCCGCCGGGGACGAACACCGCAGGCAGATGGCCGAAGCGCAGCGCGCCGATCAAGAGACCGGGCACGATCTTGTCGCAGATGCCAAGCAGCAGCATCCCGTCGAACATCGCGTGGGACAAAGCGACCGCGCTGCTGAGCGCGATAACATCGCGGCTGAAGAGCGAAAGCTCCATCCCCGTCTCGCCCTGCGTCACCCCGTCGCACATCGCCGGGGTGCCGCCGGCAACTTGCGCCGTCGCGCCGACTTCGCGAGCGTAAATCTTGAGCCGATCGGGATAGCGGCCGTAGGGCTGATGAGCGGAGAGCATGTCATTATAGGCCGTGACAATGCCGAGATTAGGCCCGTTCATCGCCTTGAGTGCGGCCTGATCCTCGAGCGCGCCGGCAAAGGCGTGGGCAAGGTTGGAGCAGGAAACCTGCGAGCGATCGGGCTGGTTGTCGCCCTCGTGGGCGATGAGATCGAGATAGGCGCTGCGGCTCTCTTTCGAGTTGTCGATGATGCGCTGGGTGACGCGCTCGACCACCTGGTGCAGTTCAGTCATGGCCCACTCTCACAGGTTGCTCACTCATGCCATGTCACTCCGTCGCGTTCGGCGAGCGCGATCGCGGCGCTCGGCCCCCATGATCCTGCGCTGTAGGGGCGCGGCTCCTTGCCCCATTTCGCCCAACCGGCCCGGATCGCGTCGATCCATTGCCACTGCGCCTCGACCTCGTCGCGCCGCACGAACAGCGTCTGGTCGCCATTGACGAGATCGAGCAGCAGGCGCTCATAGGCGATCCGCTTGAACTTGCCGGTGAAGGCATCCGGCATCGAGATGTCGAGCGGCATCTCGCGCAGCGTGAGCCCCTGGTGCTCGATACCGGGCACTTTGGCCATCATGGAGAGCGAGACGTTCTCCTCGGGCTGAATGCTGATGACCATGCGGTTTGAGTTTAGCCGTGCATCCGGAAAGATCGAATGCGGGACGGGGCGAAACTGCACGAGAATCTCGGTCGTGCGCTCGTGCAGCCGCTTGCCGGTGCGCAGGTAGAACGGCACGCCGCGCCAGCGCCAATTGTCGATATGAGCCTTGATCGCAACGAAGGTCTCGGTGTCGCTCTGCCTGCCGAGCTCCTCTTCGTAGCCGGGGACGACCTCGCCCGCGACGGCGCCCGCGCGATATTGTCCGGTGACGCTCTCCTCTTCGGCCACGCTTCGAAGCGCGCGCAAGACCTTGACCTTCTCGTCGCGCACAGCGGTGGGATCAAAGCTCGTCGGCGGCTCCATCGCGACCAGCGCGAGCAACTGGAGCATGTGGTTCTGCACCATGTCGCGCAGCGCCCCAGTGCCATCGTAGAAGTCGATCCGGCTCTCGAGGCCCACGGTTTCCGCCACCGTGATCTGCACATGCTCAATCGATTGCGCGTTCCAAAGCGGCTCGAACAGGATGTTGCCGAAGCGCAGCGCGATGAGGTTCTGCACCGTCTCCTTGCCGAGATAGTGGTCGATCCGGAAGATGCGGTGCTCGGCGAAGGCGGCTGCGACCGCATCGTTGATCGCCGCCGAGCTCTCGAAATCGGTGCCAAGCGGCTTTTCGAGGCAGATACGTGAGCGGGCATCAGCAAGGCCGACCGCGGCAAGCCCTTCGATGGTGGGCTGGAACAGGCTAGGCGCGGTCGAGAGGAAGATCGCCACTTCGCGATCGGGGCCGATCCGCTCGGCAAGCTCAGCATAGCCGGCAGGCGTCGTCACATCGAGGGGCTGATAGCTCAATCGGCGGAAGAACGCCGCGACATCGCCGCGCCGCTCGGGCGGCAAGTGCTTTTCGAGCGCGGTCTGCGCGAGGTCTTGAAACGCCGCATCATCGAGTTCCGAGCGGGCGGTGCCGATGATCTCCAGGTCCTCGGGCAGCAGATCCTCCGCCGCAAGGGCGCACAGGCTCGGCAGGAGCATACGCTGCGAAAGATCTCCGGTCGCCCCGAACAGGACCAGTGATTGTGCCCTCGATTGCATTATTTGTCCCCGGTCCATCCCTGCACTTGCCATCGCGCCGGGTGATAGCAGGCCTGCGGCACGAATACATCCGCATGGCTGGTTGATCCCGCAAAGAACAAGTCTGCTCGCCTCGGGCCACAGCGGGCCCCTTTTCCGCGAGGGACGGTGCGGATCGCGATCAGGCTCCTTCGAGCACCACGGTGAACCCTTCGAACTCGGGGTGCCCGCGATAGAGCGGGCGATGATTGCCGGCGCTGCGATGGGCCGTCCTGAACGCTTCCGATCGCGTCCACTCGAGGAAATGCTCCTCGCTCTCCCACACCGTGTGCGAGGCGTAGAGCGTGTGATCGTCGCATTCCGGACCCTTCAGCAGCCGGAAGCTCTTGAAGCCCGGCACCGTGCCGAGCTGCGAATCCCGCTCACCCCAAACCTTCTCGAAGGCCGCTTCGTGGCCGGGCGCGATCTTGAAGCGGTTCATGGCGATATACATCGGCAGCTCCTGCTGGCGGGACACTTCCCGGCCTGATGCAAGTTTATCTCAATAGCATTGCAAATAGTATTGACTCGCAATTGCGTGAAAGGCAAGAGCGCGGCATCTGATAATTATTCGCAAGAAGGACCGCGAAACGAATGCGTCATCCCACCGCATCCCTTGTCGCGCTGAGCGCTGCCCTGCTGTGCTCCGCTGGCCAGCCCGCTTTCGCCGAGGAAGCCGGGTCCGGGGCCGGGGCCGAGGCCGAGGAAGAAACCGCCGAACAGCGCAATTATGATGGCGACATCACGGTCGTCGCCACTCGCAACCCGGTCGAGGCATTCTCCTTCCCCGGACAGGTGACCGTGATCGACCGCGAGGTGATCGAGGATTTCAACCCCTCGACCCTGCAGGACGTGTTCCAGGCGATCCCCGGCGCGACATTCGATTCCGGCCCCCGCCGCACCGGCGACGTGCCAAGCGTGCGCGGGCTCTCGGGCGCAGGCGTGCTGATCTTTCAGGATGGCGCGCGCCAGAGCTTCCTCTCGGGCCATGATGGGCGCTTCTTCATCGATCCCGAACTGGTGCAGACTGTCGAGGTCGTGCGCGGGCCGAGCTCGGCGCTCTATGGCTCGGGTGCGCTGGGCGGCGTCATCGCAACCCGCACCGTGACCGCGCGCGATCTGCTCGAGGAGGGCGAGCGTTTCGCCGTGCGCCTCAACACCGGCTACCAGTCGGTCAATGACGAGTTCCGGATTGGCGTGACCGGGGCGGGCCAATCCTCCGACGGGGTGTGGGACCTGCTCGGCCACTACACCTATCGCGAGGCGGGCAGCATCGAGCTTGGCAGCGGCGCCCTGCTTCCGGCGGACGATCAGATCAATTCCTCGCTCCTGAAGCTCACCTTGCGGCCCTCCGATGCGGTCGAATTCTACGCCTCCTATGCCCGCTTCGAACTGGATGCGACCGACCCGCAAAACCCGCAAGGGGCCAATCTGCCCGGACCTGCCAACGAACTGGTGTTTCGCGATGCGATCAACGACACCGCGCAGTTTGGGCTCAACTGGAACCCCGACAGCAGCGCGATCGATCTCAATCTCGTCGGCTACTACACCCGCAACGGGATCGAGGAAGATGAGGTCGCCAATCCGCGCACGGTCGATCGCAAGGTCGAGACCTACGGCTTCCTGCTCGACAATCGCTCGCGCTTCGATCTCGGCGGCGGCTCGGCGCTCGTGCTCACCTACGGCGGCGAATATTACCGCGACGAACAGCGCGGCCTCGACAACAACACCCCCGATGGCACCCGGGGAGGCGTGCCTGATGCACAGACCGACTTCATCGGTCTGTTTGCCCAAGCCGAACTGACCCTCGCCGACATGGGACCGATCCCGGGCGAGCTCACCGTCATCCCGGGTATCCGTTGGGACTCATTCAGTTCGAGCGCCGAAGGCGAAGTCTTCGAGATCGACGATGAGCAATTCTCGCCCAAGCTCGGCATCTCCTACCAGCCGATCCCAGAGCTGCTCTTTTTCGGCAATTACGCGCTGGGCTTTCGGGCACCCAATTTCAACGAGGCTTTCGCCGACGGGGTCCACTTCGTGATCCCCAACCTGGCTGTGCCCCCGGGGCCAATGGGGCCAGTGTTCGTCTCGAACCTCTTCATCGGCAATCCCGAGCTGACCTCCGAGGAATCCGAAACCTGGGAGATCGGCGCTGGCGTCAATTTCGAAGACCTGCTGATGGATGGCGACCGCCTGCGGATCAAGGGCTCCTACTACAAAAGCAATGTCGACAACCTGATCGGGCTCGATGTGAGCATCCCGCCGGGCTGCTTCACTCCCAGCCCCTTCGTCCCGCCCTGCGGCACCGGCCCGGCCTTCGGCAACACCAGCCAGAACATCAACATCTCCAACGCCGAGATCGACGGGATCGAGATCGAGTTTTCGTATGAGAGCCGCTTCTTCTACGCTCGCGGCTATTTCTCGGGGATTGACGGGGTAGATGCCGACACCGGCGCTTTCCTCGAGGGGCCGTTCCAGCCGGACACCGTGTTCGTCGATCTGGGCACGCGGATCGGGGAAACCGGGTTCAGGATCGGCAGCCGCGTGACCTACGCGACCGAGTTCGACGAGGTCAACGACCCGCTCGATGCTCGCGACGACTTCCTCGTGGCGGATGCATACCTGGTCTACCAGCCCGAAACCGGTCCGCTGAAGGACTTCCGGGTCGATCTGGGGATCGACAATGTCGGCGATGCGGATTTCGAGGTGGTGTTCGCGGGCGTGAGCCAGCCGGGCCGCAACTTCAAGGCAGCGGTGACATGGGCCCGGGGCTTTTAACCGTTCGAGTAGTATTGTATATCATTCTCATTAACGGCAACGGATGGAAATTTTCATGATTCGACTGACCAAGACCTTCCTCGCGTCCGGCCTCGCCGCGACCGCGCTGATCGGCGCGCATGCCCCGGCTCTGGCTGAAGCCGCATCGGCTGCACCCATTGCAGCCGCCGCCATGACACCAGCCGAGAAGGCCGAGTTCGAGGCCGAACGCCAGATCATCCTCTCGATGGCCGGCGATCACAAGGTCACCTTCGACATGCAGGAAGGCACGCCCTGGCTCGAAGGCTACGAGCCGCTCGAGCCGAAAAAGTCGGGCGGCTACGAAAGTGTCCGCGTGATCGAGGACACCGGCACGCGCATCGTGCTCCAGCACCTGCTGGTCGTCGGCTCGGACGAATCCCCTTACGTCGTCAAGCATTGGCGCCAGGACTGGGAATACGAGCCCGAAGCGATCCTCGCCTATGAGGGCGGCGACACCTGGACGATGACCGAAATCCCCGCCGAGAAGCGCAAGGGTGCATGGTCGCAAACGGTCTATCAGGTCGATGACAGCCCCCGCTATGCTGGCATCGGCACTTGGGAGGAGCACAATGGCGTGACCACCTGGGTCTCCAACCCGACCACCCGCCCGCTCGCCCGCCGCGATGCCACGCGCAACCCGATCTACGACCGTTACGAGAGCGTCAACCGCCACCAGCTGACCCCGACCGGATGGATTCATTGGCAGGACAACACCAAGATGATGCCGGCCAAGGATGACAGCGGCAAGCTGGTTCCGGTGGTGCAGGAATACGTCCTCAACACCTATGAGCGGTTTGACGAATACAATGTTGCCGCCGCCGACAGCTATTGGGAGAAGACCGGCCCCTACTGGGACGCGGTGCGCGCCAAGTGGGACGAGGTCGCAACCACCACCGGCGGCATTCGGGTGGCGCAGGAAGCCAACTTCGGGACCGACATTGCAGGTGAGCTGCTCAAGCTCGCGGACGCGATCAAGGACGGCGAAACCGCCTCGGACGAAGCGACCGCCAAGGCACTCGCCCTGATCGAAACGGGCACGGCACGCAGCGGCGGCTGAGGCCCTCAACCAACCCCCGGCGATGCGCGTGTGGCCACAGCGCATCGCACAGGCCCGCACCTTCCTGCCGAGGGTGCGGGCCTTTTCGTGCGTCAGCCCAGGTCAGCGCGCCGCAAGGGCATAGGGCTCATCCAAGCCGAAGGCCGCCTGAACCGCGTCAGGGGTGAGCACGCGGCGCGCCGGTCCGGTCGCGAAGATCCGCGCGCTGCGAAACAGCACGACATCGTCGACATGCTCGAGCACGAGGTGAAGATCGTGCAGCACCGCCACGATCCCCCACCCCTCCCGCGCCAGCCGCCGGAGAAGCGCGAACAATGCGATCTGGTGGCGCAGATCGAGCGCGGAGGTCGGCTCGTCCAGCAGCAGCCAGCGATGCCCGCCGGGCTCGGGCGGCTCCCACAACTGGGCGAGCGCACGCGCGATGTTGACGCGCTGCCGCTCCCCGCCCGAGAGCGTGAGATAATTGCGCGCGCCGAGCTCGGCAATCTCCATCGCCTCCATCGCCGCTGCAACAGCCTCGCTGTCACGCGCTCGCGTGCTCACGGCAGCGTGAGGCGTGCGCCCCATCTCGACGATCTCATGAACGTGGAACGGGAAACCGAGCGACGAACTTTGCGCCACGACCGCGCGCCTGCGGGCAAGCTCCAGCGGTTTGAGCGCGGACAGCGGGGCGCCATCGATGAAGACCTCGCCCGCATCGGGCGCAAGCGATCCACTCAGCAGCGAAAGCGCGGTGGTCTTGCCCGCACCATTCGGGCCGCAAAAGGCGGTGAATCGGCCCGGCTCGCAGGAGAGGCTCGCGCGGTCGAGGATCGCCCGGCCCGAACGGATCACGCCAACGTCGCGCAAGGCAAGGCTCATCCCAGCGTGCTCCTGCGCTTGTCGCGCACTAGCAGCCAGAAGAAGAAGGGCGCCCCGATCGCCGCGGTCACGACGCCCAGCGGGAGTTCCGCAGGAACGACCACCAAGCGCGCAACAATGTCCGCGAGCAGCACCAGGGCAGCTCCCAGAAAACACGAGCCGGGCAGGACGTAGCGGTGATCCGGCCCGGTGACGAGGCGCACCAGATGCGGCACGACAAGACCGACAAAATTGACAATACCGCACACCGCCGTCGCCGCGCCCACCCCGAGCGCGGTGCCGAGCGCCGCCCGCCGTTTGGCGCTCTCGACATCGACGCCGAGCGCATAGGCGTCACCCTCGCCCAGCAGCAGGGCGTTGAGGGGCCGCGCGAGTGTCATGAGCATGGCCAGTGCGGCGATCATGCCAAGGCTCGCGGGGAGCACACGCTCCCATGTCGCCCCGCCCAGGCTGCCCAGCGTCCAGAAAGTGAGATCGCGCAACTGCTCATCGTCGGCGAGGAAGGTGAGATAGCCGATGCCGGAGAAGGCGAGCGCATTGGCTGCGACACCCGCGAGCAGCATGGTGGCGACGATCACCCGGCCATCGAGCATGGACACAAGATAGATCGCCACCACTGTTGCGAGCGCTCCTGCAAAGGCGGCGATGGGGAGCGCGAAGGCGCCCAGCGCCGCGGTGAATGAGGCAAGCATCGCCCCACCAAGGACGATCACCGCCACGGCCGCCAGCGCGCCGCCCGCCGAGACGCCGATGAGGCCTGGATCGGCCAGCGGATTGCGGAAGAAGCCCTGCATTGCCGCCCCCGCCCCGCCCAGCGCCGCTCCGGCCAGGGCACCGAGCATTGCGCGCGGCGCCCGAATGTTTTCGACCACCCCGATCTGCACCCGGCTGAGGCCGCTGGTGGTGTCGAGCCCGATGGCGCCGAGTCCTATGCGGATCACGTCAACCGGACCGATTTCGAGCGGGCCGAGCATGATCGAGGCGATGACACCCCCAAGCGCCAGAAGCGCGCAGGCGAACACAGTGCCCCGCCCCCTTTGCTCGCGGAGGGCTTGAAGGCGGGCGGCGCTCGCCACGCCCGACATCGTGAAGCGCACTTCAGCTGGTGCTATCGGGCGATGCATCGCTCGGGATCTCGAACGCCTGGCGCCCCTCGTTGATTGCCTTGGCCAACTCGGCCATCGCCTTCGGCAGGCGCGGGCCGAACTGCATGATCTGCACCGAATCGACAAGGAACACCCGGCCCGCCTGCACGGCTTCGGTAAGCCCGATCGCCGGGCTGGCGACAATGCCATCAAGGCCGCCGTTCTGGCCTGCATCGTGCGTCATCACCAGGATGATGTCGGGATCGGCCGCGACCGCAGCCTCTGTCGATATCGGGGTGTAGCCCGATTGGCTGGCGAACAGGTTGGTCCCGCCGAGCAATTCGATCACGCCATGCGCTGCGGTATCCGTGCCGGCGGCTTGCGGCACGCCCTCACGCAGCATGGTGAAGAACAGCGCGCGCGGGGGCGCGTCGAAGCGGGCGATCTCGGCCTGGGCAGACTGCCATTCGGCCTCGATTTTTGCGACGAGTTCCTCGCCTGCCTCCACCTTGCCGATCGCCTCGGCAACCCGGCGCACCTTCTCCATCAGTCCCTCGAGCGAATAGACTTCGGGCATCTCGACGATCTCGATGCCCACGCCCCTAATCTGCTCCAGCGCCGCTTCGGGCCCGGCCGCACCGCTGATGAGCACAAGGTCCGGATCGGTCGCAAGCACGCCTTCGGCCGAGAGGCGCCTGAGGTAGCCGACCTTGGGGATGGCATTGACCTGCTCAGGGTAGAAACTGCGATCGTCAGCCGCAACGATCCGATCACCCGCGCCCAGCGCAAATACGATCTCGGTCATGTCGCCGCCGATCGTCACGATCCGGCCAATAGGCTCCTGCTCCTGTTCTGCCGCACACGATGCGACGAGGAAGGCGAGAAGGAGAGCGAGGATGCGCTGCATGCTGGGGCCCTTGTGTTTGCGTGGTATCGCAAAGGCACCCTAATACGCTATTGCAAACGAATTGCAATGTATCGCGTCGCGCGCATCTCAGAAATTCAGGAATACGTTTACGTTGGCGACATGGTCCAGCCAGTTCTCGCCCTCGCGAAACACGGCCCGGTTGAGATAGCCCGGCACCAGCCCGGTCGCCGCGATCGCGGGTGAGGTCGAGAAAGATCGAGCCTGCTGCCGGCGCACCTGCTCTCAGAGCGTTCGTGCGCCGGCAAACCAGGCCGATCAGGGCTCGGTCATCGCCTGGTCGGCCGTCTTGAGGATCGGCTTGGCGAGATATTCGAATACGGTCTGGGTGCCGATCTTGATTTCGGCCGTCGCGATCATGCCGGGCTGAATCTCGATCACCTCGCCAGGACGCGGTCGCATCGACGAAATGTCGCTGCGCACCTGCACGCGGTAATAGGGCTCGCTGGCGCCACTGGCGGTCTGATCGACCAGCGTATCCGGGCTGACGAGGATCACCTCGCCATGCGCGCCGCCATATATCGTCGCATCGTAAGCGCCGAACTTGACCTCGGCCGGCTGCCCGACCTTGACTTCAGCGATGTCGGACGGCTTGACCTTGGCCTCGACGATGAGATCGTCATCAAGCGGCACGATGGTCATAACCTCATCGCCCGGGCCGAGCACCCCGCCAACCGTGGTGAGCCGCACGTTCTTGACGATCCCCTTGACCGGCGAGAAGATCTCGGCGTTCTTGAGCGCATCCTGACGTTGGGTGAGCGTCTGCTCAGCCGTGACCAGCTCTTCTTGCGTGCGGGTGAACTCGGTCTGGAGGTCCTGCACGTAGCGGTCCTCAATCGAGGCCTGCTGGCGGCGGATCTCTTCCTGGCTGCGCTCCATCCGGATGATCTCCGCGCGCGCGACATCGCCCGATTCAACCAGCGGCCGATTGAGATCGAGCTCGTCGCCAGCCATCTCATAGAGCCGGTCGAGGCTGTTGATCTGGCTGGCCAGCGCCTGCTTTCGCCGCGCATAGAGCGACCTCTGGTTCTGGACGAACTCGGGATAATCAAGCGAAACCCGCTCGAAGCGCAGCGGCCTGTTGAAGAGCTCGGCCTCGATCCGCGACATGGTCGCAGTCAAAGCCGCAACGCGCGCGCGCGATTCCTCGACCGCGGCCGCGAGTTTCACCTTGTCGAGCACCACAAGCAATTCGCCTGCCTCGACCCGGTCGCCCTCGCGCACCAGGATCTCCGTAATCTGGCCACCATCGAGGCTCTGGATGACCTGGACGCGGGCAGTCGGGATCACCTGGCCCTCCGCCCGCGCGATCTGGTCGAGCGGGGCAAAGAAGGACCAGATGAAGGCGGCCGCAATCACGAGGGCCACCGCCACGATGATGACCCTCGACATGTTCGAGCGCCTGGCGTGGGTATCGTCGTTCATTGCTGTGCAGCTTTCTTGATCTCTTCGCGCGAATTGGTCCGCACCTGCAATTTGCTCAGAGTTTTCTCTGGCGTGTCATCGTGCACGATCTTGCCGTTCGCCATCACGATCGCCCGGGTGCCAAGGCGGACAAGCGGCAGTTTGTGAGTGACAAGGACCATAGCGCGGTCCTTGCCCACCATGTCGATCACCTGTTGTAGCACCACGGCCTCGGTGTTCTGGTCGAGATTCGAGGTGGGCTCATCGAGCAGCAGTATCTTGGGATCGAGCAGCAGCAGCCGGGTCAGCAAGGTAAGCATGCGCTGTCCTCCCGACAGGCCCCGCCCGCCTTCCGCGATCTCAAGCCCGAGCCCACGGGGATTGGCCGCGATCATCCGAGATAGCCCGGTCTTGTTGGCGGCAGCGATGATCGCCTCGTCGCCCGGATCGCGCAGACCCAGGATGAGGTTTTCGCGCAGCGTGCCGTTCACGAGCCGCGGATCCTGCTGCACGTAGCCGACATTGCGCCGCAGGATATCGGGAGCGATTTGCGAGGCCTCGAGGCCGCTTACCAGCACCTGGCCGGTTTGCGGGCGGTAGAGCCCGGCAAGAAGCCGCAAAAGTGTGCTCTTGCCCGAGCCAATTCCCCCGATGACGACCACGCGCTCGCCCGGTTCGATCTTCAGACGACCGACCTCAAGCGCAGGCGAATCCTCGCCATAGGCAAACGTCACGTTGTTGCATTCGATCGTCGCTTCGATCGAGCCGGGCCGCATGAAGCGGTCGCTCGTCGATTCATCGTTCGGCAAACGCAGGATGCCGTTGAGCGCACGCAACGACGAGCGCGCATAGCCAGCCTGCACGATGAAGTTCGGCAGCATCGCGATGAGCGGCCCGTTGACGCGCCCTCCGAGGATGCCGCAAGCGATGAGGCCCCCGATCGTCATCTCGCCCAGGGTCACAAGATAGGCTCCAAGAGCGATCATGCCGATATAGGTGACCTGCTGGATCGTGCTAAAGATGCTGCCGGCGGTGGCAGTGGTCCGCTTGATCGGATCTTCGTAATCGTGAACCTCACGGACCAGCCGGTTCCATTTGCCCAGCATCAGCCAGTCGCCGCCATTCGCCTTGACCGTCTCGGCCGCATCGAGCGATTCGACGAGAAGGCCGTTCTTGCGGTTCCCGCTGACCTGGGCCTTGTCGGTGTCGCTCTTGATCAGCCAAGCAAAGATGAAGGCGAGGCCAATGCTGATCGGAAACGCGGCGAGCGGAACGAAGGCGACCGCACCGCCGAGCAGGAAGATCACCCATATGAAAAACAGGGCAAAGGGCAGGTCCGCGACGAGGAAGAGGAACGATGAACTCATCAGGCTGCGGATCTGGTCGATCCCGCGCAGCTGCGAGGCCAGGGTGCCGACCTGCGGCGGCCGCGTGTCGAGGCGAATGCTCTGGGTGCGAGAGAAGAAGAACTCGGAAACCTCCTCATCCACTCGCGCTGCCTCGCGTTCCATCATGAGCGCACGGGTCGCACGCAGGATGAAGTCGAACAACAGGCCGATCGCAGCGCCCAGGGTGAGCGCGATCAGAGTCGAGTAGCCGCTTCGCGGGATCACCCGATCGTAGATCTGCATCGAATAGAGCGATGTGATCAGCGCAAGCAGGTTCGCAAATACGGTCGCGATAATGGCGCTCACGAAGATGTGCTTGCGCTTGAGGAATGACTTGATGAAGATCGACGAGGCGGAGGGATTGTCCTCGTCGAGGTCCATCTTGTGCGCGGCAGGGATCGGGAAGATCGGAAACGCGAAACACTCGATGTCAGAGACGTGGACTGGCCGGCTCCCGCCCACAAGGCCGATCGCTTCGACATAGTCGGTCGCTGCGGGGCTGAGAGCGATCAGCCACCCCTCGCCCTTTACGAGCGCGAGTTGCGGAAAATCCTGCGCCTTGGGCACGTCTTCCCGGAACACCGGGGTCTGCCAGCCGAGATCCGCGCTGACGTCGATCAGCGCTTGGCGGCTTGCCTCGTAGGCAGGGGGAGCCTCGGTCGGTGCGGCTTCGGCCTGCGCCTGCAATCCGTCGTGCCAATTGCCTTCAGGCGCAGCCACCTCTTCGGCCTGCGGAACCCGATCGGGCAGGCCATCCTTCCACCCGGGAGCAAGACCGACCGAACGCAGACGCGCCAGTTCTTCCAGAATTTGCACGATCTTCAAGGGTTAGCTCCCAATGCTCGGGGTCCACCGACAGGTGTATATCAGAATGCGCGCTCCGGATGCCATGGCGGACACCTCTGCATCTGCAAGGTTCAATTCTGCCGAGATTTCCTCGCGAACGGCGTTGACCACATCGAGCCACGAACGCCGGCCGGCCACGAACTGGCGGCGATAGGAGACGGTCAGGTCGGATGCCGCCTGGACGGCTTTTCGCACGATCGGAATCTGTTCGCGGGTCGAATAGTTAAGAAGGATGTCATTCGTCAAGCGGACTCTCGTCTCGCGTGCCGCTGTCTGGATGTTGGTACTCGCCTGGAGCTGCCGCGCCTGCGATGCATCGATGAGGCGAAACTGCGACAGGCCGTTGTTCAGCTGCGAGCGAACCACCACGCCGAAGCGTGTCCCGGTGATCTCGTTCTGGCTGAATTGCGCGCTGACTTGAGGAAACAGTTCCTTCCTCGCGACCTTGACATTGGCTTCGGCAAGCGCGGCCTCGGCGGCGAGGCGCTTGAGCAAGGGATTACATTGCGCCGCCTCCTCCACCGCGTCGGTGAACTGTGGATGCGCCGCCTCGCCCGGATAGAGCGGGATCTCGGCTAGCTCGGCCTGAAACAGCCCGGTGAGCTGGCGATAGGTTTCGCGCGAGGAATAATAGGTCGCCTGCGCGACCTGATACTGGCGCTGGATGTCCGCCTGACGCGATTGCACCAGCGTCAGATCCGCGACCGGGCTCACATCCTGCTCCACGCGCCGCTCGATCGAACCGACTAGATCGATCAGCTGGGTGTTGCCCTCATCCAGCGCGGCCATCCGCCGCAGGGCCGCCAGCGCCTCATAATAGGCGTTCACGACCTGGATCGCGATATTTTCCCCGGTCTCGAGAGTGGCAGCCTGGGTCACCGCCCGGGCGGCCTCCGCGCGGTCGATTGCGGCGCCGATCCGCCCACCGGACCACAGCGGCTGTTGCACGATCAGGTTGAGCGCAAGGTTCTGGTTCGCGACCACCGGGCTGCCGCCGGTCAGGCCCTGCCCGTCCACCGTTACAGTCGGATAGCGCTGCCCTTCGGCTGCGCGCACCTCATCACTCGCCGCCTCTTCTTCGAGCCGGGCGGCGCGAATGGCGGGGTAATCGTTGAGCGCATAGGCGACGCCCTTGGCGAGCTCATTGGGCACGCCGTCCGGAAATTCGATGTAAACCTGCTCGTCGGCGGGTGGGCCATAGAAATCAGCAGCTTCGTCAAGGCCAGCAACTGCACCTTCGGTCGTCGCTGGTGCTTGAGCTGATACCTCCGCCTCGGCCTGATCGGATGCACCAGGGGAGGAAGCCGCGCCCGGCTCCAAAACCGGCGGCGCAGCTTCGCTATCGCTTGGCGGTTCCTGGAGCGCCGCGGTTGAACCGTGCGCCGCCCCGGCGAGGAGCGCTGCTGCGGCGCACGCCAGCAAGGCGGCGCTGCGCGCAGCCCGGACTTTTCCGGACATCTGCCGTTCCATCTCGACTGTCGTGAAAATCATGGTGCGGGCGAGGCCCTCATCCGATCTCGGTGATGGTCACGCCTTCGGCGCCCTGCTTGCGAAAGTCCTCGGCGATCGTCTCCGCTTCCTCGCGTGTTGCAACGCGGATGTCGAACGCAGTGCCACTCTTTGTGCCGGTGATGGCGAAGGGCGGCAGTTCCATTTTGCCGGGCTTATCGGTCGGCTGCACTTCAACGGGGGATTTCATGGGTGTCGCCAGTCCTCTTGGTCTGCGGGGGCTCGAGCAGACTCGCTCGGCCCGTGGCCTCTTAGGTCGCGGATTGCTTGATGTTAACCCGTATTCGCACCCGCAGGATGAGTGCAGGTTGAACCGTGTCGGCAAATCGACCGGCTGCTCTGCGGCTCGATCGATCCATTGCGCTTCAATAGGGGGTGGCGGGTCCCTGTCATAGTTTGGCGCAAGGCTCAAGTGATATCGAAGGGCAATCCGCACTCAAGGCCGATCAAGCCCCCTGTTGTGAGGCGCGCGCACCCTGCAGGATGAGGGCGCGGCTGGCTCAGCTGACGGGTTCGCGCCGCTTAGACATGTCGCCTGTGTTTCCTGTTCGCAGGCACATTGTTCAGGCAGCACCCGAGCCATAGCGCGCCTGGGCAAGGCCGAGTTTCGCAAACAGGGTGTGGAGACGCGCCCGTGCAGTAATCCTCTTGGCGATGAGGCACGGATTGATCGGGCGGCCTTTGTGCGTGCGATGAGTGCGGGGCATGCAAGAGGCCTGAGCTGGCTTCCCGTGCAAAAGCGCTTTCACTCGATCCCGGGGCCCCTCGGCTCGATGGACTAGGCCCGCCCCTCGCCAATCTGCGCCACACAAAAGATAAGGGCCGCTCCCCGTGAAGGAAGCGGCCCCAATCTTGCTATCCC
>JAZBNR010000051.1:0-2804 GCA_036350735.1 Erythrobacter sp.
GAAGCAGCGTTCGGTCACCAGCGCCGAAAGCTCCGCGCCAAAGCCGCTGGTGCGGGTCGCCTCGTGGACGATCAGGCAGCGCCCGGTCTTCTTCACCGAAGCCTCGATCGCCTCGATGTCGAGCGGGACGAGCGTGCGCAGATCAATGATCTCGGCATCCACGCCCTTCGCCTTGCACACCGCCTCGGCCACGTGGCACATCGTGCCATAGGTCAGAACGGTCAGGGCCTCGCCCTCGGTCACCAGCCGCGCCTTGCCGAGCGGAATGCGGTAGTAGCCTTCGGGCACCACGCTTTGCGGGTGCTTCTTCCACGGCTCGACCGGCTTGTCGTAATAGCCCGAGAACGGGCCGTTATAGATGCGCTTGGGCTCGAAGAAGATCACCGGATCGTTGTCCTCGATCGCCGCGATCAGCAGGCCCTTGGCATCGTAGGGGGTGGAGGGGATCACGGTCTTGAGGCCCGAGACATGGGTGAAAATGCTCTCCGGCGATTGCGAGTGCGTCTGCCCGCCGAAGATCCCGCCGCCGAAGGGCGAGCGCACCGTCATCGGCGCGATATATTCGGTGGCCGAGCGATAGCGCAGGCGCGCCGCCTCGCTGATGAGCTGGTCGAGGCCGGGATAGATGTAATCGGCAAACTGGATCTCGGGCACCGGACGCAGGCCATATGCCCCCATCCCCACCGCGACACCGATGATCCCGCATTCGCTAATCGGCGTATCGAAGACGCGCGTTGCCCCGTGCTTTTCCTGAAGGCCGGCGGTGCAGCGGAACACGCCGCCGAAATAGCCGACATCCTCGCCCATCACGATCACGTCGGGATCGCGGGTGAGCATGATGTCGAGCGCCTCGTTGATCGCCTCGATCATGTTGATCCGGCGTTCGTCCTGCCCTTGCGCCTCGGGCGAGGGTTTTGTCTCGGCGCTCATTCGTAGGGCCTTTCCTTGCCGAATTTCTTGATCCGTTCGCGCGTCGCCTGTTCGGCCTGTTCCTTGAGGTGCCACGGCAGTTCCTCGAACACGTCCTCGAACATGGTGTGGAACGGGTGGTGCAGGCCGTGGCCGAGGATGCCGTTCTTCTCGGCCTCCTTGGTGGTGGCCTTGACGCGTTCTGCGCATTCGCGGTCCATCTGGGCCTGGCGCTCCTCGTCCCATTCGCCGATCGCGATGAGGTGGTCCTTCAGCCGCTTGACCGGATCGCCCAGCGGCCATTCCTCGCGCTCCTGCGCGCTGCGGTAACCGGAAGGGTCATCCGAGGTCGAGTGCCCCTCGGCGCGGTAGGTGAAGTATTCGATCAGCGTCGGACCATGATTGGCGCGGGCGCGGTTGGCGGCCCATTGCTGCGCGGCAAAGCAGGCCAGCGCATCGTTGCCGTCGACGCGCAGGCCCGCGAGGCCGTATCCCAGCGCGCGCGCGGCGAAGGTGGTGCGCTCGGCCCCGGCGAACCCGGAAAAGCTGCTGATCGCCCATTGGTTGTTGATGACGTTGAGGATCACCGGCGCGTTGTAGACGGTGGCGAAGGTGCAGGCCGAGTGGAAGTCGCCCTCCGCGGTCGAGCCCTCGCCCACCCAGGTCGCCGCGATCCGGCTGTCGCCCTTGATCGCGCTCGCCATCGCCCAGCCCACCGCCTGCGGGGTCTGCGTGGCGAGATTGCCCGAGATGCTGAAGAAGCTGTGCTCGCGGCTCGAATACATGATCGGCAGCTGGCGGCCCTTCAGCTTGTCACCCTTGTTCGAATAGATCTGGTTGATCATCTCGATCAGCGGATAGCCGCGCGCGATCAGGATGCCCTGCTGGCGGTAGGAGGGGAACACCATGTCGTCGCTCGCCAGCGCCATTGCGGGGGCGATCGAGGTCGCCTCCTCGCCGGTGCACTTCATGTAGAAGCTGGTCTTGCCCTGCCGCTGCCCGCGGAACATGCGTTCATCAAAGGCGCGCACCATCGCCATGTGGCCGAGCATGGCGCGCAGCGTGTCGGCATCGAGCCGCGGGTTCCACGGCCCGTGCGCCTGATTGTCCTCGCCCAGCACCCGGATCAGGCTGTAGGCAAGCTCGCCCATCTGGGAAGGATGTGCGCTCTCATCAGGGCGCGGCTGCGCGCCGGCCTCGCCGATGTCGATATCGGAGAAATCGACCGTGTCGCCGGGGCGATATTTGGGTTCCGGGACATGCAGCGCAAGCGCCGGGCGGTTGGCATCCGCACCGCGCGCGGGCGGCTTGGCAGGGTCGGCCGGATCGGCCATGGCAGCGCTCTCCCAACTGCTCTGCACCGGCGCAGCGCGCGAGTGCAATCATTGCTTGACCGTGTATTTTTATTTCAACGCTCGGATGCGGTCAAGCACGCTGCGCGCCCTGCCCTCAGACAGCAACAGGGGCCTTGATCGGGGGCAGCGGCGCGTAATCATGCACCACGAAATCATCGATTGCGTAGTCGAATATTGTTTCCGGCCTGCGAGTGATCTCCAGCCGGGGGTGGCCCTGCGGCTGGCGGGCAAGCTGTTCTTCGATCAGGTGCGCGTGGTTGAGATAGAGATGCACGTCCCCTCCCATCCACACCAGCTCGCCGGGAAGCATGTCGACCTGCTGCGCGATCATCGCTGTCAGCAACGCGGCCGACCACAGGTTGAACGGCAGGCCGAGCGCCACGTCGCAACTCCTCTGGTAGAGCAGGCAATTGAGCCGCGCGCGCTCCCCTTCCCCCGCGACATGGAACTGGTAGGTCTTGTGGCACGGCGGCAGCGCCATGCGGTCCAGCTCGGCAACGTTCCACCCTTCGATAATATGGCGACGGCTGCCAGGATTGC
>JAZBNR010000052.1:0-2260 GCA_036350735.1 Erythrobacter sp.
CCCGGCTTTCTGTTCACAGGCTTTGAACAAGCCAGAACGCCTTTCCCCAAGAGCGCGTTAGCCATGGATTGCAAACCGGTCCGGCGCCTGCGCATTCAGGCTTGGCATGATCGCATACACACACAGGACGAGGGCGCGCCGATGAGGCTGCGCGAGAGCGAATTCGGCGCGGAGCAGGATGCCGCCCCTATCGATATGCTGGCCGCCCTGTTCGAGGCGCGCGGCTGGGAATGCCTCGTGATTTCCGATGAGGAGATGACGGGCGAGGTCAAGGGCAGCTGGGCGACCTATCAGCTGCGCGCGATTTGGCGCAGCGCGGACAACGTGCTGCAATTTCTCTGCCTGCCCGAAATCCGCGTGACTGACGACAAGCGCCAGCGCGCCTACGAGCTGCTCAGCCTCGTCAATGAGCAGATGTGGCTGGGCCATTTCGACATCTGGTCGAACGGCGACGTGCTGCTCTATCGCCACGGCGCGCTGCTGGGCGATGACGGGATGCTTAGCCTCGACCAGGCGCAGGCGCTGGTCGAGACCGCGATCGACGAATGCGACCGCTTCTACCCGGCCTTCCAGTTCGTGCTGTGGGGCGACAAGTCTCCGCGCGAGGCGCTCGACGCGGCGATGGTCGATGTCGGCGGCGAGGCTTGACGGCCGCGCGCGCATGAGCCTTCGCGTGCTGATCGTTGGCTGCGGGAATATGGGCGGGGCCATGCTCGCGGGATGGCTGGCCGCGGGTCTGGAGCCGGAGCGGTTCGCGGTGCTCGATCCTGCGATCGACGCGGTGCCCGATGGCGTTGCGCTCTACCGCACTCCCGAACAGGTGCCGCCGGGTCACAAGGCGCTGCTGCTCGGCTTCAAGCCGCAGCAACTCGCCGATCTGGCTCCGGGACTTCAAGCGCTGGCCGGGGGCGGCGTGGCGGTCCATTCGCTGCTCGGGGGGATTCCGCTGGCGCAGGTCCGCGCTGCCTTCCCGCATGCGCGGGCGCATGTGCGGGTGATGCCCAACCTGGCCGCGCGCCTCAGCAAGTCTCCCGTCCTGCTCGCGCAATCGGGCCTTGGGGGGGATGAGCGCGCGCAGGTGCGCTCCTTCTATGATGCGCTGGGCACCGCCGAATGGCTCGGCGACGAGGCGGCGTTCGACGTTCTCACCGCGCTCGCCGGGTCGGGGCCAGGCTTCGTCTACCGCTTCATCGATGCGCTTGCGACCGCCGCCGGGCGGCTCGGCGCCGAACGCGAACAGGCGCTGCGCCTTGCAACCGCGATGGTCGAGGGCGCGGCGAGCCTTGCCGCGGCGAGCGAGCACGCGCCGGGCGATCTGGCGGACCGGGTCGCCAGTCCGGGCGGGATGACGCGCGAAGGGCTGAACGTGCTTGATCGGGACGATGCGCTTGTCGACCTCCTCACTGCGACGCTCGATGCGACCGCGCGGCGGGGGAGTGCGATGAGCGCGGAACTCGGCCAGCCGGGCGTTCATTTACCGGAAAGAAAAGGTTAACAAATCCTCGGCGGCGGCCTCGAGTTTCGCTTGAAAAGCCCCGAGGAAACACCGATATTGCGCTCACGATGACGTGCAGGAGTTGCGCGTCGGCCTTGGAGACAAAGGGATCCGGCAATGGCTGATTGGAATGAACAAGAGCGGACGCGCCAGAACTTCGGCTCCGTGCCGCGCGCTGGCGGGGAAGTCCGCGTTTCTTACGACGAGGGCCTGCGTTCCTACATGCTCTCGATCTACAATTACATGTGCTCGGCGGTCCTGCTGACGGGCATCGTCGCGCTGGTCTCGGCCGAGAGCGGCTTCACCGAATCGATCGCCGGAACCCCGCTGTGGTGGGTGGTGATGCTCGCGCCGCTCGGCTTCATCCTCGCGATCAATTTCGGTCTGGCGCGGATGAGCAAGGGCACGCTCAACGTGATCTTCTGGGCGTTCGCGGCGGTCTTCGGCGTCTCGATGTCGACGATCTTCTTCCGCTTCACCGATGAATCGATCGCGCTGACCTTCTTCGCGACGGCGGGTGCCTTCGCGGGGCTCAGCCTGTTCGGCTACACCACCAAGAAGGATCTGTCGGGCCTCGGCACCTTCCTGATCATGGGCCTGATCGGCCTGATCATCGCGATGATCCTCAATATCTTCCTGCAGTCGGGCACGCTGGCCTTCGTGATCAGCGGCCTCGGCGTGCTGATCTTCGCCGGGCTCACCGCGTATGACACGCAGCGCCTGAAGGAGCAGTATGCCGCGCTGCGCGGGACGGATTTCATCGGC
>JAZBNR010000053.1:0-119692 GCA_036350735.1 Erythrobacter sp.
CCGTGCTCATCCGCTTCGCCGATGCGATCGAAGCGCACGCTCCCGCGATTGCCGGCGCGCTTGGTATCGACACCGGGCGCAGCGCGATCGCCTGGATCGAGGTGCAGGGCGCGGCCGGCAATATCCGCCGCTGGGCAGCGCGCGGGCCTGAACTGATCGCCGGGCTCGAGCGCGGACCCAAGCCTTCCGCCGTGCCGGGGATCGAGATCGTCACCCATTGGTCAGCTTTCCCCTTGTTCGGAGCAATCGCTCCGTGGAACTTCCCGGTCATCCTCAGCCATATCGACGCGGTGCCCGCGCTGATGGCAGGCTGCGCGGCGCTGGTGAAGCCGAGCGAGGTGACGCCGCGCTTCGTCGAGCCGATGCGTGCAGTGCTGGCTGAGGTGCCCGAGTTGCCGCTGGCCTATGTCATGGGCGGGCCCGAAGTGGGCCAGGCGCTGATCGAGGAGGTCGACTATGTCTGCTTCACCGGCTCGACCGCGACGGGCCGCAAGGTCGCCGAGGCGGCGGCGCGGCGGCTGATCCCCGCCAATCTCGAACTCGGCGGCAAGGACCCGATGATCATCACCGCCAGCGCCGATCCGCATTGGGCCGCAAGTGTGGCGCTGCGCTCATCCATCGTGGCCACCGGGCAGGCGTGCCAGTCGATCGAGCGGATTTACGTCGCGCGCTCGATCGCCGAGCCGTTTCTCGATGCGCTGGTGGCTGGAGCGGAGGCGGTCGAAGTCACCTGGCCCGATCCGGGCAAGGGGCATATCGGCCCGTTCATCTTCCCTGCGCAGGCCGACAAGGTGCAGGCGCAGATTGAGGAGGCGCGCGCCAAGGGTGCAAGGGTGCTGACCGGAGGCACCGTCGAGGCGCTGGGCGGCGGGAAGTATCTTCGCCCCACGATCCTCTCCGATGTCACGCCCGATATGGCGGTGATGCGCGAGGAGACGTTCGGCCCAGTCCTGCCCGTCACCGTGTTCGACGAGCTCGATGAAGCGATCGCGCTCGCCAATGACAGCGAATATGGCCTCTCGGCCGCAGTGCTCGCCGGCTCGCTCGAGCAAGCCGCCGCGATCGCCCCGCGGCTCGATGCAGGCGCGATCTCGCTGCAGGATGGCGCGCTCACCAGCATGGTGGGCGATGCGGCAAACCAGTCGCGCGGCGCATCCGGGCTCGGCCCAAGCCGCATGGGCGATACCGGCCTCACCCGCTTCCTGCGCGAGCAGGCGCATATCCGCCAAACCGGCGCCCCCCTGCCGATCGATGCCTATCGCGAAGGGCAGGCCCCCCGATGAGCAACCGCGCCGCCCTTGCCGCCGCTATGCCGGCCATGCTCGATCACGAAGGCTGGTGGGACGGCTGGTATCGCCACTACGATCCCCATGGAGCTCTGATCGATGCGCACAAGGTCAAGACACACTGCGAGTTTCCCGCAGAGGGCGAATGGCACTATGTCCAGCACAACTGGCTGACCTGGGAAGACGGGCGCGAGGCGGTCTACGAGTTCGGCGGGCGCCTCAGGGGCGATCGGCTGTTCTGGGAAACTGACCGGTTCAGCGGCTATGGCTGGCAGACCAGCGAGGCAACGCTGATGTTGAAACTTGACCGCATCGACGTTCCCGATGCTTACTATATAGAGATGATCAACATCGCGCCCGACAATAAAAGCCGTGCACGGACCTGGCAGTGGTTCCAGCATGGCCGCCCATGGAAGCGGACGCTGTGCGACGAATGGAGGATCGCCGGCCCATGATACTCTCTCTGCTTCTCGCACAGGCCGTCGCCGAGCCGCCCCGGATCGCCGCCCCGCCTCCGACGCCATCGACCTGCGACAAACCCGTCTTCATGGTGGTCGAAGGCCGCACGCTGGACCGGGCGCGGATGGGCCAATACGCCAAGGCCATCGCCGAGAGCGAACTCTATCAGAAGCTCGGCGGCTATTATGTCACGCTCCCGCGCCCACTCGAGGTGTTCGAGGGCGAGGTCGCCGCCGATTACGTCAATCTCACGGTGCGCTTCCCTTGCATCGAGAACGCGCGCGCCTTCTGGAACAGCCGCGTGTATCAAGAGGAAATCCGTCCGATCCGCCTGAACCCCAGCGCGGGCGACTACACCGTCACGATCTATGCCGAGGCGCCGCTGCGCGAGGACATGATCGGCAAGGTCGGCGACGCGCGCTTCACGAGCGATTTTGAGAGCCCCCTTATCGAACAGGTCTACCCGCCAGTGGTCGGTCCTGCCAGGGGCACCACACCCCAAGGAGACAGCGAATGACCGTCGAACTCCAGCATCCGATGAAGCCCGAGGCGACGCCAGAAGACACAGCGCGCGGGCGGTTCGTCTCCGGGATCCGCTCGCTCATCCTCAACGATCTCGCTGCCGACATGCGGTCCGCCTATGAGCGTCGCGCTGCGCCAGCCTATGCCAGAGCGCACGGACAAGAGCCCGCGACCAGCCGCGAGGCGCATCTCGCATTGCGCGGTGATCCTGCCTTCAACATCTATTCCTCCATGCGGGTGCAGGCGCAAAAGATGGTCTGGGCGAGCGTCGCGCAAGGCGTCGAGCGCGAGGCCGAGCGGCTGAACGCTGTGGCCGAAGCGGCTGCCGACGCAGCAGGTTCGCTGACGCTCGATCCTGCACTGGAGGTTCCCAAGAACGTCCACGCAATCGACGTGCACCTGATGCCCGGCAGCTACACGCGCGGGGCCGACAGCCTTGAGGCGGGGGCCGTCTATGACCGCGGGCTGGCGGTGTTTTCGATGGGGCTGATGGGCGCCAATCTCGACGATATCGGCCTTTCGATGAGCCAGTATATCAAACAGCGCTTCCCCGACTTCGCACCGGCCCGGATCCTCGACACCGGCTGCACGATCGGCCACAACACGCTGCCCTGGAAGCAGGCCTACCCTGAGGCCGAGGTGATCGCGATCGATGCCGCGCCCGGCCCGCTCGCGTACGGTTCGGCGCGTGCGAAGATGCAAGGGCAATCGGTCCACTTCCGCCAGATGTGCGCCGATGATCTCGCCTTCGAGGATGCGAGCTTCGACATCGTATGGTCGAGCATGTTCCTCCACGAGCTCTCCAAGAAACAGCGCGCTAAGTGCTTCGAGGAAGCCTGGCGCGTGCTGAAGCCTGGCGGACTGATGGTGCACATGGAGCTGCCGCCCAACGAGCAGATGGGCCCGTTTGACGGGTTCTATCTCGATTGGGACAGCTACTACAACAACGAGCCCTATTATAAGGGCTACCGCGACGAGGTGCCGCGCGAGCTGTGCACGCGGGCGGGCTTTGCCGAAGCGGACTTCTTCGAGTTCGTGGTGCCCTCGATCGGGATCTACGGCGAACAGGCCGTCGCCGATGCCGCCCGCGGCGACCGCGCCGAGGGCGTGGGGCAGGAGACCACCGGGCGCCTCGCCGAAGGTGTGATGTGGTATGGCTTTGGAGCAAGGAAACGATGAGCGATGCGCCGCTCAGGCCGGAAGACGCCCCGCCCAGCCTCTACGATGATCAAGGCAATGCGCGCTTCTTCGCAGATCCGGGGATGGACCGCTTCGTGGCGGTGGTGATGAACCTTGCGCAGGAGGTCTGGGTGCAGGAAGAGCGCCTGATTGCGCTCGAGGAAGCCCGCTCGGGCGAGCCCGTCGATCGCGAGGCGAAGGTGAAGGAATTCATCGACCGGGTCTTCGCGCCCATCCGGGGGGCATGAAGCCATGAAGGCATGGCAGATCGGCGACCGCAGCGGCATTGCGGGTCTGCGGCAGGTTGAGCTTGAAGACCCCGTGGCTGGGCCAGGCGAAGTGCTCGTCCGGGTCACTGCCGCGGGCTTGAACTATCGCGATCTCATGATTGTGCGCGGGCAATATGCGCCGCAGCAGCCTGATGAGCGCATCCCGCTGACCGACGGGGTCGGTGTGATCGAGGCTGTCGGCGAAGGGGTCGAAGGACTGGTCGCAGGCGACCGGGTGATCGCGGCCAACTTCGTCGACTGGGATCCCGAAGGCGGCTTCGGTTTTCACGTCTTCGCCCGTGATCTGGGCGTCACGATGGATGGCTGGCTGGCCGAGCGGATCGTGCTGCCGGCCAAGGCTGCTATCAAGGTGCCCGATAGGGTCAGCGATGCGACCGCAGCGACGCTCGCCGTGGTCGCGGGCACGGTCTGGCATGCGATGGTGGCGTTCGGCGAGGCCGGTCCCGGCAAGCTGGTCCTGGCGCAGGGAACGGGCGGGGTCGCGATATTCGCACTGCAGCTCGCCAAGGCGTTGGGCGCAGACTTCGCCATCACCTCCTCGAGTAAGGAGAAACTCGCCCGCGCCCGCGCGTTGGGCGCAGACTACACTATCAATTACCGCGAGCGCCCCGACTGGGCAGCGGCGCTGCTCGAGGCGACCGGCGGGCGCTTCGCCGATACGGTGGTCGACACGATCGGCTTTGGCGATTTCGCGCAGACCCTCGCCGCCACCGGCCCCGAAGGCAGGATCGGGTCGATCGGCGCCCTGTCGGGTTCGCCGCAGGAAACAGGCGATTTCGGACAGGGTCCGATCCTGGCCAAGAACATCACTATCAAAGGCATAACCAGCGGCCATCGTGGCCATGTCGCTGCCGCGCTCGATGTGGTCGCGCGGCACGGCATCGAAGCGCAGATCGACAGGACCTACTTCTTCACCGATGCGCTTGCGGCCTATGAGCATCTCGCCAGCGGCGCTCACATGGGAAAGGTTCTGGTGCAGGTGGCCGAACGACGAGCCGACCCTCGCGGCTGAGCTAACGCTCGAGCTCGATCAGCTCGTAGCGGTTCATCATGTAGCCGTCGATTGCGCCGTAAACGAGGACGTGGTCCTCATCGGCGGTGACCCACATGTCATAATCGGGGTGGGTCTTGCCGCCCATCCCCTCCTTGGCGTCGTCGATAAACCGGAACCGGCGGCAGGCGAAGGTGCCCGCTGCGACGGTCTTTTCCTCCTCGCCGACAAATTCGAGCGTGATGAACACCTCGGCGATCTGCGGAGGCGAGGCGCCGCGGTGGTCGGGCGAGGGAAGGAATACCCGCAGCTTGCGTTTGTGTGGCCCCTTGGACACGTCCATGATCCGGGTCAGAAACGCATCGCCCACGACCGGATGCGTCCCAAAGCCGTCGAATTCGCCCACCGCCTCGCGCACTTCTGAATTGCGCCCGATCGAGGGACCGTGGCTTTCGCAGGATATGGCGTTCGCCTGCGGATCGAACCACATCCAGCCCGAGCCGAGAAACTCGTCGCCGAGCGTGAGGTGAACAAGCAGGTTGCGCGGCTTGCGATCGGGTCCGATGTGATAGGTGATGTTGCGCAGGACAGTGGGCTCGGGCTCCTCGATCTCGCATTGCGCGCTCATGATGATCGAGCCGTCGGAATGGTGCGAGAAGTTGAACCACTCGCGCCCACGCTCGGGGCTGCCATGGGCGGCGGCCCAATCGGGCTTGGTGGAGGTGTAGCGGATCATGCCGCGCACGTTGCGGTGCTTCATCAGATCACTCCTGCCTTGTCGAGCCGGTCGATGAGATCGGCCTGCCGCCTGCGGAAATAGTCGCGTTCGGGGATGATGGGCTTGCCGCCTTCCAGCATGTCCTCCTGCTCGAACGGTTCGGCGGCGGCGGCATATGCGGCGGCGAACAGCGCCGGGCGCTGGCGGGCGAGGTAGTTCGTCATTGCTGGCGTGCGGCGCGCCTCGCGCAAGGCGCCCAGATCGATTGGGGCGAAGGCTGTGAACGTCTCGCCGTCGCCGCTTTGCGCGATCACCCGCCCCTTCCAGTCGACGATCTGGCTGTTCCCTTCCGCGCTTGCCAGCGGCATCGGCGTCCCGCTGATCCCTGCGGTGTTCGCGCTCACGACATAGGCGAGATTCTCGAAGGCGCGAGCCTGCTTGGCGATGTCCTTGTTGGTGGCGATCGGAGAGCCGATCTCGCTTGAGGAATGGCAGAAAACCTCCGCCCCGCGCAAAGCGAGCGCGCGGGCGATCTCGGGATAGAGGATTTCCTCCGACGCGATAGCCGCGAGATTGCCGATCTCGGTGCGTGCGACCGGAAAGACTCCTTCGAGGCCATATTTGTCGAGATAAGCCTCCCAAACGTCATGCGGGGACGGCGCGAACATCGAGATGAGTCGACGATAGCGCAGCACCACCTCGCCCGAGGGAGCAACGACGAACGAAGTCTGAAAGTAGAAGTCCGGGAAAGCGGCGTCGGTCTCGTAGGCATTGCCGGCGAGGAACATGCCGAGCCGCTCGGCGACGCCTCCCAGGGCTTCGTATTCCGGGCCCTCCGCCGCCCACCCGACGCGCGCGGCGAAATCGGGAATGGAGATCCGCCCGGGATAGGAGGTGAAGAGATATTCGGGCAGCACCGCCAGCTTGACGGGCTTGCCAGCATATTGTGCGATGAAGATCGCCGAGGTGCGGATCGGTGCCTCGATGCTGGCAATATGCTCGAGCATGGCGGCGCGCGCAGCGCCTGTGTCTGGCAAGGCTTCGAGCGATCGCGCGGTCAGCTGCATCGCCACGGCCGCATAGCTTTTGGGATCGGTCACAATTTCTCCTTGAGCGGCACTGAAGGGCATCTGCGTTGCCAGCGCGGCGCACACCCCGCTCGCCATGGCGCGTCGGCGATCAAGCTCCACGCTGCTTGCCCGTTATCCGAGCCCGAGCGAGCCGGGGTTCATGAGCCCGTTCGGATCGAGCTGTCGTTTGAGCGCCTCGAGGATCGCCCAAGCGGCCTCATCGTGGCTGGCGCGCAAGGGGTAGGAGCGCGCGATCTGGAGGTGGATTGCGCCCAGTTCCCGGAAGATCCCGATCACCTCATCGCGCAGCCGCATGACGAGTGCGGTGGCCTCGGGATTGTCGGGCATGCGCGGCAGCTTGGCGAGGTGATCTGGCTCGATGCTGGCGCAGTGCAGCGGGTTCTGCTCGCCCGGCCAGTAGAACACCGGCTCGATCAGGCACGAGCTGCGCCCCGTCGCCGCGATCAAGGCTCCGCTCTCGACCTTCAGGCGCTCCATCTCCGTGCGTTCGCGCGCATACAGCGCTTGCAACCGATCCCAGCACTCCACCAGCCTGGAATGGGGCAGGAAGCCGTGGACCGGAACCCAGCGCTCGCCTTCGGGGCCGAGCATGGAATTGGGCGGGGGGAAAGGGTTGGCGCGCAGGATCTTCGGGATCGAGTTCTCGACCACCATGCCGCCCGCTTCGCGCACGATCTCCTCGATCGCGCGCATGTCGGCATCGACTGCGCTCTGGTGGCGCCCCTCGGCAATGCAGTGGAGGCTGAAGGGCACATCGTCGAGAAACCCGCGCCCGGCCATGGCGACCCTGGCGCCTTCCTTGAGCGCCTTGAAGACGCCGCCCGACTTCGCCTGCTCCTTCATCATGTTGCCGAATTGCTTGGCATCCTTCACCAGGCTGTCGCGCTTCATGCGCTGGGCTTGCAGATAGGGATCGAAGGCGAAGCTCTCGGCGGCGAGTTCGGCGCGGGCGATGGCGCTCATCGCGCTGAGCAGCTGGTCGTGCTGCTCGAAGCTGAATGAGCCATAGGCAAACGCGCTTGCCTCGCGCACCAGCCTGAGGGTGACGCGCGCCTTCACCCCGAACACGCCGCAATCGGCCGCGAACAGCCCGGTAATGTCCGGGCCGTAAGGGCGGAAGAAATCGGACCCGGTCGAGACGATCGTGCCATCCGCCAGCACCACATCGAAGCTGATCGCGCTGTCGACCGCGCTGCCATTGCGCGCCCCCCAGAAGATGCCGTTCTGGCTCATCCCCCCACCGATGCTGGCGCGAAGCCCCGAAAGCGTGCCCCAGGCCAGTGCTCGCAAGCCGCGCGGCTTCAACTCGCGCCAGAGTTTCTCCCAGCTGCACCCCGCCTCGAGCGTGACCGTCATGTCGGTCTCGTTGATGTCGATGATGCGATCGAGCGAGCGCGTGTCGACCAGGATGTGCGGGCCGCCATCGTAAAGATAGCCGCCGGTGTAGCTCATCCCTCCGCCGCGCGGAACGATGGCGATGCCGGCGCGTGTGGCAGCGCCGATCCCGGCGGCGAGCTCCTCGATGTTCTCCGGCCGGAAAACCGCAAGCGGGGCGCTGCCGCGCGAGAGCACGTCGTGGCTGAACAGGGCGAGGTTTGCCTCGTCGGTGAGCAACGAGCCCTCGGCGACAACCTTCTGCACCGGGGCGAGCGGGTTCTGATCAGTGTCCTTGGGGGCGAGCGTGGCCATCAGGCAGGCTCCATTTCAGGGGTGGAGGGGGCGTCGGGGTCGGCCTCGGGGAAGCTTTCGGGATAGCGACCCAGCAGGAGCAGCAGCGCGCCGCCCGCGATGAAGGCGAAGATCGACACCTCAAGGATGGGATCATAGCTCCCTGTCCGGTCGAAAACCTGCGCGTACACGATCGGCGAGGCAGCCGAAAACAAGCCGAAGGGCATATACAGCATTCCGTAGATCTTGCCGTAATGCGCCATGCCGAAATAGCGCCCGGTGAGATAGGCGATGAGGTCGCTCTCGGCACCCGCGGCGAAGCCGAGCAGAAACCCGGCCAGCGCCGCCAACGGGAAGGCGAGCGTGTCACCGAGCAGGAGCCAGGCGGATATCGCGGGGAGACACAGCAGGGGGAAAGCGACGAAGCCTTGCCAGAACCGGTCGAGCAGCGCCCCGGTGATCAGACGGCCGGCGAAGATGCCGATGCCAAGCACGCCCAAAACGCTCGCGGCCGTCTGCGGATCGAGTTCGCGCAGGCTCAGCATCTTGGGCAAATTGATGAACGCCCCGCCGAACGCGCCCGCGATCAGCGCGATGCTGACCCAGATGACGTAGAAGCGATAGTCGCCAAGCGCGGAACCGAGGGTATTTCCGGTAAGTGCGCCGCTTTCGCTGGCGATGGCTTTGGGCCGCTCGTCAGCGCGCGGCTCGCGGAATAATGCGAAGTTCACGATCACCGCCACCAGCGGAAAAACCGCCACCAACGCGAACATCGAGCGCCAACCAAAGCTCTCAATCGCCCAAACCGCAACCTTGGGGACGATCATCGCGGCAAGGCTGGTGCCCATCAGGAGGATGCCGAGCGCAAGGCCGCGGTTCTTGTAGAACCACAGATTGATCGCGCGTGACCAGGTTACGGGGGTGGAACCGATGCCGACGAAGCCGACCAGCACCCACAAGCCGTAATAGACATACAACGTCGAGGCTTCGTTGGCTGCGGGTGTCAGCGAAATGCCGGCGAAGGCGATCCCGAAAGCGAAGAGCGACCACAATGCCACGGGTCGCACGCCGAAGCGGTCCGCCATCCAGCCGAAGACGGGCGCGAGGAAGCTGGCTATCACGCCGAACAGGGTGATGGGTGTCACGATCTGCGTTTGCGTCCAGCCGAATTCGGCCGCGAGCGGTTCGGCGGTGAAGCCGATGACATTGAACGGGATCGGCGAGGCCCCGCACATCACGCCCAGCGTCGCGGCGATCAGGACTTTCCAGCCCTTCGCAAACTCGCCGCGTTCGCCAGCGCTCCCGGATTGCGCTGCGCTCAATCGCTCTCTCCCGTGGGGTTTGTGCCCCGCCATATCACATTAGGTAGCAGCGCATCATCCCAGGCCTCGGGCCACTGCCGCGCGGCGCGCACGATGACGAGGTGCTTGTCCGGCATCACGTAGGTGCGCTGCCCGCCATGGCCGTGGAAAATGATCACGCGGGGTGCCGCAAAGGGTTCGCTCTGCGAAGGGATCAGCGGAACGCTCGAAGGACGCTCGTCCTCTATATCCTGGTCGTTCACCCAGACCTGATATCCATAGCCGCTATAGCCCGGCGAGGGCTGAAGCATTTCCTCAAGCCACTGGGCAGGCACGATCTGGCGCCCCTTGTAGCGCCCTGCGCTCACGAACAGGCCGCCGATCCGCAACCAGTCGATCGGCCGCGAGAGGATGCAGCAGCTCGTGATCACCATCCCGCCAGCCCGGTCGAGCGGAATCCTGGCGTGACCGAGCTCGAGCGGCTGCCAGAGCCGTTCGGAAAGGACGGTTTCGTAATCCTTGCCGCTTGCCCGCTCGATCACCATGCCAAGCAGCTGATTGACCTGATTGTTATATTCGAATGTAATGCCCGGCTCGCTGACGGGCTCGAGCGAGAGCAGGAGCCGGGTGTAGTCGCTGCCGAGGCTGTGGCGCACGATCGGATTGTCGGGCGTCATCTGATAGCCGTAGCCATCGTCGCCCTGCTCAAGGCCGCTGGCCATCCAGAGCATATGGCGCAAGCTGATTTCGCCGCGCGGCTGGCCCTGCCACTCCTTGATGTATTTCCCGATCGGATCATCGACCAAGCCGATCTCGCCGCGCTCGATGCCGATGCCTACGAGCATGGCGAGCACGGTCTTGCTCATGCTTTGCGGGTTGAAGGCCGTATCGCGACCGCTGCCTTGCCAGTATCGCTCGAACACGAGCCTGCCATCGTGCGCAACGAGGAGCGCGGTCGAGTTCTGTGTGCTCGCCCAGGCGGCGGCGGCGGCGAGCGCGGTGGGCATGATGCCCGCCGCAGCGGGCGTGGTCTGCTCGATCGAGCCGGGATCGCCGGGGACATTGGCCACAGGATCGTACCAGTCGGTAGGGATCGTGAGCGGCTCATAGCCGCCTGCGGCAAGGCTCGCAAAGCGTCGGTCGAACTCGGGATCGCCTTGCGCCGCCAAGGGCGCGGCCACGAGCGCGAGCAGCGCTGGCAGGGCGTGCCTAGCGCGCATGGTAGAACTCCGTCAGATTGCCATCGGGATCGCGCACCGCCGCTATGTGAACGGCCGCGCCACTCCCGCGAAGGCCCTCGATCGTGATCCCGCTCGCTTCCATTTCGGGCACGATGCTAGCCGCCTCGAGCATGGCAAGATAGCCCTCCAGATCGCGCACCGGATAACGCACTGAAATGATCCCGAGATTGGGCAGCGAGGCGTGAGCCGACAGGTCGCGGCCCGTGAACCCTTCAAACTGCATGACCTCGATCCGGCCGGCTTCCCCCGGAAGCACGGGCTGCACCACTGCCGCCCGGCGCACGAGCGTGGTCGCAAGATTGGCGGGGACGGAAAAATTGTTTACCCGCGCCTCGGGATCGGTGAAGGGCGCATCGAACAGCACTTCGAGGCCGAGCAGATCGCGATACCAGGCGAGGCTTCTGGGCTGGTCCTTGACCATCCGCATCGAGTTGAACGCACGGCTGAGCCCGCCGATCGGGAAGCCGTCGAAGGGGGGGCTTTTGCGTTCATAGAGCGCGTAATTGACGCCGTGCGGTCCCCGCACCACCACATTCACGAGGTCGGAGCCGCCGAAGCTGAACGCATAAGGCTGGCTTTCGGCCCACCATCCGCGCGCGATCGCGGCATCGAACATGCCTTGCGCATCCTCGGTCCGCAGCATGATCGAGAAGATGCCGCCGGTGTCCCACGGCCGGGCCGCAAGGCGGATGGGGCGCTGCCGGGCGGCGCCATCTATCCGGACGAAACGGATGCAGCCGGTATCGGTATCTGCTGCACAAACCTTGAGAAAGGCGCCGGAATGCCCGCTCGCCAGCCCCCAATACGCGATTTCGGCAGCCGAAAGTTCGCCCCGCGCGACTTCGCGCCAGCCGCCATCCTCGATCAGCCAGGCAGCGCTTGCATCGAGGTCGGTGACGCTGACGACTGCCTCGCTCCACGGCTCGGCTCCGAAATCAGCCGCGCGTTGCTGCGCTTGCACCGGAGCGATGAGCCAAAACCAGGCGGCGGCCAGTCCGAGGACAACCGCCGCCCAGCGTTCAGGAGCCGAGAAACTACCCTTCATCAGCGGCTCGCCAGCCCTCCTTCACTCCTCAGAAATCGACCTTGGCGCGCGCGATCCAGGTGCGCGGCGGGTTGAGGTATGCGAAGTTGGCAAGCGAGCTTTCGATCGCCTCTTCATCGAAGCAGTTGCGGCACTCGACCGTCAGCGAGAAGCCGCTGGTGTGCGCCAGTGTCAGGCCGCCATTGACGATCCAGCGCGCGGGGCTGAGCGATCCGGTGGGCGGATCGATCGGGTTGCCGAGGCCGAGCGTGTTGGCCGGGAAGACCGTGCCCGAAGGACCCGTCACGGGTTGATCGAACAGGGTCACACTGCTGGTGCCGACCTCGCTCTCGCTGCGCCAATTGGCGTTGGCGAAGGGCCGGAAAGTGATGTCGCCCGCGTCGATATCGTAGCTGCCGCCGAAGGAGACGGTGAATTCGGGCGTGCGAACGGGAGTTGCGATCTCCCCGTTCGGAGTGACGATGCCGACCCCGCAGGCGGGCGCATTATCGGGGCCGGTGGCGTTGGGGATGCGCCCTTGCGCAAGCTGCGCAAGACACGATGCCTGCTGCGCGGCGACGCTCTGGACGCCGAACTCGTCGAGTTCGGGTGCGTTTGGATCAAGCCGGTATTCGTCATCCTGATAGCCGAGCGTCGCAAACAGGTTCAGCCCGTTGACCGGCGCGGTGGTGAGCTCGACCTCGATCCCCTTGTTGCGATAGTCGGCGAAGTTGCGCGTGAGGAAGGCGAGCGAATTGTCCGGCCGGACGAAGGCGGAAGGCGCTTGCAGATCTTTGACATCCAGCCAGAAGGCGGTGACGTTGAGGCGCACGAGATTGTTGAACAGGTCGGACTTGAAGCCCGCCTCGTAAGACCAGACTGTCTCGGGGCCGAACGGCAGCAATTCGGTCGCCGAGGTGCCGCGCGCGTTCCAGCCGCCCGACTTGAAGCCGCGGGTGGCCGAGGCGAACAGCATGACATCGTCGAGATCGTACTGGATGGCGAAGCGCGGCGTCCACAGATCGACCGATTGCTCGCTCGGGATCGGGCGACCATTGGTGGCGACGAGATTGACGGTGTCGATGCATGGAGTCGGCGCGAACTGGTTGGGAGCGCGGCACAGGCCGCCTCCGATCCGCGGACGGTTGTCGCGCACCTCGAAGGTCTTGGTCTCGTCGGTGTAGCGGATCCCCGCCGTCAGGGTCAGCCGCTCGGTTAGGTTGACGTCGGCCTGGAGATAGCCCGCCCAAGCCTCGGCGGTGTTGTCGATCACGCGATCAGCCAGCAGCAGCGGGAAACCATCGGGCGGCGGACCGCCCGGCCCGAGATTAAGCGAGAAGATGTCGCCGAAATCGGTACGGTTGTCCTCGTAGAAGTAGAAGACGCCGCCGACCACGTCGATCAGTCCGTCGGCGATCGAGCCGTTGAACTTGATCTCCTGCGTGAACTGGGTGTGTTCGCCCTCGTTGACGATGGTGAAACCGCCATAGGTGAAGCCGACGACCGGCGGCACCGGGTTGGATGGGCTCGGCAATGCGCGCCCGTCGGCGAAGTCGAGCGCGAAGTCCTGCGTGAGATCGACGAAGCCCGTGATGATATTGACTGTCCAGTTATCGCCGATATCGAACTCGAAATTGGAGGAGACGAAGTTCATCCTTGCCTCGTTGCCAAGGCCGATATTGGCCTTGCTGCCGGACACTAGCGGGCCGAACACTGGGCTGACGAAATTGCCGTCCTCCCTAAGGCCAGTCGCGGTGAAGCGCCCGTCGCAATTGCTTGGATTGGCGGGGTCGCAATCGAAGTTGAGAATGTTGGCCGCATCGGCAAAGGTGTGGATGTAAGATCCCTTCCAGCGCACGCTGTCAGAAAGCTGGCCGACGAGGCCGAGCCGGAAGCCATAGCCATTGTTCTGGTTGGCGCGCTCGCCGGTTACGTTGTTGATCGCGTAGCCGTCATCCTCCTGATAATATGCGGAGACCTTGGCTTGAAAGGTGTCGGCAAGCGGCAGGTCGATCGAGGCGCGGGCGAGAATCTGGTTGTAGGCTCCATAGCCGACCTCGGCGAACCCGCCGACCGTCTCGCCGGGCTCCGCCATGACCACGCTGATCGCGCCGCCGGTCGTGTTGCGCCCGAACAAGGTGCCTTGCGGCCCGCGCAGCACCTCGACCCGGCCGACATCGAACAGCGAGAGGTTGTTGGCATTCTGGCGCGAAAGATAAATGTCGTCGATATAGGTGCCGATCGGAGGATCGAACGTCGCGATGCTCTCGGTGTTGCCGATGCCGCGCAGGTAATAGGCGTTGGCGGTGCCCAGGCCGGTATTGTTGATGCCCACCAGGTTTGGCACGAACTGCGCGACCTCGAGCGCGTTGGCGATCCCGCGTCGCTCGAGCTCGACCTGATTGAACGCACTGATCGCGATGGGCACGTCCTGCACGCTTTCCTCGCGCCGCTGCGCGGTCACGACGATATTGGCGACACCCGATTGTTCTTCGGCCTCCTCGGGCTGCGTATCCTGTGCGAACGCCATCTGAGGTGCGACGGCAAGCGCCAGCGCAGAGGTCATCGTAAGGATCGGCAAGGCCCGACGCATACCGCGCCGACGAGCAAAGTGTTGCAATTTTTGTGATGCTTGCATGGGGCCAATCTCCTTCATGACCGTTTGCTGCGACCAGGATTCTTTCCATCTAAGCGCGACGCGCCGATCCCGACATGCGCGGAGTTGTCCGGACAACCTCTTGCTTGTCAAGCAAGGAAATGCAATTTGTCCGGACTAATTGGTGCTTCCTGTCGCTTTTGGTGACTTTCACGCAACACTTTTGCGCAAGGGATTCCACATGGATTTCGCGTCAATGGCTTACCCTGCCCTCGTTTACGTGCATCTCTTGCTGTTCGTGCTGTGGCTCGGGGCGGATGTCGGGGTGTTCGTGCTCGGTCAGCATTTCAGAAAGCGCAACAGATGGAGCCTCGAGCAACGCATCGCGTTGCTCACGCTGCTGGTGGAGATCGACATGGTCCCGCGCACGGCATGGGCCCTGATGGTCCCGCTTTCGCTCAGTGTGGTTGCTCTGGGCGGGTGGTGGGACGTGCCCATTGCCCTCTCGATCGGCGCATGGGCGCTGGGCCTTTTCTGGCTTGCGCTGGTGTGGGATTCGCACTGGCACGATCAGACGCCGCGCGCCGCGCGAAACCGCAAGATCGAGGGCTGGCTGCGCTGGATCATCGGCCTGTTCTACCTTTGGCTCGGCGGGCAGAGCCTGATCCTTGGAGCACCGCTCGCACCCGACTGGCTGGCGCTGAAGGCTTTCGCCTTCGGTTTGATCTTCGTTGCTGCGATCATGATCGATATCACCTTCAAGCCGGTCGGCGCGCAGCTCGGCGCCGTGCTTCAACAGGGCTCCTCCGACGCGACCGAGATCCCCCTTCGCCGCACGATGGATCGCACCCGCATCTGGGTTTTTGCAGTCTACGGCCTGCTCGTGGTGACGGCGTTCCTGGGCAATGTGAAACCGCTCTGACGATCCTGCGTCCGGCGGCCCCACTGCAACCACGCGAAGCCGGGAGGCGCAACTGTGTTGCGAGAACAACACACCCCTGCCCGCACCAGAAAGGTACCCGTAAAATTTGTCTGGACAAATTTGGAGCCTGCGTCAGTAATGTGACCTGTTGGGGCCGCGCTAGAGGGTGGCCGGGTAGGGAGACAGACACCATGAAGAACCTCACGCATCGAGCGCTGCTCGCCGCGACGATCCTGACGCCTGCTGCGATGCTTGCGTCCGCCGCTCACGCGCAGGAGAGCGAAGAGGCTGAGGTCTCCGTCGCCTCCGAGGACGAGGACAATGGCAACCGCATCATCGTCACCGCGCGCAAGAAAGAGGAAGACCTCCAGTCCGTCCCGACGACGGTAGCGGTCGTGACTTCGCAAAACATCACCGAGCTCGGCCTGGACAGCTTCGAGGAAATCGCCCAGACCACCCCCGGGCTCTTCTTCGACGAGAGCTTCGGCCGCAATTCCAGCCGCCCTGTCATCCGCGGCCAGGCAAACCTGCTGGGCGACAGCGGCGTCGCGTTCTTCATCGACGGGATCTACTACACCGGCAGCCTTGCCGATTACGATGTCGACACCATCGAGCGGCTCGAAGTCGTCAAGGGGCCGCAGAGCGCGCTTTACGGACGCAACACCTATTCAGGCGCAATCAACATCATCTCCAAGAAGCCGGGTGACACCTGGGAAGGTCGGCTCGCGATCGATGTCTCTGAGAACGACCGGTACGAGGTGACTGCGGGTATCCGAGGCCCGATCGCCGAGGGCTTGGGGCTTGGCGTCAACGGGCGTTTCTATGATTTCGGCGGCGAATTCGAGAATGCCTTTGATGGCGAGAAGGTCGGACAGCAATCCTCCTGGTCGCTGTCGGGCGTGCTCGACTGGGACAATGGCGGCCCGTTCACGGCCACCTTGCGCGGCTATTACAACCGCACCGATGACGGGCAGCCCGCGCTGTTCGCTCAGGGGACGGAGCAGAACAATTGCTTCCCCGACGACGGGGCGCTCTATCGCGGCGCCGGGCGCTATTTCTGCGGCACACTCGAGCCAGGGCAGGTCAACACCGATTTCTCGCGCCAGTTCATCAACATCGACGATGTCGGTCTCGAGGCCGACACCTACAACTTCTCGTTCCGCATGGACTACGAATTCGGCGACGGATTCACGCTGACCTCGCTGACCGGCTACAACGACCGCACCGAGACCCAGTTGACTGACGGTGACTACAGCCCGCAAAGCTTCCAGACTGCGGTTTTCGCGCGGTTCCCGGCGGGCGCGCCGACGGGGTTCGGACCAGCCGGACCGATCTTCCCGTTCGGCTTCGTCGGGACGACGGTCGACTTCTCGTTCGCCAATCGCAGCGAGGTTTCCGACTGGTCTCAAGAATTGCGGCTGACCTATGAGAGCGAGGCGTTCGACGTCCTGATCGGCGGCTATTACTTCGATCAGAGCTCGGACAGCTTCTCGATCCGTGAAGTGCCGGCGGATGCCGCACAGCGAGCAGGCGCAAGCTTTGGAGCGCGCTTTGCACAAGAGCAGGCTCGCTGCGCAGCAAACCCCATCTGCGGGACAGTATTCCCGCTGTTCGGCCCCTCGGTGCCCAACCCGCGTGACGAGACCCTGCTCGATATCGAGAATGTCGCGGTCTTCGGCGCGGTGAACTGG
Organism: Erythrobacter sp.; assembly: GCA_036350735.1. Lineage (GTDB taxonomy): Bacteria > Pseudomonadota > Alphaproteobacteria > Sphingomonadales > Sphingomonadaceae > Erythrobacter. Next base: position 16,980 of record JAZBNR010000053.1, read on the forward strand.
CGGATCACCCCCACCCTGAGGCTGGGCCTCGAAGGGCGCTATGCTGAGGAGACGATCAACCAGACGACTTTCGATTTCGATGAGGGTCAGGCGCGCCCGGCACCGTTCATTGCCCCAGAGGCGAAGTTCACCGCGTTCACCCCTCGCGTGACGCTCGACTGGCAGATCGATCCCGATCACCTTGTATACGGCATCTACGCTGAAGGTTTGAAACCCGGCGGTTTCAATGGCGTGCTGGCGATCCAGGCGAGCGCCGACAACCCGGCAGTCAATGTCGAAACCTTCGCCGAAGAGGAGAACACCTCTTTTGAAATCGGCATCAAGAACAGCTTCTTCGATGGCGCGGTGATCTTCAACCTCGCTGCGTTCTACAACGAGATCGAAGGCTATCAGCTCACGCAGAACATCGAGGCTCCGCCGAACCAGGTCAGCGCCGTGGTGAATGCGGGCGATGCCGAGATCTTCGGCATCGAGGCCGAGCTGGTCGGGCGGCTCGGCGACGTGACGGTCACTGCGAACTACGCTCTAGCCAACACCGAATTCACTCGCGGTTTCGATGAGCAGCAGGGCATTCTCAACGATCTGGCAGACGATCGGCTGGTCAACTGCTCGACCGGGGACCAGTTTCCCGGCGTCGATGGGTGCCAGAGCGCGTTCGGATCGATCGCCGGCGCATCCATTCCGCGCGCGCCTCAGCACCGGGTGTTCACTGATGTTGCCTATATGACCGACACGCAAATCGGCGGCGGGACATGGGACTTCTTCGCCGGGGCGAACCTCACCTACACCTCGACCAGCTTCGCCCAGGTTCACAATCTCATCGAAACAGGAGATGCCGTGGAGGTGGATGCGCGCATGGGCATCCAGAATGACAATTTCCGCATCCAGCTTTATGCCGACAACCTGTTCGACGAGGACACCGTGCAGCAGGTTCTGCGCTTTGCCGACGGCAATGCGGACTTTCGGCGCAGCTTCGTCGGTGGCCTGCGCCCGGGGCGCAGAGTGGGCTTGCTCGTCGTAACAACCTTCTAGAACACCGCCTGCATAAATCGATGAGGGCAGGAGCGGCAAAGGCTCCTGCCCTCTTTCGTTTCCGATCCGGAAGGAGGAGCGGCCAGCCTATTCTTCCCCGCCGCCTGCTGGCTTCGCACCGGCCTCGGCACGCGCAGCATCGGTCAGCTTCTTGTATTTCGACCAAGTGGTCTCGTTGGGGCGCGTGTCATCCTTGGGAGGCGCGCTCTCGTAAGCCGGATAATTCTCGCGGATTTCGTTCTTGAGCACCGCTGGCAGCTCCTCGAAGCCGCCGGGAAGCTTGCGGCCCATCGCGTTGAAAACCATCTGCCCGGGTCTGCCGCCCATCTTCATCCAAGGGGCCCAGGGGGAGACGCGGACCCAGCTGATCATCGGATAGGCCGTCGGAGTTTGGCTGTCGTAGAGATCGGACTTGAGAGCGGAGAAATCGAAAATCTCCATCGCATGATACATGTTGCCGACCGCGTCCTGGTAGCCGCCCGCAAGCGGGTTGGGATAGAACAAAGGCACCTCGTATGGGATGAAGACGAAATCGCCCGCCTCGCGCAAGGTTGACAGTTCGAAGGGTTTTCCATCGGCCCCTCGCGCGAAGTTGGCACCGCCGTTCACCGGATCATTGTGGATGTGCATCACGTCGACCGTCTCGCCGGTGTACGGATTCGCCCATTTGTCGAGCACCTCGCCAGTCGCCGGATCGAGCATCAACATCACCTCGCGGCTGATAAGGCGCCAACCCTTGCCCCGCTGCGGATCGTTCACCTCAATGCAGCGGCGGATATTCATCCCCTCGCCCTTGAAGAGGAGCTTGTCTCGAACGCCGGGAGCACGTCCATAGATGTTGCCCGACCAATGGAACACCGCCGGTTCGTCAGCCGAGACGCCGCATTGCAGGCGCTTGGAGATCTCCAGCGCGTCTTCGGGCTTGGAAGGGTCGAGCATCTGCGCTGAAAGGGCCCCGGCGGACACAGCACCGGCCAGCAGGCCGGCACAAAGGCGCAGTGCAATTCGCAATTTCATAGCTTCCTCCCAAACGATCCGCAGTCCGGAATTTGTCCGGACAAATCCGAAATTCGTGCTTGACTTTAGATTTGTCCGGACAAATTGTGAAGGCCTAAAGTGTCTGCCGCATCTTTCCAGAGTAGGTTTCAGGTCGCCATCGTGTTCGCCGCATCCAGCCTTCTGTTTGTCCCGGGCTCGCGGCCCGACCGTTTCGCCAAGGCCAAGGCAGCAGGGGCTGATCTGACGGTGATCGACTTGGAGGATGCCGTTGCGGCGGGCGACAAGCTGGAAGCGCGCGAAGCGGCGCTGGGCCAATTGGTGTCGGGTAAGGGCGGCTGGGCCATCCGGATGAACGGCCTGATGACGGCAGCGGGGGTACGGGATCTCGCGGCATTCACCGAAACCGAAACCCTGCCCGACACGCTTCTCGTGCCCATGGTCGAGTGCGCAAGCGAACTCGACATCCTCGTCGGTGCACTGGGGGATGCGAGGCCAGCGCTCGTGCCGCTCATCGAGACACCGCGCGGCTTACGCCGGGCGCTCGAGATTGCCAGCCATCCCGCGACTGCGGCGGTGATGTTCGGCGGGGGCGATTTTTCGGGCGAGCTCGGGGTGGAACTGGCGTGGGAGCCGCTCCTTGCAGCGCGTCACCAGATTATCCTTGCTTGCGCTGAGGCGCGCAAGACCGCGATAGACGTTCCCTTCATCCAGCTCGAGAACGAGGCAGGGCTTGCGGAGGAATGCGCCAAAGCCCGCGCACTCGGCTTCACCGCCAAAGCCGCGATCCATCCACGCCAGCTGCCCGCGATCATGGCCGCCTTCGCTCCGAGCGAGTCCGAAGTCGCCGAGGCGCGCGAGGCGATCGCCGCGTTCGAGGAAGCGGGAGGCAAGGCGATCCGGTTCAAGGGGCGGATGCTGGAGGCGCCCTTCGTCAAGAAGTATCGCGCGGTAATCGCGCGGCACGAGGAGAAATTGCATGCGTGATGGTGTGATCGAAGTTGCTCCTGGGCGGTTCCGCGAGGTTCAGGGGCGCTATTTCGAGGATTTCGTTGAAGGCCATGTCTACGAGCACCGACCCGGCCGCACGATCACCGATGCGGACAATGTCTGGTTCACGCTGCTGACAATGAACACGCACCCCGCCCACTTCGATTACGAGCTCTCGAAAGACACCGAATTTGGCAAACCGCTCGTCGTATCGCCCTTCACCATCGCGTTGATGACGGGCATGAGCGTCTCGGACACCAGCGGCAAGGCAATCGCCAATCTCGGCTGGGACGAGGTTCGCATGACCAAGCCCCTGTTCGTCGGCGACACGCTCTATTGCGAGAGCGAGGTGCTCGAGAAGCGCGAGAGCAAGAGCCGGCCCGAACAGGGCATCGTGACTTTCAAGACGATCGCGAGGAACCAGCACGGGGATATGGTCGCTCATTACAAGCGCACCGTGCTCGTCTGGAAACGCGGCCACGGCGGCCTCGACAAGTAATTTCAACAGGATCACCGCAAGGGACAACGCAATGGCAACCGCAGCTGCACTCGAAAACCAGGCCCGCACTATCGATCCCGATGAGGAGCGGGCATTCATGGATGCGATCGACCGGTGGCTCGAGCGCGAGGTCATCCCGGTAATCAAGCACCACGATCATGGCGACATCTGGCCCGAGAAGCTTGTCCATCAGATGGCAGAGATGGGTCTGTTCGGCGCCACCATCGGACAGGAATACGGTGGTCTCGGCCTGCCTGCGACCACCTACGCCAAGATCGTGATGCGCATCTCGAGCTACTGGATGGCGATCACCGGCATCTTCAATTCGCACCTCATCATGGCCGCCGCAGTCGAGCGCTTCGGCACGCCTGAGCAGAAGATGCGCTGGCTGCCCAAATTCGCGACTGGCGAAATCCGGGGCGGCCTTGCGCTGACCGAGCCCAACGCCGGGACCGATCTGCAAGCGATCCGCACCGTCGCGCGCAAGAACGCCGATGGCGATTACGTGCTCAATGGCACCAAGACCTGGATCTCGAACGCATTGAACGGCCAGTGCTTTGCGCTGCTCGCCAAGACAAATCCCGAGGCGGAGCCGCGCTACAAGGGGATGAGCTTGTTCATCGCCGACAAGCGGGAGGGCCTTTCTACGGGCAAGAAATTCGACAAGCTGGGCTACAAGGCTATCGACAGCGCCGAGCTGGTGATGGAGGACTACGTTATCCCGGCTGATCAATTGATCGGCGGGGTCGAGGGCCAAGGCTTCTTCCAGGCGACCGGCGGGCTCGAGCTTGGCCGGATCAATGTCGCCGCGCGCGGGGTGGGCCTGGCCGAAGGCGCACTGCGGCTGGCGACCGAATACGCGCAGCAGCGCGAGACGATGGGCAAGCCCATTGCGCAGCACCAGGCGATCCAGCTCAAGCTCGGCGAGATGGTGACGCGCGCGCGCGCTGCGCGCCTGCTCACGCTCGATGCCTCGGAGGCATACGACAAGGGAGAGCGCTGCGACAAGGAAGCGGGGATTGCGAAATATTACGCATCCGAAGCCGCCGTCGAGAACAGCCAGGAGGCGATGCGCATCTACGGCGGCTATTCCTATTCCAAGGAATACGACATCGAGCGCTATTATCGTGACAGCCTGCTGATGTGCATCGGCGAGGGAACCAACGAGATGCAGCGCATGATCATCGCCAAGCAGCACCTCAAAGAAAATCAGATCTGATCGCGCAAGCTGGCAATCCGGTCATGAGCCTTGCGCCCGATCATTTGCCCCTCAAGGGCTTCCGGATAATCAGCGCCGAGCAATATGGCGCAGGGCCTTATGGCACCATGTTTCTCGCGCAAATGGGCGCAGAGGTCATCAAGATCGAGCCGCCCGGCGAGATCGGGGAAGATGGCAAGCGGCGCGGCGGTGGCGATACCGCGCGGCTTGTTGGGCCGCATTACCTTCGCGAGAACGAAAGCGTCTATTTTACCGCGTTCAACCTCAACAAGCGCTCGCTCACTCTCGACATTCGGACCGATGAGGGGCGCGAGGTGCTGCGCAAGCTGGCGGCGACGTCGCACGTGGTCGCCAACAACATGCGCGGCGATCTGCCAGCGCGCTTCGGGCTCGATTACGCCTCGCTCAAGGAGGTGAACCCGGCGATCGTGTGCGCCCACCTTTCTGCCTATGGCCGCGACAACGAACGCGCGAAGTGGCCCGGTTACGATTATCTCATGCAGGCCGAGGCGGGCTATTGCCAGATCACCGGGGAGCCGGGCACCGATCCCCAGCGCATGGGGCTCTCCATGGTCGATTTCATCACCGGCACGATCTTCTGCATCGGGCTGCTTGGCGCGCTCGTCGATGCCCAGCGCACCGGCAAGGGCCGCGATGTCGACACCGATCTGCTCTCGGCGGCAGTGCACCAGACAAGCTATCCGGCGCTGTGGTACATGAACAATGGCGACGAGACGCAGCGAACCCCGCGCAGCGCGCATCCCACTGCAACGCCGAGCCAGATGTTCAAGGCGGCCGATGGCTGGATGTTCGTCATGTGTCAGTTGCCAAAGTTCTGGGACATCCTCGTCACGCGCATGGGCCGCAAAGACCTGCATGACGACCCGCGCTTCGCGACCAATGCCGACCGGCTCGCCAATCGAGCGGTCTTGACCGAAGTGCTCGACGAGGAATTTTCCAAGCAGCCGATGGCGCATTGGCAGGATTTGCTGGCGGGCCATGTCCCGGTGGCGCCGGTCTACGAGCTTGGCGCGGCGCTCGACAATCCGTGGCTGCGCACGATCGGTCTGCGCACCAGCGTCGATCACCCTGACAGGCCGGAAATGCAGATCCTCGCCAGCCCGCTAAAATTCGATGGCCAGCGCCCGCTCAACCGCGCCGCGCCGCTGCTTGGGGCGGACAGCGATGCCATATTGGGCGATCTCGGTTATGACGAGGCTGCGATCGCCGAGCTGCGCAAAAGCGGCGTCGTCTGATCGCGATGGGCAAGCTTTCCGGCATCAAGGTTGTCGATCTGTCGCAATTCCTGCCCGGGCCGATGATGACCGTGATGATGGCCGATCAGGGCGCCGAGGTCGTCAAGATCGAGCCCGAAGCGGGCGACCCGGCGCGCGATCAAGCCCCGTTCGATACCTATGGCGAGAGCGAACACTCGGTTTGGTTTGCCAATCTCAATCGCGGCAAGCAAAGTGTGGTGCTTGATCTCAAGAGCGAAGCGGGCAAGGCCGCCTTGCGCAAACTGATCGCGGAGGCGGACGTCTTCGTCGAGGGCTTTCGCCCTGGCGTGATGGAACGGCTCGGTTTCGACTATCCAAGGGTCAGGGCGATCAGGGATGACATTGTCTATTGTTCGATCTCCGCCTTCGGGCAGACCGGTGCGCTCGCTCACCATCCCGCGCACGATATGGCCGTGCAGGCGCTCGCCGGTTTTCTTTCGGTCAACGACGGGCGCGATGGCACGCCGGTGGTGCCGGGTGCTCCAAGCGCCGACCTCGCCGCCGGTCTTACTGCGCTCAGCGCCGTGCTGATGGCGCTGGTCGGGCGCGATCGCACCGGCGAGGGCGCCTATATCGACTGCGCAATGTTTGACAGCCTGCTGCCGTGGTGCGCGCATACCGCGGGCAGCGCGATCTCAGGGGGGGCGAGCCCGGTCTCGTCCCTGCAACGCTCGCTCGGCGGTGCGGCATTCTATCAGGTCTATCCCACCGCTGACGGCAAGCATGTGGTGCTCGGCGGGCGAGAGCTGAAATTCGCGCGAAATTTGCTGAGTGCCCTCCACCGGGAAGACCTGTTGCCGCTCGCTGAAAGGCCTGCCGGCGAACAGGATGAACTCATCGCGTTCCTGCGCGAAACCTTCGCCACCCGCACGCGCGCAGAATGGGTCGAATGGTTTGCCGATAAGGATGTCGCCTTCGCGCCGGTGCTCGATTTCCGTGAGGCCCTTGACGAGCCACACATCGATGAACGCCGATTGCTGGTCGATGCGCCGGGAGGCGGCAAACACATCGCGCCTGCGATCCGGTTCGATGGTGAAGATTGGACGCCCGGACCGATCCCGCCTCGGGGACAGCATTGCTGAATGACCGCTATCTCAGTCCTCGACGTCAATATGCATGGCATAGGCGAAGCGATCGCCCGGATGATGGCTGACCGATATCTCGAAGATGCGCCCCCGGGGATCGAAATAGCAGCGCAGAATCCGCAGGACCGGTTTGCCCTCCTCGATCGAGAGCGCGCGGGCGGTTTCCTCGCTGGCCGCGATCGCCTGGATATCCTGAGTGACCTTCCCGACCTTGAACGGCGTGTTCTTCTCGATCTGGCTGAACAGGGTCCCAAAAGAGAGATCGAGCTGACTGACGGCATCGCCGAGCATCTCGTGGAAGTAGGCGTCGGTGACCGCGATGGGGAGCGGATCCTCGGGGGAATAGCGCGCCCCGCGGAAGCAACGCCACACCCCTGCCGTCGGCTCGCTGATCTGCTCGGCAATCTCGACCGGCAACATGCCCTCGCCTGTTTCAGCATAGGTGACCTCGCTGCCGCGCGCATATTGCAGCAGTTCGCCCACGTTGGACAAAGGCTGGTGAAGCGCGCCGCCGCGGGCCGCCGCCTGCTGCACCGTTGTCCCCGAACCTCGCCGCCGCGCGATCATCCCATCCGCTTCGAGCAATCGAAGCGCCTCACGCACGGTGAACCGGCTGACGTCGAACCGCTCGCACAGCATCGTCTCGGTCGGGAAGGAAATCCCGCTGAACTCGCCCGCGAGGATCGCTTTACGAAGTTCATCCGCGACCTGGAGATAGCGAGGAGTGCGGCCGGCGCTTTTCTTTCCTGCGGTGCTCTTCTTGGTGGCTTCGATCGCCAATCCCTACTCCATCAGCGTTCCGGCTCGCGAGGGTGCATCGCATGAGCGAGACCCTTCTCGTCCAGATCGCCGAGAGGTTAGCGCGCGCTCCGACAAAAAGCGAGCGCGATAAGGCGCGGCTTCACCTGCTGGATTGGCTCGCCTGCGTGGCCGGTGCGCTTGGCAGCGAGGCAGCGGCGGTGGCACGCGCGATCTCGCAGGAGGGCTGGTGCCGGGCCAGCTATCTCGGCAACGTGCTCGAGATGGACGATGTCCACCGCACTGCCCTGCTCCATCCCGGCCCCGTGATCTGGCCTGCAGCCATGAGCCTTGCGACTGCCGATCTCGACAGCCGACTTGACGCGGCCGTTCGCGGTTACGAGGCCATGATCGCGATCGGTGCGACGGGCGATCCGCACCATTACGCGCATTGGCACCCCACCGCGACCATGGGGGTCTTCGGCGCCAGCGTAACGGTCGGATCGCTTCTCGACTTCGAATCTGCGCGATATGTGGACGCCATGGGCAATGCGGGATCGGTCGCTGGAGGGCTTTGGCACATGCGGCACGACAGCGTGCTCACCAAGCAGTGGCACGTCTATCATGCCGTGCGCACCGGGCGGGATGCGGCGCTCCATGCCGATTGCGGCGCAAGTGGCCCGCACGCGCTGCTCGAGGGGCCACAGGGCCTCTTTGCAGCGCTGATGCGAGAGCCGAATTCGCTCGGCGATGCCGGGGGGGGCTGGCTGATCGGGCAGGTGAGCTTCAAGCCCTTCGCCGCGTGCCGCCATGCGCACCCAGCGATAGATGCGGCGATGGAATTGCGCGCGGCGGGCAAACTGGTCGCTCCGTTCAGGGTCGAAACCTTCGCTGATGCCCTCGCCTTCTGCAACCAGCCCGATCCGCAGACTGAGCTCCAGGCGAAGTTCTCGCTTCAACACGCCATCGCGGTGGTCGCCGATGGGCGCGCGGCGGAGCCCGAGGACTTTACGCTCGATGCCATCGCCGCGCTCGCGCCGCTGCGCGCGCAGGTTTCAGTAAGCGAAGACCCAGCGATCACCGCGCGTTATCCTGCACATTTCGGAGCGCGGGTGAACGGATTGGAACTGGTCGATGCGCTCGGCGATCCCGAGCGTCCGGTCGACGAGGCGCGGATCATCGCTAAGATGCGCACGCTCGCACGCTGGGGCGGGCTCCCCGTCAGCGAGGCGGAGCGGGCGGCGGGGCTGGCGCTGGAGGGGAATGACGCTGCGGCGATCGACGTGATGCTGTCGGAGTGGCTGCAGTGAGCATAACCCACGACATTCTCGCCTTCGCAGCGGCCCAACATTCGTTGCCAGAAACGGTTCGTGCCGATGCGGAGCGGCTGCTGGGCGATACGCTGGCCGGAGGTGCGGCCGGCGCGAACTCGAAAGAAGCCCGCAAGCTCGCCGGCGCGCTGCCCTCGTTCGGCAGCGGCGAGGCCTCCCGGCTGCTTTCGGGTGGCAAGGCCCAGGCTCCGGCGGCGGCCTTCTTCAACGGATTTGCGATCCATTGCCTCGAATGGGACGCGGTGCACGAAGGTGCGGTGGTACACGCGCTCTCGGTGGTGACGGCGACGCTGCTTGCGCAGTCGGACCAGCGGGGCGGGGGCAACCCGGATAACCTCATCACCGCACTCGCGGTCGGCGTCGATATCGCCAGCGGCCTGGGGATCTCGGCGACCGGGCCGATGGCGTTCTTCCGCCCCGCCACCGCCGGGGTGATCGGCGCAGCGCTCGCTGCGGCGCGTCTCAGCGCGCTTTCGCCAGAACGCTACGCCGACGTGCTGGGGCTCGCCTATTCGTTCGCTGGCGGAACGATGCAGGCCCATGTCGAGGCCTCGATTGCGCTCCCTCTGCAGATCGCGAACGCGGCCCGCGCGGCGATCACCGCAGTCGCGCTGGTCGAGGCAGGGATGGACGGTCCGCACGACGTGCTTGAAGGCCCGTTCGGCTATAGCAGATTGCTCGAACCGCTGGACCTTGCGCGCTACACGCGAAACCTTGGCCAAATTTGGCGGATCAGCGAGGTCGCAATTAAGCCCTTCCCCTCGGGCCGCGCCAGCCACGGCGCGCTCGGCGAGCTTGAAGCGCTCCATCGTGAGGGGCTGCGGCTTGGCGAGGTTGCCCGCATCGAGCTGTTCGCGCCGCCACTGATCAAGCGCCTCGTGGGGCGCCCCTACAAGCCGGTGATGACCGCGGCGTATGCGCGCCTGTGCCTGGCGATCCTTGCTCCGATGATGCTGCGCGACGGACTGATCGATCCAGACCTGTTCGATTGCGAGGCGCTCCACGCGCCCGAGCTCATCGCGCTTGCCGGGAATGTGCCCGTCGCGCTCGACGACAATCCCGATGGCAATGCAATGGCTCCGCAGCGGCTCCTTGTTACGCTGCACAATGGTCGCACGATCGAGCGACCGATCGCAGCCAATCTCGGCTCGATCGCTCACCCGATGAGCGACGGACAGTTAGCGGCCAAGTATGACCTTTGCCGCCGGCTTGCGAGCGCGGACGCAGACGCGCGGATTTTCGACGACCCGCTTTCCTACATGGCTGAACCGACATGACCTACCCGACCTATTTCGAAGCCCTAGATCACCGGCAGTTGCTCAAGGATTATCCCATCGGCGACGCTTTCACCGCACGTTATCGCGCGATGAGCCGCGATGAGCTGTTCGCGCTCCAGGACGCGCAGTTCCGCCGGTTGATGCAGCGCGGCTGGCAGATCCCATTCTACCAAAGGCTGTGGGGCGAGAGGGGGATCGAGCCGGGCGACATCGGCGGTCTTGCCGACATCGCCAAGCTGCCCGTCTACGACAAGAGCGATCTGATGGCCTCGATCGCGCAGCATCCGCCCTATGGCGATTTCCACGGCATGGGCAATGCCGCGACCCGCCCGCCGACGATTTTCCACACCACCTCGGGCACGACCGGCAAGCCGCAGACGCTGATGTTCGGGCCGAAGGGGCGCGAGGTCGGCAATCTACTGGTGGGGCGGATGTATCGCTGGATGGGTCTCGAGCCGAGCGATGTGGTCCACTCGGTCTATGGCCATGGAATGATCAATGGCGGGCACTACATCCGCGAGGCGGTGACGCATTTCACCAACAGCGTGTTTCTCTCGGCCGGCACCGGAATCGAGACCCGCAGCGTCAATCAGGTCCGCCTGATGGCCGATTTCGGTGTGACCTGCATCGTCGGTTTCGTCGATTATGTCCGCAAACTCGCCGAGACCGCCGAGGCCGAAGGGCTGTTCGACAAGATCGATATCCGCATGATCATCGGCCATCTGGGCACCGAGGATCGCGCCTCGACCGAGGCTGCCTGGCATGGGGCGAAAGCCTATGACTGGTACGGTGTCGGCGACACCGGCACGATCGCCGGCGAAGGGCCGGAGCGCGACGGGATGTATGTCTGGGAGGATGCCCAATATCTCGAGCTGCTGGACATCGAGAGCGGTGCACCCGTCGCCCGGGGCAAGACAGGGGACATGGTCGTCACCTGCCTCTACAAGGACGACATCGCGCCCTGCATCCGCTTCAACACGCACGACATCACGCACGAGCTCGATGGGCGCGGCGAGATCGCGTTCAAACGGATCGCGGGCTTTAAGGGCCGCAGCGACAACATGGTGAAGCTGCGCGGGATCAACGTGTTTCCGCACGCGATCGGCGCGATCATCGAAAACCGGCCCGATCTCACCGGCGAATATGTCTGCCACCTAAGACGCGATGCGAGCCAGAAGGACGTGATGACCGTGACGCTCGAAAGCCGGGGCGAGACCGACAGGGACGAACTGGCCGAGACGCTGCGGCGCGGGCTGGGGGTCGAAGTCGATGTGATGCTGGTCGAACCGGGCGGTACGGCGAAGGCGACCGAGATCGATACCCGCCAGAAGCCGCTGCGCCTGATTGACGAGCGGGGGCTGTAAGGTTCGTGCTCGATCCGCTGAACGCCTTTCTCTACCGCGACGAGACCGCGACCGGCGGCGATGGCCCGCTTGGCGGAATGACCATCGGCGTGAAGGCGAACATCGCGGTTGCCGGAATGCCGTTTCATGCCGGGATCGGCGCGTGGAAGGACCGTGTGGCGGGCGAGGATGCAGACGTGGTGAAGGCGCTGCGCGGGGCCGGCGCAGCGATAACCGGCATCCTCAACATGGAGGAAGGTGCGCTCGGCGCAAAGACCGACAACCCGTATTTTGGCCCGGTGCACAATCCGCACCGACCCGGTTTCTCCCCCGGAGGCTCCTCGGGCGGCAGCGGCGCTGCGGTGGCGGCAGGGCTGTGCGACCTCGCGCTCGGGACCGACACGATGGGCTCCATTCGCATCCCCGCAGCGCATTGCGGCATTTACGGCTTCAAGCCCGCGACCGAGAGGGTCTCTCAGGAGGGCCTCGAACCCGCCGATCTGGCGCTCGACGCGATCGGACCTCTGGCGCGCGACCTCGACCTGCTGGAGCGCGCCGCACGCGTCATCTCGGACTTCGGCGAAAAGCCGCTCAACGGCAGCGGCGCCCAATTGGTCGGTCATGGCGTGGAAGTCCACCCCTCGATCGCAGCCTCATTCGAGCGGGCCTTAACTGCGCTTGGGGTTGCCCCTGAACAGGTTCGCCTCATCAATCAGCAAGGCCGCATTCGCTTTGCCGGGTTCATCGAGGTGAGCCGCGCGATGGCGGAGCATCTTCGCGACGTCCCGGTTTCAGACCACCTCGCCAAGCTGCTCACCTATGGCCCAAGGCGCGCAACTGGCGATTGGGAGGAGGATCGGGCGATCCTCGCATCGACCCGGGACGAAGTGCGCGCCATCGTCGCGCGTTGCGGCTTTCTCATCCTGCCCACGGTGCCTAACGCCGCTTTCACGATTGCCGAGAGGGAACCTGCCGCGCAGGCCGATTTCACCTGCCTTGCCAACATCGCCGGCCTGCCTGCAATCAGCCTGCCCGCCGGGTGGACCGATGACGGACTCCCGATCGGTGTTCAGATCGTCGGCCCTGAAGGAGCCGAGGCGGGCCTGTTCAGGCTCGCACGCCAGCTTGATGCCACATTGGGCGCTTACCGCCCGCCTATCGTCGAAAGAGGAGAGTGAGCCATGCGCATAATCGTCCCCTTCAATCTCAAGCCGGGCGTCGATGTCGCCGAATATGAAGCCTGGGCCAGGGACAAGGACATCCCCACCGCAAGCGCGCTGCCTTCGGTCAGGAGCTTCACCGTCCACAAGGCGACCGGGCTGTTCGGCAATCCCGATGGAACCCCGCCCTACGCCTATTTCGAGGTGCTCGACATCACCGACATGGACGCCTTCCTCAAGGACGTCTCCGATCCCGAATTCCAGGCCAAGGCCGCGCCGTTCCAGGACTATGCCGATGCGCCGCAATTCATCCTGACCGAGGATCTGTGAGAATGGGCGCGTTCAGCGGCAAGACCATCATCGTCACCGGATCGGGCAAGCGCAAGGGCCTGGGGCAAGGCATCCTCCAGGCCTTTGCCGACGAGGGTGCCAATTGCGTCGTCTCCGACCTCGCGATCGATGACGAGGCGCTGGAAGTGGCCGAGGAATTGCGCGGGCGCGGCGCCGAGGTGGCAGTGATCGCCTGCAATGTCGCACAGGCGAGCGAGTGCGCCGCGCTGGTGGCGGGCGCGCTCGAGCGGTTCGGCGGGGTCGATGTGTTCGTCAACAATGCCGGGATCGGCTTCAAGATGAAGCCGCTGCTCGAGGTCGATCCGGTGAGCGAGTGGGACGAGGTGATCGCGGTCAATCTCTCGGGCGCGTTCTACGGCACGCAGGCCGCCGCGCGCGCGATGGTGGAGCGCGGCAAAGGTGGGCGCATCATCAATATTGCCAGCCAGGCCGCCAAGACCGGCTTTCCCCACCTGCCGGCCTATGTCTCATCCAAGCACGGCATGGTCGGCCTCACCCGTGCCTGCGCGGTCGAACTCGGCAAGCACGCGATCACGGTCAACGCGGTGTGTCCCAACCATGTGACGACCGGGCTGGGCGCGCTGCAGAATGAATATTTCTCAAAGCTCCTCGGGTTCGATACGGTCGAGGCCTATCTCGCGAACATGGCCGCGAAGAACCCGATGGGCCGCCCGGGCCTCCCCTCCGATACCGCCGCTGCCTGCCTGTGGCTGGCGAGCGATGCAGCGTTCTACGTCACCGGCGAGGCGCTCAACGTCTCGGGCGGGGAGGAGATGCACTGATGCCGCTCCTCGAGGAACGGATGGATTGGCCCGGCGGCGCGAAGCTTGCGCTGAGCGTTGTCGTCAATGTCGAGGAAGGCTCCGAGATGACGATCGCGCGCGGCGATCGGGGCATGGAGCCGGTCGACGAGCTGGGTGTCTTCGTCAAATCGAAGATGCGCAATTATTCCAACGAATCCAACTATCTCTACGGGATCAAGGCGGGCGCGCCGCGGATCGTCAAGCTGCTTGAGCGCTACGATATCATGGCAAGCTGGACGGTCGCCGCGATGGCGCTCGAAAACCATCCCGAGATCGCCGAGGCGATTCGGGAGCTCGGCCATGAGCCGATCAGCCATGGCTGGCGCTGGGTCCACCAGTTCAAGATGGACGAGGACGAAGAGCGCGAGTTCATCCGCAAGGCCACCGTCAGCATCGAGCGCACCTGCGGGGTGCGCCCCTATGGCTGGCTCTCGCGCTATCTGCTGACAGACAACACCCGCCGGCTGTTGAGCGAGGAGGGCTATCGCTATCACATGGACGATTACAGCGGCGATGTGCCCTTCTGGGATCGCGCGACCATCCCGGGCAAGCCGATGTGCATCCTGCCCTATCAGCTCGACAGCAACGACATGAAGATGTGGACCGACCCCGCCCTCACCCCGCATCAGTGGCTCGATTATGCCAAGGCCAATTTCGATCAGCTCTATCGCGAGGGCGAGGAGGGCAATCCCAAGATGATGAGCCTCGGTTTGCACCTCAGGATCATCGGGCGGCCGGGCCGGATCTGGGCGCTGGAGGAGTTTTTTCGCCATGTTCGCACGCATGAGGACGTGTGGGTGACAACCCGCAAGGCGATCGCCGATCACTTCATCGCGACAAAGCCCGCATGACGCTGCGGCTCGAAATCGAAGGCAGGGTCGCGCACCTCTTGATAGACCGGGCCGACAAGCGCAACGCGTTCAACATGGCGATGTGGGAGGCGATGCCGGGCCTGCTGGAGGAGGCGGTCGCGACCGACGGCGTGCGGCTGCTCGTGGTGCGCTCCGCTGAGCCGGGCGGCGCCTTTTGTGCGGGCGCAGATATCCGAGAATTGCTCGCCAACAAGGATGATGCCACCTGGCGGGCGGCTAATCAGGGGGCGATCAACCACGTTCAATTCACCCTCGCGCGGCTCGCCCTGCCCACGCTCGCCTTTATCGAGGGTGATTGCATTGGCGGGGGCTGTGGCATCGCGCTTGCCTGTGATCTCAGGATCGCGACCACGGCTGCGCGCTTCGGCATCACGCCGGCAAAGCTCGGCCTCGTTTACCCGCTGCATGACGTCAAGCTGCTGACGGATCTGGTCGGGCCGGGCCAGGCACGGCGCATACTGTACACCGGCAGCCTGATCGACGCCAATGAGGCGCGGCGGATCGGGCTGATCGAGCAGATCGAGGAAGATCCCTCCGCGATGATCGACGCCTTGTGCGCCGCCAGCCCCCATTCGATCCGCGAGACCAAGCGCTTCGTGCGCCGCGTGCTGGACGGACAGGCGAACGATGATGCTGACACTTTGCGCATCTTCGCCGAGGCCTTCACCGGGCCTGACTTTCTTGAAGGGACCAGCGCCTTCGTAGAAAAGCGCAAACCGGAGTTTGAAGAATGACGATCCCGCATGGAACCATCCTGGGCGGTCTGTCGACCGTGCCCGACCTCGACGAGGCGCTAAGGGCCTATGGCGAGGTGCTGCGATTGCAGCTGGTTGAAGAGGGAAGGCTTGACGAGGAACTCGCCCGAAGCTGGGGCTGCGCCGCCAATGCAGGTTCACCCTATGCGGTGCTGCGCCCCTCGAGCGATGCGCCCTGCTGGTTCAGGCTGGTCGAACAGCCCGATCACCCATCCTTCATCCCGACCACCACCTATGGTTGGGCCGCGTTCGAAACCACAGTCGAGAATGTCTGGCACTGGCCCGGCGCGCTGCCCGAGAGCCTCTTCACCATTGTGGGGCCACCCAAGAAGCTCGAGAATATCGAGCCCGCCTTCATCCCGATGCAGGCGCTGGGGCCGGGGCGCGAGATGATCTATCTCAACCAGGTGCTCGGCGATCTCCCTGAAACCGATCTGCCGCGCGCACACGCTCCGGTCGACCGAATCTTCATAGTCGTGCTCGCAACGCCGAGCCGCGAGAATAGCATCGCCTGGTATTGCGAGAAGCTCGGGCTTTCGCGGGGCGAGGATTACACCCTGCCCTATTCGATGATCAACGATGCCTTTGCCCTGCCGCCCGAGACGCAGACCACCATTTCCATGGTCCAGCACGGGCGATTGCCGATCGTCGAGGTGGACGATTACCCTCAAGCCGCCAAGCCGCGCGCCCGTCACGAGAGCATGCTCCCGCCGGGCAATGCGTTGGTAACGCTTGCGGTCGACGATCTCGATGCCTGCTCGGCGCGATGGATCTCCTCGCCAAAGGCTCGCGATGGCGCGATGTATGGCGGGAGACGCGCCGCCTGTGCGATCGGCGAAGGCGGCGAATTGGTTGAATGTGTGGAGACCGGCAAATGACTTTGTTCACCTTCTTCTGCCTCGATGCGGAAAACAGCGCTGCGCTGCGCGAGAAGCTGCTGAAGGAACACCTCGCACATATCGAGGCGCACATTGGCGATTTCGCAGTCGCCGGGCCGCTGAAGGACGGAGAGAGGACGATCGGATCGCTGGTTGTCATCAAGGCCGAGGACGAGGCCGAGGCGCGTCGCAAATTCGAAGGTGATCCCTATTTCGCCGCCGGCGTCTGGCAGTCGGTCATGGCGAGCCGCTTCCTCGGCGTTGCGGGCGATTGGGTGGGCGGGATTGCTTGGAAATCCTAGGCGCTGCTCAGCGCGCAAAGGCATCGTGCGTCGCATCGGGCGCGAGATTATCGATGTCGCGCCACAGCTTCCAGGCGGCGCCGTCCCACTTGTAGACCAGGAACGAGCGTCCGGCAGCGGTGATGGGATCGCGGCCAGGCAGGTTCATCGTCATCCTGTATTTCGCGGTCACGAAGCCAAGCTTCCCTTCCACCTCCACCTCCTCATTCGCAAAGGCGAATTCGACCGTGCCGCCAGCCCGGGGCACGCGCTGGAGGAACGTGATGATCGCATCGGCACCCTCGATCTTGGCCTGTCCATGGGTCATCAGCACCGCATCTTCGGCATAGAGCGCGCGCAGGTCTTCCCAATCTCCCGCAGTCAACCTCGCGAGCCACCGCTCGCCCTGCTGAGAGAGAAGATCAACGCGCGCATCCAGCACAGACTCCTCTGATTGTGCAATGGCAGCGCCTGGCCATGCAGCCGCAAGCATTAAGGCGGCAAAAGGCAGCAATCGGTTCATCGGTTCATCTCCTCATCCAGCTTGCAACTGCCTTGAACCCAGCGCAGGTTGATCCCGATCAGATCAGTGTCGGGCGAGGCCCAACTGTAGCTTTCCGCTCGCTCTGCATCCTCCCGGTGAACATACAGGACCAGAGACGGGCTATTGCGACTGCCCGCCGCCCAGGTCACATTTCTCAGGCGAAAGGTCACGTCCGGTGCTTCGCCTCGGCCATCGACAAAGACACGCCCCCCCTGATCGAAGGTGGCAAGGCCGCCTGCGAAGGTCCAGTCTGCGCTGCCGTCCGGCTTGTCCGCCGCCTTCCGCGCGGACACCCAGCACGAAAACGCGCGAGCGCGGCGAAGTTCGCTCCCCCCGATTTCCCAGCCCGATCCTCCCTCGCGGCGCGCGAGGCCCTCGATCTCGGCATCGCTCCAGTCGCCCTGCGGTTTGCCAAAGGCGTCGATCCTGCGCCAACGACCATCCGCAACGACCTCGATCATGATTTCCTCGGGCTGAGCACGCCCCTCTTCCTGCGCGAAATAGGCGTCTTCCGTGTTGGTCCAGATGCCAGGCGGCGGGTTGCCCGCAGCAAGAACGGGGTTGGCCGCGTATAAGGTGCTCAAGGCTAGTGCACATGAAGAAATCCGCATTTGGCCTGCGTAAATCAGCAGGGCTGCGCTGCAAAGCCCCGCCGCAAAGGGCCGGGTTGTCGCTGGCACCTCTTCCCTTTTCGTGGCAGTTCTGAAACCAGTCATGCCTCATGGTATTGGAGAGCGATCACATGCCCGATTTCCGCCCTGCCCTTGCCGCAATTTCGATCCTGGCGATTTCCGCGACGGCGACACTGGCTCAGCCAAACACGCCTCAGGCTGAGGCCAGCGAGGCCAACACCATAACCCCCGAACTGTTCGAGCGCTGGGTTGATGGACGCGTGGGCACAGGCGAGCCGGTTTACTGGTATTCGGTTGGCACCTTGCGCTCCTATCCTGATGGCGAGCTGATTGCGCATGTGGAAGGCTACGACACTGCGCGCATGCACCGCCCCGATCCGGCAGCGCCACTGGCGCATCAATACAATCGCAAGATCTACATCTTCCGCGATCCCGCGACCGGCGAGGTGCTGCGCGAGTTCAAGGGCAAGCCGGTCGAGCCGATCGCCTATCCCTATCAATTCATCACCTACGAGCTGAGGGACGGCGAAATCGAAACCTTCGTCGAGCAAGGGGCAGGCGAGGCGGTGCGCCGGATCGGGCCGGGCCGCCAGATGAGCGTGCGGTTGCTGGGCGATACGGTGGTGTTCTCAGCGCCCGTCTATCTCGATTTCCCGACAGGGCCCGAGACCCGCTACCAAGCTTTCGAGAACTACGATTTCTTCTTCCAGCCATCCGGCAGCGTTACTCAGCCCAACCAGCTGAGCTGGGTGCGCTATGGCCCCGCGCCCCCATGGGCCGACGGTGTCCCCACGATCATGCATCTCGTGACATGGCGCGTCGATCGGTTCGACGAAGTCCCCCAAAGCCTGCGCGAATACATCACCGCAGAGGCGCCCCTGTGGCAAAGCCCCCCGCTCGATCTCGCTGATGTCCGCCGTCTGCAGCAAGCAGACTGAAGCGCGCCGAACTGCGTTTCCCGGGCGTTCTGTCGAGCCCTGAGCGGTTGCATCGGCCAGTGCTGCGCGATAATTCGGCGTTGCAATGTGCGTGCCGGGGAGAGGCGCTTCTGCGGAGGTTAGAGGCGGGAGCCCCGGCTCGCCCACATCCAGCTCCAGCCTTCCTTGGAGCGCTGCAAAAGGAAGGACAGCGGCCATGACCGATATCCCAGCAGGCGCCACCGATTCCCCCACACCGCGCCGCAAGCCCAAGCCCGAACGCACCGAGATCGCCGGGCGCCCACTCAAGCCCTCAACGCTGATGATGGGGCACGGCTACGATCCGGTGCTCTCCGAAGGCGCCCTCAAGGCGCCGATCTTCCTCACCTCGACCTTCGCCTTTCCGAGTGCCGCAGACGGCAAGCGCCATTTCGAGGGCATCACCGGCCAGCGCCCCGGCGGCGCAGAGGGGTTGGTCTATTCGCGGTTCAACGGGCCTAATCAGGAAATCCTCGAGGATCGGCTCGCGATCTGGGATGGGGCGGAAGATGCGTTGACCTTCTCCTCGGGCATGACTGCCATCTGCATCCTGATGATGGCCTATGCGGGGAAGAATGACGTGATCGTCCATTCCGGCCCGCTCTATGCCGCGACCGAAGGCTTCGTCGCCAAGGTGCTCTCCCGCTTCGGGATCTCTTATGTCGATTTCCCCGCCGGCGCGAGCCGGGAGCAGATCGACGAAGTGCTCACGCGGGCCAAGGCTCAGGCGGACGAGGCCGGCGGCAAGATTGCGATGGTCTATCTCGAAAGTCCGGGCAATCCGACCAACGCCCTGGTCGATATCGAGGCCGTGCGCGCGGCGCGCGATGCAGCGCAACTCGATTGCCCGATCGCAATCGACAACACCTTCCTCGGGCCCATTTGGCAGCGCCCGCTTGATCATGGGGCGGACATCGTCGCGTACTCGCTGACAAAATATGTTGGCGGGCATTCCGACCTCGTGGCCGGATCGATCGCCGGCGCGAAGAAGTGGATGGATCCGGTTCGCGCGCTCAGGAATACCATGGGAGGGATCGTTGATCCGAACACCGCTTGGATGCTTCTGCGCAGCCTCGAGACGGTGGAACTGCGGATGCAGCGCGCCGGCGAGAACGCGGCCAAGGTCTGTGCCTTCCTCAAGGGCCATCCCAAGGTCGCGGGGCTAGGCTATCTCGGCATGATCGAGGATGCGCGCCAGCAGGACATCTACGATCGCCATTGTCTGGGCGCGGGCAGCACCTTCAGCGTGTTCCTCAAGGGCGGCGAGGCGGAATGCTTCCGCTTCCTCGATCACCTCACCATCGCCAAGCTGGCGGTGAGCCTCGGCGGGACGGAGACGCTCGCCAGTCACCCTGCCTCGATGACGCACCTCTCGGTGCCCCATGCGCGCCGCCAGACGCTCGGGATCACGGATGCCCTCGTGCGCATCAGCATCGGGATCGAGGACCCGGATGACCTGATCGCCGATTTCGAGCAGGCGCTGGAGCACGTCTAGGCGCGCCCGCCTCACTGCCACTCGATCGCGGTGGCAACGGCGAGAAACGCCCAGGAAAGCCCGAACAGCAGCGCGATCAGCGGGAAGATAAAGCGCACCCAGCGATCATAGGGCACTCGCGCCATAGCGAGCATCGCCAGCATCCCGCCCGAGGTCGGCACGAGCAGGTTGGTCAGGCCATCGCCGACTTGAAACGCAAAGATCGTGGTCTGCCGGGTGACGCCGATAAGATCGCTGAGCGGAATCAGGATCGGCATGGTGACCATTGCCTGCCCGCTGCCCGAGGGGATGAAAATGTTGATGAGCGCATTCACCAGCGTCATCAGCACGGCCGAAGCGTAGGGAGGGAACTGCGCAAGTGGCGAGGCGAGCGCGTTGACGATAGTCTCGCCCACCAGCGCATCATCAAGCACCACCTGGATCGCGCGGGCGAGCCCGATGACGAGGGCACCTCCCGCGATCGCGCCTGCGCCCTTGATCATCTGTTCGACCGCGATGTTCACCGGGATCCGGTGGATCGCCGCAGTGGCAATCCCGATCATGACGAAAATCGCGGAGAAATGGTTGATGAACCAGCCAAAGTTGAAGACGCCATAAAGCAGGAAGGCGAGGAGGCCGAAAAAGGTCGCGAGCGTGAGGATGTCCTGCAGACGCATCCGGTATTCGGACAGCTCCCTTTCGAGTTGCAGGCCCGCGGTGGAGATGCCCGTGACACTGGAGGCGATGCGCCCATCGCGCAGCCGATTGTAGTAGCGGCAATTGTACCAGGCGAGTAGCGCAAGGCATGAGGCGCAGAAGAGCGAGCGCAGCAGCATCCCTGAGAATAGCGGCAGCTCGGCGATGGTCTGCGAGAGGCCCACGGTGAAGAAGTTGATAGGCGAGGTCGCAAAGCCGATGCCGATCGCGCCCAGCGACGTGCCCGCCCCCAGCAAGAGGTCGCCTCGGATCGCAAGACAGATGATGACCGCGATGGGGACCAGCGCGATGTTGTTCTCGTAACCCACGAACACCCCAAGTGCGCCGAACACCAAGGTCGTCAGCACGATGAGGAGCCGCGCGCGCCGCTCCCCGATGACCCGCAGCGCGCTGCCGACCGCGTTCTCGAGCGTGCGGCTGTATTCGAGCACCTGGAATGTCGCACCCGAGATGAAGACGAGAAAGATGACGTTCGCCGCCCCGATGAGCCCCTCGGGAATGGCGAGGAACACATCCATGAAGGTGGCCGGATCGCCCTCCACGTAGCGGAAGGAGCCCGGCAGCACTGTCTCGCGCCCGTCCGCCTGTGTGACCTTGTCGAACTGTCCCGCCGGAATGATGTGCGTGAGGATTGCCGCAAGGATGATGATACCGAAGATCAGCGCGAAAGGATGCGGAATCCTCTCGAGCCAACCTGCTCTTGATCGGCTTGCGGGAGCGGCTTGGTCCGTATTCGTCACTGGCCAACCGCCCCCTGTGCGCCAGACGCCTTAAGCGGCGCCCTCGGCCTCCTTGCCCGTTAGGGCTTGCGCCTCGGGATCGAGCGCGCGGCGCTCGATCGGCTCAAGCCCCGCCTCGCGGAGCCGCTCGTTCAGCGCGGGAAGCTCGGTTGCCAGCACCCGCTCGAGCTCCGCGAGCTCGCGGTCCAGCCGCGCTGAAAGCATGGCGAAGACCTCGCGCGTCTGGTCGGTCGGGCGCGCCTCGGCGCTCTCGACGGTGCCGATCAGCCCGGCGAGCTTGTCGTTTAGCATGATCGGGTAATTGAGCGGATCCTGCCGGCTGCGATTGCGCACCTGGTAGATGCGCCCCTCGACCGCGCTGATCCGCTCGTCGAGCGCTGTCAAAGCGGCGGCGAGATCGGGATCGGCCTTCTCGCGCAATGCTTCGGTCTGCTGCTTGATGCCGCGCGCCAGCAAGACAGCCTCGTTGGCCTCGCTAACCCGCGCGCTGATGGCGCTCGCGAGTTCGAACCGGGCGGCAAGATCGGCCGGCGTTGCCGAGGTGACGCGCGGATCGAACCGGATCTCGAAAGGCTGGGTCATCACTTCGCCATCGACCGTGAGGCGCGCCTGATACATGCCGGGCACCGCCGCGATCCCGCCATTGCGGCTGGTCCACAGGATCATGCCGTCGAAGTCGGTAAAGCCGGGATAGCGCATGTTCCAGGTGAAACGATTAAGGCCTGCCTTCATGTCGGCGGTCGGTGGCGGCTTGCGACGCAAGGGATCGTCCGCCTCCTTCTTCTTTTCCTCATCTTCGGGCTCCTCAAGCTTGCCCTCGAAGCTGCGAATGAGGTTGCCCTTTGCATCGAGGATGTCGAGCGTCAGGTTTTCGGGCTGCTCGGGCAGGAAGTAATCGATCGCCACACCCTCATCGACGCCGCGCACCGCGAAGGCAGGCTCGAACAGCTGGAGCCGGCGTTCACCGCCCTGCTCCAGCTGTCGCAACACGCCGATGTTGTCGAGGACGTAGAACGAGCGGCCATGCGTCGCGATCACGAGATCGCGCGCAGTCACCGCAAGGTCGGAGACCTGCACCGCCGGAAGCCCGGCCTCGAGCCTTGTCCAACTCGCTCCACCGTCAAACAAGGTCCACACCCCCCGCTCGGTCCCGAGAAAGAGGAGGCCGGGGCGCGTCAGATCCTCGCGGATGCTGCGCGCGATCTCATCCGCCGGAATGCCCGCAGTGATCTGCGTCCAGCTTTGCCCGTAATCAGTGGTCTTCATGATGTAGGGCTGGAAATCGCCGAGCAGAAACCGGTGGCCGGTCAGGAATGCCGTCCCCGGAGCGTGGGGCGAATCCTCGATCGTCGTGATTTTGGTGTTCACCGGCAGGCTTGGCGGCGTCACGTTCATCCAATTTGCACCGCCATCGCGCGTGATGTGGACGAGGCCATCATCCGAACCTGCCCACATCACTCCGCGTTCGAGCCGCGAGGGAGCCAGCGTGAAGATCGTCGCATAGGTCTCAACCCCGGTCTGGTCGAGCGTCACCGGACCGCCGGACGGCCCCAGCGTCGCCGGGTCCGCACGGCTGAGATCGGGGCTGATCCGCTCCCAGCTCTGTCCTTCATCGCGGGTGCGCCAGACATGCTGTGAGGTGACGTAGAGCGTCTCGGGATCGTGCGGATCGAACACGATCGGGAAGGTCCACTGGAAGCGTTCGGCGATGTCGGAGGCGGAATAGCCCATCGGGTTGTCGGGATAGACGTTGATGCTGCGCTCCTGCCCGGTCGAATAGTCGAACCGGGTGAGAGTGCCGCCATAGCTGCCCGCATAGAAGATGTCGGGGTTCTTGGGATCGTTGGTGACGTATCCGCTCTCGCCGCCGCCTGCGGCAAAGCCATACTGGCTGCCAAGGACATTGACGTGGCGCCAATCGCGCGAGGGCACGCAGATGGTCGAGTTGTCCTGCTGCCCGCCGCACACGAAATAGGGGAAATGGTTGCTGACCGAGACGCGATACATCTGCGAGGTCGGATATTGCTGATCGGTCCAGGTCTCGCCTGCATTGAGGCTGACATTCGCGCCGCCATCATTGGTCTGGATCATGCGGGCATTGTTGGTCGGGTCGATCCACAGATCGTGATTGTCACTGTGCGGCGTGTCCACTTCCTCGAGCGTCTCGCCGGCATCGTCCGAGCGATAGAACCGGACATTGAGGATGTAGACGCGGTCCTTCTCCTGCGGGTCAGCCACCAGGCGCGAATAGTAGAACGAGCGTTGGCGGATATCGCGGCTGTCATTGGCATGGCGCCAGCTCTTGCCCCCATTGTCCGAGACATAGACCCCGCCTGCCTCCTCGTGCTCGATGATCGCATAGACGCGCTTGCCATCGGCCGGCGAGACGCTGACCCCGATCTTGCCGATGACGCCCTCCTGGGGCATCCCTTCGGCGCGCGTCAGCTCGGTCCAGGTTCGCCCGCCATTGGTGCTGCGGAACAGGCCGCTGCCCGGCCCGCCAGAACTCATCTGCCACGGCTTGCGATAGGCTTCCCAGAGCGCGGCGTAGACCGTGTTCGGATCATTGGGGTCGATCGAGATGTCGACCGCGCCGGTGCGCTCGTCGCGATACAGCACCTTGTCCCAGCTCGCCCCGCCATCGGTGGTCTTGAAGACGCCGCGCTCTTCATTGGGAACGCCGTAATTGCCGAAGCCGCCGACATAGACCGTGTCGCAATCCCTTGGATGGATGCGTACACGTGAGAAATTCTGAACTTGCGCGAGCCCAATCTTGCTCCAGGTCTTGCCCGCATCCACCGTCTTCCACACGCCGTTGCCGGGCTGGATGTTCCCGCGGATCTGGGTTTCGCCGGTGGTCGCGTAGACAACATCAGGATTGGTCTCGCACACCGCTACCCCGCCGACAGCGGCGGTGTCGAGCTGGCCGTCGGTGGTGGCTTTCCAGGTCGTTCCGCCGTCGGTGGTCTTCCACAAGCCGCCGCCGGGAGAGGCGAAGTAATATTCATGGGGCCGCGCGGTGCTGCCCGCCGCCGAAATCGAGCGCCCGCCGCGCTCGGGGCCGATATTGCGCCATTCGAGACCGGTGAAATAGGCCTGTGCGCCTTCGGGAAGCTCGTCCTTCTGGGTGTTCGCGGCCCCTGCCTCAGGCTCCTCCTGCGCGAGCGCAGCGCTCCCGAACCAGCAAAATCCCCCAATGGCCAGTCCTGCAAGGCTCTGGCCGACAAACGTCCGCTTCACGCTTTTCTCCCCCGTCAAACGGTTATGTGTTAAGGCCTTGGCCTATGTCAGCGCCACCCTCTTGTCACGTTTTTCCTGACCATATCGTCCGATCGAGCTGTTGGCTTGAGCGGCTCTTCGATCGCTTGGGGACCGAGCGCCGCGCAGGGTCGAACCGATGATTGTCCGGCCGCACATTCGGCAGAACGCCGACATTCGTTTCCTGGGCCAGGCGCTTGGCAAGGTCATTCGCGAACACGGTGGCGAGCGGCTCTTCGAGTTGACCGAGCGCATCCGCTCCGCAAGCGTCGAGCGCCATCGCGGCGAAGGCCTGGTCGATCTGGCGCTCGACCAGCTTTCCCTTGGCGAAACGCTCGCTTTTGTGCGCGGCTTTGGCCTGTTCTCGATGCTGGCGAACCTGGCAGAGGATCGCGAGGGCGTGGCAGTGAGCGCGCATCAAAGCCTTGCTGAGGCCATCGCCGAGCTCAGGTCGCACGGGATCGACGAGGCCGCGATCCTCGCAACGCTGAACGATTCCCTCATCGTCCCGGTGCTCACTGCCCACCCGACAGAGGTTCGCCGCAAGAGCGTGATCGATCACCGGGCGAGGCTCGCTCGACTGATGAAACGGCGCGACGAGGCGATCGCGGGAGGCGCTGAAACGGCGAGGATCGAGCAGGAGATCGAGCGGCAGATCGCGCTGCTCTGGCGAACGCGCACGCTGCGGCGAGATCGGCTGAACGTGGTGGACGAAGTCGACAATGCGCTCGATTTTCTGGGCAAGGTGTTTGTGCCCGCACTGCCCGAGCTTTATTGCTCATGGGAACAGGCGCTGAAGGATAGACCGCGCAGTTTCCTGCGGCTCGGGAGCTGGATTGGCGGCGATCGCGATGGCAACCCGTTCGTCACCGCCCAGAGCCTTGGCTACGCCCTTTCGCGCGGCGCCGAGACGGTGCTCGAACATTATCTCGACGAACTGCAACAGCTCGGCGCCGATCTGTCCATCTCGAGCGAGCTGGCCGAAATCGGACCCGAAGTCGCAGCCCTCGCCGAAGCCAGTGCCGACGCCTCGCCACACCGCCAGGACGAGCCATACAGGCGCGCGCTTATCGGCATTTACGGACGCCTCGCCGCGACATTCGAGCGCCTTTGCGCCAAGCCGCCTGCCCGCCCTGCCCTGGTCGGCGGAAAATTCTACCCAAGCCCAAAAGAGTTCGAAGCCGATCTGCGGATGATTGCGCGCTCGCTCGAAGGATTGGGCGGCGAAGCGTTTGGCTCAACCGGAGCACTGAGCGCCCTCATCCGGGCAGTGGAAACTTTCGGCTTTCACCTGGCAACGCTCGACCTCAGGCAGAACAGTGCGGTGAACGAGCGAGTGGTGGCGGAATTGTTCGCAGCGGTGAGCGATATCGATTACCTCGCGCTCGACGAGGCTGAACGCATAGCGCTCTTGCGCGGGGAGCTTGCCGGCAGGCGGCCGCTGCGCTCGCCTTGGGCGACCTATTCGGACGAGACCGACAAGGAGCTCGCCATCTTCGATGCAGCGGCCGATGCGCAGGAGCGCTTTGGCCCAGAATGCATCATGCAACACGTCGTCTCGATGACCACGAGCGTCTCGGACCTGCTCGAGGTCCTGCTGCTGCTGCGCGAGGCGGGGCTCTATCGTATCGATCCTGAGCCGACCTGCCCGATAATGCCTGTGCCGCTGTTCGAGACGATCGGCGACCTTCAAGAGGCACCCGGTATCATGCGCGATTACCTCGCGCTGCCCGAGGTCGCGTCGCTCGCCAAGGCGCGCGGATCGCAGGAGGTGATGATCGGCTATTCCGATTCCAACAAGGACGGCGGCTATCTCACCTCAAGCTGGATGCTCGCGCGCGCCAGCGAAGCGCTGGCACCGGTGTTCACCGAAGCGGGTGTCACCATGCAGCTTTTCCACGGCCGAGGAGGATCGGTCGGGCGCGGGGGCGGCTCGGCTTTCGAGGCGATCCGCGGGCAGCCGCACGGCACAGTCAACGGGCGCATCCGTATCACCGAGCAGGGCGAGGTAATCGCGGCGAAATTCGGCACGCAGGAGACCGCGACCGCCAATCTTGAAGCCATGGCGAGCGCAACGTTGCTTGCTACGCTTGAACCCCAACGGATCGGACAAGGCGATTACGAAAAGTTCGCAAGAACGATGGATCACCTTTCGCATCAGGCCTTCAGCGCCTATCGCAACCTCGTTTACGAGACGCCCGGCTTCGTCGAGGTGTTCCGGCAGATGACCCCGATCGCCGAGATCGCCACGCTGAACATCGGCTCGCGGCCGGCCAGTCGCCGATCGTCCGAACGCATCGAGGACCTGCGCGCCATTCCCTGGGTGTTCTCGTGGAGTCAGGCTCGCGTGATGCTGCCGGGTTGGTATGGCGTCGGGCAGGCGCTCACAGCGAACCTCGACAAGCCCCTGTTTGCGGCCATGGCCGAGCAATGGCCGTTCTTCCGCAACATGCTGGCCAACATGGAAATGGTGCTGGCGAAATCAGACATGACGATCGCTGCCGAATACGCCGGACTGGTCGAGGACGAGGCGCTGGCGGAGCGGGTATTCGGTCGGATCGCGGACGGCTGGCAGCGCACCCACGATGCGCTGCTCGAAATCACCGGGCAATCCTTCCTGCTTGAGAAGTCCCCCAAGCTCGATGCCTCGATCCGTCTGCGCCTGCCGTATATCGAGCCGCTCAATCTGCTTCAAGTCGAGCTGCTCAAGCGACATCGCGGGGCGGAGCGCGACGAGCGGATCGTCGAGGGCATCAAGCTTTCGATCAACGCGATCGCAACAGCGCTGCGCAACAGCGGCTGAAGCGACGACAAGAGCCCGCGCAGCATCACCGGATTAACATTTATCGGTTTGCGTGAAACGGACGGTTTACGGGCAAGCCCGCCCATCAGCTGCCGCGCCTTGGCGATCTGCGTTCGGCTGCCCTGTTGACGGGCTCTTGAAGAAAAGTATTGCCTTGGGGCAATGAGTGCGAGCCCCCTTCCTCCGCCTCCAGCGCTCAAGCGCCTGATCGCAGCCGAGCGGATCGCGCTTTTCCTGGATTTCGACGGAACTCTCGTGGAGATAGCGCCTACGCCAGATGCTATCGCCGTTTCTCCAGGGCTCGCCAGTCGCTTGGCAAGCCTTTCAAACAGGCTCAACGGGGCCTGCGCGATCATCAGCGGGCGGGCAGTGGCAGATCTTGCACAGCATCTCGGCGAAAGCCTTCCGGTCGCTTGTGCCGGATCGCATGGGACCGACATTCGCGATGTCCTTGGAGAGAGGCTCAAACCCGCACCCGCGCCCATGCCCGAAACGGTGGTCGAAGCGATGCGCGAGCATGCCGCGGGTGAGGGGCTGGTCTTCGAGTCCAAGCCGCACGGTGCTGCGCTGCATTACCGGGGCCAACCTGCCAAGGGGCCTGCTGCCTACGCTTTCGCTCAAGGATTGGCGCGGAAACACGGATACGCGATCCAGGGCGGAAAGTCCGTGGTCGAACTGGTTAATGGCGGCGGCGACAAGGGAGATGCGGTGCGCGTGTTCATGGAAGCAGCGCCTTTCAAGGGCACGCTCCCGTTCTTCATCGGCGATGACATGACCGATGAGAAGGGCTTTGCCGCCTGCACCGAACTGGGTGGAGCGGGTGTGATCGTGGGCGAGCGCGAAACGACGCTTGCCAGTTATGCGCTGCCCGATGTCGCTGCGGTTCACCACTGGCTCGGATTGTGAGGGGCGCCGATGATTGAAAAGCAGCCCAATCTTGAACTCTGGCCGATCGGCAACTGCCAGGTCTCGGGCCTCATCGACGAGACCGGTGCTCTGGTGTGGGGCTGCATCCCGCGGGTCGACGGCGATCCTGTCTTCTCGGCATTGCTCAACGGCGCAGAGCGCAATGCCGGAATCTGGCGTTTCGAACTCGAGGGCCAGTGCGAGATCACCCAGGAATATATTCGCAATACGCCCCACCTTGTCACCACGATCACCGCGACGGATGGCAGCGCCGTGCAGGTGCTGGATTTCTGCCCCCGGTTCGAACGCTCGGGGCGGATGTATCGCCCGGTCGCCTATACGCGGATCGTGCGTCCGATGGCGGGCAAACCGCGGGTCAAGGTAATCCTGCAGCCGACCACGAATTACGGCGAGCGCCTTGCCGAGACCACCAACGGCACCAACCACATCCGTTATCTCGTTGGCCCGCAGGCGGTCCGCCTCTCAACCGATGCTCCGGTTGGCTACATCCTTGAACAGCGCAGCTTCCGGATCGAGAGCGACACTCATTTCTTCCTCGGCCCGGACGAGCCGTTTTTCGGCAATTTGCGCGAGGAAGTGCGCGCAATGGAGCAGAAAAGCCGGAAATACTGGCAGGAATGGGTCCGCATGTTGGCGATCCCGCTCGATTGGCAGGAGGAGGTGATCCGCTGCGCTATCACGCTCAAGCTGTGTCAACACGAGGAGACAGGAGCGATCGTTGCAGCGCTCACCACTTCCATCCCCGAGGCCGCCAATTCGGAGCGCAACTGGGACTATCGCTACTGCTGGATCAGAGATTCCTATTACACGATCCAGGCGCTCAACCGCCTCGGCGCGCTCGACGTAATGGAGAAATATCTCGCTTACCTGCGCAACATCGTCGATGCGGCGCGCGGGGGGCAAATCCAGCCGCTTTATTCGGTGATGGGCCAAAGCGAGCTCGACGAAGTGACCGCCGCCCATCTCGCCGGCTATCGCGGCATGGGGCCGGTGCGGCGCGGCAATGCAGCCTACAAGCAGGTCCAGCACGATTGCTACGGCCAGATCGTCCTGCCGAGCGCGCAGGGGTTTTTCGACAAGCGCCTGCTGCGCCCGGCAGACGAGCACGACTTCGAGAACCTCGAACAGGTCGGCAAGATGGCTTGGGCGATGCACGACCAGCCCGATGCTGGCCTGTGGGAGTTTCGCACCCGGCAGGAGGTGCACACCTATTCGGCCATCATGAGCTGGGCCGCGTGCGATCGCCTCGCTAATGTCGCAGCCCATATCGGGAAAAATGATCGCGCCGCCGTGTGGCGTGAGCGGGCAGACGCGATCGCCGCGACGATCGAGAAGCGCGCCTGGAAGGAAAACGGTGCGAGCGAATTGGGGGTCGGCCATTACGGCGCGAGCTTCGAGAGCGACTATCTCGATGCGAGCCTGCTGCAGATGGTCGAGCTGCGCTTCCTCTCGCCCGACAATGAGCGCTTCAAGCAAACCTTCGCAGCCATCGAGCAGCACCTGCGGCGCGGCGAGCACATGCTGCGCTATGCCAATGAAGATGATTTCGGCGCACCCGAGACGGCATTCAACGTATGCACCTTCTGGCTGATCGAAGCGCTGCACCTTGCCGGGCGCAGCGACGAGGCGCGCACGCTGTTCAATACGATGCTTAGCCACACCACCCGTTCGGGGCTTCTTTCCGAGGACCTCGACTACGAGACGGGCGAATTGTGGGGCAACTTCCCGCAGACCTATTCGTTAGTGGGAGTGATCAACTGTGCGGGGCTGCTCTCGCGGCCCTGGAGCGAGGTGAGGTGATGGCCAAACAAGGCCGATTGGTGGTGATTTCTAATCGGGTCGCTGTGCCGCAGGCGCGCGGCGCCTCCGGCGCACAAGGCGGCCTTGCCGGGGCGCTCAATGCTGCGCTCAAGGATTGGGGCGGCACCTGGTTTGGCTGGTCCGGACAGGAAACCGACGATCCGGACGACACACTGCACATGGTGCGCTGCGAGGGTGTAACCATGGCGACAATCGACCTGACCCCCAAGGAAATCGAGGAATACTATAACGGCTATGCCAATTCGACCCTGTGGCCGTTGTTCCATTATCGCCTCGACCTCGCCGAATTCGAGCAGCGCACGGGCCAGGGCTATGAGCGGGTCAACGATCGCTTCGCCAAGGGCGTCACTCCGCTGATCGATGCCGATGATCTCGTCTGGGTGCACGATTACCACCTGATCCCGCTGGGCGAGCGCCTGCGCCGCGAGGGGATCACCAACCGGATCGGCTTTTTTCTCCATATCCCGTGGCCGCCCTCGCGCCTTCTCACCTCGCTCCCGTTCCATGAGCGGCTGGTCAAATCGATGCTCGCCTACGACCTCATCGGCTTCCAGACCGAGGAATGGCTCTCGAGCTTCATTCATTATTGCGAGAACGAATTGGGCGCCGAGACCGATGCGGCAACTGGCCGGATCACCTTCAACGGCAACACTTCGATCGCTCGGGCCTATCCCATCGGGATCGATTGGGAGCACTTCCAGGAGCAGGGCACCGGTGGGGAAACACGCCAGGCGCAGCAGCGCCTGCTCTCTTCCACCCGCCACCGCACGGCGATGATCGGCGTCGACCGGCTCGATTATTCGAAAGGACTGCCCGAGCGGATCGACGGGATCGGACGCTTTTTCGATCAGCACCCCGAGCGGGTGCGCGACCTCATCTTCATCCAGATCGCCCCGCCCAGCCGCGAGGACGTGGTTACTTACCAGAAGATACGCACCACGCTCGAACAGAAGTGCGGCCAGATCAACGGCGAGCGCTCGGAGGTCGACATGGTCCCCATCCGCTATGTCAATCGCGGCTACAGCCATGCCGAACTCTTCGGCTTCTTCCGCGCATCCAAGATCGCGCTGGTTACCCCCTTGCGCGACGGCATGAACCTCGTTGCGAAGGAATATGTCGCGGCGCAGGATCCGGACGATCCCGGTGTGCTGATCCTGTCCGAATTTGCCGGCGCCGCGTTGCAACTGGCACCTGATGGCACCGGTGCGGTGCTGGTGAACCCGCACAGCCCCGATTCGATCGCTGCCGCAATTGCCCGCGCGCTGGATATGCCGCTCGATGAGCGCAAGGCGCGCTACGAGGCCATGATCGGCACCGTGCGAGACGATAACGTGCAGGTGTGGACGAAGAATTTCTGCCGGGATCTGGCGGAAGGATAGCGACCGGGCCGCGCCCTAGATATCGTCACCGAACCGGGCAAGCAGCTCGAGATACTCGGCGTTGCGCACCGCCAGCGTCCGTCCCTCGCGCGCGACAATCCCTTGCGCCTCCCATTCGGACAAGAGCCGACTCACGTTCTCGCGTGCGAGCCCGGCAAACGCTCCGAGATCGCTCTGGCTGGGGCTGAAGCGCAGCCTTCCATCGCCGCATTCCTCATCGATCAGTCGCATCAGCGCGCGAGCGAGGCGCGGACCCATCGAGAAGGTGCGATCGCTCTCCACCACAAGGTTGAGCTGGCGCACGCGCCGCGCAAGCTCGCGCATGACGCCGACCATGGAGGCTGGATTGGCTGCGACCGTATCGAGGAAGGTCCGGCTGGGCAGGAGCAGCACGCTAGAGGGAACGACGGCCGTGACAGTGGCGGTGCGCGGGCTGCGATCAAGCAGCGCTATTTCACCGACCACTTCGCCGGGGGCGCAATAATTGAGGATGATTTCGCGTCCCCCGACGCTTACGAGGCTGATCTTGAGGCCGCCCGAAAGCAGGAACACGGCGAAATCTCCCTCTTCGTCTCCCTGTTCGATGATGGCCTCGTTCGGCTTCAGATCGCGGCGTCGCGACGTGCGGAGCAGGCTATCGAGCTGCTCTGGAACGAGCGCACGAAGGAGGCTGTCGGGCGCGAGCTTTGCGATCACTTCTTCGAGCTTGTCCATCGCAATCCTGCAATTCTCCCGGAACGCCAGAGGGGTGGCATTGCCGTCAGCGTGAATGTTGGTTGTTGGCCTTCGCTTCGGCCCGATAAGCCCTGGTGCGAATAAATTCTCTCACTTTCATCTTACTCGAAGATGAGGAAAACAGCCATGCCGGCGAGAGTTCGATCATTCCCTCGAAGCGACGGCGCTGCGCCTATGGCCAAACTCAGAGAAGACGGGAGAGGCGAGCCTGGCGAAGGGATTGAGGGAAGCGTCCAGAAATATGGTTGCGCGACGGTCCGATCAGCTCATGCGCACAAGCGCGCTTGCAGGCCCAGCAAGTCAACCGGCCCGGAAGTGAACGGATTTGTGAGGCCCGAAGCAACCTTACCGCATGCCCGCTTCGAAAGAGCCGGGTTGTTCCAGAAATTCGCACCCGATTACGCATCGTCGACACACCGATACCGGCGATTTTGACCTGCGATACTTTGCGGAACGCGCTGGTGCGTATGGTCCTTGCAAAGCGTGAATGGCTGCCGCCCGGTCGATCAGATCGAGAGTCAGGTGCCCGTCGCTGCTGCCCCACCCAAAACCGGGAGCGGCGGGCACCATCCTTGTTCATGGAGGGAACCGCCTGGCGGACATGCCTGCCAGCCTCAGCCATCAGCGCCATCGTCCTTGGCCTCCTGCGAGGCATCACGTGCTGCCGTGCTTTGCCAAGAAGGCATGCCCAGCGCCAATGGCTTGGCTGGCCAGTTCGTTACAGACGTTTGTCAGACCAGCCCGGAAAGCACCCTTCAAATCGTGATCATTCGATCTCGTCAGCCGCCTCGCCCATAGCATCCGCATGAGCATCGAGGCCTTCCTCGGCCATTTCGTTGCCTTGCTCGTCCGCCAGGTCGGCCTGCTCCTCAAGCACGTCTTCACTGGACTCGAGGCGCTCTTCAGCGACATCCTCCCGGGCCTCCTCGACCCCCTGCTGACAGCCAGCCAGCGCAAGCAAGAGCGCTCCTGCGCTCACAATCCCGGCACCGATAGACCCTGACCCTTTTGCGAAATACGATTGCATGACTTCGTTTCCTTTCCTTGTTCAACGCAGTTTGATCGCTCTTGCGGTCCTCGACGGACGCGCATCGAGGCGGCAAACTTCAAGCTTCGGCATACTTGCTGATGGATTTCTCGATGTCCTCCATCGGGAGATTGGTGAGATCCTTGTCGATCTCCGCCTCGATCTTGGCCTTCAGCTGATCGCTGTAGGCTTGGCGCAGGGTCCCGAGCGTATCCGGATCGGCCACAATGATCAGCCGCTCGAAACGGCCTTGCACAGCCCAGTCGTGGAGCTTTTCCGCAAGCTCCTTGGCAAAGCGTTCTTCTTCGATCTCATGCCAATCGGTCGGCTCCATCCCGCTTTTGCCGAATGGTGCCACTCCCGAGCCGTCAGAACGCCCTGCATCATAGCGACGGCCGGGGCGATCGGTTGCGATCTCGCGGGTCGGCTCGTTGGGGCTTGTCTCTTTCTCGATCACTTCGAGATTGACGTATTTTGCGTCCCCGACATTGCGCAGCATCAGGAATTTCTCGCCGTCGGCGATGACGAGCCATGTGTCGTGTTGAATTTTCAAGGGTTTCTCCCTTTCTACATTTTCTTGAACCCCGGCGGGCGGGGACTTGCTTCAGGGATAGCATCTGAGCGAGATGCCGAACTAACATGCGTTAGGCCATAGCTCTCGCCTATGGAGCTGCTCGCCGGCGGTTTGCCACGGAGTGCGTTTGCGCTTGAGGGGCGCTCTTGCGAAGGGGCGGGATCCCTTGTCGATCTGCGCGACGCGCATTTCCCTCGCCCTGATTCCAGCGACTTCGAGGGAAACATCCAGCTTGATGTCATTTTGCGCCTTTGCGACGGTTTGCCCTGGTCTCAGGGCAAGACGCGCGACCGCCCGGGCCGGCGCAACGAGGACTAGCGCTGCGGCAGGATCAGGCTGATGGTGTGATCTGGCGTTTGCGCGCTCACCGCAAGCGGGCCTTCGCTGCGTCCGGCAACGGATGCGGAATACTCACCGAACTTCAATCCTTCGAAGAGGGCGAAGCCGGCGAAATCCGTGATGCCACGTGCGGCTTCATTGCCGGCGCCATCTCGCAGAACCACTTCGACGCCCGAGCGCGGCACCAGGTTCTCCCCGGCCTGCAGCAGCACTTCGATCTCGATGCTGCCGGTGACTTGGAGGGGGATCGCGAGTTCCCTGATCTCGCCCGGCCGCAGTTCCACGCGATCGCCTGCACGCGCAGGCCGGAGGCTGAAATCGGGCAGGGAGGAAAGCTGCGTCTCGAGATCCACGGCCGGACCCGCAGGGAGTCCTCGCAGGAACGCCTCTCCGCTCTCGGCGGTCTCTTCCCTGCGGACCGCAGAGCCGACGATGAAGCGCGCTCCAGCGACCGGCTCCTCCTCGTCGTCGAACACCCCATCGAGATCCGCATCGACAAAGGTCCGCGCGAGCACCGCGCCCGAGGATGCGATCCCGGCGCGCGCGGTGCGCCATCGGGGGCCGCCGCGCCACAGGCCAAGGTTGATCCCAAGGCCGATGCGCCAGCCATCGCGACCAAATCCAGCTCCGGCGCTCAGCCCGAAAGGACCCAGCTCATGGTTGATCGAAACGCCTGCGCCCAAAGCTCCCGAAGCGACGTCCCAATCGAGATCGAGCGCGAGGGATCCGGTCGGCATAGGTCGGATTGCGCTCAGTTGGATACCCCCGAGGGCAAGGCCATTGTCGATCTGCGCGTTGAGTCCACCTCGCAGGCGCCACCCTTCGAGCTGCGCAGTCGCTGACAACACGCTGTTCCCCTGCCAAGCGCCCTCGCCGCTGCGCTGGAGCCCGATCTGCGCGTTCGCCTGCCAGTCCGCAAGGGGGAGCCCGATCCGCGCGGCAATCGCCTGCTGCTCGCGGCCCCCGCGCAAGGTCGCCGATTCCGCGCGCACTTGCCAGGGCAAGCTCAGCTGTCCAAAGCCGAGCCTTCCCTGTCCCTCAAGCGCGATGATCTGCTCATTGTCGCGCACCACGGCAGGCGCAGCCGGATCGCTCTCGCCGCCATGGCGCGAGAAATCGAACACGAAGTCGCTTGATCCAAACCGCCGCGCGAGCCGCACTGCGGCTGCAAGATCGCCCGCACTTGTCCGCGCGAGCGTGCCCGCCCAAAGCCCGCCGCCGAGGCTTCCCTCCATGCCGAGCGCAAGAGCCGGCTCGCGGCCTTGCGTTACGCGCAGGTCCATCCGAGCGGTGAGTTGCTGCGAGACGCCCCAATCGAGCGTTGCGAATGCGGTTGGGCCGGTCAAAGGCAAACGGGCTTGCTCTTCGGGCTCACCCAGAACGGGCCGGCCGCCATCGACAAACCCGAACGAATATTCGATTTCGTTTTCCGCGTTCATCTGAGGGCCCACGATCCGCACGAAGATGCGCTCCTCGATCTCGCCATGAGGCCCGTGCAGGCGGACCAGCCAGCGATTACGCCCGGTGCGCAGGGAAAGGTCCGCAAACCGCCAATTGCCCGCCTGGTCCCCCTCGCGGCACACCGCAACGAGCCGCTCGTCCTGCCATAGTTCCGCCTCCCAGCCATGCGCCAGGGGGCCGGTCAGCTCGATCCGGTCGACGAGATCCACGCTCCAGGGTGGGCGCGAGGAGATGACGATGCCGCGCCCGCCGAGGCTATCTGAGATCAGCGGCTGCGCGGGAGCGATCACGTCTCCGATCGCGAGATTGCGCGCGCCCAGCGGCCCGAGCAGTTCGGGCCGTTCGCTGGCGTTGGAAAGAGTGATGCCGAATTGCGGGGGCTCGCCAAAGGAGAAACCGACACGGACTCTTCCAGCGAGGCCGAGCAATTCTCCGCTGGCCAGAACAGAGCCGTTCGCCTCGATGGACCCGGGGCGCGCCAGCAGGCCGGCCGAGAGATCCGCGCTCCAGAGCCGGGCGAGGCGACGTTCCGGCTCAAGCACTGGAAAAACGGGGGGGAGGGTGTTGGGGCGTAGGCGCGCATATTCCCGTTCCCGCTCCAGTCGGAGAAGGACGGGCAGCGGCGCATGCGCAGTGAGCAGCAGGCGTTGGCCCTGCCGATCATGCTCGAGAGTGAGCGGAAGATAAGCCGCGATCCGCTCGAGAGCGAGGCAGACGCCGCCCTCGCTCGCGACGAGATCGCCTGCCGCGATGCGCACAGATCGAGCGGGCTCGGGCAGCCTGACGACGAAGGATTCGTCGGAGGCGAGCGCATAATTGAGTTCGAGCACCTGCAGTAGCGGCTCGAGCACGATGCACGAGCCCTTGTCAGTGCCCAGATCATGCAGCGCCAAACCTTCCGACAGCAACCGACCTTCGGCAAAAAGGCTCGGCAGCGCGAGACCATCGCCCGCATCGCCAGGACGCTCAGAAGATGGCTCTGCCCCGAACAACGCATCGAACACATCGGCTCCCGCGCCGTCCTGGGCGGATGCCGGGCTTGCCAAGCAAGCGCTCAGGATGAGAGCCAGGGTAGAGGCGAGGCGCATCGCGCTCGCCCCCGTCCAGCCCCGCAAAAGCGGAACCTGCGACATGAGACCGGCCATAACCCGTTCCCAGCACCGATCATGCCGAGGCCCCGGTCACAGTTGGAGGCTCAATTCCGCGAGCACCTTGCCGCGCATTTCGGGCACGGCATCGTCGCTCGAGACATAGGCGATGCGCACCTTTCGTCCGGCAAGCTGCGCACGCACCTCGGGCGACAACGGCAGCACGGCCTCGCGGCTGGTGTTCGGCGTGTAGATCGCCACGCCGCGCACGGTCCAGACGGGCTCCGCGGCGCCCTCGGGGGTGATCGTGATGTCGCCATAGGTGGAGCGTGTGCCCGACCGGGTGAGCTTGATCGCGAGCTGGTCGGGCTCGGCCTCGGACAGCGCGGCGGCATCAACGCTGGCGGTCGCCTCGAGCTTGCCGACCCGGAGGATTACAGGAACCGTGATTGAGCGGATCGCGATCAGCTCGATCGACAGGCTGGTATCGCCCGCATTTTCCTCGGCGGCAGGACGTGCGGCCGAGGCGGGGGCCGACATCAGCCGCAGATGGCTGCGATATTCGCCCGGTGCGAGACCTGCGGGACTCTTCGCCATGATACGAACGACCTGGCGTGCGCCGGGCTCGAGCAGGAGCTGGCGCGGCGAGAAGCGCAGCATGTCGAGCGCGAACAGCTCGCCCTCGAGCGGCTCCTCGACCGTCTCGAGACTGCCATCCTCGCGCATCCGGCGGTTTTCAAGCGAGAGCCGAAAGGCGGCGGGGCCCTCGCCTCGGTTGACGAGCACCAGCTCGGCGGTGCGGGACCGCTCATCGAGGGTGACGCGGGTGGGCGCAACCAGCAGCTCGGCCATGGCCGGAGCGCTTGGCAAGGTTGCAAACAGGGCGAGGCAGGCCGCCAGGCGGCCGCCTTTCGAACGAAGGGCAAACATGACGGAGACCTCAGGTGGCAGGAGTGGTCCGGGGAAATGGGGAGTGCGCCTTGGTGGGGCCGGACGCTGCGGCCGGGGGGAAGAGGACGGGCGCTGGCCGGCCATGAGGCCGCCGGCCCGTCCTCCCCCCTGCCACGGGGCGCTTAGTTGTATTCGACCGTCACGGTGAACGCGCCGCGATACTGGCCAGCGGCCTGACGTGCAGCCACCGCGAGGGTGCCGCCGACGGTGAAGCTATCGGTGCCGTCACGAAGCTCGCCGCGATCCTGCGAACCGCTGAAGCGCGAGACGGTCATCGTGTCGCCGCTGGCCGAGGTGATCACGATGTCGGTCGGCAGCGTGATGGTGTAGGCATAATCGGCTTCGCCGGTCACCTTGAAGGTTGCAGGGGTGTGATCTTCCGTGAGGCAGACCAGCGCCGGACCGCACTTGCGGCTGCCATCCGAGCCGACGGCGACGATGTCGTCGGTCGAGGTCGAAGGAGCGATGGTGCCGAAATAGAGATCGGCGGTGTTTTCGATCTCGAGCGGGGCGATGATTTCAGCGCCGGCCGAGCCGTCCGAGACGGACTGGGCGAAGGCGGGGTTGGCGGCCGCGGCCACCGCGATGAGGGCGAGGCCCCCTGCAATCTTCAGGTTCATCTACTTATCCTTTCAACAATGTTTGGGCCGTGACAGGGTTGTCGTGGCTGGCCCCCTGTTGTGAGGACAGCGGCGGTGTGTCATGCGCGCACAAGGATGCGGGTGAGCGCCGAAGCATGGCGCGCGCACCGAAACGGATGGCAATTCTTGCGCCTGGGATTACGGGAACCTCCGGAGGGCGAGGCTCAGCTATCCGAAAGTATAGTTTCGGCTAACCTTTCGCGTTTATTGTCGGCGAGCTTGGGGCGTGCGAAGGGCCTCCCCAGCATTTTTCCGGGCAGCTAGGCCCGAGACAACGACGTATCGAGACCATGACCAAGGCCAGCGCTTCCGCCACGATCCTACGGGCTCCCATCGTGCCCGACGAAAACGAGCGTCTGGCAGCGCTCCATGCGCTCAAGGCGCTCGACACCCCGCCTGACCCCGGCCTTGATGCCGTCACCCGGCTTGCCGCCGACCGTTTCGATGCGCCGATCGCGCTCGTCAGCCTGGTCGACGAGGCCCGCCAATGGTTTAAATCGCGCCATGGCACGCAGCTGAGCGAGACATGTCGCAGCGATAGCTTCTGTGCGCACACGATCGCGCAAGCGGAGGTAATGGTGGTCGAGGATGCACGGCACGATCCGCGCTTCTGCGAAAATCCGCTCGTCACGGGTGCTCCGCATATCCGTTTCTATGCCGCAGCCCCGCTCGTCACCGGCGAGGGCTATCGCGTAGGCACGTTGTGCATCATCGACGATGCGCCACGTGGTGGCTTCAGCGCGCGCGATGCCGCTGCGCTCGAACTGATGGCCGGGCAAGCGATGATGATCCTCCAAGCGCTCAGGATGCAGCAGGATCAACGGATCTCGCAGTTGATCGCCGAGACATCGACCGATGCCTTCGTGTGCTCGGATGCCAGCAGTCGCATCACCCTGTGGAACAAGGCGGCCGAGACGATGTTCGGCTGGAGCGCCGCAGAGGCGCTTGGCCATTCGCTCGATCTCATTATTCCATCCCGCCATCAGGTCGGCCACCATGCCGGGATGGCGCGACTGCGCGGCGGGAGCGCGACAAGGATGGTCGGCAAAACGGTCGAGGTCCCTGCGCGCTGCCGCGACGGGAGAGAGATACCCGTAGAGCTCTCGCTTGGCATGTGGTCGGCACACGACACCACAACGCCCGAAGGTTTCGCCGCGATCATCCGCGATGCCTCCGAACGCAAGGCTGCCGAGGCCGAGCGTGAAGCCACCGAACACCGCCTGGCACAGAAGGTGGCCGCGATCGAGGCGAGTGATGATGGCATTGCCATCACCGATCCCGATGGCGTGTTCATGTTCATGAATCAGGCGCACGCTCGCATGTTCGGTTATGACGATCCGAGCGCTTTGATCGGCAAGCCATGGAGCGCACTTTACGGCAGGATCGAGGCCGAGCGTATCGAACGCGAGGCGATCCCGATCGTGTTCGGAACAGGGCAATGGCGCGGCGAGACAGTCGGCCGGCGGGCGGATGGCAGCCCGATCGAGCAGGAGGTGGGCCTTTCGCTCTCACCCGAGGGCGGAATGGTCTGCATCACGCGCGCCATCGGTGAACGCCTGGCGGCCGAACGCGAGCAGGCGCGCCTGCGCGAGCAGTTGATGATCGCGCAACGCCAGGAGGTGGTGGGCCAGCTGGCGAGCGGCATCGCTCATGATTTCAACAACCTGATCGCCGCGATCGCCGGCACGGCCAGCCTCCTTGAGGGCAGCCACGATGAGCGCGTGAGCACAAGCGCATCGCGCATCCTTTCAGCCTCGGCGACCGCCACTCAGCTGGTTGAAAAGCTGCTCTCGCTCGGACGGCGCGAGACCAGTATCAAGCGGTTTGACCTGCGCGATACGCTTGTCGGCGTGCGCGATCTGGTGAAGGGGAGCCTCGCCGATCCGCAGCATCGCATCGAGCTCATGATGCCCGAGGCGCCGGTCGAGATCCATGCCGATGCGACCGAGGCGATGCAGGTGGTGCTCAATCTGGCGCTCAATTCGCGCGATGCGCTGGCGCTTGGGCAGGAAGGCTGTATCAATTTACAACTCCAGAACGCCGAGGGCCTGAGCCCCCAAGGGCGGGTTCTGGTCGGCAGCCTGCCGGAAGCTGCAGTGCTGATCGAGGTGCGCGACACTGGCGGCGGCATCGCACCCTTCGATCTGCCGCAGGTCTTCGAGCCGTTCTATACCCGCAAGGGCGATGATGGCACCGGTCTTGGTCTTGCCGTGGTCGCAGGGATCGTCAGTGCGGCCGGTGGCGCGATTTCGGTCAAGAGCGAGATTGGAGTGGGCACCTTGTTCGAGGTATGGTGGCCTGTCAGGCAAATGTCTTACGCGGCAGGCGTCGCTTCGGCACACCCAGCATCGCAGGCCGAAGCCCTCACCGGAAAGACTATCCTGGTGGTCGATGACAATGCGACCGTGGTCGATACCTTGGTCGCCATGCTCGAGGATGCCGGAGCCGAGCCCGGCCCCTGCCTCGACCCGCGCGATGCGCTGAACGCGGTCTGCGAGGATCCTGCCGGCTGGGATCTCGTCATCACCGACCATGACATGCCCGAAATGGACGGAGTGCAATTGACGCGCTGGTTGCGCGCCGTGCGCGAGGATCTCCCCGTGCTGCTGCTGACCGCGCTGCCCCAGGCCTATGGCAGGCGCGCGGGCGATCCGGACCTGTTCGATGCCGTGCTCGGCAAACCAGCGACGCCCGATGCGCTTATCGCCTCGGCCATCGCCGCGATCAGCGCGGCCAGAAAGCGCAAGTCATGATGCGAATTCTAATTGCGGACGATCATGAATTGCTGCGTGACGTGCTGCGCTCCTACCTGATGGCGGAAAGCGATTTCGAGGTCGATACGGTCGCGGACCTGCCGGCTGCGCTGGCCAGGATTGAGGCGGAGGTTCCCTACGATCTCATCCTGCTCGATTTCGCCATGCCCGGGATGAACGGCTTCGCCGGGCTCGAGGCGGCGGTGAAGGAAGCGGGCGATCGGCCGGTCGCGCTGATGTCGGGCCTTGCCCCTGCGGGCGTTTGCGAAAGGGTGCTGGCATGCGGCGCTGCGGGCTATCTGCCCAAAACGCTGCCTGCGCGCTCGGTGGTCAATGCGATCCGCTTCATGGCCGCTGGCGAAATCTATATGCCCATGGAAACCCTGCGGCCACGCCCGGTGGAAGCCGAAGCCAAGAGCAGTCTGTC
Source organism: Erythrobacter sp. (assembly GCA_036350735.1). Classification (GTDB taxonomy): domain Bacteria; phylum Pseudomonadota; class Alphaproteobacteria; order Sphingomonadales; family Sphingomonadaceae; genus Erythrobacter. Next base: position 59,114 of record JAZBNR010000053.1, read on the forward strand.
GTCGCGCGAACGCGAAGTTCTGGGCGGGCTGTGCAAGGGGCTCAGCAACAAGGAGATTGCGCTCGATCTTGAGCTGCGCGAGCCTACCATCAAGCTCCACGTCAAGGCGCTGTGTCGCAAACTGGGTGCGCGCAACCGGACACACGCCGCCATGATCGCGCGCGAACGGTGCCTGATCTGATTTGCGACCCTGGTCTGCCCCGCGCTGGCCGGATCAGTTCACCACAAGGACGGGATCGCTCATCCTGACCTGATCGCGCCCGCCCCTCTTTGCTTCGTAAAGAGCAAGATCCGCGCGTTTCAAGAGATCATCCACATCGGCACCGGGTTCGAACACAGCGACCCCGATGCTCGCGCTGCATGAAAGGTGGGGGTGCTCGGGAAAGTCCAGTGCGGCGATGCGGGCCCTGATGCGCTCTGCCACTGCGCGGCCGACATGTGCGGGAGCGTTGATCAGGCACACCGCGAATTCCTCGCCGCCCAGCCTCCCGACGAGATCGTGTTTGCGCAGCACCGAGTTGAAGATCTCGGAGGTCCTCTTGAGCACGAGGTCGCCGACATCGTGTCCGAACGTGTCATTGATCCGCTTGAAATGGTCGAGATCGAGGAGGAGCACCGAAAGCGCACTCGGTTGCCGCATGGCGCGGTCTATCTCGGTCTCGACCCGGTCACGCCAGGCCTTGCGCGACAGAAGCTTCGTCAGGCCATCGGTGAAGGCGATCGTGCGCAGCTCGAGTTCGCCGACGACCAGATTCGCGAAGTTGCGCAGGATCACGAGTTCGTGCTTGGAGAAAGCGCGCGGCTCACGGTCGATCACGCACAAAGTGCCGACGATGTATCCATCGGGCATCCTCAGCGGCATGCCGAGATAGGACCGGATAAACGGTTCGCCCAGCACCAGGGGATTGTTCGCAAAGCGCGGATCCTTGGCCGCATCCTCGACGATGAATGGCGCTTCCTCGCGAATGGCGTGGTCGCAAAAGGCAATGTCCCGCGGCGTCTGATCGACTTCGAGACCGCGGAAAGCCTTGAACCACTGGCGGTCATTGTCGATCAGTGAAACCGCACAGATCGGAGCATTGAAGGTGGTCTTGACGAGATCGACGATGCGCTCGAAAGGCGCTTCGGCATTCGTCCCGACCACGCCGAGCCGATCGAGCGAGCGCTGCCGACCCGCTTCGTCGAACTTGGTCTTGGCAAGATGATGGAGCTGGCAGACAGCGCTCATTATTGGAGGCCTTCCGTCTCTGATTGAAGCCTGATGGAAAAATTGTCGGAGGCCTGCTGGATGATGAACACCACCTCATCCTCGCCGCGCCCAGCAGCGATAAGAGCGTTCGCCAGATCGAGCAGCGTTTGACGATGGCGCTCGACGATCTCACGCACGCGGATAGGCAGGTTCGCGTAGCTGTGATCGCCGACGGCTTGATCGATAAGCTCGGTGGCAGTGGTCATGATGCAGGCTTTCCGCTGGATGAGTGCGGAGCTTAGCTCACGATCCGTTTGCGCTGGCCAACGCTGGATTGCGTGATCTTACGCAAGTCCGCTTCCCGGCTGCCGCAAAGCGCTGCCGATGTTGCAGGCGGCCCGCGCTAGACCGACGCTGCCAAACCACGTCATATCACAGCAAGCTGTCGATTGGTCAGCGTGCCGCCATATTGTCTTTGAAGGCGAACCTTGCGTTCGAGATCGTCGAGCACCGCGCCGCTGAAATCGACGCCGGAGAGATCTTCCATGAAGCTGAGCCCGCCGGGCGTATCGACATTCAGTTCCATCATCTTATCGCCCGCGATGTCGAGCCCGGTCAGATACATGCCGTCATCGATCAGTTTGGGGCCGACGATCTCGGCGATCTGCAGCGCGACCTCGTTCGGCTCGGCCATCTCATGCCCGCCTCCCGCCGAGATGTTGGAACGGTGATCGTCGCCCTGGCTGAAACGGCGGATGCAGGCATAGGTATCGTCCACCTTGAGCGGGCGGCCGTTAAGCGTGATGATCCTCAAATCCCCATCAGCGGCGGCGGGCAGATATTCCTGCACGATGGCATAGCCATCGCGGGTGACCGCCTCGGTGATCTGGGCGAGGTTCTGGCGATTGGCTTCATCAATGATGAAGACCCCCTGCCCGCCCGAGCCCTGGAGCGGCTTGATCACACCCTTGCCGCCATGCGCCTCGAGGAAGCGATCGACCTCGTCCTTCTCTCGCGTGATGGTGGTGGCCGGCCGGACGCTTTCGGGAAAGCCCTGGAAATAGGTCTTGTTTACGGCATCGGTGAGGTGGCGAGGATCGTTCAGCACGATGGTGCGCCCAAGCGAGGCAAGCTGCGCGAACAGCAGGCTTGAGGTCGGCGCCCAGCTGCGCGAGACGAGCTCCTCAGCCGGATCGCTGCGAAGCATCAGGATGTCCCATTCACTCAGCGCGATGCGCTCCCGCTTGAGGTCCTTATGCTGAAGATGCTCAAGATAGGCTGTATCGTTGGCGAACTCCTCGACCTTGCTGCGCGTCGCCATCGCGCAAATGCCTTCTTCCCAATCATAGATGAAATCACCCAAACCGATCAGCGCGACCTCGTGACCGCGTGCCACCGCCCGGCGGGCGAGGCGAATCGTGGTGTAATTGTCCTGCTCGGTGGCCACGTCGTTGACGACGAAGGCAAGCCTTATTCTCTCATCGGTCATGCCTCGGGCCTTTCCTGATAGAGCGAGGTGAGCGGGGCAGAACGGGCAACGGCAAGTCGCCGCTCGGCCTCTTCGCCTTGGCAGAAGGATGGAAGCAGTTCGGGCTGCAGGACGATGCCGTCCTCGATCAGCTTCTCCAGCGTCGGCAGCTGCTTCAAGGCGAATTTCCCGAGAAAGAGAACTTCAAGATCGCCCCCGTGGGAAAGATAGGCGAGCAGTTCCGCAAGCCCCTTGAGATAAAGCGCGTCCTTGGTGAGGCCCCCGCCGCGCTTGGCGCGCACGGCGGTATCGAAGGCATCCCCTTCGGTGATCTCGTGCTCCTCTACCAGCCGGGCGTAGATCTCGGGGCCCGGCCTTCCCTCAACGGCCATATGCGCGGCGATCACACGCGCGGCGAGGATGCGCAGGCGTTCTGCCGGAAGGTATCCGGTCAGGTATTCGCCCAGCACCGCAAGGCCCTCCTGCAGATCATCATAATCTGCAAGACCGCCGGCGAGCGTGCGCAGCGGCTGGCGCTCGCCGTTATGACGGGTGAGCGCGTGCGTGCCGACCTCGTGCGCGATCAGCGGTTCGACCCGGTGGCGCGAGGTTCGGTAATCGCTCGCGACGTGAAAATTGCCCTTCGAGACGTAAAGCGAGGTTCCAGGGATCGGATCGACGATCACCTCGCATTGGAAATCGGGGCTACACGCGCGATAACGCTCGATCGCCCGCGCAGCTGCCTTGCACATCGCCTCGGCATCGGCATCGAGCTCGTCAGCCGGGAGCACCGGTACAATGTCGAGCAGATCGAGCGCCATTGCCAGCAGGCGCTCGCTTACATGGCCGAACAGATCGGTGCTGGCGAGAGTGAAGCCTTCGCGCCCTCGCATTCGCACAAGCTCGATCTGGCGATCCAGCTCCCGCTGCTTTTCAAGCAGCAATGCCTCGATCAGCGGGTTCTCGATTTTGCGCAGAGGCAAGGCAAAGAGCTCATCGCGCAGGACCGGCGCATCGCGGTTCAGGCCTTCACCATATCGGATGTCAGGCATCGAGCGGTAGCCGGAAGAGCGGAACCCCTCCCAAATCTCGTCTATATTGACCGGCGTCAGCCGCGCGAGCCAATCGACCTTCAAATCCATTTCAGCGAGTGCATGATCGACCTCGATAGCAGCTTCGCACAAGGCCCTAGCGCCCGCTAGCCGATCGACCTGGCGTGCCCGTGCCACACCGCTCATGCCGCCGCTCCCGCATGGTCCGGCGCCGGGTTGTCCGCAAGCCAGCCCCGGGCTCGCTCGATCGCCTCGAGAAAACCCTCGCGCAGCTGCTGCAAGGCGATGATATCAGCTTGGCGCCCCCACTCATCCATGAAAATCTTCTTGTATTCTAGGGTCATGACGCAGGCCGCCTGCCCATATGCGGCATGGAGCCATTCAGGGAAGTGGCCCCCATCCGGCCAGCGGACATTGGTCCGCACGTCCGGTATCCGACCCTTGACCGCGCGTGAGCGCAACCCTTGCGCGATTTCTTCGAGCAGGCCGCCGAAGACTTCCTTGTCGAGTGTGGTTGCGCCTATATCGATGTCGGGATTCGCCTCGGGGTCGTCGGGCTTTTCCTCGGGGCCGGCGCGGCGATGATTGTAGCTGTGGATGTCGAGCACGAGGATGCGCCCATGCTCTGCGATCATCGTTTCGATCCGGTCCTTGGCCCACTGGTAGAAGCGCCGATGGAGTTCGCGCGAGCGACGTTTGTGCGCCTCGGGCATATCGGGGCTCCACACCTTGAGACCCCAGGTCGCCTCAGGATCGGTCGTGACGGCGGTCTCGGGCGGACGGTTGAGATCGAATTCGAACCGGGACCGGTTGGCCCGGACGATGGTGTCGCCGCCGGCCAGGAAATAGTCGGTGAGCGGGTCCTCCTCGCGCAGGCGATCCTCGGCACCAAGTTCGAGCCATGGCTCGAGCGAGGGCCGGATGGTGTGCCCGGCATGGATCGCTGTAACCATGATCGGTCCGGGCTGCACCACAATATCCCAAGGCGGGCTCGCAAGGGTCGAAGTCGGCTCGGATACTGCTGTTTTGTGCTTGGTGCGGGTGTCCTCCATGTCAGGCCAACGGGGGTTGCAGCCTCGCGTTCCGCTGCTGCGCAGCCGTTGACGCTCCTCTCGAACCGCTGGTCCCATCTCTGCAACGCCTCAGCTGAAGCGAGCGGAGCGGAACCCTGCCGCTTGGAGAGACCGTGCGGTGCGGTGCGGTGCTGCGAGCCGGGGAGCGATCGAGATCGCATGGCAAATTGGCTGAAGCGAACCGTTTCCTGGTGCCCCCCAGGCTTGCTCTCATGTCCATGGCCCCTCATTCGCGCGAGCGGCCGTGACCGCCACATCGGCCATCTGCGATGCAGGGCGCGGCCCATGGGCTGGTGCTCGAATGGGCCTTGCGTCAAGCGCAGCGGAGCAACACTGGCCACCTGCGTTATCGGCACAAGCGCGAGGCGCTGCCGCCGCACCAAGCTAATCAAGGCACATCGAAGCGCCCATAGGTGGGCGTGCCGCCTTTCAGGTGATCGACCGCAAACCGAACCGAGGCCTCCAGGCCGGCTGCGGTCTGCGCCTGATTGCTTGTGTCGAAACCATGCCCGGCGCCAAGCAGCGTGTAGAACGCATAGGGCACGCCCACCACATCGGCCCGCGCCGCCAGATCACGCGAAACCTCGATATCCACCAGCGGATCATTTTCGCCATGCAGGATCAGGAACGGAGATTCACCCACTTCAAGGTCGCTGATCCGGAATAGCTCGCCCCACCACGCGTTGTGGAAGCGCGGTTCGGGCCGTTCGATGCCGAACTGGTTGAGTCCATAGGCGATCTGGGCGGTTACGATCGTGCCCGCTGATGAGCCCCAATAGCCCATGCGATCCATGTCGAGGCAGTATTCGTTGGCGTTCTCATCCATCCAGCGTAGCGCGGTCACCCCGTCCTCGATTGCGCTGATCACTGTATCGAAGAGCTCGCCCTCGGGATCGGCGAGGCCATCATCGGCGAGGGCTTGTGCGAATTCGGCAAATTCCCGAGAGAACACGGGCTGATCGCCCGCCAGCCGGTAATTGATCGAGACGAAGTTGAACCCTTCGGCCACCACCCGCGGAGCGATCGCGGCGACGAGTTCGTCCTGCTTGTCGCCGAACCTGAATGCGCCGCCATGCACGTAGAATACTGTCGGGCGCGGCGTGGTGCAGGTGGCTTGCGGTTGGTAGATATCGAGCAGCAGTTCCGCGCTGCCGGTCGTTGTCGCACCCTGTCCATACTTGATGTCCTCCAGCAGCGTGAAGTCATCCGCGCTGCCGGTCGGCGGGGGGGTCGGGGTGGGCGTGGGCGTGGGCGTGGGAGTGGGAGTGGGCGTGGGCGCCGGGGTCGGCGCCGCGGCGACCGGCATCGGCGTCTCGTCGCTGCCGCACGCCGAGAGGCCGAGCGCGGCGATCAGGCACAGCAAGCTGCGCATGCGGAGGGGGTGGGACATTGTCTTTCTCCTTGGTGAGATGAAGGGTTCAGCCGAGCGCGAGGGCGCGCTGCGGCTCCTCGCCGTCGGTGCTCTGACCGAGATCGGATGGCCGACCGAACAGCGCGCGCCAGGCGCCGCGCAGATTGCGGGCGTGCCTGAGATCACGCCACAGATTGCCCCATTCGTGGAAGGCGATCAGGAAAGGATTGGTGCTGTTAAGGGGCTTGGTCAGGCCATAACGCACCGGCTCTTCCTCGCGCTCCTCAACGAAGGTGCCAAACAGGCGATCGAACACGATCAACATGCCGCCGAAATTGGTGTCGAGATAGGCCGGGTTCGAACCGTGATGCACGCGGTGGTGCGAAGGCGTGTTGAGCACCCATTCGAGCACGCCAAGCTTGCCCACCGCCTCGGTGTGCAGAAAATATTGATAGCGAAGGTTCACCGCCAGCAGCGCCGCGATCATGATTGGATGGAAGCCCATCAGCGCCATCGGCAACAGCACCACCCACGCGCCCGAGATCGTGCCGGTCCAGCCGAGCCGGACTGCGGCGGGCAGCGTGAACTCATTGGGCGAATGGTGCACCGCGTGGGACGTCCACAGCCAGCGGATCGTGTGGCTGAAGCGATGCTGCCAGTAATAGAAGAACTCTAGCACCACGAAGCCGACCGCCCAGGTGCGCCAGTCGTCCATCGCCCACTGCACCGGCGCGAGGCTGAAGACCGCGAACATCGCGGCGGTAACAAGGCCGCCGGTCAGCCCTTTGGCGACGAGTTGGCCCAGCATCACGCCGAGCGTGGCACCGAGCGCGCCGAGATCATAGCCTCGCCCCGCCCGTCTGCGCCAACCGAATTCGGCCAACGCGAAGAGGATAACGACAAGGACGAAAGCCAAAGGGGGTTGATCCGCGAACATGGTGTTCTCCATTCAGGCAGGTGATAATGGGCCGGCGCGCGCTCAGTTGCCGGGGCGCAGCGCGGCAATCTCGGCGCGTGAGAGGATCCGGTTCCCATCGGTGTCGCCGGCGATGAACAACGGAGCCTCGCCATTGGCGAGCTCGGCGCGCGAGATGCGCTTGTCGCCGTTGACATCGAGCGCGGCGAGCCCGCGATAGGCCTGATCGAACTTTTCGCCGAACATGCGCGGGCGATCCTTGCGATCGACATAGCCATCCTCGTTCCGGTCGAGCCGCGCGAACATGTCGGCGCGAACACGGTCAAACTCCGCGCGCGTGACCTGGCCGTCGCCATTGGCATCGGCCCGCTCGAGCATCTTGCGGGCCTGCTCGTTCGACTGCGCTGCCGCCGGGGCGGCGAGGAGCAGAGCGGGTCCGATCAGGATGCTCGCGGCGAGAGAGGAAGCGAATTTGGAAGAAATGGTCATCGGGGGTTCTCCATCAGTTGCGATGAAGCGGTAATGCCGCAGCGCAGTTGCCCGCATTTGCCCGGCACGACATGAATTGTGACAGATTGTTGCCAAAGCATCGGGTTGCCGACACAAACGGTCGCAAAACCGCGCTGGAGCAAACCCCCTTGCGCTCCTATCATCTTCCCCATGCACCAGGGGCCGACCATCCTCGTCGTCGATGACGATTCCGAGCTCCTCGGACTGGTCGCCGGGATGCTGGAGCGCGGCGGGATGCGCACGCTTACCGCGCGATCGGTGGCGGAAGCGGAGGTAACCCTCGCCGAGCGGGAGCCCGACCTCATGGTGCTCGACCTGATGATGCCGGGCGAGGACGGATTGAGCTTCTGCCGCCGCTGGCGCGCCAATTCCAACCTCCCGATCATCATGCTCACCGCCATGGGCGAGGACATCGACCGGATCGTCGGGCTGGAGATGGGAGCCGACGATTACCTCGGCAAACCTTTCAATCCTCGCGAGCTCATCGCGCGGATCAAGGCCGTGCTTCGCCGCCGCGACGCCGGCACCTTGCCCCCCGATGCAGCGCCGCAGCGCGCGCTGCGCTTCGGCCCCTTCGTGCTGCTCCCCGACCAGAGGCTGCTCAAGGGCGCGGGCGGCGCGGACATCGCGCTGACCTCGGGCGAGTTCGCGTTGCTGCTCGCGCTGGTCGAGCGCGCCCCACGGGTGCTCTCGCGAGACACGCTGCTGGACCTTTCGCGTGGGGTGAACACCAACCCGTTCGACCGCAGCATCGATTCCCAGATCAGCCGCATCCGCCGCAAACTGGAGGCAAACCCAAGGCAGCCGCAATTCATCAAGACCGTGCGCAATCTCGGCTATGCATTTTCGGCCCCGGTGACGCGCGTGGGCCTGTGAAAAGACAGGGTGTGAAAAGACAGGGTGTGAGAAGACAGGGTGTGGGGCTCCAGCCAGGCGTGGTTTTGAACTCGATCCTGGCGCGCGTGCTTGCGCTGACATTCGGCTTGCTCGTTCTGACGCTCGCTGCGCTGATCGGGATCATGCAGACGCCGATCTCAGGCCGCATCTTCGATCGCGCCCTTGCCGAGAGCGCGGACGGGATCACCGAGCTTGCTTGGCTTATCGAAACCTCGCCGCCCGAGCTCGAGGGGGCGATCCTGTCCACCTATGCCAGCAGGTCAAGGGTCGCCTTCATCAGCGAAAGTTTCGGCGAGGAACTTGGCTCGGATCGCGCCAGGCAGTTGGTGCTGGCCGGGATTGACAATGCCGTCGCCGAGCGGCTGCGGGACCGGGACATCCGCTTCGAGGAAGTCGGAGCGCTCGAACTGGCCCGCAGGCGGGGCTCGCAGCCTGATCTGTTCTACAACTCCTCGAGCACACTCCATATCGCGATCGGGCTCGAAGACGGCCGCGTGCTCAACATCTGGCTGGCGCCATCGATCATCTACACCGAGCCGCCATACGCCCCCTATTTCCTTCTTGCTCTCGTGCTGGTGGTGACTGTGCTCTTGGGAGTCGCGCTGCATCAGGTGATCATGCGGCCGATCCGCGCGCTCGAGCACGATGCCGAACGGGTCGGGCTTGCGGAGACTGCTGTGCCCGTCTCCGAGACCGGCCCGCGCGAATTGCGGCGCCTGGCACAGGCCCTCAACCGGATGCGGCTGAGGCTCGACGGGCTGATCCGCGAGCGCGAACAGATGATGGTCGCGATCGCGCACGATATCCGAACGGGGCTCACCAAGTTGCGCCTCAGGATGGACAGCCGGGACGCTGTCCCGGTCGCCGAGATCGAACCCGACCTTGTCCAGATGGAGCGCCTCCTGTCAGACATGATGGCTTATGCCCGTGCCGAAAACCCCCTAGCCGAGCACGAACTGATCGAGCTGCGCTCGTTCCTCGTCGATCTTGCCGAGGCCGCGCCGCTGAGGATCCATGTCTCGCAGGATGACGCGTCGGAACCGTTCACGATCGCCGGAAGCCGACTTGCGCTGACCCGGATGATCGAGAACCTGTTCGAGAATGCGCGGGCCTATGGCAATGGGTGGGTCGGCCTATCGATCGAGCGTGACGCCGCGGGGTTGAGGATCGCTGTCAAGGATGACGGCCCCGGCCTTCCCGAAAGTCAGCTTGAGCGGGTGTTCGAGCCGTTCGTCCGCGGCGAAGGATCACGAAATAAGGCGACCGGCGGCACCGGCCTCGGGCTCGGCATCGCCCGCGCCATCGCTCACACCCATGGGGCGCAAATACGATTGTCCAATCGCGTGCGGGGCGGGCTGCGGGCTGATTTGGTGTTTCCGGCAGCGCTTGGCATGTGACCGCTCTGATCCATCGCGGCAAAGTGAGGCGACGAGCCTTCGAGGGCATCGAGGACAGCGTCATCAGCGAGCGCTTGAGGCTCGCAATCCAAGCGGCGGCCGTGCTGCCGACCGGTTCCGGGATGGGGAATGGGAGGCCGAGATGCTTCTGCGATCGCCCGGAGGGTGCCGACGTGCTCACGCACCCCAGCCTTCTAGCTCGCCGGACCCGGCCTCTGCATCAGGACGGTGTCGGACTTCAGCGAAAGGGCAACCAAGCCCGCGACAAAGATAAGCACCGCGCTCGCGCCATACATTGCCTGCCATCCACCCCAGTCTTCAAGGGACGGCAGAAGAGCCGCGCCGAGCATGAAACCCGCGGGCTGAATGGCTGCAAAAAGAGCGAAGGAGAGCGCAGCGGCCTCCTTCGCGGTCGCGCGCATCATGATGACGAGGTTGGCGAGATAGAACAGATAAAGCGGCAGGCTCTTGATGAGGACCCACGCAACGAACAGCAGATCGCTTTGCCAGAGCGATCGATCGACGAGGTAGATCGTCATGAGCGGGAAGGCCGAAAGGCCTGACCACAGCGCGATCCGCTTCGGTCCGATCCGATCCACCATCCAGCCGCCCAGCGTCAGGCAGAAGATACCAAGCACGATGTTGGCGAACGCTGTGAGCGACCCGAACTCGGCCTGATTCCAGCCCAACTGCCTGATCGCAAACAGCCCGTCGGTCATCTCGTTGATCCTCTGATGAGCGCTGTAGGTCACGATGACGAGCACGGTCACAAGACCTTGAGGTCGCAGCAGGTTGCGCAGCGCAGCGCGCAAGATCGGCAGCCATGAATGAGTGACGACGGTAAGGTCGGGCGATGTTTGGCCACAGGTCCATGGCAGCAGCTTCTCGCCCTGGCGCTCCCTTACCGCCAGTGCCGTGGTAGCCGGGATTGCAAATAACACTAGCATCCCCAGCATGGCGCTGGCAAAACCATGGTATTCAAGCAGATAGCCGGTCCCTGCCATGCCTGCCGCAATGCCGAAGACCTTGCCTGCGAACATGAAGCCGTTCATCCGGCCCATCTCGTTCTCGGGCGTGAGATCGACCACAAGCGCATCGAGCGCCACGTCCTGAATTGCAGTCAGCACCGAGAGAATTAGGACGAAGCCGATGACCAGCGTCGTGTGCTCGGGGAGCGGGGAGATAATCGAGATCACGATGAGGCTGGCGATGATCGCCGCCTGCGAGCCGATGAGCCATGGCCTCCTGCGCCCCATCGCGGCCCAGGAGTATCGATCCATCACGAGCCCTGCAAGGAACTTGAAGGTCCACGGAAGCGAGCCCGCCGCTGCCGCCATCGCCACCTCCTCGGTCGATCTTCCGTTGGCGGCGAGCCAGGTTGGTATCGCGTAGAAGAAGATGCCCTGCGGAAAGCCCTGAGCCAGATAAAGCAGCGTGCCGAGCAGCAGGCGCAGTTTCGCACTGTCTGCAAAGGCGGGGACAACGTATCCGGTGTCCGAGCGGGTGAGAGCTCCGGCCCTCATGTTTCGGCCCCCTGAACACGGCGCAGCTTGGGAAGTTCGCCATAAGTCAGCCCGCGCCACAGCCACTCGAGCGGCCCCATCTTGAAAGTGCCGAGCCAAACCGGGCTGAGGGCAAGCTGGACCACCCAGATCGCGAACACGAGGTAATAGAGTTCGTGTCGCTCGAGCTGGCCGAAATAGCCCAGCCCGACGAAGAAGATCGCGCAAACAAGCGAATGGGTCAGGTAATTGGTGAATGCCATCCGCCCGACGCTGGCGAGCGCGTGCTGGAAGACCGGGAAGATGCCCGAGCGCGCGATCAGGAGCAGGAGGCCGAGATGGCCTGCGGTGGTCGGGAGCCTTCCAAGATCATAGGTGATCTGCGACTGGCTCATTGCCAGCAGGCTGAAACCGTTTTCGATGATCAACCGGGTTTCAAGGACATTGACCGTCAGGCCTAACCCGTATCCGAACACCACGAGCGCCAGATAGAACCGGGTCGATCGTTCCAGCGTGAAGACACCGGCCTTGAACAGGGCCATGCCGATCAGCATCATGCTGAAGATGTCGAAAAACCAACGATAGAAATACCAGCTTTCCGCGTGCACTGTTTCCGCGGCGACCTGCACGAAGGCTGCTGCATAGCTCTGCGTGCGCTGCTCGACATAGTCCCGCTGCGCCCCAGGCGTGGGGCTGTATTCGGCAAGCGCGCTTTCCCATTTTTTGGCGAGCGCCTTTTGCTGCGGCTCAAGCTGCGCCCCGTCAACCTGTGAAGCCTCATAAGCCTCATGATAGCGCATCAGATCGGCGGTATCCTTCGCGTTCCAGAGCGCGCTCGCCAGCATTCCCGCGATCCCGATGATCAGAAGCGGCCGCACGCCGAGCTTGCGAAAGGGGAAGACCACCAGCGCGGTCAGCCCGTAGAAATAGAGGATGTCGCCGCTCCACAGGAGGATGAAGCCGTTAACCATCCCAAAGACGATCAACCAGAGATTGCGACGGGCATAGATGTCGCCGACATCTTTTCGCCCTTTGGCCTCGAGGCGGGAAGTGAACAGGATGATGCCTGCCCCGAACAGCATCGAGAAAAGGCCGCGCTGGGTGCCTTCGAAAGCGATCTGGATGATCATCCACGACAGGAGGTTAACCCCTTCCGCGCCGCCGGCGTTCATCGGATTGCTGTAGGCGTGCGGCAGGCCAAATCCAGTGACGTTCATCAGCAAGATACCGAACAACGCCGCCCCGCGAACGAAATCGAGCGCCGCGATGCGGTGTGCCGTCGGCCCTGTTTTCGTCTGGTCCGGGGTCGATTGAAAGGCCTCGATTATCCCCGCTTTGTGTGCTGACGTTGCCATAGATCCCTCGTGGGTTGGACTTCCTCCAGCACCATCGATGCCGCTGCTTCAGGGATGCAATGACGCGCGCCCTCCGCCCGTCTCTGCGCCGGCTGTTACCGGCTGTATCGTCTGCACCATTCACCCCTGCGCAACGTTGGAGTCTCGTCGCTCATTCTTTCTGACATGCATCGGCCAAGCCTTCCCCGGGCGCGCCGACGCAGTGGTTGGCTCGCTGTGCGATATTGCCCTGATCTAAGCTAATTCCGACGCGTCTGATTTGCCTGTCGGAGAGGGATGCGGTCAACCGCTCGGGCCGTCAAAAAAGCGTCAATTCGGACCGGGATCGGCCCTGCTTGGCCAATCAGGCCGGAGATGTCTGCGGGATCCATGCGCTGGCACCAGGCTACCATTTCCAGTGCCGCGGCCGCCTTGATGTGCAATCGCGACGATCTCGCCCTTGCTCGGCCTGCTGGGCACGGTGCTCGGCATGATTGAGGCGTTTCAGCAGATGGAAGGCGGTCGGCGACCGGATCAAACCTGCCGTGCTCGCCGGCGGCATATGGGAGGTGCTGCTGACCACACCGGCCAGCTTGTCGGTCGCGATCCCGGCGGCAGTGACCTGCACTTGGCTGCAACGCTCGGTCGATGTCGGTCGCCTCGTTGCCGTCGCTGTGCGCGTCCACCAAGAGGCTGGGGTAATCGCCGAGAGATGCGAGTGGATATCAATGATGCCGGGAGTGATGAAGGATGCTGACGCCGCTCTTCGTTCCCCATCGATTGCGCTGGCCCGTGCGGAGGGCCCAGATTGGCCCGTCGTCATCCATGGGATAGGTGCGTTCACGCGCGGCGGGGTCTGGTCAATCGTGACCAGATCAAGCCCCTAAGGCGAGGCTCCGAGCGAGGGTGGAAGCGAAGACCAATTGTCGCATCGCCCGTTTGCTGCAGCCGCAGCCCGCTTTTCAGCTATGCCTACTGCGCCTGCACCATCTCGAGCGGCTGAAGATCTATTCCAAACAGCTTCCAGCGTCCTTGCTCCCATTGATAGTACAAATCGAAGCCGATCGATACCGGGCGGATCTGGAAAACGCCCTGGACGCGGAAGATATCTTCCCGGATGAATTGAGGAGCAACGCTGTAGGTCGGAGGCACAAGCAACGTGTTCCCGAGATCGATGTTGAGTTCGCGCAGCCCCGAGAAGACCTGCGCCAGTTGCGCGGCATTGTTGTTGATCTGGAAGCCCGAGGCGGAAATGTCGCGCAGGACCGAGTAATTGCCCGAACGGTTCGCATGATCGACCGCCGCGAGCGTCGACCAGATCATCTTGGAAAGCTCCAGCTGGCCCGGTGTCGGGCGCACCGAGGGCGGAACCTGTACGCTGGGCTGAGAGCCCTGCGGGCCTTGTCCGGATTGCGCCACCAGAGGAGAGGCGGCGAAAAGGAGAATTGCCGAGGCGAGGAGCCCCGGCAATCCCTGTTTCATCTTTCGAGTTTGCATCACGTCCTTGCGTTACCAAGCGAACTGGAAGCCGCCGCGCGCGCCAACTTCCCCGCTGTCGAAGCCGACGCCGACGCCGGCCGAGATCGCCGCATTTTCGCTCACCCGTGCGGACAAGGCAAGGGTGCCCGCGCCCTGATCCGCGAAATAGCCGATCCCGCCCGAAAGGCCGAAGCTGGTGCCCGCAGGCAGCGCCGGCGATTCCATCGCGAGCGCCATGGCGACCCCTTCGTTGGCCCGATTAATCGCGTTGCGGTTGGCCTCGGTCTGGCCGAACAGCGTGTTGATCTGCGTCGCCTGATTGGTGGTCAGGGTCTGCAGATTGGTGATCGCAGTGGTGTTCGCCGCCACCGAAGAAGCCGAGGCGAAGCCCCCGCCGCCAGCCGCACCGCTGAGACCGAGCGTGCCGGTCGCGTCTGAGGTCACCAGGAACAGGTCGCCATTCTGGCTCGCGCTGCTGCTTGCGAGCGAGGCGATAACGACCTGCCCATCATTGGCAGCGTTCGCGCCGGCACCGATCGCGACCGAATTGGCGCCCGTGGCCGATGCCCCGGCGCCAAGTGCGACCGCGCCTGCACCGCCGGCGCTGGACACATCGCCGATCGCGATCGCCCGCTCACCCGAGGCAGTGGCCGCTTCACCCACGGCGGTGGAGCGAACGCCGCTCGCGACAGCGAGATGCCCGAAGGCCTGCGCCCGCTCGGCGGTGGCTTCGGAACGCCAACCGATTGCGGTCGCTCCAGGACCTTGCGCAATGGCCTGCCCGCCGATGGCCGTCGTCGAAGGCCCGCGCGCCTGTGTCGAGCGTCCTTCCGCGCCGTCGCGGTTGCCGCCGATTGCGAGCGCATCGCCACCATCCGCAATCGCCTGGTTACCGATCGAGACCGAGTTGCTCCCTGCTGCGAAGGCATCTTCGCCCACTGCGGTCGAACGCACACCGGTTGCCGAAGCGAGGTGGCCGAAGGCCTGCGCGCGCTCGGCAGTTGCCGTGGCGCGCCAGCCGATCGCGGTCGCTCCGGGAACGTCGCCAGTGGCCGCGAGGCCGCCGGCATTGAGCGCGGCGGCGTCGGTGCCGTCAGCGACGGTTCCTGCGAAGGCTTCGCCGCCGACGACAACGGTGGAATTGCCGCGAGCGGTTGCGCCCGTGCCAGCATCATCGCCGCCGATCGCCACCGCATCGACGCCGGTTGCGCTCGAGGAATTGCCGATCGCGATCGAGGACACGGTGTTCGCCACAGCGACGTCACCCTGCGCGATGGCGAAATCGGCATTGGCCGTCGCCGCCTCGCCCACTGCGAGCGAGCGCACGCCGTTGGCGACCGCCAAGTGCCCGAAGGCCTGCGCCCGCTCGGCATTGGCTTCCGCGCGCCAGCCAATCGCGGTCGCGCCCGGACCCTCGGCGATCGCCTGACCGCCCACAGCGGTGGTCGACGGGCCGAGCGCCTGGGTCGAGCGCCCCTCGGCACCGGCGCGATTGCCACCGATGGCCAGCGCATCGCCGCCATCGGCGATCGCCTGGTTGCCGATCGCGACCGAGTTGCTGCCCGAGGCCGAGGCGTCCTCGCCGACCGCCGTCGAGCGCAGCCCTGTGGCCGAGGCGAGGTGGCCGAACGCCTGCGCGCGCTCGGCGGTCGCCGTCGCGCGCCAACCGATCGCGGTCGCCCCTGGCGTGCCGCCCGTGGCGACAAGCCCGCCCGCATTCAAATCCGAGCCATCGGCCACCGTGCCAACGAACGCCTCGCCGCCGACCGCGACAGTCGATGGGCCGGTCGCCGAGGCGGCCGCGCCAGCATTGTCGCCCCCGATCGCGACCGCATCCGTGCCGTTGGCGGTGGCGCCATTGCCGACCGCAAGCGCACCCTCGCTGGTGCCGGTGTCGGCATCGGTGCCGCACTCGGTGCTCTCGATCCCGTCGCCATCATTGCATTCGGGGGTCTCATCCGCGTGAGCTGGGATGGAAAAGGTGAACATCGCAGTTCCCGCCAGCAAAACGGCCGTTCTGCTCAGATCAAGTTTCCTCATTATAGTCTCTCCTCGGTTTTCCGCATGGGACAACAATTGGAGGGTGCCCCTCCGCTCGGTTGGTTGGGCCGCGATGGCGCGGAATTGCCCATCGATCCCATCAGCCCCGGAAAAACTGCGTTCTCCCGTGCGATCGGCGCCGATCGCGGGCGCAACTACCCCGGCGCCCGAGGATCGGATGCAGTGAGCGAGCAAAAAAACGAGAAAGGCTTGGCGGCAACGATCTCGGCCAAAATTCAGGTGTTTAAATCGGCGGTGAGCGCGACCCGGATCACACTTGGGTGAGCTCTCCGGCGAGCAGGATCGGCGGGCTTGGCGCCTCGTGCCTGACGCCCGAATCCTCTTCAAATGTCACCGCCAGGGTTGCCCCCCCGATCAGCAGAGAAGCCTCACTCTGGTCGAGCACGCGCGCGAACGCGCCCGTCTCGGGGATCGCACCGAGCGAGACCGGCGCGCCGCCCTCGGGGATCACCCAGAGCTCCGGCGTCTGGCCTGCCTCGGCCTCTAGCCCGGCAATCGAGAGCGCAAGCTGCCGGCTACGATCATCGTAACGGCCGACAAGACGGCGCTGCGCCTCCTCGTCCTGCAATTGCACGACCAGTTGCGGAGCCGGCAGCGCGGCCACGCTTGGTGCGCTCGGAGCAAGGCTAGGGGCAGGCGCCGCGACATAGAGCGAGATCGCGGCGGCGGCCATGCCGGCTCCGGCCAGCGCCATCGCGATGCTCCAGCCTGCGGGCCGGGACACCGAAGCGAGCTGCTGCGCGGTCAGCGCCGTGCTGCTGATGCCGCCGCCTTTATCCTGCGCCTCGATTGTATCGATACGGGCCTCGATCGCCGCCCAGGTTTGAGGTGCCGGAGTGAAAGCGGGGGTCGCCTCGGCCATTGCGGCGAGCCGTCGCTCCCACCATGCGGCCGCTTCTCGAAACCGGGGATCGGAAAGATGCGCCCGCTGCGCATCCGCCCGTTCCTCGCCTTCGAGCGCGCCCAGAGCATAAGCTCCTGCGAGCAAAAACGGATCATCCTCGATCCTTGTCTCGTCATGCTCCATCGAGACAGCCCCTCAATCCAGCGAGCCCGCGCCGGATCCAGCTCTTGACGGTGCCGAGCGGAACCGCAGTCTTTTCCGCCAGTTCGGAATGGGTGTAGCCCTCGAAATAGGCCAGCATGATCGACCGACGGTGATCGGATTGGAGCGCCTCGAGGCAATCGGCGAGCGCGAGAACCTCTTCCTTGGCGCAGAGCCATTCGTCGGTCGGCTGCAGGTCTTCATCCTTGATCTCGGGAAGAACCTCGTCCGAGATTTCCGCGCTGCGACGCTCGCGGCGCAAATCGTTGAGCGCGACGTTGCGGGCGATTGTGCACAGCCAGGTCATCGCAGTGCCCTTGGCGGGATCGAAGGTGGATGCTTTGCGCCAGACCCGCACGTATACGTCCTGTAGCAGGTCCTCAGCGCGATCCCGGCCCCGCACGATGCGCAGGATCGTGCCGAACAGTTTGGCAGAGGTCAGCGCATAGAGATCGGCAAGCGCCGAGCGATCCCCATCCGAAAGCGAACCCATCACACGGTCCAATTCAAGTCGCGCAGAGCTCATGGCCTTTCCCCTCGCCTATTCGGCTGATGCTGCGCTGGCAGCAGGCGGGCAAGGCTTTTCTGCAGGTCAGCAGCAGAACCGTGGCGTTAGTCGTGGGCTGTGGCAATAATGCCGAAGGCAAGATTGTGCCTGCATCAAGTAGCGCTGCGTCGCCCTCGCTCCGATCAAAAGTTCGCGTCTAGGCTCACGGCGAATGTCCGCGGCGTGCCGAGGCCAGTGAATTCGTCGCCGGGCGTTACAATATTGAGGAACAAGAACAACTGCCGGTCGAAGGCGTTGCGGTCATGGGCGCTGACGCTGAAACTTTCCCAAGTTTAGCCGATCCGCGCGTTCACCGTGAGGTGCACAACATTCGTTTACCGCGAGGATCTCGCTCGAATCGAACACGCTCGACGGGTCGCTCGCGTCGAAACCGCCGAACAGGCCCTTGGCCTCATTTTGGGCTACGCCGGAACCGGCCGCCCAAATTGCGGGCATTCGCCGATCCCAGAAGCGCCTCGATGCTTGTCGGCGAAAAAGCCCCGCAGCTTCTGTCATGACAGCACAAGCAACCGCTCTTCTTCGATCGCCCCCCGCCAAGACTGCGGATTGTGCCGTGCTATAAAGGCATTTAAGCTCGCGAAAATCAGCGGCGCGGTCACGGCGTGGACCTGCGCTGATGAAAAGGTGGTTTCGCAATGTAGTGAGCACCGATCAGAAAGACATGAACACGTTCACGTTGGCGACGTGGTCCATCCGGTTTTCGCCTTCGCGAAACACGGTCTGGTTGAGATAGCCCGGCACCACCTCGATCCCCTTAGCAAGCGGGATCGAGACCCCGGCAAAGTTTCGCCAGATGCTCACCCCACCACGCTGAAAATCGGTGTCGTTCAGCTCGATGAAGGGCTCGCTGTAGGCAACGAACTTGTTGTTCTCGCTGATCGGCACGCGCAGCTGGACAAAATTGCGAAGCCGCCATGAGGTGCGCTCGCTTTCCTCGAAAGTGCGCTGCTCCAGCCGGGTGCGACTGTCGAGGGTGATGCCGTCGCGATCGATCAGCCTGACGTTCAGTTCCTGGTAGTAGCGGTGCTCGTTGACCTCGACCGGGCCGACAGGATCGGTCAGGATGTAGGCGTAACCCCCGCCGATGCTGACGTCCTCATTGATGCGGTAGCCCACCAGCATTCGCAACAGCAGCTGGCCCAAGCGGTCCGCATCGTTGGTGAAACGCTCTTGCGCCTCGCCGCGCACGAACCAGGCGCCGTCCTCGTCTACGTCGACCACAATGAACTGGCCAGTCCAGATGTTGAAGTCGTCCTCGGTCGCGGCGGCGGGCGAGGCGGCGAGAGTGGCTGCGCAAAGCGCGATGGCCGGGGCAGGGAACGAGGGGCGGACCATGGATAAGCGGCTCCGATGGAGAATGGGCTGGAAGAGCTAGGACACCGAGATTTCGGATTGGTGCCCGCCGGACCTGCCATTAACGCGCAGGACCGGCGGGCCGGATAAAGGCTCAGCCGCCGCTGTAGGGAATGGTCGAGCTGTGGACGGCCATCTTGAGCTTGCCCTCTTCGTCGCGGATGTAACCGATCGTGTATTCGACCTTGGTTTCCGCACCGCCGGAAGCTGGGGTGAAGTAATAGTTCCCCATCGCGACCGCCATGTGGCAGACATTGTTCATGATCCCGGTGTTCTGCCAGCGGACCTTACTCCACGGCTTGATCGCGAAGCCCTTGTCCTCGGGAAAGGATTCGTTGCCGCCCACGAAATAGGACAGCGCCCCGTCAAAGCTGGGCCGGAACTGCTCGACTGCCGCCAGCGTCGGCTTGAACAGGACGAGGCTGAGATCGTAGGCGTAGAATTCATCGATGTGATCGGCCGCAGCGGCGCGGTAATCGCCGCCATCCTGAAAGACCTCGCCGATCTTCACGATGCCGGCGCCCCACTGTTCCTGGCGGGCGATGACCTCTTTCTCGGTGATGCATTCGAGCTGTTCCTGCGTCGGCTGCATGTTGGTGCCCGCACCGATTGGAGCGGTCGCCGCCTGGGCATAGCCCGGCGTGCAGGCTACCAGCGCGGCGCTGGCGGCGGCGATGACAAGGGAGTTCGTATTCATGGCAGTTTCTCCATCTGCGCGTGTGTTCATTCGCGCCCGGCAGCGGTGCCATCCGGTGAAACGGGGCCTTGCGTCGCAGCGCGTGGTGGAGAGATATGGACTGCTGGACGCCCGCAAATCGGCCACACGGCGAGCCTTCCGGCCTAGGCCGAATGGCCTATGCGCTTTGCCGGGAAGGCTTTAATCTGGCGAGCATGCCCAACCGCCCCTTCGCGCTTGCATCCGATGGCGAGACAATTGCCGAACTGCGGGAACTCTATCGCGCCGCCGAGGCGCGCGCTGCGCGGCTGCGACTGCTTTCCGCCTCCGGCCGCGAACTGGCCGAGGCGGACACCGCTTCGCTCGAAGCGGTCATCCAGCGCTGCGCCGAGCAACTGGCCTATTTCACCGGCAGCGGGTCTGCCCTCGTCATGCCGGCGGAAAATGCCGAGGGCATCGCGATCAGGGCTCCGGGCCCGGGCGGCGCGGTGGTCGCGAAACTGGCGATCCTCGGCCTCGACGGGATCGAGGCGATACCGGATACGGAGGACCGGGAGGCCTTCCGAATGCAGCTCGAGATGATGGGCTCGACAATCGACCGGATCGAACGCGAGCGCGAAAAGGCCGAATTGCTGCACGCCCTGCAGGAACGCGAGCGGCGCCTCGCCCTGCTGCTCGAAAAGCTCTTCACCGCGCAGGAGGAGGAGCGCCGCCGGGTTAGTCACGAACTGCACGATGGCGTCGCGCAGACCGCGACCGCACTGGTGCGCCTGCTCGAGCGGGCCGAGAGCGCAGGTCTCGCCGCCGCCGGCCCTGCCCCCAAGGAGATCGCGAGAAGCCTCGTGGCCGAACTGCGCCGAGTGATCGCAGGCCTGCGCCCGACGCTGCTCGACGATCTCGGCCTTGCCGCCGCGCTGCAATCGCTCGGCGAGGGGTTGGAGAAGGAGGGGTTCGAGGTCCGCTTAGGGCTCGGGGACGCGGATGCGCGGCTTGGCCCTCTTATTGAAACAGCCTTGTTTCGGGTCGCGCAGGAGGCCGTTTCCAACATCCACAAGCACGCGGGCGGGCCGTGCCGGGTCACGATCGAGGCAAGGCTGGGCGATGACCCGGTGCTCCTCAGGATAGCGGACGAAGGGCGCGGGCCTTCCAGCGCGACGCGCAATCATGGCGCTTTTTCCGGGCACAATGTCGGCATCGATGTGATGCGCGAGAGGATGGCGGCGCTCGGCGGGACGCTCGACTGGCGCGGCGAGGCCGGGCACGGGGTCTCGGTAGAAGCACGCCTGCCACGCGGAGGGCCCGGATGAGCGGCGCGCGGGTCCTGATCGTCGACGACCACCAGCTCGCCCGCGAAGGTCTCGGCGCACTGCTTGCCGGCAAGGGCTACGAGGTGGTCGGCCTCGCAGAAACAGGCGAGCAGGCGGTCGAACTGGCGCGCGACCTCGGGCCCGAAGTGGTGCTGATGGACGTGCGCCTTGGCGAAGGCATCGACGGTCTCGAGGCGACGAGGCAGATCGCCGCGCTCGACCTGCCGGTGAGGGTGCTGATGCTGACGCTCCACGACATGCCGGGCTATGTCCGCGAAGCGCTCGGCGCGGGCGCGGCGGGCTATGTGCTCAAGGATACTGCGATCGATGACCTGTGCGCCGCGATCGAGCAGGTGCTCGCCGGCCAGTCGGCGCTGCCGCTGGAGCTTGTCAACGCGGCGCTGCGCGCGGCTCCCGTGGCCCGCCAGAGCTCGTCTGACGACCTCGAACAGATTCTGACGAAACGTGAGCGGGAAGTCGTGGCGCTGGTGGCCGAAGGCCTCACCAACAAGGAGATCGCCCGCAAGCTCGGCATCAGCCCGGCGACGGTCAAGGTTCATGTCGAGCGCCTGATCGGCAAGCTCGGCGTTGCCGACCGGACGCAGGCGGCGGTGCTTGCGGTGCGATTGAAAGCGGAGCGGGCTGGCGCGAGATGAGCGAAGAGCGCCCCGTCTCGTTCACCCGCATATGGACCGACCGTCCGCTCGCCTTCAAGGGGCTGGTGGTGGTCGCGTTGCCGCTGGCGATCCTCATCGGCTCGCTCGTCTCGCTCTACCTTGCCAGCAGTGCCGAAACCCGCGCAGAGGATGACGTGCGTCGCGCCTTCGCGATCCAGCGCGACATCTATCAGGTCCACGCCTTGCTGGCCGAGGCAGCAACCGGCGTGCGCGGCTATGCGCTGACTCGCGAGGACCGCTTTCTCGCGCCCTATCGCACCGCCGAGGTAGAACTTCCTGCCACGCTCGCGAGGCTCGACGTCGCGATCGAGGACCCGGTGGTGAGCCGCTATTTCGTCGACCTGCTGCGCGTGACGGAGGAAAAGCGCGCCAGCCTCAGAGCCACGGTTGCCCTCGCGCAGTCGGACGAGACGGCTTCCCCCGAAGCGATCGAGCAGGCGCTGATCGCCAATAAACTGACGCTCGACACCGTGCGGCGCGAGATCGAGAAGATTCAGCGGCGCGAGGCAGTGGTGCTCGACGAGCGGCGTGCGCTGGTCGATGATGTGCGCGACCGGTTCCTCGTGCTGACCGCGGTGAGCGGGCTGGTCGGCCTGCTTGGCAGCCTTGCGGCGGTCTACCTCTTCTCGACCGGGATCGTGCGGCGCGTGAGCAAGCTCGAAGGAAACGCCGAGCTGCTCGCGCGCGGCGAGCGGCTCGTCGAACTGCCCGAGGAAGCCGACGAGATCGGGCGGCTGACCGTGAGGCTGGTCAAGGCAAGCGCGCTCTTGCGCAAGCGCGAAGAAGATCTGCGCGCGAGCGAGGAGCGCTTTCGCCTCGTGATCGAACGGGTGCGCGACTACGGCATCTTCACGCTCGACCCGCGCGGGGTCGTGACCAGCTGGAATCTCGGCGCGGAACGCATCAAGGGCTGGCAGGCCGAGGAGATACTCGGCGAGCATTTCAGCCGCTTCTACCCCGATGAAACCCGCGATTACCTGCCCGCACAGATGCTCGAACGCGCGCGGGCGGAGGGCTCGGCCGAGGACGAGGGCTGGCGCGTGCGCAAGGACGGATCGCGCTTCTGGGCCAATGTCATCATCACCGCACTGCGCGACGAGGGCGGGCAATTGCAGGGCTTTGCCAAGGTGACGCGCGACATGACCGAACGCCGCCGTAGCGAGGAAGCCCTGAAGCTCGCCCGCGAAGAAGCGATCGCGGCAAATCTCGCCAAGAGCGAGTTTCTCTCGCGCACCAGCCACGAACTGCGCACGCCGCTCAACGCCATTCTCGGGTTCGGACAGCTGCTCGAGATCGATCTCGAAAGCTTCAGCCCGCCTCATCAGGAAGCGGTCGAGCGAATCACGCGGGCCGGCCGTCACCTGCTCTCGCTCATCAACGATCTGCTGGATATCTCGAGCATCGAGGCAGGCGGCGCCGAGCTCGAACCCGAAACAATAGGTGCGGCGAAAGTGCTTGGGGAAGCGCGCGATCTTGCCGAGCCCATCGTTCTGAGTGCCGGGCTGCGCTTCGACCTCGTTCTGCCCGCGAAACCGCTCTCGCTGACCGCCGACCGGCGGCGGCTCACGCAGGTCATCCTGAACCTCGTCGCCAACGCGGCCAAATACAACACGCATGGATCTTTCGTCCGGATGGGCGCGGAAGCGCAAGGGCATGGCGCGGTGACCTTCTTCGTCGAGGATGACGGGCCGGGTATCGCTCCCGGCAATGTCGCGCGCCTCTTCACTGCATTCGACCGTCTCGGGCAGAACCAGCGGACCAAGACCGAGGGGACCGGGCTGGGTCTGGCCCTTTCCAAGACGCTCATTCAGTCGATGGGCGGCGAGATCGGCTATACCCCGCTCGAACCGGGAGCGCGCTTCTGGTTCCGGCTCGGCGGCGAGGTCGACGCGAACCGGGCCGCGGACGAAATGCTTGAGGGCTGAAGGAGGTGTGATGCAACTGATCGAGAGCGAAGAACTTCTTTCTTGCCGGATCCTCGCGATCGACGATGAGGAAGCGAACGTGCGCTTGCTGGCCAATCTCCTCGAGCGGGAGGGTTACCGCGACGTGCATTGCCTGACTGAACCGACGAAGGCGCTCGAGACCTATATCGCGTTTGCGCCCGACCTCGTCCTGCTCGATCTCATGATGCCGGAAGTCGACGGGTTCCAGCTGCTCGAGGCCTTTTCCCGCCACGATTGCGCGGATGAATTCCGCCCCGTCCTCGTCCTGACCGCCGACACGACGATTCAGGCGCGGCGCAGGGCGCTGGCCCTGGGAGCGAAGGATTTCGTCTCCAAGCCCTTCGACGTGATCGAGGTCGGCCTACGGATATCGAATTTGCTGGAGACGCGCATGCTCTACGAAAGACTGCGCGCGGCATAGCAGCCCGCGCGATATCTCGGATCAAGCCAGCGAATTGCGAACCGCTGTGGTCGCCGAACGAGCAACTCCGCTTCTCACCGATTCCGTCATTCCGCAAGCCTTGGCACTTGCCCGAAAGCGGACCAGAAGCGTCATCTTCGCCCGCGCTAAAGCAGGGGCTTTGGCCATATCCTGAGTGCTGCCACCCGCAAGTTTGCTGCCTGAACGGGCGGCAACGCAAACGCGCACGGTGCACTCGATTAACCAATCAGGCGATTGTTTTTGGAACATGAAATAGTTGGCGGAGCAGGAGGGATTCGAACCCTCGATACGGGGTTGCCGTATACACACTTTCCAGGCGTGCGCCTTCGACCACTCGGCCACTGCTCCGCGCGCCCTTGCGGGAATGCGGGCGGATAGACGCACGCAGGCTCTTTCGCAACCCGCTTGAGAGTGGCAGACTTCGCTCCATGAACAGGATCAACCTTGCCGCAGCCTGCGCGCTCCTCGCTGCTGCCCTGCCGCTCGCGGCGCAGGATGCAGCGCCCGCGCTCTCGCCCGCCGACATCGTCAATGCAGCCCCGCAGGAGGACTGGGTGGTGATCGCGCCCGAGGACATGCTGGTGATGACGCTCGCGCCAAATGCTGATGGCACAGAGCGCGAGGTCGTGATCCAGCTGATGCCGCCGCCCTTCAGCCAGGGCTGGGTCGAAAACATCAGGCTGCTCGCGCGCTCGGGCTGGTATGAAGGCACCTCGATCAACCGGGTGCAGGATAATTACGTCACCCAGTGGGGCGATCCCAATTACGACAATCCGGAAGCGGGCGGAGAGGCGAAGCCGCTGCCCGCAGGGCTCAAGGTCATGAGCGAGGAGGCGTATGCCCATCAGCTGAGTGCGGTTGCCATGCACATGAATCCCTGCGGCGAGCGGGCGAATGTGTCTCCCACCTGGCTGTGCGATGCCTACGCTGCCGGCGCAGGCTTTCGTCAAGGGTGGCCGATGGCCACTGACGGCGTGCGAGAGTGGCCCGTCCATTGCTACGGCATGGTCGGCGTCGGTCGCAACCTGTCGCCGGACACCGGATCGGGCGCCGAACTCTACACCGTGATCGGCCACGCGCCGCGTCATCTTGATCGCAATATCGCGCTGGTCGGAAGGGTGATCGGCGGAATGGAGCACCTCTCGTCGCTCCCGCGTGGCTCGGGCGCGCTCGGTTTCTACACCGCCGAGGAAGCGGGCAAGCGCGTGCCGATCCTCTCTGTGCACACCGCTGCAGACCTGCCCGAAGCGGAGCGACCGCTGTATGAATATCTCTCGACCGAGACCGAGACTTTCGCCCGCTATGCCGAGGCGCGCGCCAATAGGCGCGATCCGTTCTTCATCGCGCCCGCTGGCGGTGCGGACATCTGCAATGTCCCCGTGCCCGTCCGCCCGTCGGGGCATCCGAACTGAAGCGCAATCGCGGCATGGAGGCGGAGCGCGCGCATGGCACCATTGCCGCGACCCTGCCCCTTGTGCGATGGCAGGGAGAGCAGGCGACCTATCATCTCGTCACCTTCACCGGCGTCGAGGCCGAAACCTTGACAGGCGAGGCGCTCATGCACCGGCTCGAACACGGTCGCGCGCGCGGGTTTGGTTCGATCAAGGTCGCCGCGCGCATCGGCGCCACGCGGTGGACCACCTCGGTGTTCCCGCAAAACCGGCAATCCGAATGGATCCTGCTCTTGAGCAAATCCGTGATGCGCGCCGAAAGCCTCGCACCGCGGGACGAGGTCGAAGTGGAAGTAACGCCGCTCTAGAGCCTGTGCGCGCCTAGATCCGGTCCGCCTGCGCTACGGCATCGCTCGCCCTTAGGGCGCTCAGAATGCGGCTGAGATGCGCGAGATCCTGCACCTCGGCGTCAATCTCATAAGTGGTGAAAGGATGGTCGAGATGCGTCTGGATTAGGCTCGTCACGTTGGTCTTGTTCTGCGCGAAGATGCCGGCCATCTCGGCGAGCGTGCCGGTACGATCGTACAACGTCACCCGCAGCCGACCCACCGCCCCGTGCGAACGCTTGTCCCATGAGAGATCGAGCCAATCGCGATCGATCCCGTTCGCCAGCTCGAGGCAGTCGATCGTGTGGACTAACACGCGATCACCCTTGCGCCGAAGCCCCACAATCCGGTCGCCAGGAACAGGGTGGCAGCAATCGGCAAGCTCGAACGCGACACCCGGCGTCAGGCCGCGGATCGAAATCTGGCGCTCGCGCCCGGTCCATTCCTCCTGCTCGGCGAATTCCGAGGTGCAACCGGGCACAAGGGCTTCCATCACTTCGCGATCGGTCAGCTTGGCGGCGCCGATCGCATACATGAGGTCTTCGGGTTCTTCCATGTAGAGCCGTTCGAGCGCAGCGCGGATCGCCTTCTTGCCGATCCTCGCAGGAACCCGCGCGGCGATCTCATCGAACAGTTTCGCGCCGATCGCGGCGATTTCGGCCCGCTCCTTCTGGCGCACCGCACGGCGGATCGCGGCGCGCGCCTTGCCGGTCACGACGAAGCTCAGCCATGAGAGCTGCGGTTCTGGCTGGCCAGTCTTGATGATCTCGACCACGTCGCCATTGTTGAGCTGGGTGCGCAGCGGCATGTGCCGCCCGTTAATCTTCGCGCCGACGCAGGCGAGGCCGAGATCGGTGTGGACCGCAAACGCGAAATCGACCGAGGTCGCACCCTTGGGCAGCTGGAACAACGCACCCTTGGGGGTGAAGGCGAAAATGCGATCCTGATAGATCGCGAGCCGGGTGTGCTCGAGCAGTTCCTCGGCATCGTGGCTCGCATCGACGATCTCGATCAGGTCGCGCAGCCAGCCGACCGCGCCATCGGGCTTGTCGCCCTGCTTGTAGGCCCAGTGCGCGGCGAGGCCGAATTCATTGCGTTGGTGCATCTCGCGCGTGCGCAACTGCACTTCGACCCGCATCGAATTTTCATACATCAACGAGGTGTGGACCGAGCGGTAGCCGTTGGTCTTGGGGGTGGAGATGTAATCCTTGAACTTGCCCGGAAGGAATTGCCAGGTGGTGTGGAGCACGCCGAGCGCCGCGTAGCAATCGGCCTCGCTTTCGGTGATGACGCGGAAGGCCATGATATCGGTCACCTGCTCGAAGCTGACATGCCGTTCCGACATCTTCTGCCAGATAGAATAGGGGTGCTTCTCGCGCCCCATCACCTGCACCGATAGCCCCGCCTCGGCCAGCGCCTGCTTGATCTTGAGCGCGATCGCATCAACCTGTCCTCCGTCGGAGCCGCGCAGATCCTCCAGTCGCTTGGTGATTGTGGCGTAGGCCTCGGGCTCGAGCTCCTTGAAGGCGAGCGCCTGCATCTCGCGCATGTATTCATACATGCCCACCCGCTCGGCGAGGGGAGCGTAGATGTCCATCGTCTCGCGCGCGATCCGCTGCCGCTTCTCGGGGTTCTTGATGAAATGCAGCGTGCGCATGTTGTGCAGGCGATCGGCGAGCTTGACCAGCAGCACGCGAATGTCCTCGGACATCGCAAGGAGGAACTTGCGCAGGTTCTCGGCCGCCCGTTCATTCTCGGGCATGGCTTCGATCTTGGAGAGCTTGGTCACGCCATCCACCAGCCGCGCCACCTCGGGGCCGAAATTGCTCTCGATGTCGTCAATCGTTGCAAGCGTGTCCTCGACGGTGTCGTGGAGCAGCGCTGTCATGATCGTTTCCTGATCGAGCTGCAGGTCGGTCATCAGGCCGGCCACCTCGATCGGATGCGAGAAATACGGATCACCGCTCGCGCGCTTTTGCGAGCCGTGCTTCTGCACCGTGTAGACATAGGCGCGGTTGAGCGCCGCCTGATCGGCGTGGGGGTCGTAGGTCAGGACCCTTTCAACTAGTTCGTACTGGCGCAGCATTTACTTGAATATGTGTTGCAGCGCGGCAAGGGGCAAGCGCGAAAGCGACGCGCACTCACCTGGCTGCAGGCGATCCGACGAAGCGCGCGATCTCGCACCTCAGGCCAGCTTGGCTGCCAAGCAGCAAATGACCGCCTCGCTGAAGGGCAAGGAGGCGACTATCGGGCAGGGATGCATCGAGTTTGCGGGCAACCTCGAAAGGGTTGAGCCGATCATCGTGGGCGTGAACCACCAGCGCGGGCGCGCGGACCGCCGCGAGATCGTATCGCGCCGCAGGATTGATCGCCGCCGCCTCGTTGCCAACCCCGGCAAGGCGCGCCGCGCGAGTGGAAAGGGGTTGATCGGACTATGAGCTGCTCGTGCCGACGCGCCGCTGCGTCGTGGGCGAAGTGCACCGTCACAAAGATCGCGCCCAAGCCAACCGGTAGGCATAATCCCAGAGACCTGCGCATCGCGATTTCCACCGAAGAGCAGGCTTTCTGTGTGATCCCCTGCCTAGCTCCACGTCGCGCGCGGCGGCAGGCTCATCAGGATCGCGTCGATGTTTCCGCCGGTCTTGAGGCCGAAGATCGTGCCGCGGTCATAAACCAGATTGAATTCGGCATAACGGCCGCGATATTCGAGCTGGCGCGCCTCGTCCTCGGGGGTGAACTCGCTGTTCATCCGCTTGCGCACGAGCTTGGGAAATATGTCGAGAAAGGCGCGGCCGACATCCTGCGTGAAGGCGAAGTTGCGCTCCCAGGCCTCATCCTCGTCGCTGTCGAGGTGGTCGTAGAAGATCCCGCCCACGCCGCGATGGACGTTGCGGTGCGGGATGAAGAAATAATCATCCGCCCACTTCTTGTAGCGCTCATAATAGGTCGGGTTATGCGCGGCGCAGGCGGCGCGCATGGCGGCGTGGAATTCCTCGGTGTCCTCCTCGTAGGGGATCGGCGGGTTGAGATCCGCACCCCCGCCGAACCAGGCCTTGCCGGTGGTAAGGAAGCGGGTGTTCATGTGGACCGCGGGCACGTGCGGATTGGCCATGTGAGCAACAAGGCTAATGCCGGTTGCGGTGAAGCCCGGGTTGTCGGCATCTGCCCCGTTGACCGAGGCGGCGAATTCCTTGGGGAAGCTGCCACCGACGGTCGAGACATTGACGCCGACCTTCTCGAAGACTTTGCCCTTCATCAGACCCTGCACGCCGCCGCCGGGCTGATCGTTGCCTTCCTCGGTGCGCTCCCAAGGTGTGTACTCGAAAGCCGCCGCCGAGCCCGCCTCGCGCTCTATCGCCTCGAAAGCGACGCAGATCTGGTCGCGCAGGCTCTCGAACCATTCCTTCGCGCGCGCCGTCCTGGGCTGCCACTCACTCATTCCCTGATCCCCGTCCAAACCGATCCTTACACCCCGCGATCCCGCGCGAGACGTATCCATGTCAATCGGCGTGGACAGTGCTCAAGTCAACCTCACTCGCGCTAATGATTTCGCCCGAATGCCTCTTGCCAAAGTCGAGCGGCGCGGGCATTCCGGCCCGATGGTTCCCGTTTCGTTCCCAGGCAAGCTCGGTGCCCCTATCGGCTTTGGCGGACAGGAGTTTGTCCTGCTCGGCGCCCATTGTCTTTACTGGCCGCGAGAGCGGGCCCTGCTGCTGGCCGATCTGCACCTCGAGAAGGGCAGCTGGTTCGCGCAGCGGGGCCAGCTGCTCCCGCCCTATGACAGCCGCGAGACGCTCGCGCGAGTGGCGGACGCTGCAAGGATTACGGGCGCGCGGCGGGTCATCACGCTGGGCGACAATTTCCATGATGACGAGGGGATCGCACGCCTCGATCCGCATGCCGCCGGAATGCTCGAAGCGCTGACGCGCGCGCTCGATTGGGTCTGGATATCGGGCAATCACGATGAGGGGATGGACAGCGCTCTGGGCGGAGCGATCTTCACCGAGCTCGAGATGAGCGGCATTGTCCTGCGCCATCAAGCCGTTCCCGGAGAGCAGCGTCACGAGCTTTCGGGGCATTTCCATCCCAAAATGAGGATCAAGGTGCGCAATCGCCATATTGCGCGGCCTTGCGCGGTGATCAGCCGTTCGGCCGCCGGCGCCGAACGGATGATCGCGCCCGCCTTCGGTGCCTTCACCGGAGGAATGGACGCTCATGCACCCGAGATCATCTCGGCGCTCAGCCCGGCGCAGGCGATCGACGCGGTGCTGCCGGCCAGGGGCAAGTTGGTAAGGTTCCCGGTCTATCGTGCTGCGGCCTAGGCCTAGCGGCTTGCTGAATGCGCGATAGACCAAGAGCCATCTGGCGCATCCTGTGCAAAATCACTACAATGGCGTCGACTATTCGGCTCTAACAGGAGAACACACATAGCCCGTCCCCCCCGGCGACAGATGGCCCCGCCCGTTAAAAGCGGCCCTCGATATGACAATTTCATCCAAGTCCCCAAGGTCCGCGTCATCGATGACGAGGGCGAAAATCTTGGTGTGATGTACACTCGCGAGGCGATTGAGCAGGCCCAGGAGAAGGGCCTCAACCTCGTCGAGGTGTCGCCCAACGCAGATCCTCCGGTGTGCAAGTTTCTTGATGTGGGCAAGTATCGCTACGAAGCCCAAAAGAAGGCCAATGCAGCGCGCAAGACGCAGAAGACGCAGGACATCAAAGAGGTCAAGATGCGTCCGAACATCGACACGCACGACTATGACGTGAAGATGAAAAACGTTAACAAGTTCATCGAGCATGGCGACAAGGTGAAGGTCACCTTGCGGTTTCGTGGGCGTGAGATGGCGCACCAGCATTTGGGCATGGACCTGCTCAAGCGCGTGCAGGACGATGTCCAGGAGATCGCCAAGGTCGAGGCCTTTCCACGTCTCGAGGGGCGCCAGATGCTGATGGTGCTCGCTCCCAAATGATTGAGACACCGGCAGGAAGGCCTCAATCTCGAGGTATCCTGCCGGTTCTTCGCGGATCGACCAACAGCCCACGCGAATCGACCATCGAACCCCGACATTTGCTGCAAAGTTTGTATGATGGCGCAAGGCAACGTTGCGCCCCGCGCGCGTTCGCTTAGCTGTCCGGCTTGCTCTTCCAGAGGCGAGTTCCGGGCTCAAGACGAGGTTCGGCAAATGGTACGCATTCCCTTTTATCGCATCGCAAGCCGCCTGATGCTCGGCGCTTGCGGAGGCGCGCTCGCTGCGGCTTCTGCGGTGGCCCAGCCTGCAACGCTTGGCGCCGCGCCCGATCAGGCTTTCGCCACCTTCACGCCCGGGACCAACCCCAATGCCGACTCGATCGACTACTCGATCTGGGACGAGGCGATGCGCAACCTTGTCGT
This sequence comes from Erythrobacter sp., assembly GCA_036350735.1. GTDB lineage: Bacteria > Pseudomonadota > Alphaproteobacteria > Sphingomonadales > Sphingomonadaceae > Erythrobacter. Next base: position 90,526 of record JAZBNR010000053.1, read on the forward strand.
CTCGATGGGTCCGAGCCTCAGGCAAGGCGCCCCTCGGCCCGATCAGGGCTTCGGCTCGCGCCGGGTCTACGGCCATGTCTCGCGCTATCGCCTCGAAGGCACGCGAATCATGTTCAGCTTCCTCGACGCCGAAGTGATCGCGACCTTCGGCGAATATCGCCGCGATCTTGAGGCCACCGCCGACAAGGTCGATATTCAGTCATTGAGCCGCAACGAGCAACTCGCCTACTGGATCAACCTCCACAACGTCGCGATGGTCGAGCAGATCGCGAATAACTGGCCGATCCGCCAGCCGCGCGAGATCAAGGTCGATGGCGTGCCGCTGGACGATGCGAAGTTCATCACGGTCGAAGGGATTGCAATGAGCCTCAAGGACATCCGCACGCGGATCGTCTATCCCAACTGGAAGGATCCGCGCGTCATCTACGGCTTCTGGCGCGGCGACATCGGCAGCCCTTCGATCCAGCGCGAGGCGTTCAACGCGGACAATGTCAGCCGCCTGCTAGAGCGCGGGGCACAGGATTTCGTCAATTCGCTGCGCGGCACGCAGAAATCGGGCGATACGCTGGAGGTCGCGACGATCTATGAGGAAGCGGCGCCCTTCTACTTCCGCGAGTTCGAGCCCGATCTGCGCGCGCATCTTGCCCGCTTTGCGGATGAAGACACCGCCGAGATCCTGCGCGAAACCAAAAGGATGGAGGCCACGATCAGCGAATACGACATCGCCGACCTTGCCGGCGGTGTGCGCGAGCCGACCTACAGCTATATCGAGAACGCCGACACCGGCAACGCAATCAGCTTTCGCATCCCGCAAAGCATGCAGCGTCTGCTGGCCGCGCGCGAGGAGAAGTTCCGTCGGATTCTCAAGGAAGGCCGCACGGGCAGCGTAACCTTCAGCAATATCGATCTGCCCGGCGATCCGAAGGACAAGGAGGTCCAGTAATCCCCGGTCAGGCGCGAAAGCGGCGCACCATCGTCCAGAAGGTAGGCGCGCCGCCGGGCGGCTGCCATTCCTCGCACACCTCGAACCCGAGCCGGGTATAGATCGCGACATTGGTTGGCGTTGCAGTTTCGAGCAGCACTCCGCAGCGGTTGCGCGCCGCCTGCTCGATCCCGGCGCGCAGGATCGCCCCGCCTCTCCCCTTGCCTTGTGCCGCGGGATCGACGCCGACATAGCGGAGATACCAATAGGGCTGCGGCTTGGGATGGTGCGCGTGGATCGCCTCCCCCAAGCGGAGCCCGCGCGGCAGGTCGCGGCCGAAGATCGCAGCGAGGCGCACAGTGTCGGCGATGGTTTGCAATAGTCCATCAGTGACAACGCCCGGCGGATACCACAAGGCGGCCGCTTCGCGCTCCCGCGAGGCCAGCACCCATCCGTGGCGCAGCGACTGCGCCGCCGAGATGCCGAAGAACCCTCGCAGCACCTCGGCGCGCCTTGCTGTGTCGGGAAACACCCAGCCAAAGGCAGGGTCATCCTGAAAGGCCCTCGCGAGCGTGACCGCGATCGGTTTTTCGGCTCCTTCGATCCGATCAATCAGCCGATGCGCTGTCATCGGCGCCGACCCGAGGCTGCAAGGCGCCGCTGCGCTCCGGTGCGAGTGAAGCTCATCAATGCAGACTAGGTGCGCACGGCCCGCAGCGGCAAGTCTTTCCGCGATCGCCGCCGCCTTATTCGGACAGGTGCGGTTCATGCGGCGTTACGGACCCTCTTGATAGCGTTTCGCAATGAAGGGATAAGTCAGCGTGGGAGACTTGCCGTGACAGCATTCGACACAGCGCGCATCACCATGGCCGCGCTCGCCATCGCCGCTTTTGCAGCGCCACTTGCGGCCAACACCGCGCCTCGACCTTCGACCGCAGCGCAAACGCCCCCGGCTGCTGGCATCGCCCGGTTCACCCCTGCGCCCGACGCCATCAATCACACGATCGACTACCGCCACTGGGACGAGGCGCTTGGTCACTTCGTCATACCGATGGGGCCATCCATCCGCGATGGTGCACAGCGTCCCGAATCGCGCCTCGGCACGCGGATCAATTACGGCCAGAGGTCGCGCTTCCGGCTCGAGGGGAACCGGGTGGCCTTTTCCTATTTTGACAACGGCATTCGCCAGGGGTTGAGCGAATACCGCCGCGATCTCGAGGCGGTGGGCTCTTCGCTCGACTTGACTAGCCTTCCCCGCAACGAGCAGCTCGCCTACTGGCTGAACCTTCACAATGTCGCGATCATCGAGGCGCTTGCGCGGCAATACCCGTCGCGCGATCCGACCGAGCACGCGTTCGGCGCCAACGGGGCTGCGCTCCACGACGCCAAACTCGTCACTGTGAAGGGCGTGCCGCTCAGCCCGCGCGACATTCGCGAGCGTATCGTTTATATCAATTGGCAGGATCCGAAGGTGATCTACGGCTTCTGGCACGGTATGATCGGCGGTCCCTCGCTTCAGCGCCTTGCTTTCACCGGAGCGAACGTCGACCTGCTGCTTTCGCTGGCCGCGGAAGAATTCGTCAACTCGCTTCGCGGCGTCGAGGCCTATCGCGGAAAGTTGCAGGTGAGCGCGCTCTACAAGGAGGCCGCACCCTTTTATTTCGCGAGCGGGGATAAGCTGCGCGAACACCTGTCCGCCTTCACTCGCGCAGAAGTGCGCGAACTCGTCGAGCGTTACGAGACGATCGCTTATGCCCCGTTCGAAACGGCAATTGCGGATCTCACCTTCGGAAAGGGCGATCCGGCGCTCAATTTCGTCTGCGGCGGAGAAGGCGGGGCGGTCGGCGCATTGCCTTTGGCGCTTAATCCAACTCTCTGCACCGACGAGGCGACGCGGCCCAATCCCGCAATTGCGAGGCTGATGCGCGAGCGCGCGGTCAAGCTGCAACGCGCTGCGCGGCAGGATATCCGGACGGGAACGGTGGTGTTCGGCGACGCCATTGCGCAGGGGGATCCCCCGCGCGAGGTGAATTGAACGCAAACTGCTGCGGATTGGCCGCCGCAGCAAGCTGTTAACCAGCTCCGAGCCCTGATACGCCATAGCGTGATGCAGGGGATCGCCATTCCATGAAAGCGCGCCGGATCGGCCTAGCACTGGGCCCGCTCGCCTTCGCGCTGACGGCTTTGACCAGCCCTCCCGGAGCGATGAGCGCCGAGGCCTGGCTGGTGGCGGGCCTCGTGCTCTGGATGGCGGCCTGGTGGATGACCGAGGCCGTCCCCCTGGCGGTGACTGCGCTCCTGCCGTTCCTGTGCCTGCCCCTGAGCGGCGTGATGACCGCGAGCGAGGCGGCCTCGGCCTATTACGCGCCGATCCTTTTCCTGCTGCTGGGCGGCGCCTTCCTCGCGCTGGCGATCGAGCGGACAGGGCTGCACCGGCGCCTTAGCCTCGCGATCCTCAATTCGGTCGGCACCGGCGGGGGCGAGCGGCGGCTGCTGCTCGCCTTCATGATCTCGGCGGCGCTGCTCTCGATGGTCATCTCGAACACCTCGACGGCGCTCATCATGATGCCGATCGCGCTCGCCGTGCTCGTCGGCGGACAGACGCCGGGCGCTGCGAGCGAAGCAAGCACGGCGGGGCTGTGCGGCGCGCTGCCGATGGGGATCGCGTTTGCGGCGAACATCGGAGGGCTCGGGACACTGGTCGGCTCGCCCACCAACGGGATCGCCGTGCAATTGCTCGATGACATGATCGGGCTCGAGATCAGTTTCGCGCTGTGGACGGCTTACGGCCTGCCGATCGTCATCCTCGGGATTCCGCTCGCAGCGCTGATCATCGCCCGGGTCCAGCAGGTCGATGAGCACCCGTTCGACATCGCCGCAGCGCGCGCCGCGATCAACGATGCGAGCCCGTGGACGATCCCCGAAAAGCGGCTGGTGCCGATCATCGCGATCACCTTCGCGCTGTGGATGAGCCAGCCACTCGTCGAGCCCCTTCTTCCCCCAGGCAGTTGGACCGACGGAACGATCGCGGTCATCGCCAGTCTCGCGCTGTTCCTGCTGCCCGATGGCACGGGTCGAGCACTGCTCGTCTGGAGCGAGGCGGATCGCGCGCCCTGGAGCGTGATCTTCATGTTCGGCGGCGGGCTGGCGCTCGCTGCGGGCATGAATGCGAGCGGGCTTGCCAAGTGGCTCGGCGATGCCCTGCTGCCGCTCGAGGCCATGCCGCTCATCCTTATCGCGCTGGCGATCGTCGCCATGGTCGTGCTGGTCACCGAGTTCGCGAGCAATGTCGCCACCGCAAGCGCGATCATGCCGGTGGTCGCGACACTCGCGGCGGGCCTGGGGCTAGGCGAACAGGCTATACTGATCGCGATGCCGGCGGCGCTCGCAGCAAGCTGGGGTTTCATTCTTCCCGCCGGCACCGGGCCCAATGCGATCGCTTGGAGCACCGGGCGGCTGCGGATCGAGCGGCTCGTTCAGGCGGGTATCCTGCTCGATCTCATCGGGGTGTTCCTGATGGTGGGTGTGGTCTGGCTGGTGGCGGTGATGGTGTGATCCACGCAGGCAGGGATGACGGCCTCAACCGCGCCACTCGCGCCTTTCCTCGGCCGCGCGAAGAACTTCATAGGCGACCTGCAGCTTCTGGAATTCGGCCGCCGCAGCGGCGTCATCGGGCTTCACGTCCGGGTGCACTTCCTTGGCCTTCAAGCGATAGGCTTTCTTTATCGCGCTGAAATCCGCGTCGGCCTCAAGCTCGAGCACATCGAGCGCGCGCATCTCGTCGGCGCTGCGCGAGCCGTCGCCCGAGCCGGTCCAGCCATAATGCGAGGCTTCGGCATAGCCCGCGCTCTCCGCCCGCTCGGCCTTGGCGCGCGCTTCGCGCTCGGCTTTCTCGAGGCCCTCGAAATAGTCCCACTTGGAATTGTATTCGGCCGCGTGTCGCTGGCAGAAATACCAGCGGTCCTTGCTGCCGGGCGATTTCGGGGCCGGGCAATCGCCCGGTTCGCTGCAGCCATGGCGGTCGCAGATCCGCACCTGCGTCGCCTCGCGCGAGGCCTCATAACCACGCCAGCGCGGAAAGCCCCAATCGTTCGAGCGGCGAGCGCGGCTCATGCGAGGCGCTCAGCACAGTATGAACGGGAAGGGAGCATCAGCAACATGATGCAGCGCAGCCTAAGCGAGCCGGGCTTGAATGGGAAGCGTAAGAGAGGATCGGTCGCATTTGTGCAGCCTGAACGCGGACAGCAGGAACGAGTTGCGATATGAAATGTTGCAATGCAGTATCCCACATCCGGCCCATCGAGGTCCGAGCCAAATCAAAAGAGATTTCAATGAGCCGCGCGTTGACCCTATCTAGTTTCGCATCAACCATGGCGCTGAGCTGGCTGTGCGTCGCCAGCCAGGCCGGGATGTTCGCCGGTATTTGAGGTGATCGGGAAGACGATTTTGCAGCGCCTCCCCGTTCAAATCCCGATCAGTTGATGATCACGCTTGCCGCACGCCGGTTGCGCGCCCAAGCTTCCTCTGTGCTCGCGAGCGCGACGGGGCGTTCCTTGCCAAAGCTCACGGTGGTGATCCGGCTCGGGTTCACGCCGAGGCTGACGAGATAGTTCTTTGCGGCATTGGCGCGGCGCTCACCCAGCGCGAGATTGTATTCGCGGGTGCCGCGCTCGTCCGCATGGCCCTCAATCGTGAAGGTGACCTGCGGATATTGCGCGAAATATTGCGCCTGCGTCTGCAAGGCGGCGGCGTCCTCGCTGTCGACATTGAACCGATCGGTGTCGAAATAAATCGTGGTCGAGCTGCCCACCGCGTTCTGGAAATGCGCCTGCGAACCGGGCTGGGGGGCGCCCGTTCCCGCCTGGCCGGTGGTCGGCGCGGTCGTCGAGGTGGACGTCGCCGGAGCGGGCGGCAGCTCTTCGGGCGCCTCGCGCGAACAGGCGGCAAGTGTGCCGACGCCGGCGAGGAGGGTTACAGTCATCCCAAGCTTGTTCATCGGATTGGTCTCCTGTGTGGTCTGATACGACCGCTAAGCGGATTTGAGCCGGCAGCGCGGCTCATGCAATACATCAATGCACGAACGCGGGAAATGGCCATCAAGCCTCACGGACGGATCGGGCCCCAGGCCGGATCCGAGGCATCCACCGGGGTTGGCAGACGCCGCTCGTTGCGGCCCGTCAGATCGACCTGGTATAGCGCCGAGGCTCCCGAATCGCGTGCGGTGCGGAAGAACTGGATGATCCGGCCATTGGGCGCCCAGGTCGGGGCCTCATCCTGCCACCCACTGGTGAGCACCCGCAAGTTGCGCCCAGCCGGGGTCATCACCGCGATGTTGAAATCGCCGGCGATCCGGGTGAAGGCGATCTGATCGCCGCGCGGGCTCCACTCGGGGGTCGCGCAGCGCCCGCCGAAGAAGGTGATCCGGCGCTGATCGGTGCCATCGGCGTTCATGATGTAGCATTGCTGCGAGCCCGAGCGATCGCTCTCGAACACGATCTTGCTGCCGTCGGGCGAATAGGAGCCGCCGATGTCGATCCCCGGCGCGTCGGTCAGCCGCACGCTCTGCCCACCGGTGACGGGCACGCGATAGATGTCGGTGTTGCCGTTCACCGCCATCGAATAGAGGATATGGCGCCCGTCGGGCGACCAGCGCGGGGCGAGCGTCGGGTTGCGGTTCTCGGTCACCAGCGTCTGCGTGCCCTGGCCTATGTCATAGACGTAGATACGCGGATTGCCATCGACATAGGAGAGATAGAGGATCTTCGAATAGTCGGGCGAATAGCGCGGGGTTAGCGCCGTGGCGCTGCCGAGAGTGAGGAAGCGGTGGTTGGCCCCGTCCGAATCCATCACCGCGAGCCGCTTGACCCGGTTATCCTTGGGGCCGGTCTCGGCGATGTAGGCGATGCGGCTGTCGAAGAACGGGCTCTCACCGGTGAGGCGCGCATAAATGAGATCGGAGCACTTGTGCGCGGCGCGCCGCCAGTCGGCCGGGCGTACGACATAGCCTTCGCGCACCAGCTCGTCCTGCAGCGCGACGTCATAAAGATAGCAGCCCACCACAAGCTTATCGTCGCCGCGCGCACGGACATAGCCATGCACGAGCATCTCGGCGCCGCGCCCTGACCAGCTGGTCCAGCTCGGCGCAGTGATCTGGTCGAAACCAGGGCGGGGGAGCGAATCCGGACCAGTAGGCTTGAACAGGCCGTTGTTGCGCAAGTTGGCCGTGATGACGCGGGCGATCTCGCCGCCCAGCGCTTCGGTGCCGCTGGCGTTGGCGGGGGTCGGCTGGTTGCGATCGGTCGCGAAGGCGGGGATCGCGATGCCAAGATCGACCCAGTCGCTCTCGTCGGTGACAGTCCCGCGCAGCGGACCCTCCGCCTCCTCAATGCCCTCTATCGCGAGATCCTCCACCGCGCCGCCCTCGCCCAGCGGCTCGCCGAGATCCTGGTTCTGCGCCTGGAGCGGCATGGATGCGAACAGTGCGCTGGTGAGGAGTAGGAATGCGGTGCTTTTCATCTAGAGCCTTCTGTCGAATTGCCATTCGAGATCGTTCCAGCGGTTATAGAACTGCTCGGGCAGGTTGAAAGGCGCGGCAAGCTGAACTGCGCGGATGGCGCGTTCGCAATGGAGGCTGGCCTGTGGCTTGTTGCTGTCGGTGATGCTGCTCGCCTGGGTCTGGCAAGTCGGGCGGCCCTTGAGCGAGCCATCGGGGTTGAGCTGCCAAGAGACGATCGAGACGAGCTTTTCGGCGTCGACCCCGGTCGGCGCGTTCCAGTGCGGGCGCAATTGCCGCGTTATGGCGGAGGAGAGTGCGGCGCGTTCGGCCCGGCCGAAGGTCGCGGCAGGTGCTCGCGTCTCGTCGGTGCTGGTCGAATCGCCTTGCCCTGAGAGGAAATCCTCGCCGATGCGCGAGCCGCTCGTCTGCCGCGCGGGCGCAGCGGCGGGCGGCGGAGTGGTCTGCGTACGGCGATCGGGCCGGCTGCGGTCGCGACTTGGCGCGGGAGCGCGCGGTTGCGGGGCGGCGCGCTGGGGCTGCGGAGCGGGCGCGGGCTCAAGCGTGACCGGGCGCTGGGCCGGTGGGCTCTCCAGCGGCGCAGCCTCGATCTGCGGGGTCTCGCTCAGGCTCGGCGCGATAGCGGCGCGGCTCTCCCGCACGATCTGAGGGCCGGCATTCTCGAGGCTGACCTCGCTTGCAAGGCTCACGGTCATTCGGGTCTCGCGCGTCACCTGCGCCTGCCGCTCCCAGCCGACGAAGAACACAGCGATCAGCGCCGCATGCAGCAGCAGCGCAGCACCCAGGCTGGCGCGATCGACTTTCGCCGACCAGATCGGCGGATGGCGGTCCATCCCGGGGCTGAGGGCGCGGTTTGCCATGAGACGCTCAGCTATGGCTCGGTGCCTGAACCGCTGGTGACCAGCGAGATCGAGGTGAAGCCGGCGCGGTTGAGTTCACCCAGGATCGCCATTGCGCGCCCGTAGTCGATCGCACGGTCGGCGCGGAAGGTGACCACCGGAAGCTGCGCTGCGTTGTCGGTCGCAATTACTTCAAGGGCTTGCGCGAAGCCGCCCGCCTCGACGGGTTGATCGTCGATATAGATGATCCCCGCCTGATCGACCGTGACTGTGATCTGGTCCGGCTCCTGCTCGACCGGGTTGGCGCGGCTATCGGGCAGCTCGATCGGCACGCCGACCGCGAGCAGGGGCGCTGTCACCATGAAGATGATGAGCAGCACCAGCATCACATCGACAAACGGTGTGACGTTGATCTCCGCCATCGGCGCGCGGCGCGAGCGACGCGATCCGCCGCGAGCGGAGGAGGCGGTGCTCATGCCCATCAGGACTTGTCCAGCTCGCGGCTGAGCCCGGCATGGACCTTGTCAGCGAAGCGCTGCAACTGTGCTTCGTAGCGATCGACGCGCGCGGAGAAACGGTTGTAGGCGATGACCGCCGGGATCGCCGCGAACAGGCCGATCGCGGTCGCGAACAGCGCTTCGGAAATGCCGGGCGCAACCACGGCGAGCGAGGAGCTCTGCTGCGCGCCGATCTGGAAAAAGCTGTTCATAATCCCCCAGACCGTTCCAAACAGGCCCACAAACGGGGCGACCGAGCCGGTTGTTGCGAGGAAATTCAGGCGAGCTGCGAGTTCGTCTGCCTCGGCCCCGATCTGGCTTTCCATCGCTGCCCCGATCCGCTCGCGCGCCGCCATCCGGTCGAGCACCTTGCCACCGGCGGTCGAGCGCTTCCATTCGTCTAGCCCCGCTCCGGCCACGCGCGCCGCGGGCACCGCCCCGCGCTTCTGGCGCGAGATCAGCCCCTCGCGATCGCGCGCGTCCCAGAAATCCTCTTCGTACTGGCGGTTGGCCTTCTCGAGGCGGCCGGCGCGCAGCGAAAAGGAGACGATGATCGTCCACACCCACACGCTCGCCAGGATCAGCCCAACCATCACGAGCTGGACGACGATGTCCGCATCAAGGAACAGCGTGACGGGATCGAGCCTCGTGGGCGCGACCGCAGCCGCTGCGGCGGCGGGGCTCAGAACGTCAAACAGCATCGGGGGTGCTCATCCTTGTGATTGCATGAAGCGGGCGAAAGCGTTGCGCCAGCTTTCCGGCTGGCGCCGCGGCCGACCCTGCGGCGTCAGGAAGGCGGCGCGCACCTGCGCGCGCGCCAAAGTCTCAACGCCGCGCGTGGCAACTTGCTCCATCCGCACGCTCGCGGCAGCGATTTCGTGGCTGGTGGTGGTGATCACGAGGTCATCGTCGAGCCGCGCAGGGCTGAGATATTTTATCGCGATCTCGGTGACGGCATAGGCCCCCTCGCCCGCCTCGATCGCGGCGCGCTGATCGATGCCAAGGAGGCGCAGCAGGTCAGAGCGCGCCCGCTCGAACCAGCGCAGGTAGTTGGCGTGATAGGTGATGCCCGACAGGTCGGTGTCCTCGTAATAGACCCGCACGGCATAGAGATGGCGCGAGCCATCGAGGATGCCGCCGGGAGAGTTGGGCTGTGCCATAGCGGCGCTCGTCTAGCCGAGCGGAGGGGCGCTTTGAAGCAGCGATTTGCAATGAGCCGCTCCGATGCGCGCGGCCGGTCGCTCGAGGCGAACGCCGCGCCGCTCAGGCGATCATCCGGCCAAGCGGCTGCCCGCCGAAGATGTGGACATGCAGATGCGGGACTTCCTGCCCGCCATGAGCGCCCACATTCGCCAGCAGGCGGTAGCCGGGCTCGACTAGGCCCTTGGCGCGCGCCACTTGGCCGACCGCGCGCACGAAGCCCGCGATCTCCTCCGCGCTCGCCTTGGTCGAGAAATCGTCCCAGCTGACATAGCGCCCCTTGGGGACAACGAGCGTGTGGATTTCAGCCTGGGGGTTGATGTCCTCGAAGGCGAAAGCCCACTCATCCTCGTAGATCTTGGTCGAGGGGATCTCGCCGCGCAGGATCTTCGCGAAGATGTTGTCGTCGTCATAGGGCTTGGTGGCGTCGATCGGCATGGATTGGTCTCCGCTGTCAGTCTGCTCGGCTGGCCTTTTCCTCAAGCCCCGAGAGCCCCTCGCGCCGCTCGAGTTCGGCCAGCACGTGATCGAGTGTGAGCCCGCGGGCTTGCAGAAGGATCATGAGGTGAAAGATCAGGTCCGCCGCCTCGCCGATCACTTCCCCTTCGCTCCCCGAAACCGCCGCGATAACGGTCTCGGTTGCTTCCTCGCCGACCTTCTGCGCGATCTTGGGGAGGCCCTTGGCGTGAAGCCGTGCGACGTAACTGGGCTCGGCCGAGCCCACTAGACGCTCGGCGATGGTGGCTTCGAGGCGTTCGAGCACGGTCATGGCGCCCGTCTCGCCCAATCGACCCGCGCTGGCAAGGCTCATATCCCGCGCGCAGGCAGGCCAGCATCGCGCAGGGCGCGGTGCGCGTCGGAGATGGAATAGGTTCCGAAGTGGAAGATCGAGGCGGCCAGCACCGCGCTCGCGCCGCCCTTCGTGACTCCATCCACGAGGTGATCGAGCGTGCCCACGCCCCCGCTCGCTACCACTGGCACGCTGACCCGATCGGCGATGGTGTGCGTGAGCGCGAGGTCATAGCCTGCCTTGGTGCCGTCGGCATCCATGCTGGTGACGAGCAGTTCGCCTGCGCCGAGTTCCGCGAGCTTGACCGCATGTTCGACCGCGTCGATCCCGGTTTCCTTGCGCCCGCCGTGGGTAAAGATTTCCCACCGATTGTCGCTCACCCGGCGCGCATCGACGCTGGCGACGACGCACTGGCTGCCGAACTTGTGGGCGATGTCGCTCACCACTTCAGGCCGCGCAACCGCAGCGGAATTGACCGCGACCTTGTCCGCGCCCGAGAGCAGCAACGCGCGCGCATCCTCGGCGGTGCGAACCCCGCCGCCGACGGTCAGCGGCATGAAGCAGACCTCCGCGGTGCGCCGCACGATATCGAGCAGGGTGCCGCGCTCCTCATGGCTCGCGGAGATGTCGAGGAAGCACAATTCGTCCGCCCCTGCCGCGTCATAGGCGCGCGCCTGCTCAACCGGATCGCCCGCATCCTTGAGATCGACAAAGTTGACGCCCTTGACCACTCGGCCATTCGCCACGTCGAGACACGGGATGACGCGGATGCGCACGGTCATTGGGCGCCTCCCGAGATTGCGGGCGTGGTGAAGATGTCGGCGAGGCACGCATCCCCCTCGCAACCCGCTTCGCCGATGAAGGGCAGGAGGAGATAGGGCCACAGGAAGCTCGCAAAGAAGGTGCCCATCAATCCGAAGGCGAGCCCCTGCTTGCCGAGCCGCGCGCCCAGCAGCTGGATGAGACCGAGCGAGAGCGCGAAGAACACGACCACATTGACGAGCCCGACCGCGACGGTGGAGACGGTGAATCCCGCTATGAAGGTGAGGCACATGAAGAGGCAGCCCATCTCACGCATGGTCTGCCCCCCTCGCCCGCTGCGCCGCCTCTAGCGCGCTCGCCAGATCGAGCCTTCCTTCGTAGAGCGCGCGTCCGGTGATGACGCCCTCGATGCCCTCGTGGGCATGAGCGGCCAGCGTTTCGATGTCGGCGATATCCTTGACCCCGCCGCTGGCGATCACCGGGATCTGGACTGCCTTCGCCAACTCGACCGTCGCTCCGACATTCACGCCGGTCAGGAGGCCATCGCGGCCGATGTCGGTGAAGAGGAGCGCGGCGACCCCCGCATCCTCGAACCGTCGTGCGAGGTCGATCACGGGCACATCGGACACCTCGGCCCAGCCCTCGGTCGCGACCATGCCGCCCTTGGCATCGACCGCGACCACGATCCGCCCCGGCCATTCGCGCGCCATGTCACGCACGCAGTCGGGCGACTTCAAGGCCGCCGAGCCCATGACGACGCGAGCGACGCCGAGCGCGAACCAGCCCTCGACCGCGGCCCGAGCACGGATGCCGCCGCCGATCTGCACACGCCCCGGAAAGGCCGCGACCACCGCCTCGATCGCGGTGCGATTCTCGGCGCGCCCCGCGAAGCTGCCGTCGAGATCGACCACGTGGAGGTGCTGCGCACCCGCCTCGGCGAAGCGCACCGCCTGCGCCGCGGGATCATCGCCATAGACGGTCGCTGCATCCATCCGACCCTCGGCAAGGCGCACGACCTTGCCGGCCTTGAGGTCGATCGCGGGAAAGACGATCACGGCGCCCACTCCAGAAAACGCTCGAGCAGGGCGATGCCGTGAGCCTGGCTCTTCTCGGGATGAAACTGCACGCCGAGGATGTTGCCTCTTGCGACCGCGCTCACGATCCCCTCGCCATGATCGGTGAGCGCCGCGACATCGGCGGGGTCTTGGGCAACGAGATGATACGAATGGAGGTAATAGGCCTCGCCAGGCTCGATCACCGGATGAAAGCGCGCATGCGGGACCACGGCGACATCGTTCCAGCCCATGTGCGGCACCTTGATCGCCGGGTCTGCCGGAGTGAGCAGACGCACCTCGCCCGCGATCCAGCCAAGCCCCCGGGTCGTCCCGTGCTCGAGTCCGCGGGTCGCCAGCAATTGCATGCCCACGCAAATGCCCAGAAACGGCGCGCCACCGATCATCACCCGCTCCTCCATCGCCTCGATCATGCCAGGCACGGCCCGCAGACCTTTGGCGCAGGCCTTGAACGAGCCGACGCCCGGAAGCACGATCCGATCCGCCGCGCGCACCTCGCTTGCCTTGGCGGTGACGCAGACATTCGCGCCGGCAGCCTTGAGCGCGTTGTGGACCGAGTGGAGATTGCCAGCCCCGTAGTCGATCAGCGCGACGCTCTCAGCCACCCAGCTGCCCCTTGGTGCTCGGAATCGCGCCGGCCTTCCTGGGATCGCGCTCCACCGCGATACGCATGGCGCGGGCAAACCCCTTGTAAATGCTCTCGCAGATATGGTGATTGTTGCTGCCGTAGAGCAGCTCGATATGCAGCGTGAGCCCGGCGCTCTGCGCGATCGAATGGAACCAGTGCTCGATCAGCTCGGTGTCCCACGCGCCTAGCTTTTCTTGCGTGAATTTCGCGTTCCAAACGAGGAAGGGCCGCCCCGAAATGTCGAGCGCGATGCGGCTCAGCGTCTCGTCCATCGGCGAATATGCATGGCCGTAGCGTCCGATCCCGGCCTTGTCGCCGAGGGCATTTGCCAGCGCCTGCCCGAGCGCGATCGCCGAATCTTCCGTTGTGTGATGCTGATCGACATGCAGATCGCCCTCAACCTTCATCGTCACGTCGATCAGGGAATGCTTGGAGAATTGCTCCACCATGTGATCGAGAAATCCGATCCCGGTCGAGACCTGATAGGTCCCCGTCCCATCGAGATCGACCGCGACGAGAATGGCGGTCTCGGCGGTTTTGCGCTCGATCTTTCCAGTGCGCGCGGGTTGTGGTGAGCGATCGGTCATGATCTGCGGCTATAGGAGCGCGGGCGCTGGGCGCAAGAGGTGCGCACGGCAGGCGCGCTCGCTGGTCCGGCGCACTGTCCGGGCATTGCGCGCATCCTGTCCAGATTGTTTTACAATTGCTTCGCAAAACTCTTGACCAGACCATTCGCGCTCGCCACCAAAGCACTTGTGATGACCGACGATACGCCCGACAGCCTCATTCCGTACGATGAGATCGTGCAGGAAGCGCTGCGCGCCGTTGTCGGCCGAGTTCTGGGCGCGATCGAGACGGGCGGCGGCTCGCTTCCGGGCGCGCATCATTTCTACATCACCTTCAAGACAGGCGCCGCGGGCGTGTCGATCCCGGCTCATCTCAAGGAGCGTTTTCCGGACGAGATGACGATCGTGCTTCAGAACAAGTTCTGGGACTTGGAGACACACGAAACCGGGTTCAGCGTCGGCCTTTCATTCAATCAGATACCTGCCAAGCTCGAGATTCCGTTTGCAGCGATCACAGCATTCGTCGATCCGGCAGTCGATTTCGGATTGCAATTCCAGGCGACTGTCGCCGACATGCCGCCCGAAGAGCACGAGGATGCCGAAAACGATGCCGAGGGGCGGGGGCCCGATGATGATGGTGCGCCTGGTGCCGGTGACGGCTCGAATGTGGTGACGGTCGATTTCGGGCGAAAGAAATAGGCATCCGGCGGGATCAACGAGCCCTCTTCTGACGTTATCGAGGAATGGCCTTGTCGAAAATCTCCCCCCGCAAAGCGTTGAGCAGAAGCCCGCGAACCCCCGATGATCCTCCGGGGCCGAGCCGCTCGGCGGCGACCAACCTGATGATCGCGGATGTCGTGCTGCGCAGCGCGTCCGTGCTGGTGCGCAAGAATGTGGAGAAGCGTATCGCGAAGGCTTCTGCCAAGACCGAGCAGGAAGCCCGCGCCATGCTCGACGGGCGCACGCTGATCACGACAGTCGCATTGTATGGAGCGAGCAGGCTCGCAACGCGCTCTCCGGTGGGCCTCGGGGTCGTCGCCGGGGCTCTCGCGCTCAAGACGCTGTATGATCGCGGCAAGTCGATCGAGCGGCGCGAGGCACGCGACAAGGCCCGTTCGCAGTGATTTTGCAGTGATCACGCTTGCCTCCGGCGTGCGCATGAAGCATCGGAGCGCATGAGCATCGAGCACCAAAAGTCACCCTCGGTCGATAAACCCGCAAGGGTTCCGCTCCAGACGAACACGCTCAAGCGGCGCGGCCTCCTGTTCATCCTTTCCTCGCCTTCAGGAGCTGGGAAGACCACGCTTTCGCGCATGCTGCTGGAGGCAGATCCGGGGATCGAACTCTCCGTTTCCGCGACCACCCGCCCGCCGCGTCCGGGCGAGCAGGATGGGGTGCATTATCATTTCGTATCGGAAGCCGAATTCGATCGAATGATCGAGGAAGACGAGTTTTACGAATGGGCCGAGGTGTTCGGTTATCGCTACGGCACGCCCAAGGGCGCGATCCGCACCGCACTCAAGGAGGGCCGCGATTTTCTCTTCGACATCGACTGGCAGGGCACCCAGCAGCTTTACCAGAAGGACCAGCAGGACGTGGTCAGCGTGTTCATCCTTCCCCCCAGCCTCGACGAGCTGCGCCGGCGGCTCGAGGCCCGCGCGCAGGATTCAGGCGAGGTGATCGATGCGCGCATGGCCCGCGCCCGCGCCGAGATCAGCCACTGGGCCGAATACGATTATGTCGTCATCAACGACGATGTCGGCGAGTGCTTCGATCGGGTGCGCGAGGTGCTAGATGCCGAACGGATGCGCCGCACGCGCCAAACCGGCCTCATCCCGTTCGTGCGCGAGTTGATGGGCTAAGCGCGAACATCGCCGCAGACAAAATCTCGGAAACCATCGCCGGGTGTTCCGTTGGAAAAGCAAGACCTCCGCTTTTTCAAGGAGCCTCATCATGGCTAACGCACCGCAACCCACCACCCGCACCGTGCCCGAAGGCCGAAGCTCGGCCGGGCGCATCTGGTTCATCATTCTTGGCGCACTGTTCATTCTGACCGGGGCTGCGGCGATTATCTTCCCGCTGGTCGCCTCGCTTTCGCTCAATCTCGTCGCGGGAGTGGCGCTGTTGACTGCGGGGCTGTTCACGCTGGTCCACGCCTTTCGCAATCGCGGCTGGCGCGGGTTCGCAGCGCAGGTTGCGCTTGGGTTACTCTACACCGTGGGAGGGGCGCTGTTCTTGTTCAACCCGCTCGCTGGCATGGTTGCGCTCGCCATCCTGCTCGGCGCGCTGTTCGCCGCCGATGGCGTTGCGCGGATCGCGATGGCATTGCGCATCCGGCCCGATCGCTCCTGGTGGATCTTTCTGATTTCGGGTCTGCTTTCGCTGATCCTAGGCGCTCTCGTGCTGCTCGGGCTTCCGAGCGGGCTTTCGCTGGCCTTTCTCGGGATCGTCTTCGGGATCAACCTGATCCTGACCGGCGCATCCTTCATCGCCTGCTCGGGCGAGGATTCTTCATGCGAGCCCGGCACTCTGCCGGGCACGAACCGCGACAAGGATGAGCCGCTCACGGTTTGATCACTGCCCGCAAGGGTGACATGAACGAACACCAAAGCTGATCGACAGGCGCTGCGTCAGGAATGCGAGTGGGTGGATTTTGGAATTGAGGCTTTTCAGCTTGAAGCGATGCCCGCTTTGTCTGCTGGAGTTTCCACTGGTTGATCACGCTCAACCCGCTCTGAATAGCGATCGACGAGGGTGTCGGCGTGGGGGCGCAGCAGCACGGTAAAGCGCACCAGTTCCTCCATCACGTCGACGATCCGGTCGTAATATGCGGACGGCTTCATCCGCCCGGCCTCGTCGAATTCCTCGTAAGCCTTGGCGACCGAAGACTGATTGGGGATCGTGAACATCCGCATCCAACGCCCAAGGATCCGCAGGGTGTTGACAGTGTTGAAGCTCTGCGATCCGGCGTTCACCTGCATCACCGCCAGCGTGCGGCCTTGCGTTGGACGCATTCCCTTGTATGCCAGCGGCAGGTGATCGATCTGGGCCTTCATGATCCCGGTGATGGTGCCGTGACGTTCCGGGCTGCACCACACCTGCGCCTCGGACCACAGCGAATGTTCGCGCAATTCGTGCACCGCGGGGTGATCGTCGCCCGGATGGCTGTCGGGCAGCGGTAGGTGTGAAGGATCGAAGATCCGCGTCTCGCAGCCAAAGAATTGCAGAAGCCGCGCCGCCTCCTCAATCGCTAGGCGCGAAAAGGAACGCTCCCGCAGCGAGCCATAAAGCAGCAGCACGCGTGGCGGCGGGTCGAGCG
The DNA here is from genome assembly GCA_036350735.1 of Erythrobacter sp. Classification (GTDB taxonomy): domain Bacteria; phylum Pseudomonadota; class Alphaproteobacteria; order Sphingomonadales; family Sphingomonadaceae; genus Erythrobacter. The sequence goes on from JAZBNR010000053.1 coordinate 107,636, forward strand.
CCCCGAGGCCTAGCGCCGGTCGGGCGTTGACATATTCGGGCTTCAGCGCGGGCAGGTGGGCCGGGTCGGCCAGCGTGCGCAGGCGGGTATGCTCGATCATGCCGGATCTCCGGGAAAGCTGGCGCGAGTGCGGTTGGCGAAGGCGACCAGCGAAAGCATCACCGGCACCTCGACCAGCACGCCCACCACCGTGGCGAGTGCCGCGCCGCTCGAAAGGCCGAACAGCCCGATGGCGACCGCGACCGCCAGCTCAAAGAAGTTCGACGTGCCGATCAGCGCGCACGGCGCGGCGATGGCATGAGGCACTCGCCACATATAGGCCCAGGCGTAGCCTGCAGCGAAGATTCCGTAGGACTGGATGATGATCGGCACCGCGATCAGCGCGATCAGCAACGGGTTGGCGATGATCGTTGCGGCTTGAAAGGCGAACAGCAGCACCACGGTCGCCAGCAGGCCAATCACCGACCATGGCTTGAGCCCTGCTGTGAAAGCATCGACCGCCGATGCATCGCCTGCGTGGCTCGCAATCACCCGCGACCGGGCCAGCGCCCCCGCCCCAAGCGGAATCACGACATAAAGAGCAACGGACAGCAGCAATGTCTCCCACGGCACCACGATTTCGGTCACGCCCAGCAGCAGCGCCACGATCGGCGCGAAGGCGACGATCATCACCAAATCGTTTAGCGACACCTGCACCAGCGTGTAGGCGGGATCGCCCCGGGTCATCTGCGACCACACAAACACCATCGCAGTGCAGGGTGCCGCGCCCAGCAGGATCAGCCCGGCGATGTATTCCTGCGCGTCCTCGCGGGGCAGCAGGCCGACGTAAACGTAATCGAAAAACAGCACCCCCAGCGCCGCCATGGTGAAGGGCTTGATCAGCCAATTGATGACCAGCGTGATGATCAGTCCCTTAGGCTTTCGGCCGATATTTCTGATGCTGCCGAAATCGACCCCGACCATCATCGGGAAGATCATCGCCCAGATCAGCACCGCGACGACCAGGTTGACCGATGCATATTCGAGCCCCGCCATCATGCCGACCGCTTGCGGCGCTGCCAATCCAAGTCCGAGGCCGCCCAGAATGGCAAGCAACACCCAAATCGACAGGTAGCGCTCGAACATGCCGAGCGGGGAGGTGGCATCGCTCATCAGAAGGCTCCTTCCATTGTGCCGATCTCGGCGAGGGCAGCCTGCAATTGGGCCACGTCCAGCGCCGCCCGATCGAGCGCGAGGAAGGCCCGCACCCGCATTTCCAGCAGGCGCCAGGTCTCCTCGAAGGCAGCGTCGATCTCCGCTTGCGTGCCGGTCACAGCGGCGGGATCGGGGAGGCCCCAATGGGCTTTCAGCGGGCTACCGAGGAACACGGGACAGGCCTCACCCGCCGCATTGCCGCAGACGGTGACGGCAAGGTCGATAGCAGGTACGCCAGGGGTGGTGAACTCGTCCCAGCTCTTGGAGCGGAAGTCTGCCGTGCCGATCCCGCGCCGCGCCAGCAGACGCAGTGCGCCCGGATGCGGCACGCCTTTGGGCTTGCTTCCCGCACTGAAGGCTCGCACGCGTCCCTTGCCCAGATGATTGAACAGCGCCTCGCCCAAGATCGAGCGGGCGGAGTTGCCGGTGCACAGCACCAGCACGGTGAACGGCGTATCAGACATTGAGAGGCCTCAGTTCAGGGGTTCGCAGGTGATCCCTATCATCAGGTCGGCGCACATTTCAGGCGCGCCCTGGCAGCAATCCTTCATCAGGAAGCTCAGCAGGCGGCGCATGCCGGGAAAGTCCGCGCGATAATGGATGAGGCGGCTTTCGCGCTCGGATTGCACCAGCCCGGCGCGCTCCAGCGTGGCAAGGTGATGCGACATGGTGGAAGGCGGGACACCGCAATGTTCGGCGATGGCCCCTGCTATCATGCCATCTGGGCCAGCTTTGACCAGCATCTGGAATACGGACAGCCGGGTTTCGTGGGCGAGCGCGCCCAGCGCGTCGACCGCCCATACCTGCGTGTTGAGATCGTCCATCGCACCACCTTTCCGGAAGTATCGAAATACTTAATGACTGAAACACATCAAGCTATAATTCGAGAACTATCGAATATTTGACCGGCAGTCACAGCGATAGCGCCGTGGCGCTTGCGGTGTGAGGGGCCGCGCGAGCGCAGCGCCGAAGAGGGCTAAACCCGCATCACAAGCGCCTGCGCAGCCGGTGAGAGTTGATCGCCCTCCGCCCCCTCCTCGCGCATGGATCAGGGCTGCGGCGTGCCTTGCGTCACCATGGCAATGCCTCCAGCTTTTCCCGAATGAAGACAATTCTCACTGCTGCTGCATTGTCTTGCGTGGAATTGCCGGGTCGCGTTTCAACAACACTCCAGCGCCCATCGAGGAACCCGGATATTCCCATTGCAAGGCATGTCTCGCACCGGGGCATTGGGCTGCGCTTACTGCGCAGCCAGCACTTGTCCGGCGTGCGGCTGCGAAGGCTCGATCATTGCAGCAGGAAGCGATCGCCCACGTGGCGCCATTCCCGGGGGCCGAGAGTGCGGTCATGCGCGATGCGCACGGAGTGGATCGCCGCCTCGATCTCGCGCCGCCAGTGATCGAGGAAGCGGAACAGCACCGGATAATCGGGCGCCTCATCATAATCCTGGAAAACGAATTCCTGAATGATCGAGGGGTAATCCGGCAGGAAGTAGAACACCTGCGCGGTCAACAGGCCGTGGCCCTTGAGTTGCAGTTCGAAATCGCGGTCTGCCATGGTCCCTCCTCGTGGCGATGAGCTTTGGGCGTATGCCGATGGCAATGCTGCAATCCGGTCACGGCGTAGTCAATAGTTTCGTTTGTGACGCCAGTTGCAACACATTCAATCATTATTGAGGAACAATCTGGCACTCCCTTTCTGCGAGTGCCAATCCGTTTCAACGGTCAGCGTATGCGCTGGCAACGCAAATGGGCCGCCGGATCGCTCCGACGGCCCGTTTGACCCCCTCGGCTTGCCGCATGTTGCCGGCTTAGCCAGCCGGGTCGTTGAACATCGCCGGGAGCGCCGCATTGACGATCCCGCCATCGACCGCGAGCGTATGCCCCACCACATAGTCGCCCGCGCGGCTGCACAGATAGACCGCGGCTGCCGCCATGTCCTCGGGCGTGCCGATGCGCCCCGAGGGGATGACCGAGGCCGAAGCATCGGGCGCGTTCTTGGCGGCCTTGTTCATCTCGCTCGCGAAGGCGCCGGGGGCAATCGAGGTGACGACGATGTTGTCCTTGATGAGTCGCGCGGCCATTCGCTTCGTGAGCTGGATCACCGCAGCCTTCGAGGCTTGGTAGGGATAGGTCTCCCAAGGATTGATCCGCAGGCCATCGATCGAGGAGACGTGGATCACCTTGGCGAGATGATCGCCCTTGCCCGCGGTCACCAGCAGGTCGTGCAGCTTTTGCGTGAGGAAGAACGGGGTCTTGACGTTCAAATCCATGGTGCGGTGCCAGCCCGCCTCGGTGAACTCGAGATAGTCCTGCCCCCAGGCCGCGCCTGCATTGTTGATGAGGATGTCGAGCTTCTCCTCCCGCTTGGCAATCTCGGCCGCGAGGTGCTCGATCCCGTCCATCTGGCTGAGATCGGCGGGGATGCCGATGACCCTGGGATTTCCTTGGGGGTCTTCGCCGAACTCGGCAATGGTCTCCTCCATCTGCTCGACCTTGCGCGCCGAGATGTAGACCCGCAGCGCACCCGCCGCGAGCAAACCCTCGACAAACATCTTGCCGATGCCGCGCGATCCCCCGGTGACAAGCGCGACGCGCCCCTCGAGGCTGAAGAGCTGCTGGATGTTCATCATTGTCTTTCTCTCCCTCAGTAGCCGCTCAGCTCGGCGACCCGGTTCGCATGGAAATAGGCATCGCCGAGGAATTCGGCGAGCGCGCGGTCGCGTTTCATGTAAAGGCCGATATCGTATTCGTCGGTCATCCCGATGCCTCCGTGCATCTGCACGCCTTCCTGCACGGCGAGCCGCGCCGCCTTGGCGACCTTGGCCTTGGCGACCGAGCTCATCAGTTCGGCGCTCTCGGCCCCCTCATCGAGCAATTGCTGCGCCTTGATCGTCGCGGCGCGGGCGATCTCGACCTCGCTGTAGAGATGGCTCGCGCGGTGCTGGAGCGCCTGGAACTCGCCGATCGCCTTGCCAAACTGCTTGCGCTGCTTGAGGTAATCGACGGTCAGATCCATCGCTCCTCGGGCAACGCCCACGCCCTCCGCTGCCGCGCCGATGCGGCCTGCGGTCAGCATCGCATTGAGGATCGCGCGCCCGCCATCGACCTCGCCGATCACCGCGCCGCCATCGAGCTCGACATTGTCGAACCGGGTGTGCGCCGCGACCGAGCTGTCAACCAGGCGCACGGGATCATGGTTCATGCCGGACGAATCGCGCGGCACCGCGAACAGCGTTATTCCGTCGGCATCATCGTCCGCCCCGCTGGTGCGCGCGGCGACCACGAGCATGTCCGCGCTCGCGCCGTAGACGACGAAGCTCTTGGCACCCGACAGGCGAAAGCCGTTGCCCGATTTCTCGGCGCGGCAGGCGATCCGCGAGGGGCGGTGCTTGGCGGTCTCGTCGATCGCGACGGCGAAGACGCTCTCGCCTGCGACGAGCCCCGGAAGGTAGCGATCCTTGAGCTCGCCCGAGGCGTGCTTCAGGGCTGTCGCGGCGAGCACCGAGGAGGTCAGGAAAGGCGAAGGCGTCAGATTGCGGCCAATCTCCTCGAGCACGATCCCTGCCTCGACATGGCCCATGCCGAGCCCACCATCCTCTTCGTCGAGCAGCATCCCGGTGAAGCCCAGCTCGGCCATCTGCTTCCACAGCGCATGGCCGAAGCCGTCCTTGCAATTGCGATCGCGCCAGTGGCGCAGCTGCTTGGCGATATTGCCTTCCTCGGCCATGAAACCGCTCGCGGTTTCGGCGAGCATGGCCTGGTCGTCATTGTGATACAGCGGCATTTTTGATCCCTCTCCCTTGCCGTCATCCCGGCGGAGGCCGGAATCCCGTGGCGTCAGGCGCGGCACCTGACGGCCTGGACCCCGGCCTCCGCCGGGGCGACGCATTTCCTTGTCGAATTATTCGCTCAGGCCCCCGGCAGATCGAGGATGCGCTTGGAGATCACGTTGAGCATGATCTCGCTGGTGCCGCCCTCGATCGAATTGGCCTTGGTGCGCAGCCAGCCGCGCGCGGGCTTGCCGCCGCCGGTTTCCTCGCTTTCCCATTCGAGGCTGCGCGAGCCGCCTGCCGCCATCATCAGCTCGTGACGGCGCTTGTTGAGCTCGGTCCCGGCATACTTCATCATGTTGGGCTGGGCGGGATGCGCCTTGCCGACCTTGATCTCGTCGAGGAATTTCTCGCCCATCGCGGTGTAGGCGAGCGCGTCGACATCGAACATTGCGAGCTCGGCGCGCAGCACCGGGTCGATCTCGTCGCCGGTTTTCGCCGCATGGCGCTTCATCGCCGCGCCGATCGCCGCCGCGCGCTCGCCGCCACCCGCGCCCGAGATCATCTCGCGTTCGTGGCCGAGGAGATATTTGGCGACGTCCCACCCGCGATTGACTTCGCCGACCTGCGCCGGGATGCCCTCGCCATAGCTCTTGGGGACCGCGACATTGTCTAGGAAGGTCTCGCAGAAGGGCGAATTGCCGCTGATGAGCTTGATCGGCTTGGTCGAGACGCCTGGCGAAGCCATGTCGATCAGCATGAAGGTGATGCCCTGGTATTTGTTCGCCTTGTCGGTGCGCACGAGGCAGAATATCCAGTCGGCCTGATCGGCGTAGGAGGTCCACACCTTCTGGCCGTTGACGACCCAGTGATCTTCCTTGTCCTCGCCAAAGGTCTGCAAGCTGACGAGATCGCTGCCCGAGCCGGGCTCGGAATAACCCTGACACCAGCGGATCTCCCCGCGCGCGATGGGGACGAGAAAGTGCTTCTTCTGCGCCTCGGTGCCGAACTTTAGGAGCGCGGGGCCGAGCATCCAGATCCCGAACGAGGAGAGCGGCGGGCGCGCATTGATGCGGCTCATTTCCTGCCGCAGCACCTTCGCTTGTTCGGGCGAAAGGCCGGCGCCGCCATAATCCCTGGGCCAGGCCGGCACGGTGTAGCCCTTGGCGAGGCACGACTCGAACCACGCTTTTTGCGCCTCGCTGGCGAAGCTTGCATTGCGGCCACCCCAGTAGATATCGCTATCGTCGCGCACCGGCTCGCGCATCTCGGCCGGGCAATTCGCCTCCAGCCACGCGCGGGTTTCGGCACGGAATGTGTGCAGATCAGTCACGATCCCTCTCCTCTCGATCTCACTTGACGCTTACGTTATCGTGATTTCGGGGGCGGTCGCAAGCATCCTTCGCCGAGCTGCGCGTGCCGTAGCGTCAGCGCGCCAAAGTTGACGCGCGGAGCGGTGCGCCTAAGCTCGCGCGCGAGGACTGAAGAGGAAAATCACATGCGATTCTCGGGCAAGACCGTGGTCGTGACGGGCGCTGCATCGGGCATCGGGGCCGAAAGCGCCCGGCTGTTCGCCCGCGAGGGCGCGAGCGTCTTTGCCGCCGACATCGACGAGGCGGGCGTCGCGGCGCTGATCAACGAGGGGCATGGCGATATCCGCTTTCACCCCTGCAACGTGACCGATCCTGAAGCGATCCGTGCGCTGATGGACCATGCAGCAAGCGAGACGGGCGGGATCGACACCCTCTTCAACAACGCCGCCAGCGGCGGCGCGCGCGCGCCGATTGACGAAATCGAGCCCGGCGACTGGGACGCGACGATGAACCTCGTGCTGCGCTCGGTCGCGATGGGCATCCGCTATGCGGTGCCGCACATGAAGGGCCGAAAAGGCGCGAGCATCGTCAACGTCTCTAGCGTCGCCGCGGTCGGTCCGGGATATTCGCCCACCGCTTATGCCATCGCCAAGGCGGGCGTGCTGCACCTTACCAAGTGTGCCGCGACCGACCTCGCGCGTCACGGCATCCGCGTGAACGCGGTGCAGCCCGGCTTCATCAACACCAACATCTTCACCGCCACCCTCGAGGTGCCCGACGAAATGAAAGCCGCCGCCAGGGCCGTGATCGCGCAGATGTCTGCCAATGCGCAGCCGGTCGCGCGCGGCGGGCAGCCGGCGGACATTGCCGAAACGGTCGCCTTCCTCGCGAGCGAGGCGGCGAGCTTCGTCACCGGCGCCTCGCTGATCGTCGATGGCGGCATCACGCTGGGGCCGCGCCACGCCTGGGATCCAGAGGAGCCCACCCTGTTCGCGAGCCTCGAGGCGATGCAGGCGCAGGCGGCGGCGCAAGCAGCGGCGACCACGGGCTCATGAGCACGTTCGCGGGCGGGCTGCCCTTGCGGCTGAAGCTGGTCCACGGCTTCGGCGCGGTCGCCTTCGGGGTCAAGGACAGCGGCTTTTCGTTTTTCCTCCTCATCTTCTACAATCAGGTGCTCGGCATGGATGCGCGGCTCGTCAGCCTCGCGCTGCTGATCGCGCTGCTGGTCGATGCCGTGGTCGATCCGATCATCGGCAACCTTTCGGATCGCACCTACACCCGCTGGGGCCGGCGCTTGCCGTGGCTGTATCTCGCGCCGATCCCGCTCGCGATCGCGTGGGTCATGCTGTGGTCGCCGCCGAGCGGGGAGGCGCCAAGCTTCATGGGGCTGGTGACTATCGCGATCACCGTCCGGCTGCTGCTCTCGGCCTGCGAGGTGCCCTCGATCAGCCTCGTGCCCGAACTCACGCAGGACTATGTCGAGCGCACCACCCTCTTCCGCTTTCGCTTTCTCTCGGGCTGGTTCGGCGGACTGCTCATGATGCTGCTCGCCTATGGCGTATTCATGCCCGGTGCCGAGGGGCGGCTGCAACAGGAGGGCTATGTCTATTTCGGCATGTTCGGCGCCGCGCTGATGGCGATCTCGGTCATCGGATCGGCTGCGGGCCAGCATTACCTGATCGCCCGCCTCCCCGAGACACGCCCGCCGCCGTTCAGCTTTCGCGGCCTGTTCGACGAGATCTTCGAGGCCTTCTCGCAGTGGCCCTTTCTGGTCTTCGCGGGCGGCGCGCTCGCGGCCTACATCAACCAGGGCATGACCTTCGCGCTCACCAATTATCTCAACCTGTTCGTCTGGCAGCTCGATGCAAGAGAAGAAGTGCTCTACGCGCTGATCCTTGGCGCATCCGTGATCCTGATGTTCTTCATCGTCGGCCCGATGCATCAACGCCTCGGCAAGCCGAAAAGCGCGGCCTTCGCCGCGATCGCGAGCATGGCGCTGGGCCTTGCGCCCTACGGCCTGTGGATGGCGGGGCTGTGGCCGCAGGTCGGCACCACCGCCTCGACCGCCGCCTATTTCGCGTTCATTCTGTTCGCGAACCTGATGGGCATCGTCATGATGATCTCGGCCACCTCGATGATCGCGGAGGTGATCGAGGCTTTCGAGGAGAAGACCCAGCGCCGCGCGGAAGGCTCGTTTTACTCGGGCAACTGGCTGATCCAGAAATTCGCGACCGGGGGCGGGATCTGGATCGCGGGTCAGATCATCTATTATTCGCAATTCGCCACTGATGCGCAGCCGGGCACAGTGCCGCAAGCCGTGCTGTTCGACATGGTGAGCTTCTACGCGCTTGCAACGATGGCTCTGGCCTTCATCGCGGCGCTGTTTCTCGGCCGCTTCCCGATCAGCCGGGAGGAGCACGAGGCGCGGCTGCTGCGGCTCGCCGATCGCAGGCGCGATGCGCTTGCGGCCAGCCCGGCAAGCAGCGAGCCCGCCCCGGCCTTTCCCGAGGGCGACACGCCGACCCTCGCACCGTAGCAGCGCCAAATCAGGTGTTGGCGCAGGCGCATGGCTCTGCAAAGGTCACGCGCGAAAGATTCGAAAACTCAACAAGGGACGAGAGGATCACCCATGGATTTTGAACCCACCGAGCGCCAGGCCTACTGGGCAGGACGCGTGCGCGATTTCATCGAGAAGGAAATCCGCCCCAATATCGATACCTACAAGGCGCAGGATGCAAAAGGCGATCGCTGGAAGGTGATCCAGGTGATCGAGGACAAGAAGAAGCTGGCCAAGGAGCAAGGCCTCTGGAACCTCTTTATGCCCCCGCGCAATGACAGCCATCACCATGTCGACGACACGTTCGAGTTCGAAGGCCCCGGCCTCACCAATCTCGAATACGCGCTGTGCGCCGAGGAAATGGGCCGGATCGGCTGGGCCTCCGAGGTGTTCAACTGCTCCGCGCCTGACACCGGGAACATGGAAGTGTTCCATCGCTACGGCACGGCTGCGCAGAAGGAGGAGTGGCTGCGCCCGCTGATGAACGGCGAGATCCGCTCCGCCTTCCTGATGACCGAGCCCTTCACCGCCTCTTCCGATGCGACCAATATCGAGACCCGGATCGAGCGCGATGGCGATGAATACGTCATCAACGGGCGCAAGTGGTGGTCTTCGGGCGCGGGCGATCCGCGCTGCAAGGTCGCTATCGTAATGGGGAAGACCGATTTCTCAGCGCAGCGCCACGCACAGCAGAGTATGGTGCTGATGCCACTCGATGCGCCCGGCGTGAACATCCTGCGCCACCTGCCCGTGTTCGGCTATGATGATGCGCCGCATGGCCACATGGAGATCGAACTCAAGGACGTGCGCATCCCCGTCACCAACATGCTGCTGGGCGAAGGGCGCGGCTTCGAGATCGCGCAGGGGCGCCTCGGGCCGGGCCGCATCCATCACTGCATGCGCACGATCGGGGTCGCCGAAGAGGCGCTTGCCAAGATGTGCCGCCGCCTGCAGGAGCGCGAAGCGTTCGGCAAGCCGATCTACAAGCACTCGGTGTGGGAGGAGCGCGTTGCGCGGGCGCGAATCGACATCGAGATGACGCGCCTCCTGTGCCTCAAGGCCGCCGACATGATGGACAAGGTCGGCAACAAGGCGGCCAAGCAAGAGATCGCGATGATCAAGGTGCAGGCGCCCAACATGGCGCTCAAGATCATCGATGATGCGATCCAGGCGCATGGCGGCGGCGGCGTCTCGGATGATTACGGCCTTGCCCAGGCCTATGCGCACCAGCGCACGCTGCGCCTGGCCGATGGTCCCGACGAGGTCCACGCCCGCTCGATCGCGCGCATGGAATTCGCCAAGCACGCCCCCGTCGAGGGCCCTTCCGCCAACGCGCTGCGCGCCAATGGTTCAGGGGGCGGCATCGGCGCTGCAGCCAATGATGGCGACGTGAGCTCGGGCGACATGGGCGTCGCGCGCTGACCCTTTCTGTCCGCTCGCCCTGAGCCCGTCGAAGGGCGAGCGGACCCACAAAAGCGAATTGCTCGGAAATGGACATCGATTTCGACAAGGAAATGGTCGGCACCGTAGAGGTGCCCGAGAGGGACCGGCTGGACCTTGGAAGCCTCACCCGCTGGTTCGAGGAAAACGTCGAGGGCTTCGAAGGCCCGATCAGCTACACCAAGTTCAAGGGCGGCCAATCGAATCCGACCTACCGGATCGAGACGCCGGGCGCCTCTTACGTCCTCAGGCGCCAGCCCTTCGGCAAGCTGCTGCCATCAGCTCATGCGGTCGACCGCGAATACGCCGCGATGACGGGGCTGCACCCGACCGGCTTTCCGGTGCCCAAAACCTACGGGCTTTGCGAAGACGCGCACGTGATCGGCTCCAAGTTCTTCGTCATGAGCATGGCCGATGGGCGCTCGCTGTGGAACGGCGCGCTCCCCGGCATGGAACCCGACGAGCGTCGCGCGCACTACCACGCGCTGATCGATACCATGGCCGAGCTCCACCTCAACCAGCCCGATGCGATCGGCCTTGGCACCTATGGCAAGCCGACAGACTATTGCGCGCGCCAGATCGCGCGCTGGTCAAAGCAATACAAGCTCTCCGAGACCGAGCACATGGAGCAGATGGAGCGGCTGATCGAATGGCTTCCCGAGACGATCCCGCCGCAGCATGAATCCTCCGTCGTCCACGGTGACTACCGGCTCGACAACGTGATCTTCCACAAGACCGAGCCGAGGATCATCGCGGTGCTCGACTGGGAGCTCTCGACGCTGGGCGATCCGGTCGCAGATTTCAGCTATCTCATGCTCAACTGGTTCCAGCCCGCCGACGGGCGCGCCGGGCTGCTCGGGCTGGACCTGGAGGCGCTCGGCATCCCCACGGTTAGCCAGGCGGTAGAGCGATATGTCGCGCGCACGGGCTACCCGGTGCCGCCGATGGACTGGTATTTTGCCTACAACCTCTTCCGCCTCGCCGGCATCATGCAGGGGATCAAGAAGCGCGTGATCGATGGCACCGCCTCGTCCGCCCATGCGCAGGCGATGAGCGAGCGGGTCGCTCCGCTGGTCGAGCGCGCCTACATGTTCGCGCGCGATGCCGGGATGCCTGAGTAGCGCGGCGCTTCAAAAAGCCGCGTTGAACCGCACCAGCGCGCCGACATCGTCGGGTGCGTCAGCGAAGTGCCCGGGCTGGCGGCGGTGGAAGGCGCTCGCGCTCGCCCAGCCGCCCCACAGCGGCAGGCTCCAGCTTGCCTCGCTCATGATCTCGCGGCCCTGTGGGGAGAGATCGAGCGACTGGCGGGCGAACTGCACGGTCTCGTTTGCATAGTCATAAGCGATCGGCAGATCGAAGCGCAACGCGCCCCCGCTCACCCGCAGCGGCTGGCTGATGCGCAGCCCCAGCGTGTCGCCGCGCGCGAGGATGCCGGTGCGCGTGATATCGAACGACCATGCCTCGCTGAAGAGCTGCGACCCCCGCGCCACCAGCTCTCCCCCGCGCGGCCGGGTGAGCCCGGCGCGCGCTTCCGCACCGATGCGCCAACCGTTGCCTATCAGGTAATTGCCGCTCGCATCGAGAAACATCGTGTCCGCCCCGCCGATGCCGAGCGCGGGCGCGATCCGGCCGCCTAGCAGCGTGTCGCGTTCGGCGAGCCAGGTGAAGCCGAAACTGGTCTCGAGCCCCCTCCAACTCCGATCCAGCGCAAGCGTCGCGCTCGAGGCGGGGTGCTGTTCGTCATGCGTCAGCAGCGCACCCTCGACGAAGCGCGGCCCTCC
>JAZBNR010000054.1:0-7030 GCA_036350735.1 Erythrobacter sp.
AGGCGAGGCGTTCCCTTGCCCAGCGCGCTGCCTCGGCAACCACCGGATCGGGGTCCGCGAGCAGGGCTTCGACCGGCGCCAGCAGCGCATCATCGCCGCTGTTTCCCGCCGCATAGAGGCAGTTGCGCACGAACCTGTCCCGCCCGATCCGCTTGATCGGCGATCCTGAGAAGAGCCGTCGGAAACCCGCATCGTCGAGCGCGAGCAATTCGGCGAGGCGCGGTGCGGTCAGCTCGGCGCGCGGCAGGAATTCGCGCGCGGCGTGCGCTTCGCTCGCAAACTTGTTCCACGGGCACACGGCGAGGCAATCGTCGCAGCCATAGATGCGATTGCCGAGCGCTTCGCGGAATTCCTCGGGCACGGCCTCCTTGTGCTCGATCGTGAGGTAGGAAATGCACCGCCTAGCATCGATCACGTATGGCGCGGGGAAGGCATCGGTCGGGCAGGCATCGAGGCAGGCGCGGCACGATCCGCACTGGTCGCGGTGCGGCTGCGCGGGCGCGAGGTCGAGCGTCGTGTAGATCGCGCCGAGGAACAGCCATGAGCCGTGCTCGCGACTGACGAGGTTGGTGTGCTTGCCCTGCCAGCCGATCCCCGCCGCCTCGCCCAGCGGCTTTTCCATCACCGGGGCGGTGTCGACGAAGACCTTTACCTCGGCCCCCGGTTCCTCCGCCACCAGCCACCGCGCCAGCGCCTTCAGCCGCTTCTTTACCACGTCGTGATAATCGCGGCCCTGCGCATAGACCGAGATCCGGGCGCGTTCCCGCGCGGCCGCCAGCGCCATCGGGTCGAGCGCGGGAGCGTAGCTCATGCCCAGCGCGATGACGCTGCGCGCTGCGGGCCACAGACCTTGCGGCGAGCGCCGGTGATCGAGCCGCGTCTCCATCCACTCCATCGAGCCATGCCGTCCCTCGCCCAGCCATTGCTCCAGCCGCTCGGCCCTGACCGGGTCCTCCGCCGCGCTCGCGAACCCGCAGGCGACGAAGCCGAGCGCGCGCGCCTGCGCCTCGATCCGTTCGGTCAGGTTAAAGGTTGCCGCGTCGTTAACCACGCTTGTGGTCGCTCCCGTTCAGTTTCGCACGTTAACTGCCATGCCCATGCACATGCAGGTAGGCGAACAGATGGTGCCCGACAACGCGGCATCCTATAGCACGGTCCATCCCGATGGGCGTCCGCTCGCGATCGAGGCGCGCGGGCTGGTCAAGAGCTTCGAGGGCACGCGCGCGGTCGACGGGGTCGATCTCTCGGTTCCCGAAGGCGCGATCTACGGCGTGCTCGGCCCCAATGGCGCAGGCAAGACCACGACGCTGCGGATGCTGCTCGGCATCATCGACCCGGACGAAGGGGTGCGCATGGTCTTCGGCCATGATCGCCCGCACGATATCGGCCGGCTGATCGGCTACCTGCCCGAGGAGCGCGGCCTCTACCCGGCGATGAAGGCGATCGAGGCGATTGCCTTCATGGGCGCACTGCGCGGCCTGCCGCTGAAGGAAGGGCGCCGCCGCGGGATGGAACTGCTCGAGCGCCACAGCCTCGCCCATGCCGCCGACCGAACGATCCGCCAGCTGTCGAAGGGCATGGCCCAGACCGTGCAGCTGCTCGGAACCTTGGTCCATCGCCCGCGCCTCGTCGTGCTCGACGAGCCGTTCAGCGGGCTCGACGCGATCAACCAGGGCAAGCTCGAGGGGATGATCCGCAATCTCGCGGAGGACGGGGTGACAGTGATCTTCTCGACCCATGTCATCCACCATGCCGAGCGCCTGTGCGAGGGCGTGGCGATCATTGCCGGGGGCAAGGTGCCCTATGCCGGCAGCGTCGAGGCGGCGCGCGACCGTATCCCGGCGCAGGTCCGGCTCGAGACCCGCGCGCGCGAAGGCGGCTGGACCGCCGCGCTGCCGCCCGAAACCCGGCGCGAGGGTGATTTCTTCTACTTCCCGCTGCCCGCGAGCGGGGTCGAGCCGCTGCTCAAGCGCCTGATCGAGGGCGAGGCGGGCATCCTCTCGCTCTCGATCGAGCGCGCAGGGCTCCACGATGCCTTCGTCGCGATCGCGGGGGAAGCCGCCGCCCGCCAGCTCGAGGCCGATGCCCAGGGAGAGCGCAAGTGAACGATCACAACCAGGCCGCTATCGGTGCCAGACCCCCGGTGAAGCCGCGCCTTTCGCATTTCGAGGCCGCCTGGGTCATCGCCCGGCGCGACTTCATCGCGGTGCTGTTCAGCCGCGCCTTCCTGTTCTTCCTGATCGGCCCGCTCTTTCCCGTCCTCGTCGGCGGGCTCGCAGGCAGCATCGGCGGACAGGTCGCGCGCGAGGCGATCCCGATCGAGGTCGGCCTTGCCATGAGCGCCGAGGACAATGCCGCGATGATCGCCGCGCGCGAACGCATCGCGCCGCGATTGCCGCGATCGGTGCCGCTGGTGGCGGTGGTCGGGGAAGCGGCGAGCGACCCCGCCTTCGATGCGCGCGCCTATATGGAAGCGCGCCGGGGCAATTACGCCGCCATCGTCACGGGCACGCTCGCCGCGCCCGAAATCGTGGGGACCGAGGCGCAGGTCGATCGCTGGCGCGGGGCGGTGGAACTGATGGCGGCCGATGCCCTGGCGGCAAGTCCGCTCGCCTTTCCGGCCTCGCGGATCAGCGCCGTTGCCTCGAGCGCCGCCTCCGAACGCTCCAACCGCATCCGCACCGCGCAGGCCGCGCAGATGGTGATGTTCCTCCTCACCATGCTGCTCGCCGGCATGGTGCTGTCCAACCTTGCCGAGGAGAAGGGCAACAAGATCATCGAGATACTCGCCGCCGCCCTGCCGATGGACGCGGTGTTCATGGGCAAGCTGTTCGCCATGCTCGGCGTCTCCTTCGTCGGGATCGCGGTGTGGGGGATGCTCGGCTGGGCGTTCTGGGCGATTGCCGAGGATGCCATCGTGACCGTCACCCAGACCGATTTCCGCAGCCTTCCCGGCCCGGCGGTCGGCTGGGTGGCCTTCCTCGCGCTCTCGATCGGCTATTTCTCGATGGCCTACCTGCTGCTGGGCGCGCTGTTCCTGACGATCGGGGCGATGGCGAGTTCGGTGCGCGAGGTGCAGACCATGTCGATGCCGGTCACGATGATGCAGCTGATGGTGTTCTTCCTCGCCGCCTACACGATCACGCAGCCCGGATCGGCGCTGGAGATGCTGGCGATCGCCTTCCCGCTGTCCTCCCCCTTCGCGATGCTGGCCCGCGCCGCGCTTGAACCGACGCTGTGGACGCATATCGCCGCGCTCGCCTGGCAGGCGATGTGGGTCGGCCTGCTGGTGAAGGGCGGATCGATGCTGTTCCGCAAGCGGGTGCTCAAGTCGGGCAAGGCCGGGCGGCAGAAGAAGCCGCGCGGCCGGCGCGGGCGCAAGCCGTTCGAAAGCCCCGCAACGCCGCTGACCGAACCGGCGGAATAGGTAGCCAATCGAAACTTACTATTGACATTGCTGTAAGTTGCGGCAGGATGACTCTCGGAGGGAGAGGCAGTGGCCGAATGCTGTGCCTCCCGAGAGGAGAGAGCCATGGCAACCTTAGCACCCCAGCGGCCCCAGGTCCGTTCATCGCCCAGCGCCTATGAAGCGCTCAAGGAGCATTTCGAGAAGCACCCCGAGGAGCGGCCACAGCATCCGCACAAATGGGACCTGAGCCGATCGGACATCTATTTCGAGGACACCTGGCAGCCGATCGTCAGGGAAATGCAGGAAGCCGGTCCGCTTCACTACATTCCCGAAAGCCCGTTCGGCCCCTATTGGTCGGTGGTAGGGCACAAGGCGATCCAGCATATCGAGGCACTGCCCGACATCTTCTCCTCCAGCTGGGAATATGGCGGCATCACGATCCTTGAGCGACTGACCGAAGAGGAGCTCGCCGAAAGCGGCGCCGACCGGCGCGAGCTGCCGATGTTCATCGCGATGGATCGCCCGCAGCATACCGGGCAGCGCCGCACCGTCGCCCCCAAGTTCACGCCGAGCGCGATGAAGGACATGGAGCCGGAAATCCGCAAGCGCACCGGCGAATTGCTCGACACGCTGCCGCGCGGCGAAGTGTTCGACTGGGTCGACAAGGTCTCGATCGAGCTCACCACCGGGATGCTGGCGATCCTGTTCGGCTTCCCCTGGGAAGATCGGCGGTTGCTGACCTTCTGGTCGGACTGGTCGGGCGATACCGAACTCGCCACCGTGCGCGAGCTCGACGAGATGCGCTGGGGCTTCCTCCACGAGATGGGCGCCTATTTCCAGTCGCTCTGGATCGAGCGGACGCAGGACAAGGAGCCGGGCGACGACCTCATCTCGATGATGATCCACTCGCCCGCGATGAACCAGATGCGCCCCGAGGAATTCATGGGCAATCTCGTGCTCCTGATCGTCGGCGGCAACGATACCACCCGCAACTCGATGAGCGGTTTCGTCCACGCGCTCGACAAGTTCCCCGACCAGCGCAAGCTGTTCGAGGAGAACCCCGAAGTGATCCCCAACGCGGTGCAGGAAATGCTGCGGATGCAGACCCCGCTCGCCCATATGCGCCGCACCTGCACCGAGGATACCGAGGTGTTCGGCCAGACGATCAGGAAGGGCGAGAAGGTCGTACTGTGGTATCTCGCGGCCAATCACGAGGAAGAGATCTTCGAGAACCCGCACAAGCTCGACCTCACGCGCGAGAACGCCAAGCGGCATATCGCCTTCGGCTACGGCATCCATCGCTGCGTCGGCGCGCGGCTTGCGGAATTGCAGCTGCGCATCCTGCTCGAGGAAATGCACAAGCGCCGGATGCGCGTCCATGTCGCGGGCGATGTCGAGCGGGTGCGGGCCAATTTCGTCCACGGCTTCCGCAAGCTCGAGGTCGAAGTCACCGAGTTCTGACCATCGGCTGCGGGCGGGCCGTCCTGCCCACCATCAGGTGAAACCTTTCGCCCTGCCGGTGCGTAAAGGGAGGGTACAGACCGTGTCTGCTACCAAGAGGCCCATGTCGATGAACCCTACCAGCCGCCGCCGCTTCGTTGCGACAACCGCCATCGTCGCCGCCCTCCCCCTGTTCGCCGGCTGCGGGTCGGGCGCGCAGGCGGTGCGCAAGGAAAAGACCTTCCGCGTGAGCCGGAGCGAGGCCGAATGGCGGCGCAGGCTGAGCCGCGCCGAATATTACGTGCTGCGCGAGGAAGGGACCGAGCGCGCCTATTCCTCGCCGCTCAACGACGAGAAGCGGCGCGGCACCTTCGTGTGTGCGGGCTGCGGCAACCGGCTCTATTCCTCGGCGCACAAATATGACAGCGGGACCGGCTGGCCGAGCTTCTGGCAGCCGATCGATGCGGGCGCGGTCGGCACCTCGACCGACTACAAGATCGGCTATCCCCGCACCGAGGTCCATTGCGCCGATTGCGGCGGGCATCTGGGGCACATTTTCGGCGATGGCCCGCGCCCGACCGGCAAGCGGCACTGCATCAACGGCATCGCGCTGGACTTCGTCCCGGCCTAATCGAGGACGTCAGGGCACTGGAGGCGCGCGGCGAGCCGGGCGAAATCGCTGAGGCTCGTCGTGTCGTCGAACACCACGCCATATTCCTTGTCGCGGCGCCAGCGCACCTTGGCCCGGACCTCGCCGAAGCCGATCTCGGGATCGGTGCATTCGATCCGCAGGTTCTGGTCGATCGCGAACAGCGCGTCGCAGGAGATGCGCGCGCCCTGCTGCGACAGGTTCTCGACGAAGCCTTCGCATGACTGGGTGAGACTGGCGATCCTGACCGGAAAGCACAGGCCGAGCCGCAGGCCGCGCTTGGGAAAGGCCCCTGCCTCGTTGATGAACCGCGCGACATCGACGGTCTCGACGAATTCGAACCCCGCCTCGCGGCCCTTCAGCCAGACATTGCGCAATTCATAGGCATTGCCTGCGGGCAGGTGCAGTTCGACCGGCTCCCCGCCGGGCAGGTCGTGGAACAGGCGGATGCTGACCCCGGTTTCGGAGACATCGCGGATGACGCAGACGAATTCGCCCTGCGGGGTGACCAGCTTGGCCGCACGGATCAGCAGCGTGAAGCGCGGCGCCTTGCGGGGCTCGATGGCAGCCGCATCCGCCGCCGCATCCGGCGCGAGGGGTTCGCCTTCGGGCTCGACCGGGAATCGGTGGTTGTTCGCGGCTTCGTTCATAATCCTATCGCAGGAAATGCGCCCTTGCATCGGGACTCCGGCGCTCGCACCTGCCGCGCCGATCCCGCCTCCGGCCTAGGGCAAAGGGGTTAAGGTGAGGATAATGGTGCGGGTGGCGGGACTCGAACCCGCACGATCAAGGATCAGGGGATTTTAAGTCCCCGGCGTCTACCATTCCGCCACACCCGCAAGCGGCACCGGCTCCGACCCCGGACGCGCCAGGGCGGTGGCGATATCGCGTGGGTTAGCAGAGAAGGGCTGCGGAGCAACCTGCAACCGCCGCCGGCTCAATCCTTGTTGAGGCGCTGCCGGATTTCCTTGCCGGCCTTGAAATAGGGCACGCGCTTGGCCGGCACCTCGACCGCTTCGCCGGTGCGCGGGTTGCGTCCGGTCCGGGCCTCGCGCTCGCGCGTGGAGAAGGCTCCGAAACCGCGCAGTTCGACCCGGCCGCCTTCGGCGAGGCGCTGGGCGATCTCGTCGAAGAACACGTCGACGACCTGTTCGATTTCCTCGGCGCGAAGTTCGGGATTGTCCTTGTGGAGTTCCTGGAGCAGTTCGGATCTTATCATTCTTTGCCCTCCCGATGACGATTGCGGACCCTGCTTTCCGCCTTCGCCCCGTTGCAGCCGCGCTGGACTGCGCTCGTGTAATCCTGGCCCAGACCCGATGGACCGTCACTATCCTGCAAGACTGCCAGAATCATGCAGTTCCCGCAAGGATCATGGACATATGCCCAGCGAAAGGTGAGCGCTTCGCTTAACCCCGTGGCTAAGGAAGGATGACCGGGCGGCTTCAGGTCCGTGCGACCAGTTCCGCGGGATCGAGGCCCAGTCGCACCATGCGCTCGCGGATCTCGGGCCATTCCTCGCGCAGGAAATTTTC
>JAZBNR010000055.1:0-30109 GCA_036350735.1 Erythrobacter sp.
CGCGGCGAGCCCCAGCGCCTCGGGCTCGCTCGGCAGCAAGTCGGCAACCATCGCGGCGAGCCGCGCGACCTCTTGCGAAGCGCGGGCCCCGTCGATCCTTGTGCGCTCGCCGGCGGCATCCTGATAGGCGGCGGTGCAGGCGAGTTCGAGCGTAAGCAGCACCGCCTCGAGCCGCTCGCCCCAGGCGCTGCGCGGCGGAAGCTCGAACGCGATGCCCGCCTCCCTCACCTTGCGCTTGGCGCGGGTGATTCGCTGGAGCATCGCCGGCTCGCTCGCGAAGAACACCCGCGCGATCTGGCTCACCGACAGCCCGCAGATCACCTTGAGCGCCAGCGCCGCGCGCGCCTCGAGGGCGAGCGCGGGGTGGCAGCAGATGAAGAGGAGCCGCAGCCGCTCGTCCGGGATCGGCTCGGGCAGGGTCAGGATTTCGGCCA
The DNA here is from genome assembly GCA_036350735.1 of Erythrobacter sp. Taxonomy (GTDB): domain Bacteria; phylum Pseudomonadota; class Alphaproteobacteria; order Sphingomonadales; family Sphingomonadaceae; genus Erythrobacter. The sequence continues at coordinate 435 of JAZBNR010000055.1, forward strand.
TGTCGTGCTCCCTTGCAGCATCGGCTATGGCGCGGGCCTCGACCGCGCGGCGGCGCAGCGTGTCGATGATCCGCCGCTTGGAAACCGTCATGAGCCATGCAGCGACGTCGCGCGGCGGCTCGCTCATCCCGAGGCACCGCGCGCTCGCCTCGGCGAAGGCCTCCTCGGCGAGGTCGAGATCGCGGCAATGCACGGCGAGGGCGGCGATCACCCTTGGCCGCGAAGCCGCGATCGCCTCGCCGAGCCGGTTCACTGCCCGCCGCCCATGTCCTCGTCCTCGTCCCGGTCCTCGTTCTCGTCCGACCAGATCGGACGGATCTCGATGGCGCCCTTGCCCGGGATCGGGATCATCCGCGCCCACGCGATCGCGGCATCAAGGTCAGGCGCATCGACGATGTAATAGCCGCCCAGCTCCTCATGCGTCTCGGCGAAGGGGCCGTCATGGATGATGCCCTCGCCGCCATTCTCGTAGCGCAAGGTGGTCGCGGTGTGCGCCTCGCGCAGCCGGTTGCCCGACCAGGCGATACCGCTCTGGCTGAGCTTCTCGATCAGCTTCATGTGCCCGGCGAGCGTCGCTTCCATCACCTTGGCGCCGTCCTCGCCGCTATAGGCATCCTCGCTCTCGTGGATCAGCAGCATGTATTGCATTGTCCGTCTCCTCGGATCGCCACGCCCCTGCGGCATGGCTCCGACAGGAAGACGCGGGCGGCAAGCCGGATTCGACAGCGCCCGCGAAATATTTCTCGGAACATTGGCCCGCCCCCGGCCCTTCATGAGGCGACATCCAATCATCACGGGAGACCTTCATGGCCAAGACCCTCATCATCACCGGCGCCTCCTCGGGCATCGGCGCCGCCACCGCCAAGGCCGCCGCGCAAGGCGGCTGGAACGTCGCGCTGCTCGCGCGCTCGCTGGACAAGCTCGAAAAACTCGCGAACGAAATCGGCGAGGCCGCGCTCGCGCTCCCCTGCGACGTCACCGAGTATGACGCGCTCGAAAACGCCTTTGCCAGGGCCGCAGAGCATTTCGGCGCAGTCCACGCGGTGTTCGCCAATGCTGGCATGGGCGTGCCCACCCCCGGCATCGAGCAGGGCAAGCCCGACGAGTGGCGCGCGATGATCGAGCTCAACATCATGGCCGCGCTCCACGCCGCCAAGCTCGCCATCCCGCACCTGAGGCCCACCAAGGGCCACTTCCTCGTCACCGGCTCGAAGGCCGGGCGCGATACCTTCAAGGGCTCGGTCTATTCAGCGACCAAGCATTTCATCCACGGCTTCGGCGAGAACCTCGCCGAGGAGATGCGCGAATGGGGCGGCCGCGCCACCGTGATCGCACCGGGCATGGTTGACACCGCCTTTTTCGACGAGCCGCGCCCCACCAAGATCCAGCCCGAGGACGTCGCCAACGCGGTGGTCTTCGCGCTCTCGCAGCCCGAGACGGCGGCGGTGCGCGAGATCTACATCATGCCCAACGATTAGGGCGCGGCGCCCAGCGCGCGCTCGGCGAGATCGAGCGCGTTGCGGGCAAAGGCGGCCATATTGGCGATGCGATCCTCGCTCGCGGTCTCGATCAGCGTGGTGCGCTCGAACCCGTTTGGCCCGGCGATCGCGGCGACGCTGCGGCCCGCGGGCGCCCCGCTCGGGTGGCTGAATCCGCCGACCGAGCCGCTCTCGGCGAGCCCCCAGTCCGCGCCAAAATTGTCGCGGATCGCGCGCGCCTGGAGCAGCACATAATCCTCGCTCGCCCCGCGCATCCCCTTGTAGGCCTCGCGCGGCAGATCAAACAGCACGTCCCGTGCCCGCAAGGAATACACCACCCCGCCGCCCACGAAGAAATCGAGCGCGCCGGGCACTGTCAGCAGGCTCGCCGCGACAAAGCCGCCGCTGGCGCCATCGGCCACCGCGATCCGCTCGCCGCGCGCGCGCAAGAGGGCGGCGATGCGAGCGGCGGTCGGATGGTTCTGCGCGAGAGGATTCATCGTGCCGCCGCGACGATCGCCGCCCAACCCGCCTCGTCGATCACCTCGATGCCGTGCTCCGCCGCCTTCTTGAGCTTCGAGCCCGCCCCCGGCCCCGCCACCAGCAGATCGGTCTTCGCGCTCACGCTGCCCGCCGCCTTGGCGCCCAGCCGCTCGGCCTGCGCCTTGGCCTCGTCGCGCGACATGGTCTCAAGCTTGCCGGTGAAGACCACCGTCTTGCCCGCCACGGGCGAATCGAGCACCTCCACCTCGTAGGGCGGCGGATCGACCTCGCCGAGCAGATCCTCCCACACCGCGACATTGTGCGGCTCGTGGAAGAACTGGCCGAGCGCCTCGACCACGGTCGGGCCAACGCCGTCGATCGAGGTGATCTCGCTTGCGGCTTCCGCATCGCCCTCATGCGCCCGCTGCGCCGCCTCGCGCAGCGCGGGCAGCGTCTTGAAGTTCTTCATCAGGTCGCGCGCGGTGACTTCGCCGACATGCCGGATGCCGAGCCCGAACAGCAGCCGTGCGGCATCGGGCGCACGCCTGGTTTCCACAGCCGCCAACAGATTGTCCACAGACTTGTCCTGCCAGCCCTCGAGCGCGAGAATATCGGCGCGGCGCTGCTTCAGGCGATAGATGTCCGCCGGGCTCTCGAGCCAGCCCAGTCCGAAGAACTGCGCGATGGTCTTTGTCCCAAGCCCCTCGATGTCGAGCGCCTTGCGGCTGACGAAATGCTCGAGCCGCTGCGTGCGCTGCGCGGGGCAGATGAGACCGCCGGTGCAGCGCACATCGACCTCGCCCTCCTCGGCGACCGCCTCGCTGGCGCATTCGGGGCAATGATCGGGGAAGGCGAAAGGCGCGCGCTCCGCGTCTCTGTCTTCTGGGCGGGTGAGGTTTTCGACCACCTGCGGGATCACATCGCCCGCCCGCTGGATCACCACCCTGTCGCCCGGGCGCACCCCGAGCCGCGCGATCTCGTCGCGGTTGTGGAGCGTCACGTTGGTGACGGTGACACCGCCGACCAGCACCGGGGCGAGCCGCCCCACGGGGGTGAGCTTGCCGGTGCGCCCGACCTGGATGTCGATCGCCTCGAGCACCGTCTCGGCGCGCTCGGCGGGGAATTTGTGCGCGAGCGCCCAGCGCGGCGCCTTGCCGACCGAGCCGAGCCGCGCCTGGAGATCGAGCCGGTCGACCTTGTAGACGACACCGTCGATCTCGTAATCGAGGCCGGGGCGTGCCTTGGCTATGGTCTCGTAATGCGCGAGCAGCGCCTCAAGGCTGGCGGCGCGGGTGAACAGCGGCGAGACCGGGAAGCCCCAGGCCCGCAGGCGCTCGACCACCGCGCTCTGCGTCTCGCCCGGCACGCTTGAGGCTGCGCCCCAGCCATGCGCCCAGAACCGCAAGGGGCGCGCGGCGGTGACGCTCGCGTCCTTCTGCCGCAGCGATCCCGCCGCAGCGTTGCGCGGATTGGCGAAGCGCTTGGTTTCCTCCGCCTCGGCGCGCGCATTGAGCGCGGCAAACGCCGCGCGCTCCATGTAGACCTCGCCGCGCACCTCGAACAGTTCGGGCACGCCTTCTGGCAGCTGCTGCGGAATGTCCCCGATATGCGCGACATTGGGGGTGACATCCTCGCCCACCTCGCCATCCCCGCGCGTGGCGGCGCGCACCAGTCGGCCCGCCTCGTACCGCAGCGAGCAGGAAAGCCCATCGATCTTGTCCTCGGCGGTGAACGCGAGGGGTTCGCCTTCGGGAAGGTTGAGAAACCGCCTGACGCGCGCGGCCCACTCGGCGACCTCCTCGGGCGAAAAGGCGTTGTCGAGGCTCATCATGCGCACTTCGTGGCGCACCTTGCTCAAGGGCGAGGCGGCGATCTCGTGCCCGATCTTGCGCGATGGGCTATCGGGGCGGACGAGATGCGGGAAAGCCGCCTCGAGCTCGGCGTTGCGACGCACCAGCGCGTCATATTCGGCGTCCGAAATCTCGGGCGAGTCTTCGGCGTGGTAAAGCCGATCGTGCTTCGCAATCGCGCGCGCCAGCCGCATCAGCTCATTGGCGGCCTCGGCTTCGCAGATACCATCCATCAAACCCCCTCCAACAGCCTGTCCGCCTGCGCGCGCGCCTCGGGCGTGACCTGGGCGCCCGAGAGCATCCGCGCGATCTCCTCCTGTCGTCCGGCGGGATCGAGCAACACGACGCTCGTTTTCGTCACCGTCCCGGAGGACGCCTTGGCGATGAGATAATGCTGCGTGCCGCGCGCGGCGACCTGGGGCGAATGGGTGACGGCGAGGAGCTGGCCTTCCTCTGCCGCGAGGCGGGCGAGGCGCTCGCCGATCGCGCTGGCGACTGCGCCGCCCACGCCGCGGTCGATCTCGTCGAAGATGATCGTGCCCGCCCCGCCCTTCTCCGCGAGCGCCACCTTCAGGGCGAGGATGAAGCGCGAGAGTTCCCCGCCGCTCGCGATCTTGGCGAGCGGGGCGAAATCGGCGCCGGGATTGGTGGCGATCAGAAATTCAACCGCATCGCTGCCGAGCGCGCCCCAGCGCTCCTCGGGTAGCTGCGTGACCTGGGTGCGAAACCGCGCGGCGTCGAGCTTCAAGGGCGCGAGCTCGGCCGCGACCGCCTTGTCCAGCCGCTTGGCTGCCTTGATGCGCGCCTCATGCGCCTTGTCCGCCGCCTTGAGGTATGCCTCGCGCGCCTTGCGCGCCGCCGCCTCGAGCGCGCCCAGCTGGGCCTCGGCCCCGTCGATCGCCTCGAGCCCGGCGGCGAGCTCCTGCATCAGCGCGGGCAATTCATCGACCTCGCAGCGATGCTTGCGGGCAAGCGCGCGCAGATCGAACAGCCTGGTCTCGGCCGCCTCCAGCGCAGCAGGATCGTGCACCAGCGCCTCGGCGGCCGCCTCGAGCTTCGCCTCGGCCTCGCCCGCCTCGATCACCGCCCGGTCAAGCGCCGCCAGCGCTTCGGCGAGCAACGGGTGCTCGGGCGCGATCCGGTCCAATTTGCGCGCGGCGACGCGCAAGGTGGCGAGCGGCGAATCCGAACCCTCCCAGATATGGCGCAGCTCGTCGAGATCGCCCGCGAGGCGCTCGCCCTTCTGCATGCCGGCGCGGGTGCCGGCGAGCTCGGCCTCCTCGCCCACCACGGGCATGAGCGCTCTCAGTTCGGCGAGATGCGCGCGCGCGAGCTCTTCCTCGGATTTCGCCGCCTCGACCTCGCTGCGCCGCTCGGCCAGCACCGCCTCGGCCTTCGCCCAGGCGGTATAGGCGCTGGCGAGCCCATCGAGATCGGTTCCGGCATAGCGATCGAGCAGCGCGCGGTGGCCGCGCGGATTGACGAGGCCGCGATCATCGTGCTGGCCGTGAAGCTCGACCAGCGCGGGCGCGAGTTCACGCAAGGTGCGCGCGCCGACGGGCTGGTCGTTGATGAAGGCCTTGGACCCGCCATCGGCTCTGATCTGGCGGCGGATGATCAGCGGCTCGCCCGGCTCAAGCTCGATCTCGCCCTCGTCCAGCACCTCAACGACCGAGGGCGGCAGGGCGCCCGGATCGAAACTCGCGGTGACGCTCGCCTTCTCCTCTCCCGCGCGCACGAGCCGGGTTTCGGCGCGATCGCCCAGCACGAGGCCGAGCGCATCGAGCAGGATCGACTTGCCCGCCCCCGTCTCCCCGGTGAGCACGCCGAGCCCGCCCGCGAAATCAAGGTCGAGCGCTTCGATCAGGACGATGTTGCGGATCGAGAGGCGTGTGAGCATGAGCAAGGCCGCAGATAGCGCAGCCCCATGCGCGCGTCACGCCTCAAGCGTTGGCGAATCCCCGAAAGCGGATCAGGAGGGCGTCACGCCCGCGGCATGATCCTGCACCAGATCGAAGGCGCGCTCATACCATTTCGAGCCCGGATAGTTCGCGCCGAGCACGGCTGCGTATTTCACCGCCTCCTCGGGGATGCCGAGTGCAAGGTTGCTCTCGGTCAGGCGATAGAGCGCCTCGGGCACCTGGCTGGTGGTGTCGAATCGGTCGATCACGTTGCGAAAGCGGATCGCGGCGGCAAGCCACTGGCCCATGCGCTGATAATGTCGGCCGATCTCCATCTCCTTGCCCGCCAAGTGATCCGCCACGAGATCGAGCTTGAGGCGCGCATCGGCGGCGTATTCGGTTTGCGGGAAACGCCGGTTGACCTCGCGCAGCGCGGTCTGCGCCTGCTCGGTGATCTTCTGGTCGCGGTTCACGTCCGAGATCTGCTCGTAATAGCTGAGCGCGATCAGGTAATAGGCGTAGGGCGCGTCCTTGTTGCCGGGGTGGATCGAGAGGAAGCGCTGCGCGTTCTGGATCGCCTTGTTGTAATCGCGCGCGACATAATAGCTGAACGCGCTCATCAGCTGCGCGCGCCGGGCCCAGGGCGAATAGGGATGCTGGCGCTCGACCTCGTCGAACAGGGCGGCGGCGAGCAGGGTGTTGCCCTTGTCGAGCCGGTTCTGCGCCTCGCTGTAAAGCGTCTCCACGTCACGCGCGACATATGCGACATCCTCGTTGGCCGAGCCCCCGCCCCCGGCGCATGCGGCAAGCGTTGCGATGGTGGCGCCGATGAGGGCGGCGCGCGGCAGGATGCGAAAACGGAAGAGCGGTCGGTCAATCATGGCGCGGTCTATAGCTCGGCAGTCCTTGAACGCCAAGTGAAGGCAACGGCAAGCGGCGCGTTAACTTCATCCTGACAATGATGCTTAGGATTCGCGAGAGCATGCTTGGTCTGGGTCCTGCGGTCATGCGCTCGGGCCTCATCGAGAACGGGGAGTTGCGGCCATGCATCAATCGATCTTTGGCAACGAGGACGGTGCCACCGCCATCGAATATGGCCTCATCGTGGCGCTGATCGCGCTCGCTGCGGTGATCGCGTTTCAGGCGCTGGGCCTCAGCCTTGAAAACGTGTTCAACACGGCCGGGAACGCCATGACGGTCAGCTAGCGGCCCGCCTCTATTCCTCACCCATCCGCAGCGCCGCAATGAAGGCCTCCTGCGGGATGCTCACATTCCCGTATTCGCGCATCCGGGCCTTGCCCTTCTTCTGCTTCTCCAGCAGCTTCTTCTTGCGCGTGATGTCCCCGCCATAACATTTGGCGGTGACGTCCTTGCGCAAGGCGGCAATCGTCTCGCGGGCGATGATCTTGCCGCCGATCGCGGCCTGGATCGGGATCTTGAAGAGGTGGCGCGGGATGAGATCCTTCAGCCGCTCGCACATGCCGCGCCCGCGCTCCTCGGCGACCGAGCGGTGGACGATCAGCGAGAGCGCGTCCACGGGCTCGTTGTTGACGAGGATGTTCATCTTGACGAGATCGCCCTCGCGCGTGCCGATCTGCTCATAATCGAAGCTGGCATAGCCTCTGCTGATCGATTTCAGCCGGTCGTAAAAATCGAACACCACCTCGTTCAACGGCAGTTCGTATGTCACCTGCGCGCGGCCGCCGACATAGGTCAGATCGGTCTGGATGCCGCGGCGATCCTGACACAGCTTGAGGATGGCGCCGAGATATTCGTCGGGGGTGTAGATCACCGCCTTGATCCACGGTTCCTCGATCGTGTCGATCCGGTTGATGTCGGGCCAGTCGGCGGGGTTGTGGATCTCGATCGTGGTCGCATCCTCGGTCTTCGATTTGGAGAGGTGGACGCGGTAGACCACGGATGGTGCGGTCGTGATGAGATCGAGATCGTATTCGCGGCTGAGGCGCTCCTGGATGATCTCAAGGTGCAAGAGGCCGAGGAAACCGCAGCGAAAACCGAAGCCCAATGCAGCGGAACTTTCCATCTCGAACGAGAAGCTCGCATCGTTGAGCCTGAGCTTGCCGATCGATTCGCGCAGCTTCTCGAAATCGGCGGCATCGACCGGGAACAGGCCGCAGAACACCACCGGCTGGACTTCCTTGTAGCCCTTGAGCGGCGCGGCCGCGCCGTTCTTGACGGTGGTGATGGTGTCGCCGACCCGCGCCTGTTCGACTTCCTTGATCTGCGCGGTGATGAAACCGATCTCGCCCGGGCCGATCTCGGGCAGGTCGATGCGCTTGGGGGTGAAGGCGCCGACGCGGTCGATCAGGTGCTGCGTGCCGCCTTGCATGAAGCGCACGTTGAGCCCCTTGGTGATCACCCCGTCGATCACGCGCACGAGGATGACGACGCCCAGATACGGATCATACCACGAATCGACGAGGCTCGCGGTCAGCGGCGCGTCGCGATTGCCCTTGGGCGGCGGGATACGGGTGACGATCGCCTCGAGCACGTCCTCGATCCCGATGCCCGATTTGGCGCTGGTGAGCACCGCGTCGGAGGCATCGAGGCCGATGATGTCCTCGATCTCGGCGCGCACCTTGTCGGGCTCGGCGGCGGGCAGATCGATCTTGTTGATGACGGGCACGATCTCGTGATCGTGCTCGATCGACTGGTAGACATTGGCGAGCGTCTGCGCCTCGACCCCTTGCGCGGCATCGACCACCAGCAGCGCGCCCTCGCAGGCGGCGAGGCTGCGGCTGACTTCGTAGGCGAAATCCACATGGCCGGGCGTGTCCATGAGGTTCAATTCGTAGGTCTCGCCGTCCTTCGCGGTGTATTCGAGGCGCACGGTCTGGGCCTTGATGGTGATCCCGCGCTCGCGCTCGATATCCATGTTGTCGAGGATCTGCTCCTTCATCTCGCGCATCGTGAGCCCGCCGGTGAATTGGATCAGCCGGTCGGCCAGCGTCGATTTGCCGTGATCGATGTGTGCGATGATCGAGAAGTTACGGATCTTGGAAAGGTCGGTCATGATTGGGTGCGCAGATACTCGTGGTCGGCCGCTGTGTCATTGGCCAAAATGCCGATGCCCGCATTTTCGCGGGAACAGACAGGGCCAAGAAAGCTACGCACGGGGCCATGCGCTTGATGCAACGTGCGGAAATTTCGCCGATCAGGCCGCTTGCGCCTGCGTGCGCGAGGCGGGAGCATAGCCGAATTTCGGCGCGCTGGCGGCAGCGGCAAGACCGCCGCCTTCCATCGTTTTGTAGCTTCCCGGAGCGAGCGCGGTGAGCGGCGCCCCGGCCGCGGCAAGCGCGTAGGGCGAGACGCGGTTGCGGGTGCACAGGCCCCCTGCCCCGTCCTCGATCAGCGGCTGCTCGAATTCGAGCCCTTGCGTGTCGCCATTGCTGCGGATCACGGTTGCGACCGCGAGCTGTCCGCCGCCCAGATCGATCACGAACTGCGTGCCCTTGGGAACATCGATCAGCCCCTGGATGAGCGCACCCGATTTCGAAAGGTTGCGCAAGGTCACCTCGTAGGAGTGATCATCGTGAATGACGTGGATCTTGCGGAAGACCGTGCGGCGGCGCGCGCGCTTCTTGCGCTCAGCGCTTGGCGGCAGGTTCCACGTGCCCCCGGTGAGCTCGGCGCGGACGGTGTCGTCGCTCACGGGTTCGGCATAGATCGCGCCTTCAACGAAGCGCACCCCGCACTCGCTCACCGCCTTGAGCAGTTCGGGCGTATCGATGCCGGTTGCGATGGTGTCCATCTCGAGCGCGCCCGCGAGCGCGACGATGGCTTTCACCAGCCCCTGCTCGCGCGCATCGGGCCGGGCGGCCTCGGCGATCAGCTTCTCGTCGATCTTGAGCGCATCGAAGGGTGCGCGGCGCAGATAAGCGAGCGAGGAATAGCCGCTGCCGAACTCGTCGAGCGTCAGGCGCACGCCGAGCTTGAAGAGCGCTGCCAGCCGCCGGTCGACAGCCTCGGTGTCGCCCAGGAAGGCATTTTCGCTGATCTCGAGCTCGAGCCGCTCGGGCGCAAGGCCGGTGCGGTGAAGCGCGCGGGTGACCTCCTCGACGAAGCCGTCCGAATTGAACAGGGCCGTCGGCACGTTGACCGCGACGCGCACAGCGCCCGGCCATCCGAGCGCGTGCAGGCAGGCAGCCTCGATCGCCCATTGGCCGATCTCGTCGATCCGCGCCGCATCCTCGAGGATCGCGGCGAATTCCTCGGGTTCGATCTCGCCGCGCTCGGGATGGCGCCAGCAGATATGCGTCTCGAGCGCGCTCACCCTCGCGCTGGCGGCCTCGACGATCGGCTCGAAAGTCAGGAACAATTGCTCCTCGCGCACCGCCGTCCCGAGGTCTTCGGCCAGCCGGCGGCGGAAGATCGCCTCGTTCTCGAGTTCGCCCGAATAGAAGCGATACTGTCCGCGTCCGCCATTCTTGGCGGCGTAAAGCGCCAGATCGGCCGAGCGGACCACCTCCTCGCGGGTGATGCCATCATGCGGGGCGATCGCGATGCCGACCGAGGCCCCGATGACGCAGCGCCCCTCCTCCAGCGAATAGGGCTGCTTGAGCATGGCGATGATCTTGACCGCGATTTCGGCAAGCACGCCGCGATCATCGAGGTCGGGCAGCATCACCTGGAACTCGTCGCCGCCCAGTCGCCCGATCGTGCAGTCGCGGCCGATCGCGCGGCCGAGCCGGCCTGCGACCTGCTTCAAGAGCTCATCGCCTGCGGCATGGCCGAGCGTGTCGTTGACCTGCTTGAACCGGTCGAGATCGAGCATCAGGATCGCGCAATTGCGCTTGGCTGCGCGAAAGGCGGTGAGAGTGGTATCGATCTGGTGCGCCATGTGATGACGGTTGGCGAGGCCGGTGAGCGAATCGTAGCGGGCGAGGCGCTGCGTCTCCTGTTCGCGCAAATGTTCCTCGGTGATGTCGCTGCCGGTCCCGCGAAATCCGCAAAACGTTCCCTCCTCGTCGAACACCGGGCGCCCAGCGAGCCGCAAGACGGCCCCGCCCTCGCTCCTGCACGCCGCTCTCACCGCAAAGCCCTGAAATGCCTTGTGCGCGCCCAGCATGAGCGCGAGCGATTTGCTGCGGCCCTCGCCCTCGATCGGCAGAAACAGCGAGGCCAGGGGCTTGCCCAGCAGATCCTCAAGCGGCGCCTCGATGCGCTGCGCGATGGCGGCGCTCAGATAGGTGAGGATGCCCTTTTCATCGCTGGCCCAGAACCAGCCCATTCCGGTGCTCTCGAGCTCCTCGAGCAGCGCCAGCTTCTCGGCATCGCTCAGCCGCGAGGCCGCGCTCCTGACAGCGGCGCGGGGCTTGGGGCTGGTTGAGGACAAGAATCCCTTGAACGGCACCTTCTGGTATTCCTTCGAGACTGGCCCTCGAGCCTGTCGTGCGAGCAGGGCCTTCGAGCCTCAACGAACGATCGGCGCGGCCAATCGGCTACCAAGCTGTAAAACCGGTTGGTTAGTTTTTGCCTAAGATCACCGGTTAACTGCGCCTGCGCGATCGCCGCGAAGCCGGGGCACCCGATCAGCGCCGGGCGAGCGCGAGCGACTTCGGCTTGCCCCGCAGCACCGTGAAACCGCCATCGCTCCGACGGCTGAGCGGCATCGGGAAGGCGACCCCCACCCGGTTCTCGCGCGCCCAGCGCACTTCGGCAGCGACACTGTTGCCCGGCGTGAACTCGATCTCGATCACCTGCCCCGCCACCATGTGCCAAAGCCCCTCGATCATCGCTCCGCCTTCCGAAAGGTTGCGGATGTTCGCCGTCACCCGGTTGCCGTCATACGCGATCGTCACGCGCCGCAGCAGCACCTGGCGCGGCTCGCGTGTCGAGCCCGCACTGTCGGGCTGGGCTGCCAGACTGTTGCTCACGAGCTCGCCCGCCGCCTCGGCCCGCATCGGCGGATGATAGACAAAGCCCTGAACATGGCTGCATCCCAGCACGCGGATCATCTCGAGTTCGTCGAGCGTCTCGACCCCTTCCGCGGTCGTCTCCATGTTGAGCGCATCGGCGAGCGAGGTGATCGAGGAGATGATCGCGCTGTTGCGCACGCGATCCTCGGCCGGGCCGCGCATGAAGCTCTGGTCGATCTTGATGCGATCGAACGGCGCCTTCTTGAGGTAGCCGAGGGAGGAATAGCCAGTGCCGAAATCATCGAGCGCCAGGCGCACGCCCACGCGCTTGAGCGCTCTGATCATCGCGTCGGTGCCCTGGCTGTCGTTGATGAACACACTCTCGGTGATCTCGAGCTCGAACCGGGCCGGGGAAACCCCGGCATGAGCGAGCGCGTTGGCGAGGATCGCGGGCAGATCGGGGTTGGAGAATTGCAGCGGCGAGACGTTGACCGCGCAGCGGATCGCCTCGGGCCACCGCGCCAGATCGGCGCAGGCAGTGCGGATCGCCCATTGGCCGAGCTGATCGATCAGGCCGGTATCCTCGGCGATCGCGATGAACTTCTCGGGCGCGATCCAGCCGCGCCGCGCATGGTGCCAGCGCATCAGCGCCTCGAAGCCCACAATCTTCTCGCTCGCGACGCTCACCACCGGCTGATAGTGCAGTTCAAGGTCGCCGCGCGAGAGCGCCTCGCGCAGGTCCTGCTCGAGCTCGGCGCGCTCCTCGGCGGCGGAATGGAGATCGGGCGCATAGAAGCGGTGGACCCCGCGGCCCGCATCCTTGGCGGCGTAGAGCGCCAGATCGACATTGCGGATGAGCGCCTCGCTCGTCGTCCCGTCGACCGGCGCGACCGCCACTCCGATCGAGACCCCGATGACGACATTGTTGCCATCTATCGAGTAGGGTTGCGAGAGCGCCGCGATAATGGTCTGCGCGAGCTGGGCGAGATCATCAAGCTGGCAAAGCCCCGGAATGATGACCTGAAATTCGTCGCCCCCAAGCCGCCCGCAGCGGCCGCGCGCGCCGATCACCCGCTCGAGCCGCTGCGCCACCTGCTTGAGCAGCGCATCGCCCGCCGGATGGCCAAGCGTGTCGTTGACCTGCTTGAACCGGTCGAGATCGAGCATGAACACAGCGCAAGCCCGATCGACCTCGCGCGGGGCGGCGAGCATCTGGTCGAGCGCCGCGCCCATCTGCAGCCGATTGGCAAGGCCCGTGAGCGAATCGTAATGCGCCAGGCGCGTCACCTGCTGCTCGCTGCGCCGCTTCTCGGTGAGATCAGTGCCGTGGCCGCGAAAGCCGCAGAAGTTCTGGTAGCTGTCATAGACCGGGCGCCCGGTGAGCGACCACCACCGCTCCTCACCGTCGGCAGTGTTGGCCCGCACCTCCATCTCGTGGATGGCCGAGCGCGCCGAGAGGTGGAAGCCGAGCGTGCGCTGCGCCTCCCCGCCGCCGGCGCGTTGATCGATGATGCTTGCAAGAGGCAGGCCGCGCAAGGCATCGGCGCCCTGGCCGAGCACGCGCGCGGCCGAAGGCGAGATGTAGTTGATGAGGCCGCGCCGGTCGGTCTCCCAGAACCAGCCCTGGCCGGTTTCCTCGAAGCTGCGCAGGATGTCTTCCGCGCGCGCCGCGACCCGCTCGCGCGCCTCGCTGGCGAGCCGCTTGCGCTCCGCGGCGAGCCACTGGAACCGGGTGATCAGCGTCAGCGCGAGCGCTGCGCCCATGATGGCCGTGAGCGTCAGCGGGCTCGGATGCACCAGCGCGAAGGCGGCCCACGCCGAGATCTTGCCGGTGAACAGCGAGATGATCCGCGAGCCCAGCAGCGTTGCCGAAGCCGCGTTGAGGCAGACCATGGTGGCGACCGCCCACTGCCAGGCCAGCCCTGCGCCGACCCACGAGGCGATCGCGTAACCCGCAGCCGCCTGCGGCACGATCACGCCGAGCACCATCACCGCATAGTGCGTGAAATCGCCTGCCTCTTCACGCCGCTCCAGCCCGGCAAGGAGCGGGTTCGCAAGGAGGACCGCGAGGCTAAGGCCCATCGCGATCAGCGCGCCCATCGGCGGAAGCGCCTGCGCTATTCCGCCTGCGGTGACGAAGGCGATGACCAGGAAAAGCGCAAGCCCATCCTGCCGGCGCGGGAGCGCGGTCCTGTATTCGCGGTGCAGTGACGGCTCGGCTTCGGCGCTGTCGCGCTCGCCCGCACGCCGTTCACGCACCGCGCGCCGCTCGCCCGGCTCGGCCGGAGCGCGCAGCGCCCCGCGCTCATGTGCGCCAACGCCGGCTAAAGGCTGGTCGACGTTAACTTTTGCATCCGTTACGGGTTTATCGCCTGGCGGCGAGGCAGGCCCTTGCAAGCTCGCACCGATAGCGCGCGGCACACCGCCTCCGGCGGTCCGTTCGCCTTCATCAGCATAGGTACGGATCGCGCTGTTTCCCATCCGTTGTTGTCTTGCCGCCAAACGCTTTGCAAAACGGTTAATCGCGACCCTTTATCAATCGTGAAACTGCTCCACGCGCGCGCTGTTGACCGAGAGTTCCTGTGCGCAAGCCAGAGGGCAGCTTGCGCGTTCGCACATGCGGGGGCATGGTCTGCGCCTGCTTGTGGATTTCCCGGATGCTGGTAGGCAAACTCACTCCAAACAGCGGTTCACACCAGCGGGCACCGATGGATGCGGTGGCCGCGCACGAGGACGCCTCGCGAGCGCAACCGGATCGCCGCACCGAAAAGGGTGCGATCCTCAAGCGGGGGAGCGCGCTGTGCGCATCGGGCAAGTGGTTGAGCGAACGGGTTCAAAGGAGCAGGGGACGAGGATGGCAAACGGCGAAGTGAGACTGGAGAACGAGGCGGCGCAATCGACCAATGCGCTCGGCCCGCTCGTGGGCGTGGCGCGCGAGGATTTCGTCTCGGCGGTGGCCCTGCTTTTGCGTGAGACCGCATCCGATCCGGCGCGCACCTTGCGCCATGCCCGCGCGATGAGCGAGGACATGGTGAAGATCATGATTGGCAAGAGCGAGCTTGCGCCCGATCCGCGCGACAAGCGCTTCATGGACCCGGCCTGGCAATACAATCCTTTTTTCCGCGCAGGTGCCCAATATTATCTCGCGGTGCAGAAGGGGATGCAGAACTGGCTGCAGGAGCTCGAGCTCGACGAGCTCGAGCGCAATCGCGCCAATTTCATCGCCAATATCATCCTTGACGGCCTTGCACCGACCAACACGCTCGTCGGCAATCCCGCAGCGCAAAAACAGCTCATCAATTCGGGCGGGCTCAGCCTCATCAAGGGGCTTCAGAACGCGTATAACGACGCGGTCAACAACAAGGGCATGGTGAGCCAGGTCGACAAGCGCCCTTTCAAGCTCGGGCAGAACATCGCGACCTCGAAGGGCCAAGTCGTCCACCGCACCGAGATGTACGAGCTGATCCAGTATGCGCCGACCACCGAGGAGGTTTACGCGATCCCGCAGCTCACGATCCCGCCGCAGATCAACAAGATGTATATCAACGACCTCTCGCCGGAGAAGTCGATCATCAAGTGGCAGCTCGACAACGGCCTGCAGACTTTCGTCATCTCCTGGCGCAACCCGTCCAAGGATCAGGGCGTGTGGGGCATGGACGAATACATCGCCTCTTGCGAGGAGGCGCTCGGCATCGTCTCACAGATCACGGGCTCGAAGAAGGTCAACGTCTCGGCCGGATGCTCGGGCGGTCAGACCGCCGCCGTCCTCGCCTCCAAGCTCGCCGCGACGAAGAACGACGTGCTCGGTGCGCTCACGCTGATGGTGTGCGTGCTCCATCCCAAGCCGACCGACATCGAGGCCGCCTCGCTCGTCAGCGAGAACGGCCTGAAGCTCGCCCGCCAGCGCGCCGCCAAGGCCGGGATCATCAAGGCCGACGATCTCGCGCGCGGCTTCGCCTGGCTGCGGCCGAACGATCTCATCTGGAACTACGTCATCAACAACTACCTGCTCGGCATGGACCCGCCGGCCTTCGACGTGCTCTACTGGAACTCGGACGCGACCAACCTATCGGCGAGCCTGATGGGCGATTTCCTCACGCTCTATGAGACGCTCGCCTTCTCCAATCCGGGCACGGTCGAGATGGCCGGGCACACGATCGACCTCACCAAGGTCACGAGCGATCTGTTCATCTTGGGCGGCGTGACCGATCACATCACCCCGTGGAAGGCGACCTACCGCTCGACCCAGCTGTTCGGCTCGAAGGACGTAACCTACGTGCTCTCGCAATCGGGCCACATGCAGGCGATCCTCAACCCGCCGACCAATCCCAAGGCCAAGTATTTCATCCAGAAGAAGTCGGGCAAGCTTCCCGCAACGGCGGATGAATGGCTGCAGGGGACGCAGGAGGTCAAGGGAAGCTGGTGGCCCTTGTGGCTCGAATGGTGCCAGAAGCGCGCGGGCGACAAGCAGCCTGCCCCCAAGGCGCTCGGCAACGACAAATACAAGCCGATGGAAGCCGCACCCGGACTCTACGTCGTCGAAGAAGTCTGATAAAGGACGCGCGCCCCGATGGGGTCCGGGGCATGGCACAGGCAGCGCTCGCGAGGGATCGACGTGCGCTCCTGTGCCATTTCCCCAGTGCGCCCGGAGCGCGCCAAGGCGATGCGACAAGAGGACTTGAGACAGTGTCAGACGTGATGAAGGATGCCGTGATCACCATGGAAGAGGTGGGCGGCCGGACGCTACGGACTGCTGCCTGGCGGCTCGACAAGCTGCCCGCTGAAGGGGGCCAGCATCCCCCGATCCTGTTCTTCAACGGCATCGGCGCGAACATCGAGGCGGTCGCCCCGCTCGCCGCCGCCATGCCCGAGCGCGGCTTCATCATGTTCGACATGCCGGGCACGGGCGAATCGCCCGATCCGATCCTTCCTTACAACCCCTTCATCATGAGCTGGATTGCGGCCGAACTGCTCGGGCGGCACGGGCTCGGCGAAGTCGACGTGATGGGCGTCTCATGGGGCGGCGCGATGGCGCAGCACTTCGCGCTGCAACACCCCGCGCGCACCCGCCGGCTGGTGCTGATCGCGACCACGCCGGGCATGCTGATGGTGCCGGGCAAGGCCGCAGCCTTCACCAAGATGGCCAATCCGCGCCGCTATATCGACCCCGAGTTCATGAACGAGCATTTCGCCACGCTCTATGGCGGGGCCGATGCCGATGGCGCCGCGCACCAGAAGGACAGCCATATCGGGCGCCTGAAGCCCCCCTCCCCGCGCGGCTATCTGTATCAATTGCTCTGCATGATGGGCTGGACGAGCCTTCCCGCGCTGCCCTTCCTCAAGAAGGAGACGCTCATCATGATGGGCGCGGACGACCAGATCGTGCGGCCCGTCAACGGCGAGATCCTCAAGGCCTTCATCCCCAATTCGCGGCTGATGATGATCGAGGGCGGCGGACACCTGTTCCTGCTGACGCACTCGGACGAGAGCATCGCCGCGATCCGCGACTTCCTCGACGCGTCCGAGACGGCGCGCGAGGCGGACCGGGTGCGCGCGGCGGCGGCATAGCCTGTCGCGGGGACGCTAGACGCTCTCCTACATTACGGCCCGGCGACGGGTCGCCCCATCGGCCCTTTAATTGCGCCTGACGATCGCCGTCCGGTTCGCCCCGTGCAGGGTTCCACTCATCCCGGCGGGGGAAACGGTCGGGGCAGGCGATGGTTATTCATGCATAGGAACAACGGGAGACGACTATGTATGGATGGGCCATCACTCTTGCGATCATCGCGCTTATCGCGGCGATTCTCGGCTTCGGGGGGATCGCCGGGGCGCTTGCCGACGTGGCGCTGATCATCTTCGTGATCGCGGTGATCCTCAGCATCATCCTGTTCGTTCTGGGCTGGAAGGCCGCAAAAGGAGTCGCAAACCGACTCTGAGCGGCGATTTGGCCTCAGGGTCTAAGGTGCCCGGCTGATCCCGCACTGCCCCACCTCGGGCAGGCGATCCGCCGCAGCCAGCGCCGCCGCCGCCTCGCGCGGGCGATCGGTGCCGATGATGTCGACCCCGCCCTCGCCAAGCTCGGCATAACGCTCATCGGTCCCGAAGCGCGCGAAGATCCCGTCCAGCGAGCGGTCGGGCCGGCCCAGCGTGCCGAAAATCACCTCGACATCGGCTTGCTCGAGCTGGGCGTAGAGATCGGGGCGCACGATCTGTGTGCCGGTGAAAGCGAGGATGCGATCCGCGGGCACGCCTTGCGCAACGATTGCGGCAAGATCGCCCGGCGCGTCGATCGAATAGGAGATCAGCATCTCAGGCGCGAGCGCGTGCAACGCCTTCGCTTGCGCTGCGGTGTAGGCGATCAGCACCACGCTGTGCGCCATGCCCTCTGCGCGCACCAGCGCGATCACCTCCTCGAAGCTCGCCGAGCGCTTGAAATCGAGCTGGAGCACGGTCTTGTCCTTGGCCCAGCGCAGCGCCTCCTCGAGGGTCGGCACCGTGTAGGGCGTCACCCAGCCGGCAGAGTCGCGAAGCTTGAGCGCGCGGATCGCCGCCCAGTCCTGCGCCGCCGCCAGGCCGGTGCCGGTGGTGGTGCGATCGAGCCGGTCGTCGTGCAGCAGGAAATGCACCCCGTCGCGGCTCTGCGCCACGTCCACCTCCATGATCGCCGGAATTGCGGTGAGCACCGCATCCATCGTCGGGATCGCGTTCTCAGGCAGACCCGGTGAAGGCCCGCCGCGATGCGCGCTGATCAGCGTCTGGCCCGCCGCCTCGTGACAATCGAGCATCGCGGAAAGATCGCCCGCGGGATCAAGCCTGAAGGCGCCACCCGGCTTTTGCGCGTGGGCGGGCATGGCCAGGCACACCAGCGCGGCGGTCATGGAAGCGAGGGCGGGACGAGCGAACATCGGAACAACCTTTCACGATCAGCCGCCTTGCAGGGGGTGCTGGCGGCACTCTGGACTCGACCACGCCTTTGCGACATTCTGGCGCAAAAGGGAGAGGAAAAATGGCGCAGTATGATCTCATCATCCGCGGCGGAACGATCGTCGATGGCAGCGGCGCGCCCGGCTTCATCGGCGATGTCGCGGTTCGGGGCGGCCTGATCGCCGCCGTCGGCACGGTCCATGGCGAGGCCGCGCGCGAGATTGATGCGGCCGGCAAGGTGGTCGCTCCCGGCTTCGTCGACATCCACACCCATTATGACGGCCAGGCGACCTGGGACCAGGAAATGGCCCCCTCGAGCTGGCACGGCGTCACCACCGTCATCATGGGCAATTGCGGCGTCGGCTTCGCCCCCGCCAAGCCTGACCGCCACGAATGGCTGATCAGCCTGATGGAAGGCGTCGAGGATATTCCCGGCACCGCGCTTGCCGAAGGGATCACCTGGGATTGGGAAACCTTCCCCGAATATCTCGACGCTTTGGAAAAGCTGCCGCGCACCGTCGATGTCGGCACCCATGTGCCCCACGGCGCGGTGCGCGCCTATGTGCTGGGCGAGCGCGAGCAGCCGGGCGCCGTGCCCACCGAGGAAGACATTGCTGAAATGTGCGACATCGTCGAGGAAGGCGTGCGCGCAGGCGCATTGGGCTTTTCGACCTCGCGCACCGTGCTCCACAAATCGGTCGACGGCGAACTCGTCCCCGGCACCACCGCCACTCCGCAAGAGCTGGTCGCGATCGGCAAGGCGATGGGCCGCGCGCGCGATGCGGGCGGCCATGCTGTGTTCGAGATGGCGAGCGATCTCATGCGCGAGTGGAACGAGTTTGCCTGGATGGGCAAATTGAGCCGCGAGGCGAAGATCCCGGTCACCTTCGCCGCGCTGCAATCGATCGCCAAGGAAATGCCGCTCGAGGAGCAGATCGCGATGATGCGCGCCGAGAACGACAACGGCGCAAACATCGTCGCCCAGATCGCTCTGCGCGGCAACGGGATCATCATGGCCTGGCAGGGGACCGTCAACCCATTCGCCTTCCGCCCCTCGTGGCAGGCGATCAAGGAGCTCCCCTGGGAGGAGCAGAAAGCAAAGCTGCTCGATCCGGCCTTCAAGGCGCAGCTGCTGGCCGAGGCGAACGACTATTCCGAAGCGCCGATGGACATCATCGGCGTCGTCATGGTCATCACCCAAGGCTGGGCACTCCAATACGAGATGGATCCCGATTTCGATTACGAGCCCGGTCCCGAGGCGAGCATCAACGCGCGCGCCCGCGCCGCCGGAATCGATGCGCAGGAATACGCCTATGACCTCCTCTGCCGCGAAGATGGCCGCGGCTTCATCTACTTGCCGATCCTCAATTACGCTGACGGCAATCTCGATTTCCTCCATCCACTCCAGCACGCCGAGGATACGGTCAATTCGCTCTCCGATGGCGGCGCGCATTGCGGCACGATCTGCGATGCCGCCTCGCCCACCTTCATGCTCGAGCATTGGGTCAAGAGCCGCAGGCGGGGCGAGCGGATCAGCCTCGAGCAGGCGATCAAGCGCCAGTGCCGCGATACCGCGCTGCTCTATGGCCTTGAGGATCGCGGACTGATCGCGCCGGGGCATATCGCCGATCTCAACGTGATCGACATGGACACGCTCAAGCTTGGCAAGCCATGGCTCGCCTTCGATCTGCCCGCAGGCGGCAAAAGGCTGTTGCAGAGGGCTGATGGCTATGTCTGCACGATCAAAAGCGGCGAGGTGACTTTCGAGGAGGGCCGCTGGACCGGCGCGACACCAGGCGGCCTCATCCGCGGGCCACAACGGGCGCAGCTCGGCGAGGAGGCGATGGAAGCGGCGGAGTGATCGACGAAACCACCTAGAGACGGTTGCAGATCACCAGCACGCGCATCACCCCGCCATCCCCGAAGACCTGCGTCGCCTGGCCAACAGGGAGCTCTTTCAGCGCATCCTGCACGAGGCGCGGCAACTCCCCGGCCAATACCCGACGATTGCGCCGGAATTCGCCATCCAGTCGCCGGGCAAGTTCGCCAGCCTCGTTGCAGGAGCGGATCGCCTCGGTGCGCGCGCGGAACTCGTCGGCGTCCACCGTCCCGGCCGGGACCGACACCTGCACGAGGTGATAGGCTGGAAGGGCCGAAGAGCGCACGATGGCCTGAGCCGAAAGGGCTGCGGGGAGGAGTGCGGCGGCGGCGAGAGCCGAGGCGCCGAGCACGGATCGGATCGGTCGGGTGCTGCGCATGCGTGCAAGGCTCGTGGAAGCGGGCTGAACGCGTCCTGAACCCGGCACGCCCATTCAGGGTTCGATCACGATTCCCTTTGCCGGATCGACCGTGCCGCCGATCATCGCGAGATAGGTCTCGCGCGCGGCTTCAAGCCCTGTGAGCCGCACGATCTCGACCGCGCCTTCAACGCTCTCGAGAAAGCCGCGCCACGCGGCTGCCGCCATCTTCCCGCCCTCGACGGGGCCGTGCTCCTTGAAGAAAGCGACGAAATGGTCGGGCGCGAAGAACAGGACGGGCCTCGGGCCGGGCAGTTCGCTAGCGCGGCCAAAGCCGCCCCCGCGCTCCTCGATGTGAGTTGCACCCACGAGGCAGGAATATTTCAGCGCCTCGTCGAAATGCCGGTGGAGCCCTGCGAGTAGCTTGGCATTGCCGGCAAAATCAACGCTCACCGTGGGCTTCTTGGCAATCGAGGCGAGGTCGTCATAGGGGACCACATCGTCGTAGAGCCCGGTGCCGCGCACGAAATCGACATTGCCCGGCGAGGTCAGCCCGATCCGCCTCACCCCCGGCGAATTGGCGCGGGCGACGCTCGCCAGCCCCATCGCGGTCTTGGAGGAGGCGCTGGTGAGCACGATCTGCTCCGCCCCGAAGAAGTTTTGCCCGCGCATGAAATACTCGATGATGAACCCGGTCTTGAACAGCGGGCCGTAGATCATCCGCTCGGCCTCGCGCGCAGGATCGTGCTCGGGATCGGCGTCGAGTCGCGTGTAGGCGTTGTAGATCGGGCTCATTTTCTGGCGATGCTCGGCCATGTCGGTGAAGCCGCCCGCATGGATTTTGCCCGGCACGACATCGAGCCCGCTCGCCATCGGGAGATAGCCGTAAACCCGCTCGCCCACCGCGATGCCCTCGCAATTCGAGGCGACAACGCGCGCATGGCCCCACAACGGAACGATGCCGTAGCCCTCGGTGTCCTCGCCTGCGGGCGGAAAGAAGTTCCAGTAGCCGAACCCGTCGCCGACCACGGCATAGGTGATGTTGTTCGCCGTGACCGAGAAGCTCTCGACCGCGAGGCGCACCGCGCCCGGCGCGAGTTCGACCGGCTCGGCTTTAGCCAGCGAAGCATCTTTCAAATCGTCCTTGCTGACGTGGACCTGCGCCAGTGTCATCGTGTTTTCCCCTCCCCGCCGCAGCGGCGCTACACCCGCATCGGCATCAGCACGTAGAGCGCCGGGCTATCCTCGCTCTGGCGGATCAGCGTCGGCGCGCCGGCATCGGCGAGGTGCAGTTCGACCGTGTCGGCGTCAATCTGGCCGAGGATGTCCTTGAGGTAATTGGCGTTGAAGCCGATCTCGAAGTTTTCCGAGCTGTATTCGGCCTCGAGCTCCTCGGCGGCGTTGCCGTTATCGGGCGAAGTCACGGACAGCGTCACCTTGTCGGCCTCGAGCCCCATCTTGACGGCGCGGGTCTTCTCGGTCGCGATGGTCGCGACACGGTCGACGCCGTCGAAGAACAGCTTGGGATCGACCCGCAGCAGCTTGTCGTTGCCGGTCGGGATGACGCGGCTGTAATCGGGGAAGGTCCCGTCGATCAGCTTGGAGGTCAGCACCAGCCCGCCTTCGCCCGGCAGCGTGAAGCGCACCTTGCTGGCGGAAAGATCGACCAGCACGTTGCCGTCCATCGTCTCCTCGAGCAGCTTCCGCAGTTCGCCCACTGCCTTTCGCGGCACGATCACGTCCGGCATTCCCTCAGCGCCGTCGGGGCGCGGCAGGGTGAAGCGCGCAAGGCGGTGGCCATCGGTAGCGGCCGCCTTGAGCACGGGCTCTTGCTCGTCGGTCACGTGGAGGAAGATGCCGTTCAGGTAATAGCGTGTTTCCTCGGTCGAAATCGCAAAGCGGGTGCGGTCGATCAGCTCGGCGAGCAGGCGCGCGGGGATCTCGAACGAGGTTGGCAGATCGCCCTCGACGATCTCGGGAAAATCGTCGCGCGGCAGCGTGGGCAGCTTGAAGGTGGAGCGGCCGGCGCGGATCTCGAGCCGGTTATCGGCCGCGATGAGATCCACCTGGCAGCCCTCCGGCAGCTTGGCGATGATCCCGCCGAACAGGTGCGCCGAGACCGTGATCGCGCCCGGCGTCTCGACGCGGCTCGCGGTGACGTTCTCGATCACCTGGAGATCGAGATCGGTCGCCATCACCTTCACGCTGCCATCGCCATGCGCATCGATCAGCACGTTGGAGAGGATCGGAATGGTGTTGCGGCGCTCGACCACGGATTGCACGTGAGAGAGACAGCGACGCAGTGTCGCACGTTCGATGGTGGCCTTCATCGCTCAAACCTTACCTTCATCTACGGGGGCCCGCAGGATCGGGCACCCTCTCACATCACGTGGAATCGCCCCTGCAAACACCCTTGATAGCGTCGAAACCTTAGCGCGGCGGCGCTTGCGGGCAAGTTTGCTGTTGGTGCGCGCGCCCCTGACTTGGGGATAAGCGCCAGCGCCGGGCTTGCTGTCCACAGCTTTGCCCCGCGGGGCGGCCCCTATCGCTCATCAGCCGAGCATTGCCATCCCGCCGTTCACGTGAAGGGTTTCGCCGGTGATGTAGCCCGCCTGACGGCTCGCGAGGAACACGGCGGCAGCGCCGATATCCTCGCCCTCGCCCATCCGGCCCATCGGGATGCGCGCGTTGATCGCGCTCGCCTGCTTGTCATCGAGCGCGGCGGTCATCGCGGTGCGGATGAAGCCGGGCGCGATGCAATTGGCGGTGATCCCGCGGCTCGCGACCTCGATCGCGAAGCTCTTGGTCATGCCGGTGAGCCCGGCCTTGGCGGCGCAATAGTTCATCTGCCCGGGATTGCCGGTGTGGCCGACGACACTGGTGATGTTGATGATGCGGCCAAAGCGCGCCTTCATCATCGGCCGCGCGCTCGCGCGCATCAGGCGCATCGCGGCTTCCAGATTGATCGCGATGACCTGGCTCCATTCCTCGTCCTTCATCCGCATCGCGAGGTTGTCGCGGGTGATCCCGGCATTGTTCACCAGAATGTCGATGCCGCCCAGCGTGTCGAGCGTCGCCGGGATCAGCTCTTCGACCTGCGTGGGGTTGGCAAGATCGCAGGTGATCTCGACATGCTCGCCGCCGTAATCCTCGTGCAGCTGCTCGCGGAAACTGCGCAGCTTGGCGGCGTTCGAGCCCGACAGCGCGAGCCGCGCGCCCTGCTTCGCCAGCGCTACCGCGATCGCCGAGCCGATCCCGCCGGCAGCGCCCGTCACCAGCGCGTTCATCCCTTCGAGTGAGAACATTCTCTTCCCTCCTTGCTGCCTTTTACAGGCTTTGCGCAAACCCCTCGAGTTCGCTCATGCCGATCAGGCTGGCGACGCTCGCCTCCTTGTCGATCCGCCCGATCATCGGGGTGAGCACGCGCCCGCCCAGTTCGACGAAATGCTCGATACCGTCCTCGCGCATCGCCAGCACGCTCTCGCGCCAGCGAACCCGGCCCGTGACCTGCTCGACCAGCAGCGCGCCCGCCTCCTCGCCGCTCGTCACGCGCCCGGCGGTGACGTTGGCGTAGAGCGGCAGCGCGGGATCAGCGGGCGGGTTTGCCTCGAGCGCCTCGGCCATGCGCTCGGCTGCGGGCTGCATCAGCGAGCAATGGAACGGGGCGGAGACGGGCAGCAGCATGCCGCGCTTGATGTCGTGCTCCTTGACCAGCGCCACCGCGCGCTCGATCGCGCCCCGGTGGCCCGAGAGCACGACCTGGCCCGGATCGTTGTCGTTGGCGATCTCGCACACCTGCCCTTGCGCGGCGGCCCTGGCGAGCGCCTTGGCCTTCTCGATATCGGCTCCGAGCAGCGCGGCCATCGCGCCCTCGCCCTTGGGAACGGCAGTCTGCATCGCCTGCCCGCGCAGCTTCAGGAGCCGCGCCGTGGTCGCCAGATCGAACGAACCGACCGCGCACAGGGCGGTGTATTCGCCGAGCGAATGCCCCGCGACCGCGCTTGCGGTGTCGGTCAGCGCGACGCCGAACTCGCGCCCGAGCACCCGCAAGGTGGCAATGGCGTTCGCCATGATCGCGGGCTGGGCGTTCTCGGTCAGCGTGAGCTCGTCCTCCGGCCCCTCGCGCATGATCGCGAACAGCTTCTGGCCGAGCGCCTCATCGACCTCCTCGAACACCTCGCGAGCGACCGCGCTATCCGCGGCAAGCTCAACTCCCATCCCGACCTTCTGGCTTCCCTGACCCGGGAAAACGAACGCGCGCATTATTGTCTCCGTCTCTCCCGGCCGGCCCGCTCCTCAGCGAGGGCACGCTCCGGCCAGGCCACCCAAACGACAAACGCGCCTAGGCACCGGCAAACGGACTAGCAACCCCGAACGGCACAACCCTGTTGGCAGCGGTGTGGCCGATCCGGGCACGGCCGAGATAGGGGATGCCGGCGCGCGCGCACCAGTAGCGGGCGATGTCTTCGATCTCCGTGCCGAACTCGACATAGTTCTCGGGCACCTCGGTCACTTCGCCCAGCTTGAGCCCGGCGAGGCGCGGCAGGCTGCCGTAGAGCGAGAAGAAGATGCGATCGATCGCATAGAGATGCTCGCTCACCTCCTCGACCATCAGGATGTGATCGGAAAGGTCCGGCATCAGCGGCGTGGGCGCAAGCATGGCGAGCGTGATCAGGTTGAAGGCGACGACCGGCTTCTTGCCATCGAGGCTCGGCTCCAATCCCGAATTGTCGCCCGCGAACCACCTCAGCACCCGCCGCACCGCCTCGCGGCCTTCCTCCGAGCGCGCATTGGCGGGCATCGAGCCGTGCGCGCACTGGCCGATCCCTGCGCGGTAAAGCGCGGCGAGGAGATAACCGCAATCGGAGAAGCCGACATAGGTCTTGGCGCGCGCCTCTTGGGTGAGGCGCACGATCGCAGCCTCGGCGATACGATTGGAACCATAGCCCCCGCGCGCGAACCACACCGCGTCAAAGGCGGGATCGTTGGCGCATTCGAGAAAGGCGGTGAGGCGCGTCAGGTCATCGCCCGCGAAATGGCCGGCGCGCATGAAGCACTGCTCGTGGAAATGCACCCGGTGCATCGGGAATTCGGCCGCGACCAGCGCTTGAAGCGCGGCGGCGGAATCGCGGCTGATCGGGGAGGCCGGGGCACAAATCGCGATTGTCGTCATGCCCACGGCCTAAGTCGCTTGTCAGTCTTCGCGCAAGCCAATAACCGTTTTAACCATGAGAGACGGGGATAACGCGGTCGACCTCCAAGGTCGGCCTTTCTTCTTTTGCGGGATCGGCGGATCGGGCATGCTGCCCTTGGCGCAGATCGTCCACGGGCTGGGCCACGAGGTCGCGGGCTCGGATCGCAGCCGCGACCAGGGGCGCACGCCCGAGAAGTTCGCCTGGCTCGAGGGGAACGGCTTCGCGCTGTTCCCTCAGGACGGCAGCGGGATGCAATCTCCGCAGCAGATCCTCGTCGCCTCCGCCGCAGTCGAGGATACGATCCCCGAGGTGATCCGTGCAAAGCAGCTTGGCGCGGACCGGATGAGCCGCGCCGAGCTCCTGAGCGCGCTGTTCAATCAGGCCGGCTATTCGATCGCGGTCGGCGGCACCTCGGGCAAATCGACCGTCACCGGCATGATCGCCTGGATCCTCGCCGATCGCGGCTATGATCCCACCGTGATGAACGGCGCGGTGATGAAGAACTTCGCCGAGGCTGCCAATCCCTTCGCCAGCGCCCGCATCGGGCGCGCGGACCTGTTCGTGAGCGAGGTCGACGAGAGCGACGGTTCGATCGCGCTTTACCGGCCCACGATCGCCGTGCTCCTCAATGTCAGCCTCGATCACAAGAGCATCGAGGAGCTGCGCGCGCTGTTCGGCGATTATGTCGCGCAAGGCGGCTGCGCGGTGATCAATCTCGACAGCGAGGAGGCGGGACACCTGGCCAAGCGGGCGAAGCAGGCGGTAACCTTTGCGGTGCGCAACCAGAGTGCCGACATCACCGTAGAGCCCGAATCGATCGATGAGGCGCCCTTCGGCATCCGCGCGGCACTGCTCGACAACCGCAAGCGCGAAGTCACCCCGCTGATCCTGCCGATGCCCGGCCGGCACAATCTCGCCAACGCGCTTGCGGCGATCGCGGCGGTGAGCGCGGCGGGGATCGACGTGAGCGCAGCGGCCTATTCGCTGAGGAGCTTTGCCGGGCTCGCGCGCCGGTTCGACGTGATCGGCACCACGGCCAAGGCCATCACCGTGATCGACGATTTCGGCCACAATCCCGAAAAGTGCGCCGCCACCTTGCGCACCCTCAAGGCGACGCCGGGCCGCGTGATCGCGTTCTTCCAGCCGCACGGCTACGGACCTTTACGCCAGATGGGCGACGAACTCGCCCGGACATTTGCGCGCGAGCTGGGCGAGGAGGATGTGACGATCCTGTGCGATCCGGTTTATTTCGGTGGCACGGTCGATCGCAGCGAGGGCTCGGAGCGGATCGTCGCGCTGATCCGCAATGGCGGCGGCACGGCCGAGCACATCCCGGCCAGAGAGGATTGCGGCGCCCGGATCATCGAGCTTGCCCGCCCCGGCGACCGGATCGTCGTCATGGGCGCGCGCGACGACACGCTGACCGAATTCGCGAAGTCGATCTTCGCGCGGCTGGGATGACGCTTTACGAAGCGGCACGGCGACATGCCTGGCGGATGCTCGCGAGCCTCGCGGCGGCGATCCTGTTCGTCGGCGCGGTCGATCGGCTCTTCGGCCACTCGACGCTCGCCTTCGCCGCTGCGATCGTCGGCCTTGTCCTCGCCAACCGCCCGATGCTGCGCTTCAACTGCCCGCGCTGCGGCAAGAACGTGTTCTTCCGCGGGGTGGTGGTGGTGCTGTGGCCGAACCGGGTATGCACGCGCTGCGGGCTCGATCTCGCGCAGCGCGAAAGCTAGGCGGCAACCTCCGCCCGCTCGCTCGCCTCGGCCCGCCGGTATGCCTCGCGCGCGGTAAGGCGAGCGCGATAGACCCTGAGGCCGGGGGTCAGCGCCGCATCCAGCCCGACCTTGCCGGCAAGGATCAGCGCATAGCCGATGCAGATGTCCGCCACGGTGAAGCGCCCGGCGCACAGATAGTCGCGATCCTCGAGCCGCTGCTCGATCTTGACGAGGCGCTTCTCGAACCAGCGCGCATAGGCCTCGCCCGCTTCGGCAAGGCCGCGCTCCTTTTCGAACAGGGCGAACCGCATGTAGACCGTCTGCGGGAAGGTCAGCGTTGCATCGGCATGATAGGTGTAATCGAGATATTCGCCGTAATCGGGCTCGCCGGGCTGCACCACAAGGCTCTGCGCCTCCCCCAGCACAGCGAGATAATGCGCGATTGCGCAGCTCTCGGTCATGCGCGTTGCGCCGTGGACCAGCAGCGGCACCGTGCCGAGCGGATTAAGCGCGAGATATTCGGGCGCGAGGCGGCGCGGGGGGAACGGCAGGAGCCTCAGGTCGAGCGCCACGCCCGCTTCCGCCGCCGCCCAGGTGCAGCGCAGCCCGCGAGAGCCCGCGCAGGTGTGGAGCGTGGGAGCGCGCTTCCCCCCCGCTTCCATCCCCGCCGCCGCGATCAATGCGCGCCCTCGAAGCCGATCACCTTGTGCAGCACGAAGGCGATGATCGCGCCCAGCACCAGACCGATCACCGCGCTGATCGCGGCATAGGTGATCCAGCCTGCCACCCCGCCCAGCGCCCCCGCCGCGCCCGCAACCGCATATTCGGCGCCGTGCGCGATGTCGTAGAGCACATCGAGCCCGACCTCGTGCGTGCCGTGAACGATGATGCCGCCACCCACCCACAGCATCGCCACCGTCCCGATCAGCGAGAGCGCGGTGAGCAAATGCGGCACGAAAGCGACCAGCCCCTCGCCGAAGCTGCGCTTGGCAGAGCTCTCGCTCTTGGCCATCGCGAGCCCGATATCGTCGAGCTTCACGATGATCGCGACCGCGCCATAAACCACGATCGTCACTGCCACGCCCACCAGAGCGAGCGCCAGCCCCCGCTCCCACCAGATGTCGAGATCGAGTTCGTTGAGGACGATCGCCATGATTTCGGCCGAGAGGATCAGATCGGTGCGCACAGCGCCCGCCACGCGCTGCTTCTCGAACTTCGCGGGATCCTTGATCTCGTCCTCGACCGTTTCGCCGTGCTTGGCTCCGCCGAGCTTCTCCATCACCTTCTCCGCGCCTTCGTAGCACAGGAAAGCGCCGCCCAGCATGAGGATCCAGATGATGAGGCCGGGCAGGAATTCCGACAGCAGGATCGCGCCCGGCAGGAGGATCACCAGCTTGTTGAACAGGCTGCCCTTCGTGATCGCCCAGATGATCGGCAATTCGCGCGCAGGGGAGAGCCCGGTAACGTAGCTCGGCGTGACCGCGGCATCGTCGATCACCACGCCCGCGGTCTTGGAGCCCGCCCTGCCCGCAGCCGCAGCGATGTCGTCCACCGAGGCCGAGGCCGCGCGGGCGATGAGGGCGACATCGTCAAGGAGCGCGACGAGACCAGAGGGCATTGGGTGAACTCCGCATAAAAGGTCTAAGGCAATATTTCTGGGGGCTACACTTTTGGGGCAACACTGAAGCGTGCAATCTGCGCCTGCCGCTTGCGTTCCCGCAGCGCAAGACTTGCATTGCCCGCCAAACCCGCTATGTGCGCGCATCCGCCTGACCCGCAGGCGGTGTTTGGAAGAAAGCCGGAGGGGCCCCCGCACCCGCCATCAGGGCGAGCGGATCAGCCAGCGATCGGCAGCAGTAAAAGGAACGCGAAGAATGGCTCTTTACGAGCATGTCTTCCTCGCGCGTCAGGACCTCTCGCAGGCCCAGGTTGACGCGCTGGCGGCCACGGCGACCGAAATCGTCGAAGCGAACGAAGGCAAGGTCACCAAGACCGAGACCTGGGGCCTCA
>JAZBNR010000056.1:0-4773 GCA_036350735.1 Erythrobacter sp.
GAAGGGTTACGCGGCGGCGAACTGGTTCATCGTGTTGTCCTTGCCGCCCGCCTTGAGCGCGGCTTCACCGGCGAAGTACTCCTTGTGATCATCGCCGATATCGCTGCCGGCCATGTTCTGGTGCTTCACGCAGGCGATCCCTTCGCGGATTTCCTTGCGCTGCACGTTCTTGACGTAGCCGAGCATCGCCTCGTCGCCGAAATATTCGCGCGCGAGATTGTCGGTGGAAAGCGCGGCGGTGTGGTAGGTCGGCAGGGTGATGAGGTGGTGGAAGATGCCCGCCCGCTTGGCCGCATCGGACTGGAAGCTGCGGATCTTCGCATCGGCCTCGACTGCAAGTTCGGTGCCGTCGTAATCGACGCTCATCAGCTTCGCCCGGTCATAGGCCGAGACGTCCTTGCCCGTTTCCTCCCATGCATCGAACACCTGCTGGCGGAAGTTCAGCGTCCAGTTGAACGAGGGCGAGTTGTTGTAGACGAGCTTCGCGTCGGGAACGGTCTCGCGGATCTTGTCGACCATGCTGGCGATCTGTTCGACATGCGGCTTCTCGGTCTCGATCCAGAGCAGGTCCGCGCCGTTCTGCAGCGAGGTGATGCAATCAAGCACGACGCGATCGACCCCGGTTCCGGGGCGGAACTGGTAGAGGTTCGAAGGCAGGCGCTTGGGTTCGAGCAGCTGGCCGTCGCGGCTGATATAGACCTTTCCGTTCTGGATGCTCGACATGTCGACCGGGTCGGCATCGATGAAGCTGTTGTACTGGTCGCCAAGGTCGCCCGGTTCCTTCGAGAAGGCGATCTGCTTGGTGAGGCCGGCACCCAGCGAATCGGTGCGCGCGACGATGATCCCGTCATCGACGCCCAGTTCGAGGAAGGCGTGGCGGCAGGCACGGATCTTGGCGATGAAGTCCTCGTGCGGAACGGTTACCTTGCCGTCCTGGTGACCGCACTGCTTTTCGTCCGAGACCTGGTTCTCGATCTGGAGCGCGCAGGCACCCGCCTCGATCATCTTCTTGGCAAGCAGGTACGTCGCCTCGGCATTGCCGAAGCCTGCATCGATATCGGCGATGATCGGCACGACGTGGGTCTCGTAATTGTCGACCTTGTTCTGGATCTCGCGGGCCTTGACCTCGTCGCCCGCCTCGCGCGCGGCGTCGAGATCGCGGAACAGCATGCCCAGCTCGCGGGCGTCGGCCTGCTTGAGGAAGGTGTAGAGCTCCTCGATCAGCGCAGGGACCGAGGTCTTCTCGTGCATCGACTGGTCGGGCAGCGGACCGAATTCGCTGCGCAGCGCGGCGACCATCCATCCCGAGAGGTAAAGGTAACGCTTCTTGGTCGAGCCGAAGTGCTTCTTGATCGAGATCATCTTCTGCTGGCCGATAAAGCCGTGCCAGCAGCCCAGCGACTGCGTGTAGTCGGCGGGGTTTGCATCGTAAGCGTCCATGTCGGCGCGCATGATCTTGGCGGTGTACTTCGCGATGTCGAGCCCGGTGTTGAAGCGGTTCTGCAGCTTCATGCGCGCAGTGGCTTCGGGATCGATCGCGGCCCAGCTTGCGCCGTTTGCCTCGACGAGGCTGCGCGTCTCTTTGATGGTTTCGCTGTACGTCATGTAATCTCCTGTCGTCCAAGGGGAGGTGATGCGCTGCGACTGGCGTATTGCAGCGCGTCATAACAGGAAAATTGTCATACTTTCGTGTCTGTATGCGCCAATATCGGAAAACTGATTGTGTAATGGTGTAAAGATATTTACAGGCTCTGGCCATGTCCGAAAACGCACTCCTTGCCGGACCTTCGCTGCGCCGCCTGCGAAAGCGCGAGGGCCTGACACAGGCCGCAATGGCCGCCTCACTGGGCATTTCGCCCAGCTACCTCAATCTCATCGAGCGCAACCAGCGCCCCCTGTCGGCGCGCGTCCTGGTGCAGGTGATCGAGCGCTTCGATTTCGATCCCAGTTCGCTGCGTGAGGACGAGGCTATCGGCGGGGTCGACGGCCTGGTGCGCCGCATGGCGGACAAGCGCTTTGCTGATCTCGGCATCGATCGCGAGGAGGTCCAGGAATTTCTCGCGGTTGCCCCGCAGGCGGCGGCCGCCTTTGCCCGCCTTTACGACAATTCGGGTGCCCATATGCCGCGCGAGGAAGACCCGGTCGGCGACGTGCGGCGAGTGGTGGAGCGATGGCAGAACCACTTCGCCGATCTCGACCACGCTTGCGAGGATCTTGCCGACGAACTGCGCCTTTCGCGCTCTGACACCAACGCTGCTCTCAGCGAGCGGTTGCGGGAACTCCACCAGTTGCAGGTGCGCATCCTGCCTGCCGAGGTGATGCCCGGCATTGTCCACCGGCTTGACCTGCACAACCGGCAATTGCAACTGTCCGAAATGCTGCCGGGCGCGGCACGGCGGTTCCAGATCGCGCGGCAGGTGGCAAGCCTTGAACTGCGCGATGCGATCAACCAGCAGGTTGAGGGGGCGGGGCTCTCAAGCGCTGAGGCGCGCGATCTCTTTCGCGAGCATGTCACGGATTATTGCGCAGGCGCGATCCAGATGCCTTATCGCCGCTTCCTGCGCGCCTGCGAGCAGACCGGCTACGACCTCGCCGTACTCCAGCGCCGCTTTGCCTCGAGCTTCGATCAGGTGGCGCAGCGGCTGACCACGCTTCAGCGGGTTGGCGAGAGGGGGCTGCCCTTCTTTAGCGCACGCTTTGGCCGCACGGGGCGCATGGTGGCTTTCACCGCCGGGGCGAGCGGCGCGATCCATCCGATCGAAGGCGCGCGCTGGCCAGCCTGGGTGCCCTATGCCGCGTTCGAGAGCCGTGGCTCGATGCTCACCCAGGCGGTGACGTTCGGCGAGGGCGAAGCCGCGCCGCGCCACTGGTTCACGATTGCCCGCACCGTCGAGGTTGATGGCGTCGCCTGTTCGGCGCGCAAGGCCATCGTTCTGGGGGTTGAGGCGCGTTTCGCCGGCGATCTGGCGCAGGCAAGGGGCGTCTCGCTCGACCTGGCCGATGCCACCCCGCTGGGCACGCCGTGTCCCAAATGCGGGCGCACCGATTGCCTGATGCCCGCCAGTGCCCGTCTGAGCCGCGGCGAGGTTGCCTGAACGCAAAATCTGAGCGGACCACCTGAAAGGTAGGATGCGCGCAAGGTGGACTTAACCCTATTTTGCCAACAAAAAGAACGGCCTTGCGCTGCGTTTGTAAAGTTTACCGACACTTAAACACTGGCTCGTAAAAGGGGCAGCGCAATGCAATTTCCGTGAGCGCCGCAGCCAGCCCATGATCCGCCTCTTCAAGCATTATATCCCGCATGCCGTGCTGCTTCTCGGCCTGCTCGATCTTGCCTTGCTGGTGGCGGCGGGCGAAATGGCCTGGCAATTGCGCGCCAGCCAGATCGCGATAGACCCTGGCCCGATGCGCAATCGCTGGCTGCCGCTCGTGGGATCGGCCATGATTGTCTGGCTCGCCATGATCTCAGTCGGGGTTTACGGGCCGCTGGCGCTGCGATCCCTGCGCTTTGCCGGCGCACGGCTGCTGGTTGCGATCAGCCTTGGCATCATCGCTCTGGTCGTCATCGACTTCATAGTTCCCGGGCAGACTTTCTGGCGCTCGACCCTGCTCTATGCGATGGGCTTTTCGGTGCTGGTGCTGGTGCTCGACCGGCTGCTCCTTAACAGCTTTCTCGGCTCCTCATCCTTCCGCCGCCGTGTTCTCGTGCTGGGGGCGGGTGACCGGGCGCAGCGCCTGCGCGAGCTTGGCGATCGGCCCGAAAGCGGCTTTGCCATCGTGTCCTATATCGCCATGAGCGAACCCGAACGCGTGGTCGAAGAGGCGATCCCGCGCGAGGCAATTCACGATCTTGGCCGGTTGGTCGAGAATCTGGGGGTGAGCGAAGTCGTTCTCGCCCTTCAGGAACGGCGCAATTCGCTGCCCCTCAAGGATCTGCTGCGGATCAAGACCAAAGGCGTGCATGTTAACGATTTCTCCAGCTTCCTCGAGCGCGAGACGGGCCGCGTCGACCTTGATACGGTCAATCCCAGCTGGCTGATCTTCTCCGACGGTTTTTCCAGCGGGCGGATGCTGTCGAGCGCGATGAAGCGCGTCTTCGATATCATCGCAAGCCTCGTCCTCCTGCTGCTTACCTTCCCCGTCATCGCGCTGTTCGCGCTGATCGTGAAGATGGACAGCAAGGGCCCGGCTTTCTTTCGCCAGGAGCGTGTGGGACTTTACGGCGAGACCTTCCACCTTGTGAAGCTGCGCAGCATGCGCACCGATGCCGAGAAGGATGGCGCCAAGTGGGCCAGCGAGAACGACCCGCGCATCACCCGCATCGGGCGTTTCATCCGCAAGGTCAGGATCGATGAATTGCCACAAACCTGGTGCGTCCTGATGGGCCATATGAGCTTTGTCGGCCCGCGCCCGGAGGTCCCCCAGTTCGTTGACGATCTGCAGGAAGACATACCGTTCTACGGCGAGCGGCACATGGTCAAGCCCGGCATTACCGGGTGGGCTCAGATCAACTTTCCCTATGGAGCCTCGATCGAGGACAGTCGCAAGAAGCTCGAATACGATCTTTATTACGCCAAGAACTACACCCCGTTTCTCGATCTCGTCATCCTGCTGCAAACGGTGCGCGTGATCCTGTGGCCCGAGGGTGCGCGCTGATGGTGCCGTTCGCTCTTTCCGGCACCGGCTTTGCCGATATGGCCAGCTTCCTTGCCCATTTCGCCGGCGCGGTGCTGAGCGTCGGGGCGGGGCTGTGGATCGCGCGCTTCGGGGATC
>JAZBNR010000057.1:0-17166 GCA_036350735.1 Erythrobacter sp.
CAGGTACTGCAGCGGAGCGGGCTCCGAAGCGGTAGCGGCGATTACGATGGTGTATTCCATCGCGCCGTTTTCCTCGAGCTGCTTGACGATCTGCGCCACGGTCGAGCGCTTCTGGCCGATCGCGACATAGATGCAATAAAGCTTCTTCGATTCGTCGTCCGACTGGTTCGGGCCCTTCTGGTTGATGAAGGTGTCGATCGCGACGGCGCTCTTGCCGGTCTGACGGTCGCCGATGATCAGCTCGCGCTGGCCGCGGCCGACGGGAACAAGTGCATCGATCGCCTTCAAACCGGTCTGGACGGGTTCGCTGACCGATTCGCGCGGGATGATGCCGGGTGCCTTGACCTCGACGCGGCGGCGCTCGGTCGTCGCGATCGGGCCCTTGCCGTCGATCGGGTTGCCCAGCGCATCGACCACGCGGCCGAGCAGCGCCTTGCCCACCGGCACGTCGACGATCGTCTCGGTGCGCTTGACCACGTCGCCTTCCTTGATCTCGGCGTCCGAGCCGAAGATCACGACGCCGACATTGTCGGCCTCGAGGTTGAGCGCCATGCCCTGCACCCCGTTCGAGAATTCGACCATCTCGCCCGCCTGGACCTTGTCGAGCCCGTGAATGCGGGCGATCCCGTCGCCCACGCTGAGCACGGTGCCCACTTCGCTGACTTCGGCCTCGGTCCCGAAATTGGCGATCTGGTCCTTGATGACCTTGGAGATTTCTGCAGCGCGGATTTCCATGGGTGTGTCCTTTAGGCCTTCATGGCTTGGGCAAGCGAGTTGAGACGGGTGCGGATCGAGGCGTCGATCCGCTTGGAACCGATGGTGACGACAAGGCCGCCGAGCAGCTCGGGATCGACCTTGGCGGTGAGCATGACGGTGCGGCCCTCGCGCGCCGTCAGCCGCTCCTTGAGCGAGGCGAGCTGCGCGTCGGTGAGCGGGTGCGCGCTGGTGACGCTCGCGCCGATCTCGCCGCGCTGGGCGGCGGCGATCGTCTTGAACGCAGCAATCATGCCCGGCAGCGCGCGCAGGCGACGGTTTTCGGCGAGCACGCCGAGGAACCGGGCGGTGAGATCGGCAAGGCCGAGATGCGCAGCGACCGCCTTGATCGCCTCGCCCTGCTGGGCGCGGCTCAATTGCGGGTTGCTGGTGACATTGCGAAGCTCATCGGAAGCGTCGAGCGCTTCGCCAAGCGTCTCGAGGTCCTTCTCGACCGCGCTCACCACCGCGTTCTCGCTCGCAAGCTCGAACAGGGCCGAGGCGTAACGCCCTGCAAGGCTTGCCTGTATACCGGCGGAAATATCCACGCGCTTCTTGGTCCTTCTTGGATCCGGAAAAATCTGTTGCTTGCCTTGGCGAACCAAGGCCGCAGGAAGGGCCGTTCGCTCCAAAACGGCTGCGCGCCTAGCACCGGGGTTGCAAGGATGCAAGCCGCCCTCTGGACAGGGCGTCGAATGTCGGTCACTTTGCGCAGCAGGCGCGTCAGATGCCATGATGGGAGCGGGGTATGGAGATTAGGCCGATGGCCCCCGATTGCGGGGTCGAGATCAGCGGCGTGGCGCTCGGCCGATGCAGCGATGCCGAGATGCAGGCGATCAAGCAGGCGATCTGGGAACACGGGGTTGCGGTGTTCCGCGATCAGGATTTTTCCCCGGAACAGCACATCGCCTTCGCGCGAGGCTGGGGCGGGATCGACATCAACAATTATTTTCCGCTGAATGCCGATCACCCCGAAATCGCTCTGGTGCGCAAGGAAGCCGATCAGACGACCAATATCGGCGGCGCTTGGCACACCGATCATTCCTACGACCAGGTGCCCGCGATGGGCTCGATCCTCGTCGCGCGCGAATTGCCGCCCTCGGGAGGCGATACGATGTGGGCGCATATGGGCGCGGCCTATGATGCGCTGGACGATGAGGTGAAGGCCGAGATCGAGGGGCTCGAGGCGTTCCACACCGCCGATCACGTCTATCAGGAGGGCGGGCTCTATGCCCAGACCGACCAGGGCCGCTCGCTGCGCGGGCAGGCGCTCAAGACCGGCGCGATCCACCCCGTCGTCATCCGCCACCCGCAGACGGGCCGCAAGCTGCTCTAT
This sequence comes from Erythrobacter sp., assembly GCA_036350735.1. Classification (GTDB taxonomy): domain Bacteria; phylum Pseudomonadota; class Alphaproteobacteria; order Sphingomonadales; family Sphingomonadaceae; genus Erythrobacter. Next base: position 2,090 of record JAZBNR010000057.1, read on the forward strand.
GTGAACAGCGCCTTCACCATCCACTTCGTGGGCCAGACGCGCGAGCAGAGCCTGCCGCTGCTCTCGAGGCTGTTTGCCGCCGCGCTGACACCCACCAATCAGTGCCGCCTCGAATGGCGCCCCGGCACGGTCGCGATCTGGGACAACCGGACGACCTGGCACAACGCCTTGAATGACTATCACGGCCATGCACGCGAAATGCACCGCATCACGCTTTCGGGCGAGGCTCTGGCGGCGTAGTTCTTTCGCCTACCGCTGCGCTGCTTGAGGCGTTGTTGTCCGCCTACCGCTGCGCTGCTTGAGGCCGGTTAGCGTGCTTGATCGCCCGCGTCGGCTGCGGGCGCGGAGCCCTTGGGCCTGCACGAATAGACCAGCCGCTCGTTGGGCCGTTCGGGCAGAGCGCCGATCAGCGCGGATTGCTGTTCGCCGAGAATTTGCGCGGCATCGCTCACCCCGCAGGCGGGCGGGGTGATGGCCGATCTCAATGCGCGCGCCTCCTCCATCTCGCCGCGCGAGAGCAGGTATCGGTCCGTCCGAAACAGGCGCGTCTCGGGATCATAGACGTTGATCGAGACCGCCGCCTCGTCATTGGGCACGAAAACCCGCATCCATTCGCCGCCCGCAAAGCCGTATTGCGTGCGGCCGTTGACGCAGCCATCGGCTACCCACTGGAATTCGACATCGTCGGTGCGCGCGCCCATCACCCGGCTGCGATCGGGCTGGAAGGTGCACAGCAGCGTCCCGTCGCTCGCCTGCGCGGCGGTTTGCGAGCCGGCACCTGGCGGTCCCTCGCCCAAGCCGTTTTCGCTCATCAGAGCCGCCACCCGATCATCGATTTCGGCAAAGCCGGGGCGGGTGAGCCACGCGAACGCCGCCGCGATCAACGCCGCGCCCGAAAGCCCGGCGGCGATCAGCGTGAGGCGCTGGAGCCGCTGCGGAGCCTTGGCACCCTGCGCCTTATTGCGCCAATGCAGCGCCACGGCGCCCCCGCCGAGCCCGATCAGCAGCAGCACGACCGCAAACGCCATCGCATCGTCGCGCTCCTGCGAGATCGCAATCAACGCCTTGAGCTGCGCCTCCTCGCGCGCCTCGCGCAGCCGCGCCTCGCGCGCCGCCAGCCGTGCGCGGGCCTCTTCGCGCTCGGCCTCGAAGCGCGCGCGTTCGGCCGCGTTGAGCTCGTCGATCGAGCGGCACGGCATGGCGTTCACCCGCGGCTCGACCTCGTTCGCGCGCAAGAACGGCAGCAGCTCGCGCAGACTGACCGCGAAATAGAACTCCGCGTCAGATCCGTCCGAATCCGCGCCGAACGAATTGACCCCCACGACCCGCCCGCAGCCATCGAGCAGCGGCCCGCCCGAATTGCCGCGCGCGATCGGGGCGGTGTGGAGGATCGTGTCGAACTGGCGGCTCGGCCGCTCGCCCGAGAGGAAGCCGCGGCTCATGACCGGGGGCTGGGCGCTGAAGATGTCGTCGATCGCGAGCCCCTGCGCGAGGTCGACATTCATCGGGTAGCCCACCGCCGAGACCTCGCCGCTGCCGCCCCCCGCGCCCGCGGCGAGCGTCAGGGGCGGCAAGCGCAGGCCCCCCGAGGCGATCTCGAGCAGGGCAAGATCGTTGCGCGGGGAAACCGCGATCGCCCGCGCAAAGGCGCCCGAGGCTTCTTCGCCCGCCGCCTCGCTGGGCACGATGCCGATGCGCAGCGTATCGTCCTGCAAGGCCTCGCGGATGACATGCGCATTGGTGACGATGAGCGTCGGCGTCACGGCAAAACCGGTGCCGTGGGTGAGCGGGCGGATCTCCTCGCCATCGTCCGCAATCAGCACCACCCGCACCACGCCGCGCGCCGCCGCCTCGACATCGGCCGGATCGGCCCGCGCCCCGCTCGCCGCCAGCAGGGCAGCCGCGAGCACGATCAGCGCGCGCAGGGTGGCGGGAAAGACGCTGGCGGGAAGGGTGGCCAGCAGGTGTGCAGGGAGCCGGGGGGAAGCTGTCATCGCCCGCGTCTCTACTCGGCCCCCGGCATTGACCGCAAGCTTCGGGAAGCCGCGCCTGCGACGAGCCGTTAGATGCGGCGCGAGCGAGACCGGCCAAGCAGGGCCAAACAGGGGAATGCGATGATTGACTACGTAATCGAAGGCCTCGATCCAGCGCCGTTCCAACCGCTGTTCGGCGCGAGCGAGGCGGCTCTGCGCGAGCGGGGTGCAATGCGCATGGCTGTGACCGAGCACGCTGGCTTTCCCTGCCGGATCACTCTCGAGGAAGCCTGCGTGGGCGCGAGCGTCATCCTCCTCAACCATGTCAGCCGGGAAGGCTCGACGCCTTACCGCGCCGCGCACGCGATTTTCGTTTGCGAGCAGGCGTGCGCTGCGGCACGCTTCGAGAACCGGCTCCCGCCGGTGATGGCCGCGCGCGTGCTCTCGCTGCGCGGGTTCGATGAGGCAGGCATGATGGTCGATGCGGTGCTGACCCAGCCGGGCGAGGCCGAGGCGGGGCTCGCGCACCTGTTCGCCAACGACGCGGTGGTCGAGGTCGATGTCCACAACGCGGTGCGCGGCTGCTTTTCGGCACGCGCGTGCAGGCTCTAAGGGAGGGCATGATGGACGAGCGCCAAGCCTTGGACGACGAGCAGCGCTGGGCGATCGTGCGCGCCAAGGATCGCCGGTTCGACGGGGCCTTCGTCACCGGGGTGCATTCGACCCGCATCTATTGTCGCCCCTCGTGCCCCGCGCGCCTGCCGCTGCGGCGCAATGTCCGCTTCTATGCGAGCCCCGCTGAGGCGCAAGCGGCGGGCCTGCGCGCCTGCAAGCGCTGCTCGCCCGATCGCCAGAGCGCCGAGGAAGCCTGCGTGCTCGCCGCGATCGCCGCGATCCGCGAGGATGGCGCAAAGACGCTCGATGAGCTCTCCGAGCTCACCGGCTATTCGCCCACACACTTTCAGCGCCTGTTCAAGCGCACTGTCGGCCTCTCGCCTGCCGGTTTCGCGCGCGCCTTGCGCGAGGCGCGGGTGCGCGCGGCGCTGGAAAGCGGGGCGAGCGTGACGCAGGCGCTCTACGAGGCGGGCTACGGTTCGCCCTCGCGATTTTACGAGGGAACGAAAGGCAGGCTCGGGATGACACCAAGCGACAGGCGCGAGGGCGGCAGGGGGCGGCGAATTCACTGGCGCGTGGTGGCGACCTCGCTGGGGCCGATGCTGGTCGCGGCGAGCGACAAGGGCGTGTGCTGCGTCGCGTTCGGAGAGGGCGAGGCGGAGCTGCGCGCGCGTTTTCCCAGGGCCGAGCTGGTCGAGGCGGGCGAGGACTTCGCAGCGCTGTTTGCAGCGGTGGTGGAGGCGGTCGAGGAGCCGGGGAAGGGCGGCGGCGCGGCGATCCCGCTCGACGTGCAGGGCACCGCCTTCCAGAGCCGCGTGTGGGAGGCATTGCGCGCGATCCCGCCGGGCGAGACGCGCAGCTATGGCGAGCTCGCCGCGCAGCTTGGCAACCCCAAGGCCAGCCGCGCGGTCGGCGGCGCGAACGGGGCAAACCACATCGCCGTCCTCATCCCCTGCCACCGCGTGGTGCAGGCCGATGGCTCGCTCGGCGGCTATGCCTATGGGGCGGAGATCAAGGCGGAGTTGCTGCGGCGGGAGCAGGGGAAATGAACATGGCCGCCGATCAGTTTGCCGCCCTTCACACGGCCAACAATCCCCTCATTCTTTTCAACATCTGGGATGCCGGCAGCGCGCGGGCGGCCGCCGGCGCCGGTGCCCGAGCGATCGCGACCGGCAGCGCCGCGCTCGCCGGAGCGGCGGGCTTCGAGGATGGCGAAGCGATCCCGTTCGCCGATTTCCTCACGATCGCGCGCTGGATCGCACGGGCCACCGATCTTCCGCTCACCGTCGATTTCGAGGCGGGCTTCGCGCAGGACATCAGCTCGCTCGAAGGCAATGCGGCGCAGCTGGCCGGGACGGGTGCGGTCGGCTGCAATTTCGAGGACCGGCTGATTGCCCGCGAGGGCTTGCGCCCGATCACCGAGCAGGCCAGCCGGATCGCGGCCGTGGCCCGGCACATTCCTTTCGTGAACGCACGCACGGACCTGTTTCTCGAGCGGCTGATGGCGCGCGAGGATGCCAATCGCAGCGAGCTCATCCCCGAAGCGCTCGAGCGGGCTGAGGCCTATGCCGAGGCGGGCGCGCGATGCTTCTTCGTGCCGGGCCTGAGCGATCCCTCGCTTATCGCGCAGCTCTGCGAGCGCGCGCCGCTGCCGGTCAACGTCATGCGGCTGCCTGGCATGATCGACAACTCCGAACTTGCAGGTCTCGGCGTTGCGCGCATCAGCTATGGCCCGGCGCCGTGGCGAGATGCGATGGAACGGGTCGAGGAAGCGGCGCGAGCGGCCTTCGGGGGCGATCCCGCAACCGATTAGTCGAGTTTCGGCGGGAACCCCGGCTCGCATTTCGCCATGGCGCGCTGGTAGGCCTCGCGCGCGCCGATGCGTTGGAGGTAGGCCTTGAGATTGGGCTTGTCGTCGATCGGTTGTTCGCGAAAAGCCCGGCTGGTGGTGAGCTGGAACACCATCATGATGTCGGCCGTGGTCAGCGCAGAGCCGCCGAAATAGTCCGCCTCGCCCAGCGCCGCCTCGACCTGCGCCCAGGCGTTGGAAACGCGCGCGGCGAGCGGGGCGGGCAGCTCCGCGCCCGCGAAGGCGACCGCGATCTGCATCATGCCGTTGGTCATGAAGGTCGCGTTAGCGAAGTGGAACCAGTAAAGGTGGCGCGCGAAATCGGGGTGGTCGGGGCCGGGGACGAGCGGCGTATCGGGCGCGTATTTGCCCACGATATATTCGACGATCGCGCCGCTTTCGCCGAGCAGAACGCCATTATCCTCGATCAGCGGGGCGATGCCCATCGGGTGCAGCGCCTTCAATTCCGGCGGGGCGAGGCGGGTGACGGGATCGCGGTTGTAGAGCTTCAGCTCGTAATCGAGGCCGAGTTCCTCGGCGAGCCAGACGATGCGTTCGGATTGCGAGATGCGCAGGTGATGAATGGTCAGCATGGATGATGGCCCCCTGTATGCCGGGATCGGTAACTCTCTTCGGCATAGCCACCGCGATCGCCTGACCCAAACAAAAAAGGAGAGGCCCACCACCCCTCCTTCTTCGTCTTGGCCCGTTCGCCTTATCGCGCCGGGGCTGGGGCTGGGCTCTGCATTCCTCTGAGCGCCTCGGCGGCAGCATCGAGCGCGTCGATCGCGGCGGCAAGGCGCGTTGCCTGGTCTGCGGCCTCGGGCGCTGCCACCAGCTCGGGCACGGGCACCGGCTCGGGCACCGGCACCGGCACGGGCACCGGCTCGGGCACGGCTACCCGCTCGAGCGGCTCGGGCCGGCTGTCCGGGCCGGTGCCCGGCGTCGGATAGGTCGGGATGCCATCAACCATCTCGGGCGCCTGCCGGGTCACGGGGGGCGAGGACTTGCGCTCGGCAACGCCCGGCAGCGCCGCGCGCTCGACCGGGCAGGAGCGGATGCCGCGAGCGGTCACCAGCCGCGAGAGCGTCTCGAGCTCGGCGCTGTCGGCGCGGCTCGCCAGGCGGATGAAGGCGGCGGTATCCTCGCAGGCCTCGCGCGAGGCTTGCGCGCCCGAATGGTAATTGCCCACGCGCGTCTCGTAATCGTCGAACAGGGCGCGCGCCTCGTAGGATCCGAAGCGATCCTCGAGCGAGCGTTGGACGGCGAGCTCGTGCCCCGCGAATTCGCCCGAGCGGCGCTCGAGCAACTGGCCGAAGCTGCGCAGCGTCGTCGCATCGACCTCGCGGCACTTGAGCGCGTTGACCATGAGGTTGACCTTGAGATCATGGATGCGGGCCGATTGCATCACTTCGCTGTCGAAACAGGGAAAGTTCGAGGCCCCGGCCGGCGCATGGGCGAGGGGGGCTGCGGCCATGAGGGACGCGCAGAACAGGCCGGACACGCGCCCGGCGAGCGGTTTGGTGGGTAACAAGCGCAATTGTCTTACTCCTACAGTCGAAAGGATCGAGGAAATGCAGGAGCGCTCCGCGCACAGTGTTACCACAAAGCGCGCAAATTCGCCACGATGGAGCGGTTTGTGCAGAATCGCAGAAAGCCGTCCATTCGCCTGAACGCTGCCTGTCTGGCCCGTTCATCCGCGCCACGAAGCGTTGCCGGGGATCGGCAGACGGCATCGCGCGCCTTTGCGAGTCGCGCCGTTCGACCCCGCGTGCTCGGCGCTTTGTCGATCGCTTGCGGGAAGTGGCGCTGAGATGTTGACGGGGGCGCAGGCTTGCGGTCCCAAGGGGGCAAGCAGGAATTTGCGCAGCAAGGGGCCAGGCCATGACCACATCGAGCAGCATTGTCGAACAGCGATCGGCCCCGCCCGCGCGCCCGCTCTGGCGCAAGGTGTGGGAATTTCCGCTGATCGCGATGGCGGCGGCGCTGGCGCTGGTGGCGGTAGCTCTCGCGGCGGTGCCCTATTCGCTCGCCTGGGCAGATCCCGAGGCGCTTGATCCGCTGGTGCGCGAGACGGTGCCCGGCCTCCTCGCGGTGGCGCTCGTCTTCCTCGTGACGAAATTCGCGATCAGCCGGCTGGGGCGTTTCCCGCGTGACGATCTCCCGCTTGGCGCAGCGCCCGCGCACCTGGTGGCCGGGCTCGGCCTCGGCTTCGCGATCTTCGCCCTCGCCGTCGCTATCGCCGCGCTTGCAGGCGTCTATCGCATCACCGGCTGGGGTACGCTTCAGGGCTGGGTCGGGTTCTTCATGGCGGCGGGCGTGGTCGCCGGCTTTGTCGAGGAGGTGATCTTTCGCGGGATCATCTTTCGCTGGATCGAGGAGCTTGCCGGAAGCTGGGCGGCGCTCGGCGTGAGCGCCGCGCTGTTCGGCTTGGCGCATATCGCCAACGACAATGCGACGGTGTTTTCCTCCATCGCGATCGCGATCGAGGCAGGCGTGCTGCTGGGCGCAGCCTACATGCTCACCCGCTCGCTGTGGCTGGCGATCGGCATCCATGCGGGCTGGAACCTGACGCAGGGGCTGATCTTCGATGTCAGCGTCTCGGGCAACGCGGTTGACGGGATCGTCGAGGCCGAGCTCACCGGTCCTGCATGGCTGAGCGGCGGCGCCTTTGGCTTGGAGGCCTCGGTGATCGCGCTGGTGGTGGCAACGGGCGCGGGGCTTATCATGCTGCGGATGGCGGCGCGGCGCGGCCAGATCACGCCGCCCATGTGGTCGCGCTCTCGCGGCGGGCAGGATTAACGCGCCCAGCCCTCACGCGCAGGCACGAGGCGGTCGAGGAAGCCTTGCGCGCTCTCCAGATAATCGCGCTGCTTTTCCTCGCCCATCCGATCCCAGGTCGCGTAGATCCGCCCGATCCGGTGATTGCTCTCGAGCGTGTCGCGGTGGCGGTCCATGAAGTGCCAGTAAAGCGGGTTGAACGGGCAGGCGTCCGGCCCGGTCTTCTTGGAAACCTTGTAGCGGCACTTGCCGCAATAATCCGACATCTTGTTGATATAATTGCCGCTCGCCGCATAGGGCTTGGTCGCAAGGCGGCCGCCATCGGCATAGAGGATCATGCCTGAGACATTGGGCAGCTCGACCCACTGATAGGCGTCGGCATAAACGACGAGATACCAGTCCTGCACCGCCTGCGGATCGATCCCGGCGATGAGGCAGAAATTGCCGAGCACCATCAGCCGCTGGATATGGTGCGCGTGGGCGTCTTCGCGGGTGGTGCGGATGCAGTCTGAAAGACAGCGCATGTCGGTCTCGCCGGTCCAGAAGAATTCGGGCAGGGGGCGGGCGGCGCCGAGCGCGTTGGCGCTCTCGAGCCCCGGCATCAGCAGCCAGTAGAACCCGCGCACATATTCGCGCCAGCCGATGATCTGGCGGATGAACCCCTCGACCGAGTTGAGCGGCGCGTGGCCGTCCTCATATGCCCTTTGCGCGCGCTGGCACAGTTCCAGCGGGTCGAGCAGCCCGCAATTGAGGCTGGTCGAAAGCATCGAATGGTAAAGGTCGTCCTGCCCATGGACCATCGCATCCTGATAGGGGCCGAACTGCTCGATCCGCTGCGCGAAGAAGGCATCGGCCGCTTCGAGAGCCTCGTTGCGCGTGACGGGCCAGCGGAAGGGTTCGAGATCGCCGAAATGGTCCGAGAATCGCTCGGCCACCAGATCGATCACTTCGCGGGTGATCGCATCAGGCTCGAAAGCGGGCACTGCGGGCGGGTCCATCTTCGCCTTGGGCGGCTCACGATTCTCCTTGTCGTAGTTCCACTCGCCGCCCACAGGCTTGCCGTCGTCGCGCATGAGCAGCCCGGTCTTGCGCCGCATCTCGCGGTAGAAATGCTCCATCGTGAGATGCTTGCGGCCCTCGGCCCAGATGCGGAATTCCGGGATGGAGCAGAGGAAGCGGTCATCGGGGAAGATCTCGATGTCGCAGGCGAACTTGTCGGCCCATTCCTCGAGGGCCTGCTGCACCCGCCATTCGCCCGCTTCGGTCACGTGGATGGCGCGCGGGGAATGCCGCTCAAGCGCGCGCGCGACCTCGCCGGTGAAGCTGCCGGCATTGTCCTTGTCGGTGAGCTTCACGTAGTCGACGCTCCATCCAGCATTGCGCAGTTCAGCCGCGAAATGGCGCATGGCGGAGAAGATCAGGACGATCTTCTGCTTGTGGTGCTTGACGTAGGTCGCCTCGTCCCAGACCTCCATCATCAGGATGATCGTGTCGTCCTTGCTGCGTCCGCGCAGGGAGGCAAGCGTGCGGGTGAGCTGGTCGCCGAGGATGGGCACGAGGATCGGGCTGTCGGAAGGCATGCGGGGGTAACGCGGCGCGCGCGCGATGGTGCCAGCGCCCGCTTTACACGAAGGAATAGGGATCGATATCCACTCCCACGCGCACGCCGGGGGGGAAGCTCTGCGTCCCGATCCAGTCCGTGAGGATCGCCTGGAGGTTGGCCTTGCGCCGCGCGTTGACGAGGAAGCGGAAGCGAAAGCGCCCGCGCAGCAGGGCGAGCGGGGCAGGGGCGGGACCGAGGATCTGCACGTCCTCGTGGCGTGGGCGGCAATCGCCCAGCCGCACCGCCGCCTCGCGCGCCTCGCGCTCGTCTTCGCTCGAGAGGATGATCGCGGCCCATCGCCCGAACGGGGGCGCGCCGGCATAGCGCCGCGCCTCGGTCTCGGCGGCGTAGAAGGCATCGCGATCCCCATGCGCGAGCGCCTCGATCACGGGCGCGTCCGTGTGGCGCGTCTGGATCAGCACCTCGCCCGGCTTCGCGCCGCGCCCGGCGCGGCCCGCAACTTGCGCGATCTGGCTGTAGGTGCGCTCGGCGGCGCGCAGATCGCCGCCCTCGAGGCCAAGATCGGCATCGACCACGCCCACCAGCGTCAATTCGGGAAAGTGGAAGCCCTTGGTGACGAGCTGCGTGCCCACGATGATGTCGATCGCGCCTTCCTGGGCGCGCGCGATGAACTCGGCCGCGCGTTCGGGGCTGCCGAGCGTGTCGGAGGTCGCAATCTCGATCCGCGCCTCGGGGAAGAGCGCCGCCGCCTCGTCCGCAATCCGCTCCACCCCCGGCCCGCAGGCGACGAGGCAATCGCTTTCCCCGCAGTCGGGGCAGGCCTCGGGCACCCGCGTCTCGAACCCGCAATGGTGGCAGGCGAGCCTCGCCGAGAGGCGGTGTTCGACCAGCCAGGCGCTGCATTGCGGGCATTTGAAGCGGTGGCCGCAATTGCGGCACAGCGTGAGCGGGGCATAGCCGCGGCGATTGAGGAAGAGGAGCGATTGTTCCCCGCGCGCGAGGCGCTCGCGGATCGCGTCGATCAGCGGGCCGGAGAGCCACTGGCCGTTGCCGGGCTTCTCGACGGTCAGGTCGACCAGCCGGATCGCGGGCAGCTCCGCCCCCCCAAAACGGCTGGGAAGCTCGAGCCGCGTATAGGTGCCGATACGAGCCATGTGCAGGCTTTCAAGCGCAGGCGTGGCGCTGGCGAGCACCACCGGCACGGCCTCGAACTGCGCGCGCATCACCGAGACATCGCGCGCATTGTAGCGCACGCCGTCATCCTGCTTGAAGCTGATCTCGTGCGCCTCGTCGACCACGATGAGGCCCAGATCGGCGTAAGGGAGAAACAGCGCCGAGCGCGCGCCCACGATCACCTGCGCGCCCCCTTCAGCGATAGCACGCCAGGCGCGCCGCCGCTCGGTCGATTTGAGCGAGGAATGCCACAGCACCGGCGCCGCGCCGAAGCGCTGCTCGAAGCGGGTGAGGAAGTTTTCGGTCAGCGCGATCTCGGGCAGCAGCACGAGCACCTGCCTGCCGCTTCGCAGCGCCGCGGCGACGGGCTCGAAATAAGTCTCGGTTTTCCCTGAACCGGTGACGCCGTCGAGCAGGAAGGGGGCAAAGCCTCGCGCCTCGACCGCGCGCACCAGTTCGTCCGCAACGCGCATCTGGTCAGGCGAGAGGCGGGGCTGGTGGTGGTCGGGATCGGCGGGGGGATAGGGCCGGTCGATCGCGACGCGCACCGGCTCGATCAGCCCTGCGCCCACCATTCCGCGCAGCACGCCTTCGGAGACGCCCGCCTGCGCCGCCAGCTCGCGGATCGTGCCCTGCTCGCCTTCGAGCGCCCCCAGCGCGGCCTTGCGCTGCGCCGTGAGCCGCCCGGAGGGCTTGGCCCCGGACAGGCGATATTCGGTCGTCTCGCTCGGGCCGCCGAGCGCCCCGCCACTTGCGAGCACCATGCGCGCGACCTGCGCCAGCGGGGCGCAGTAATAGCTCGCGGTCCACTCGATGAGGCGGCGTAAGGGCGAAGCGATCGGGGGCACGGGCACCGCCGCGAGCAGAGGGCGCAGCTTCTCGGCGGGCACCTCGGCACCCGGCAATCGGCCCTCATCCCACACGATCCCCGTCACTCGGCGCGGACCCAGGGGCGCAATCACCACGCTGCCAGGCTCCACCGCCAGCCCCTCGGGCACGACATAGTCGAGGGCCCCGAGCGCGGCGTTGAGGACGAGGAGGCGGACGCGGTTCATCGTGGCGTTATATGGCGAGCGGCATGAGGCTGGGGCAAGCACGGAGACCCTGCCCATGAACGATATTCTTGCCCACGCCTCCACCCGTCGCAGCTGGCTCGCCGGTGCGGGCGGCCTTGGCGCGCTCGCGCTGCTGCCCGGATGCGCGAGCACCTATGGCGGCTTCTCGATGGTCGAGGCGGTGCGCCGGATGCTGCTGCTCGCAAGCGACAACGCTTTCGCGCGGCTGACCGCGCCGGGCGGTTTCTGGGATGAGCAGGTCGCGCTGCTGGGGCTGGACAGCGTGCTCGGCGCGCGCGGCGATGTGCTTTCGCGCATCCTCACCTCGGAGCTCATCAAGGAACGGCTCGAGGAGCGTTTCGCCACCTACGCGATCGACGCGAGCTTCCGCGCCGCGCCGGTGGTGACAGAGGCTATCGAGCTGATCGGTTTCGACAACGCGGTGGCGCTGGTGCGCGGCGGGCCGACCGCTGCAAGCGCCCATCTGAGGCAGGAAATCGGCACCGCGCTCATTGATGCGATGGTGCCCGAATTGGGCGAGGCGCTGCGGGTGAGCCGCGATCCGCTTTTGGGCGAGGCGCTCGCCGCGCTCACCGGGGTCGATGTCGCAGGCGTTGCCGACCGGTTCGGGCGCCGGATCGACGATGCGATCTGGGGCGAGATCGCGCGCGAGGAAGCCGCGATCCGCGCCAATCCTGAAGCCACGCGCGATCCGCTGCTGATCGGGGTGTTCGGGCTCGGCGGGCAGGTTTGAGCCGGCTTCAGAAGCGGTATAAGATCGCGGCCTGGGGGATGTGGCTGACCCGGTCCGCGGCGCCCTCGCGCGGGGTGTAGATGATGAGATAGGCAAGGCCCAGGCTGAGCGCCTCGCTCACCTTGCGGCTCAGCACGACCCGCGCGCGCCATTCGTCGCGAGGGCCAGCGGACCCGCGCTCGCGTGTCTGGACAAGGCCGAGATATTCGCCGCTCACGCCGAGCTCGGTGCGCCTCCCGAGCGGCTGGGCATAGCGCACTTGCTGGCGAAAGCGCAGCTCCATCCGGTCCGCTCCGTCGAAGAAGCGTTCCTCCAGCCGGGTGCGGCCCGAGAAGCGGCCGCGAGCGAGCACCAGTTCCTGGTGCGGGCGCAATTCGGTGCCGCCGCCCTCGGTCTCGAAAATCCCGCCGCCCCCTCCGATCCGCACCCCGTCGGCGACTTCGCGCATCACCGTGACGCGCGCGGTGTGTTGCTCGCCCGCGCGCCGATCCTCGCGCCAGCGCCGGCTGAAATCGAGGCTGATCGCGGTCGCATCGTCAAGCTCGCCCTCCAGCGAGAGATTGAGCCAGGCTTGCGTATCGTCCTCAAGCTTCTGGCCGAGCGCAGAGCAAGGTTGCCAAGCCAGCGCAAGGCAGGCAATCAGCCGGGCAACCAGATGGGAGGATCGAGCCACTGCGCCCGCGCCTTAGCGCTCCTTCGCCCAATATCCAATTCATGTCCCGTTTGTGGGAGGAGACCGCCATGAAATTCTTCGTCGACACCGCCGAGATCGAGGCCATCCGCGAGCTTGCCGAAACAGGCCTGCTCGATGGTGTCACCACCAACCCCTCGCTGATCCACAAGTCGGGGCGGGATTTCATGGAGGTGACCAAGGAGATCTGCGCAATCGTCGACGGGCCGGTCTCGGCCGAGGTCGTCGCGCTCGATCACGAGACGATGATGAAGGAGGCCGAGGTGCTGCGCCGCATCGCGGACAATGTCTGCATCAAGGTGCCGCTGACGGTCGATGGCCTCAAGACCTGCCGCGCGCTGACCGGGGATGGCACGATGGTCAATGTGACGCTGTGCTTCTCGGCCAACCAGGCATTGCTCGCGGCCAAGGCGGGCGCGAGCTTCATCTCCCCCTTCGTCGGCCGGCATGACGATAACGGCTTTGTGGGCATGGACCTTATCGAGGACATCCGCCTGATCTATGACAATTATGGCTTTTCGACCGAGATTCTCGTCGCCTCGGTGCGCCACACCACCCACGTTCTTGAAGCCGCCAAGATCGGGGCTGACGTGATGACCGCTCCCCCGGCGGTGATCCACGCTTTGTTCAAGCACGTGCTGACCGAGAAGGGCATCGAGGGCTTCCTCAAGGACTGGGCGGCGACCGGGCAGAGCATCGTTTGAGACGCCGCACTGCTGCGGCTTTCTTCGGGCTTGCTTCGGGCTTGCCGCTTTCGCCGCAGGCCACGCGTTGCTAACTGAAACCTTCCATGGCTGACGAATCCCCTCTCGACAGGTTCAAGCAGGCGCTCACCGCAGCCTCCCGCGCCATCGCCAAGGATGGCGAGGTCGAGGTCGCCTGGAGCGCGGACGTGCCGGGCGCGAGCGGAAACCGGTTCCGCGTGCCGCTGCCGGGGCGCGATCTGCCGCCCGATCAAGTGACAGAGGCGCGCGGTTTCGCCGATTCGTTCGCGCTCAAGCTGCGCCACCACGATCCGCGCCTTCACGCCGGCGGCGCTCCGCCCGAGCCGGTCGCGCGCGCGTGTTACGATGCGATCGAGCAGGTTCGCTACGAGGCGCTGGGCGCCAATCGGTTCGACGGGATCAGGAGCAATCTTGATGCCGCCACCGAGCTGCGCACCGCGTCGGATTCGATCGTGCGCGCCTATAATTCGGCCGAGGTCCCGCTCCAGACCGCGCTCGCGCTGATGGTGCGCGAGGCGCTGACCGGGGAGGCTCCCCCTGAGAAGGCGGAGCGCGGGATCAGCCTCGTGCGCGATTCGATCGAGCAGAAGGTCGGCTCTGATTTTGCCGCCCTGCTCGAGCACCTGCACGATCAGCAGGCCTTCCAACGCCTCGCGCTCGACATGCTGCGCGAGCTCGATCTCACCACGCCGAGCGAAACTCCCGACGAGACCGACGAGGACGATAGCGACGAGGAGGACGGCGAGGACGACGACCAGTCGGGCGATGATCAGAACGAGGGCGAGGCCGATCCGCAGAGCGCCGAGATGGCGGGCGAGATGTCGGAAGGCGAAGGCGAGGGCGATTCGCAAAGCGAGCTCTCGTCCGAGGAGGACATGGCCGATGGCGAACCGGGCGAGGAGGGCGATGCCTCCAATGCGCCGGTCCGCCCCAATCGTCCGCCGCCCGACATCCCCGAGGGGCTCGATTACAAGGCCTTCACCGAGAAGTTCGACGAGGTGGTCGAGGCGCCCGAGCTGTGCGACGCGGAGGAATTGGATCGCCTGCGCGCCTATCTCGACAGCCAGCTGACGGGCTTGCAGGGCGTCGTCACCCGGCTCGCCAACCGGCTCCAGCGCCGGTTGATGGCGCAGCAGAACCGCTCGTGGGATTTCGACCAGGAAGAAGGCGTGCTCGATGCCGCTCGCCTCGCGCGCGTGATCGTCTCGCCGGGCACCGCGCTCTCCTACAAGGTCGAGCGCGACGTCGAGTTTCGCGATACGGTGGTGACGCTCCTGATCGACAATTCGGGCTCGATGCGCGGGCGCCCGATCAGCATTGCCGCGATCAGCGCAGACATCCTCGCGCGCACGCTCGAGCGCTGCGGGGTCAAGACCGAGATCCTCGGCTTCACCACAAGAGCGTGGAAGGGCGGCCAAGCGCGCGAGGCGTGGCTCGCCGATGGCAAGCCGCAGGGGCCGGGTCGCCTCAACGACCTTAGGCACATCGTTTACAAGCAGGCCGACGAGCCCTGGCGCCGCGCGCGCCGCAATCTGGGCCTGATGATGCGCGAGGGGCTCTTGAAGGAGAACATCGACGGCGAGGCGCTGCTGTGGGCGCATTCGCGCCTGCTTTACCGCCCGGAGGAGCGCCGCATCCTGATGGTGATCTCCGATGGTGCCCCCGTCGACGATTCGACCCTGAGCGTCAATTCGGCGGGCTATCTCGAGGCGCACTTACGCGCCGTGATCGAGTGGATCGAGAAGGTCTCGCCCGTCCAGCTCGTCGCCATCGGCATCGGCCACGACGTGACCCGCTATTATCGCCGCGCGGTGACGATCATGGACGTGGAACAGCTCGGCGGCACCATCATGGAGCAGCTCGCCGAGCTGTTCGAGGATGAAAAGGGGGTGAAGCG
>JAZBNR010000058.1:0-2355 GCA_036350735.1 Erythrobacter sp.
CCTGCGACCAGCGGAGCCTCAGTTGCGATAACGCATCTTGACCGCGATCCGGGTGATGCCGGAGCCCGCGCCGAACGCCGCCTTTTCGACCGAAGGCGGGCGCGGAATGCCGAGGAAGCTGCCGATTTCGGGATTGTTTGACATGCCCGCCCCGTCAGTCGAGAAATCGGTCTCGCGGTTGCCGTTGACATCGTGCTGGACCGCGATGGCATAGCGCCCGGCGGCGGGCACGGGCACGCACACCGCCATCGCGCCCGCGCGGGGCCGCTCGTCGATGCGCAGGAGATAGCGCTTGGATTTCAGCCAATCGCGCTCGCTCGCCTTGTAGAGTCGCACGAAGAGGTTGCCCTGGCCCGAGCGCAGACCGCTGATCTCGAGCCGCATCGCCGGGCCGGCGCCCGGAGCGCAGGCGCTCATGTCGTTGCCGCTCACGCGCGCATAGCCGCCTTGCGCCAGCGCCGCCGAGCCAGCGCCGAGCGCCAGAGCTGCCGTGGCGACGAGCGCGAGCCCGCGCCGCTTCGAAATATCGACAATCCAAGCCATTCGTGTTCGTGTTCGCCTCAAGTGTGGGTCACGGAAGGCGCGCGCCCTAGCGCGGGCGAAATGAACGCAGGATTGAGCGCGCGAGCCCCGCGCGGCGGCCTCAGCCCTCCGCTGCCCTGGTGTTCACCACCAGCATGTCCGCATCGAGGAAGCGCAGCATGTCGCTGGTGTTGCTCCCGAGCGTCGCCTGGCGGAAGCCCGAGGCGCCGTGGCTGCCGACCACGACCAGCGCATCGGGATGGTCCTCAAGCGCGTCCTTCACCGCCTGGAACGCCCCGCCGCGCAGCAGGCCGGTGGTCGCATCGGCAAGGCGCGGCTCGCGCTCCGCGACGAGCTCGACGAACTTGGCGAGTTTGGCGCGCTCGTCGCCCTCCATCTCGGTCGCGACATATCCATCGCGATTGAAGCCCTCGAACGGCACGTGCCAGGCGTGGCAGATGTGGATCTTCGCTTGCGGGAAGAGCCGCGCGGCGGTGATGATCGCGTGAGCGGAGGCGGCGGAGAAATCGGTGCCGGCGATGATCTCGTCATAGCCATGGCGCACGCGCTTCTTGACCACCAGCACCGGCTTCTCGGTGCAGCGCAGGACATAGTCGACCGCGGTGCCGACGAAATAGTCGCCCAGCGAATTGTAGCGCGCGGGGCCGATCAGCAGCATGTCGCAATCGGTGCGCTCGCACTCGCGCGCGATCGCGGAAGGGGGCGAGCCCTCGGGATAGCCGAATTCGATCGGCCCGCCGCCCTGGTCGGTGCCTTCGGTGTAGCCGACCGCCTGCTCCATCCGGCGATCGAGCTCGGCGCGGTCGGGGGCCTTGCGTGTGTCGGGATCGATCGCGTGGATGAAGCGCAAGGGGCGCTTGGTGTCGCGGCCGAGTTGCAGCGCGCGGTCGATCGCGCGATCGGCGCGGCTGGTGAAGTCGGTGGCGACGATGATGCAGGACTTGGTCATGGCTGGCTCCCTCTCGGCGGCGGCGGCGACAACAGCGCATCAGCGATAGCCGCTCGGGGCGCGCACCGCAATTGCCTTGCGACTGATTCGCAGCATCAGATTGACAGGCCCATCCGTCACCCCGCCATGACATCGCGGGTCAGGGGCGGCGCTTGCCTGCGGGCTCAATCGTGCTGGTGTTCGCCCGCGCCCTCATCCACCGCGTATTCGCCGCGCGGGCGATCGATGAGGCCGGAGAAGAAGATGGCGTTCATCAGCAGCTTCTCGGTCCCGGCGAAGGTTCCGCGAAAGACCGGGTTGTCCGCCATCAGGATGACCGCGCCGCGCCCCATCCGCTGCGCGACCACGGCGGGCGTCCCGCCGATCTCCGCACGGCGCTTCGCCGAGGCGTAGCCGGTGAGGAGCGGATCGGCCGTGTATTGCACCGGGACCGCGAAGGGGTCGTTCTCGGGGCGAATGAGCGTGAAGGTGACATTGCGGTTCACCGGCAGCTCGCGGTCGGCATAGCCGAAGCCGAGCGGGTGGGTGATGTCGAGATCGGTCGCGAAGATCGCCCCGCCGATCACGTGCTCGGCATCGCGCACGCCGAGCTCGGCGAAGTCGATCCGCTGGGGCGCGCCCGCTTCCGCCTCGTCGCCCTCCTTCTCGGCATTTTCCTCCTTGCGACCCATGATCGCACCCTGCGCCCATTGCGCGCCCTGGCGCGTGGCGATGAGCGTGCCGCCGGCGCGAATCCAGTCGCTCACCGCCTTGGTCAGCCCTTCGCTCAGCGCGGCATTGCCGCCGACCAGCACGAGATGGGTGTAGTCGCGCCAGTCGAGCGAGCCGAGCTCGCCCTTTTCGACCAGCGTCACGGGCATCCG
>JAZBNR010000059.1:0-15017 GCA_036350735.1 Erythrobacter sp.
CCATCGCGCTGACGCTGCCCATGCCGCGATAGGCCTTGTAGGAGCGGCCCTGATAGAGGAACACCTCGCCCGGGCTCTCCGCCGTGCCCGCCAGCATCGAGCCGACCATCACGCTCGAAGCCCCCGCCGCAAGCGCCTTGGCGGCATCGCCGCTGGTGCGAAGGCCCCCATCGGCGATCACCGGCACGCCCGACTTGGCGGCTTCCTCGGCGCTTTCCATGATCGCGGTGAGCTGCGGCACGCCCACGCCCGCGACAACGCGCGTGGTGCAGATCGAGCCCGGCCCGATCCCGACCTTGACCGCATCCGCCCCCGCATCGATCAGCGCGCGGGTGGCCTCGGCGGTCGCGACATTGCCCGCGATCACCTGCACTTGATTGGACAGCGCCTTGACGCGCTCGACCGCGCGGGAAACATCCTTGTTGTGGCCGTGCGCTGTATCGATGATGACGACATCGACCTCGGCATCGATCAGCGCCGCGGTGCGCTCGAAGCCCTTGTCGCCCACCGTCGTCGCCGCCGCGACGCGCAGGCGCCCGGCGCTATCCTTGGTGGCATCGGGGTAGGTGACGGCTTTTTCGATGTCCTTGACCGTGATGAGGCCGATGCAGCGAAAATCCTCATCCACCACCAGCAGCTTCTCGATCCGGCGCGCGTGGAGCAGGCGGCGGGCCTCCTCGCCGGTGGTGCCGAGCGGGACGGTCGCGAGGTTCTCGGTCGTCATCAGTTCGCGCACCGGCTGCTGCGGGTTCTCCGCGAAGCGCACGTCGCGATTGGTGAGGATGCCGACGAGCTTGCCGCTGGGATCGGTGACGGGGATGCCGCTGATCCGGTGCTGGTTCATCAGCGCCTGCGCCTCGCCCAGAGTGGCGTCGGGCTGGATCGTGATCGGATTGACCACCATCCCGCTCTCGAAGCGCTTGACGGCGCGGACCGCGGCGCATTGCTCGGCGATATCGAGATTGCGGTGAAGCACCCCGATCCCGCCCAGCTGCGCCATCGCGATCGCCATGTCGGCCTCGGTCACGGTGTCCATCGCGGCCGAGAGGATCGGGATGTTGAGCCCGATCGCGCGGGTGAGCTGGGTGCGGGTGTCGGCCATCGAGGGCAGCACGTCGCTCTCGGCCGGCCGCAGCAGCACATCGTCGAAAGTGAGGCCGAGGGGAATGTCGATGGGCACGCGCGGATCCTGTCAAAATCGATTCGGGTGCGCCGCCATGTAGGCAGTGCGGGCGCGCAGCGCTAGGGGCACACGCGGCTAAATCACCCGCAGGCTCACCCGATCAGCCGGATCACTGCGCAGTCCAGCCGCCGTCAATGCTCCAGTTCGCACCCGTCACATTGGCCGCCTCGGGGCGGCACAGGAACACCGCCATCGCCGCCACGTCCTCGGGCTGGACAAAGCTCTTGGTCGGCTGCTTGTTCAGCAGCACGTCGTTGATCACCTCTTCGCGGGTGAGGCCCTTGGCCTTCATCGTGTCTGGGATCTGGTTCTCGACCAGCGGCGTCCAGACATAGCCGGGCGAGATGCAATTGGCGGTGATGCCGTGAGTGGCGAGTTCGAGCGCGATTGTCTTGGTGAAGCCCGCGATCCCGTGCTTGGCGGCGACATAGGCGCTCTTGAAGGGCGAGGCGGCAAGCGAATGGGCCGAAGCGGTGGTGATGATGCGGCCCCAGCCCTTCGCTTTCATCGCGGGCACGGCGAGGCGAACCGTGTGGAAGGCGGCGGAAAGATTGAGCGCGATCACCGCGTCCCACTTCTCCGGCGGGAAGTCCTCAATCGGGGAGACATGCTGCATCCCGGCATTGTTGACGAGAATGTCGATCGGGCCGATCTCCTGCATCATCGCCTCGATCGCAGCCGCATCCATCAGGTTCGCACCGTTGAAATCGGCTGCGAGTTCGGTTTGCAGGGCTGCGATTGCGTCCGCTTCGCCGAGGCCGTTGAGCACGATGCGCGCGCCTTGCGCATGAAGCGCGCGGGCGATCGCGAGGCCGATCCCCGAGGTCGAGCCGGTCACGAGCGCGCGCTTGCCGTCAAGAAACATTGCCTTCTCCTGTAACTTTCCTATGCAACTTGCGTGAGCTGTTTGCCGGTGGCGTTGCGGCTGTCCAGCGAAATGCTCACGGTGGGGCAGATGACGATGCAGCGCCTGCGGGGCGCGGCAATGGGAGACAGACGGGGATGCGCCTCAATCCGTTCGATACCGACAGGATCAAGGTTCGCGGCGGCGGCGGCGGCGGCGGCGGCGTGGGCCGCGCCGGGGGGCTCGGCTGCGGCGCGGTGGTGATCGCGATCGTCGGCGCGCTGGTGTTCGGGGTCGATCCGGCGACCACATTGGGCGTGCTGGGCGGGCTCGAGCAGCAGGGCGCGCCAGCGGGTCATCGGCAAGGGGGGCTGAGCGAGGAGGCGCTGTGTTCTTCCGGCCCCTATGCGAGCGAGGCATGCAGCGCGCTGCTCAGCCTCAACGAGACATGGGCGCCGCAATTCGCGCAGGCCGGCGTCGGCTTCGAGGAGCCCGAGCTGGTGCTTTACCCGCCCGGCCCCGTCTCGACCGGCGGTTGCGGCAGCGCGAGTTCGGCCGCCGGCCCGTTCTATTGCCCGGCCGACCAGGGCATCTACATCGAGACCGGCTTCTTCGATCAGCTCGCGCAGATGTCCGGCACGCGCGGCGACTTCGCCCGGCTCTATGTCATGGCGCACGAATATGGCCATCACATCCAGAACCTGACCGGCATTTCGGGCCAGGTGAGGAGCCTTCAGCAGCGCTCGCCCAGCGAGGCAAACCGGCTGGGCGTGCGGCTCGAATTGCAGGCGGATTGCTATGCGGGCGTGTGGGCGGGGCTCAACCGCTCACGGATCGAGCCGGGAGATATCGAGGAGGGCATGATGGCGGCGAGCGCTGTGGGCGATGACACGCTCGCGCGCGGATCGGGCCGGCGGATCAACCCCGAGAGTTTCACCCACGGAACGAGCGAGCAGCGGCGCGAGGCCCTGCGGCGAGGATTGGAGAGCGGCGATGCGAGTGCGTGCAATGTCTATTTCGAGGGCTAGGGCTGCGGTTCTGGGAGCGGCGCTGATGGCCGCCAGCCCGGCGCTCGCCCAGATGCAGGAACCCGAGCCCGACGCCGAGGCGATCGCGCGCACCCCGCTCGAGGATCTCAACATCGACAGCGAGGAGATCCCGCAGGTCCTCCTTACCGCCGAGATGAACCCCTATGCCGATGCGGGCCTTGCCACCTGCAACGCGATCGTTGCCGAGATTGCCGCGCTCGATCAGGTGCTGGGCGCCGATTACGACATCGCGTCTGCCGCCGATACGGGGCTTTCGGAAGGCAGCATCGCCAAGAGCGTGGTCGGCTCGCTCATCCCGTTTCGCGGGATCGTGCGCGAGGTCTCGGGCGCGGCGGGCGATCAGCGCAAGCTGCGCGCGGCGGTGGCGGGAGGGATGGTGCGCCGCGGGTTTCTCAAGGGGCTCGGGCAGGCGCGCGGATGCAGCTATCCAGCGCGCCCCAAGCCCGCTTCGTGAAGCCCTTGGGATTCACCGCGCGGAGCGGTCCCACTCCGCGATCTGGCGGTCGAGTTCACGCAGGATGCGCTTTTGCTGGTTCGCCGAGAGGTCCTCGCTGCGCGCGATCTGGGCGCGCGCCTGCTTCAATCCCTTGAAGGCCTGTTCCATGATTCGGCGCTGGCACAGCCGCACGATGGTCGATCCATCATCAGCGGTGATCGTCTGCGAAACCTCGTCGCTGCCCTCGTCGCATTCCATCTTCACGACCGTGCGCATGCTGGCCGCGCGCGCGGCTTGGCTTTCGGCCATCGCCTCCTCGATGATCGCGGGGATCTCGGCGAGCACGCGGTTGGCTTCCTCGAGCCCTTCTCGCATGTCGGCCATGATCTCGTCCATTTCCTGATCGCTCAGCGCGGCGTCGTCGGCGGACCGGGCCGTGCGCACATTCCACGCGCGCTCCCGCGCCATCTCGGCGCGCTCCTGCGCCCGCTCGGCCTGCTCCTGCGCGCGCTCGGCCTGCTCTTGTGCACGCTCGGCCCGCTCCAGCGCGCGCTCCTCGATGCGCTCGACTTGCGCCTCGGTGTCCGGATCGAACTCGATGATCGCATCGACCGATCGCAGCATGGCGGGCGGCGCGGGCGGAGCCAACGGCGGCGTCGGCGCGGTGGGCGCCAGCGGTGAGCTCGGCGGCTGCGGCGGCTGCGGCGGCTGCGGCGCGGCAACGCCATCCTCGCTCGCGGCATAGCTGATCGTCGCGGTCAGCGGCAGCGCCAGGATCGCGGCGGCGAACAGCATGCGGCCAGTCCGGCGGCGGGTGGTGGAGGTTTGCGACATGGAAAGGCTCCTCAAGCGGTGAATGATCGATTTCTCGCCGAGCACCGGGCAGGCCATCGGCGCGGCCAGCGCGATCTTCGGCCCGGCGGCAAAGCTGGCGATGAGATGGGCATAGGCCTCGCGCATTTCGGGCGGGCGCGCGGCGATCACCCGCGCATCGCAGGCCGCCTCCTGGTCGCGGCGCAGCGCGAGCCAGCCATAATGGCCGAGCGGGCTCCACCAGTGCAGCGCGAACAGCGGCTGGACGAGCACGTTGACCAAAAGGTCGCGGCCTTCGTGATGCGCGAATTCGTGCGCCAGCGCGAGATCGCGCGCGGTGCGATCGGGCTGCGCGAGGAACCCTTGCGGCAGCGCGATCACCTTGTCGATGACACCGAAGGCAAGCGGGGCCTCGATCGCGGTGGTCTCGAGCAGGCGCACCTCGCCGCAGCGCAAGCGATGCCGCCCGACCTCGCGCGCGCCTTCGAGCAGCTCGTCGCGCAGACGGAAATAGGCCGAGAAGCGCAATCCCAGGAAGCCGAGCGCGCCGGCCAGCCAGATCGCGAGCAGCGCAGCCAGGATCAGCGCGGGATCGAGCGCGATCGCGGTGTCGGCGGGCGCATCGGCCAACGGCTGCGCCGAAGCCGCCATCGGCGCTTCGGCGCCGGCGAGATGGAGCATGTCCGGCGCGCTCCCGGCGAGGGTTGCGGGCATCGGCTCAGGATCGGAAGCCCCCATCCATGCGGGCAGCTCGATCGGCGGCAACACCAGCCGCAGCGCGGGGATCGCCCACAGCGCATAGGCAAATTGCGGGCCGAACAGCCGCGCCACAGGGCGGCGCACCAGCAGCGCCAGCGCGATCAGCACGGCTGTCCAAACGAGCGTCTCGATAAGCCAGCCGATCATGCCTTGAGCTCCTTCAACAGCGCCTCGATCTCGGCGAGGTCGTCCTCGCTCAACGCCTCGGTCTGCGCAAGATGCGCGACCAGCGAGGCGGCACGCCCGCCGAACAGGCGATCGACCAGCCGCCGTGATTCGCCGCCGACATAATCGTTGCGCGCGATCAAGGGAGTGTAGAGATAGCGGCGTCCCTCGGGCTTAGCGGCGAGCGCCTGCTTGCTCACGAGCCGCGAGAGCAGCGTCTTGACGGTGGCAAGGCTCCAGTCGCGTGTGGCGCAGATCGCCTCGCACACCTCGGCCGCGCTCGCGGTGCCGCGATCCCACAGGACCTCCATCACCGCGTGCTCGGCCTCGCTGATTCTTTCAGGGCTGATGCGCTCGGGGCGCTCCCGCGCGGGATCGTTCTTGGCCACCGTCAAACTCCCTCCTTGCGCCCCGAGGGGTGCCCTGCGCGGCGCTTGATTACGTCTGTAGTCGTGACGACTACGGGTGTAAACATTGCTTGGCGATGAATAAGCCCCCTGGCGCCTTGCGCATAGCCGAACAGCCGATATCACTCGGCGAATGACATGGTCCCGCCTCCTGCTCGCTTTCTCCCTCGCGCTCGGGCTCGCTCATCCGGCCCTGGCGCAGGAGGAGATCTACCCGATAACCGCCGCCATCGCGCTCGACGAGGCGGACCCCGCCAACGAAGCCGCCGGCCGGCTGATCTATCGTGGCGGGCTCGCGATCGATCCGGGCGAAGCGCGGATCGGCGGGCTTTCAGGGCTCACCTGGCTCGATGGCGAACTCTACGCTGTGGCCGATGACGGGCGCTGGTTCGTGATCACCCCCGACGAGGCCGAGGGCCGCCTGCTCGATCTCATCCGCATCCGCATGGGCGATCTGAGCGACGAGCGCGGCCGCAAGCTCAGGGACAAGGAGGATGCCGATGCCGAATCGATCGCGATCGGCGCCCCTGGGGAATGGCTGGTGGCCTTCGAGCGCAATCATCGCGTCTGGCGCTACGGAAGTCTCGAGGGCGCCGCCGCCCCCTTCCCGACCGATGCCGACGATCTCGTGGCGGGGGCTGAACCGAACAAGGGGCTCGAGACCTTCGAGACCTATCCCGGCGGCGCGATGCTGGCCTGCGGCGAATGGGCCGAGGCGGGCCGCGCCAATTGCGTGGCGGTCAGCGATGCGGGGCCTGAGTTTTTCGAGCTCACGGCCCCGCCCGAGCTCGCCGAGCATGGCGGCGTGCCGGTCGATGCGGCCTGCGTTTCAAACGAGACCTGCTACCTCCTCTTGCGCAGTTTCAAGCCCGGATACGGCAACCGCATCGCCGTGGTCGAGCTGACACAGCAGGGCAGCCAGACGCTCGGCGTGCTCGACGCGCCCCTCACGCGCGACAATTTCGAAGGTCTCGCGGTGCGCGAGCAATATGGCAAGAGGTGGCTCTATCTCGTCTCGGACGACAATTTCCGCAATTGCGCCTACACCGACGAGCCCGCCACCTGCCAGCGCACGCTGCTGATGAAGTTCGAGATCGACGACCCCCAAGCCATGCCGCCCCCTCCCCCCGACGCCCCCGAGCCCGATCCGCAATACGCAACCGTGCCCGTAGTGCTCGAGACCGAGCTCGGCGCGATCACCATCGCGCTCGAGACCGAGCGCGCGCCGATCACCGCGGCCAATTTCCTGCGCTATGTCGAGGAGGGGCGGTTTGACGGCACCGTGTTCTACCGCGCCATGCGGCTTGAGCGCGAGCCCCAGCCCAACGGCCTGCTCCAGGGCGGCACCCAGTTCGATTCCAAGCGCATTCTCCCGCCCATCGCGCACGAGCCTACGACCGTGACCGGGCTCAGCCACACCAATGGCGCGCTCTCGATGGCGATGGGCGAGCCGGGCAGCGCGACCGGCGATTTCTCGATCATGCTGCAGGATCAGACCGGGCTCGACGCGCAGCCCGATGCGGCCGAGGCAGTCTGGCGCAATGGCTATGCGGTGTTCGGCTATGTCGTGGACGGGATGGACGTGGTCGCCGCGATCCATGCCTCGCCGGTCGATCCCGACAAGGGCGAAGGCTGGATGAAGGGGCAGATGCTGGCGAAGCCCGTCAAGATCCTCGAAGCGCGCCGGGTGAAAGCAGCACCCTAGAGCACGCACCGGGCCTCACACATCGGTCTTCCCGGTCACTCTGCCTCGCGCTCGGCCACCGCCGGACGGCCGACCCGCGCGGTGGCGGTCTGCGGCATGCGCGCCTCAAGCGCCGGGAGCCATTGGTTCACCGCTGCGCCGATCCGCGTCTGCGGGAGCGAGGCGAGGAGGCGCTGGTCGGCCTCCCATTGAGCAACGAGCCGGGTCGCCTGCGCCGCTGCCGCCTCCAGCCCCTGCGGCTCGCGCAGGGCGGTGTTGACGAGGGCATCGCCATAGAAGGTCCAATCGTTCTCCGCCGCGCAGCCGAACGAGGTGCGATTGGCGGCCGCCGCGGTCATGATCGCGGTGTCTGGGCTGGCGAGCGCGGGCACGAACACGCCCGAGAAGCAGGCGCTGAGCATGATGATCCGGCGCTCGATCCCGAGCTCCTCGAGCGCGGCCTTGAGCCGCTGCGGGCTGAGCACGCCATAGCCGGTATCGCCATAGTGATAGGCAAGCCCCAGATCGAGGCCATGGCTGGTGGTGTAAAGCACGAGCACGTCCTCAGCCGGGTCCATCAGCTCCGCGAGCCGGGCGAGCGCAGTGAGCAGCGCCTCGATCGAGCCCTGTGGGCGATCATCGCGCGCGCCGTCCGGCCCGGCGAGCACCAGCGTGCGGCCCCTGGCATCGAATCGCCGCTCGAGCACCGCGCCCGCCTCGCGGGCCTCGCGGGCGAACACCGGGTCGCTGTCGAGCGCGATCGCGATGACATAGGCATCGACGGTGCCGCTGCGCTGAGGCGCGAGCGCGCCGAGCGCTGCATCGAGCCGGCGCCGCTGTTCGAGCAATTCGCGAGGACCAATGCCGCGCCGCATTTCGGGACCGAGCTCGAAGCTCTCGCGGCGCTCCTTGCGGGTCTCGCCGGTGCCGAGATCGGGATAGGGCGCGGTATGCGGCGGCGGCTGGACCGGATCGCCGCCCCCGCCAACGCGAGCGCCGCCCTCGTCCGCATCCGGCACCGCGAGCAGCGCTCCCACGAGGCCGGCGATGAGCAACAGCTTGATCATGCCCTCATTGCTGCGCTGCGCAAGCGCCCCGGTCAAGCGCTTTGCGGGCGCCCTGCGCACCCGCTCGCACCTTAGTAAACGCGCGCCTTGGGCTCGATATAGGCGATGTCGTCCGAGAGCGTGTATTCGTGCACCGGGCGGTAATCGATCCGGATGTTCGAGCCGCGCCCGCCCCAGCCATCGAACCAGGCGATGGTGTGCTTCATCCAGTTTGCATCGTCACGGTTGGGATAATCCTCGTGCGCATGGGCGCCGCGGCTTTCCTTGCGGTTCGCTGCCGAAGCCATGGTGACGTTGGCCTGCGCCATGAGGTTGTCGAGCTCGAGCGTCTCGATGAGGTCCGAGTTCCAGATCAGCGACTTGTCGGTGACGTGGATGTCCTCCATCCGCTTGTTCTGCTCGGCGAGCTTGGCAACGCCCTCGTCCATCAGCGCCTGGTCGCGGAACACGGCGCAGTGCTTTTGCATCGCCTTTTGCATCTCGGCGCGGATTTGCGCTGTGGGCGAGCCGCCCTCGGCATAGCGGAAATGATCGAGCCGGGTGAGCGCCAGATCGGCGCTGTCGGCGGGCAGTTCGGGCTGCTTGGCGTGCGGCACGAGATTGTCGCGCAAATGGTGCCCGGTGGCGCGCCCGAACACGACGAGATCGATCAGCGAATTGGAGCCGAGGCGATTGGCGCCGTGGACGGAGACGCAGGCCGCCTCGCCCACCGCATAAAGCCCGGGCACTTCCTTGTCCGGATTGCCGTCAGGCCCGAGGGTGACGACCTGGCCGTGATAATTGCACGGGATCCCGCCCATATTGTAATGCACCGTGGGCGTCACCGGCAGCGCCTCACGCGTCAAGTCGACGCCAGCGAAGATCTTGCCGCTCTCGGTGATCCCCGGCAGGCGCTCGGCCAGCACCTTGGGGTCGATGTGATCGAGGTGGAGGTGGATGTGATCGCCTTCCGGCCCCACGCCGCGGCCCTCGCGCATCTCCAGCGCCATCGAGCGGCTGACGACATCGCGGCTGGCGAGATCCTTGGCCGACGGAGCGTAGCGCTCCATGAAGCGCTCGCCTTCCGAATTGGTGAGATAGCCGCCCTCGCCGCGCGCGCCTTCGGTGATGAGCACGCCCGCGCCGTAGATGCCGGTCGGGTGGAATTGCACGAATTCCATGTCCTGCAGCGGGAGCCCCGCGCGCAGCACCATGCCGCCGCCATCGCCGGTGCAGGTGTGAGCGGAAGTCGCGGTGTAGTAGCACCGGCCATAGCCGCCTGTTGCGAGCACCACGCTCTGTGCGCGGAAGCGGTGGATCGTGCCATCATCGAGGCACATCGCCATCACGCCGACGCAGCGCTGCTCGCCATCGACATTGGACATGATGAGATCGAGCGCGAAATACTCGATGAAGAAATCCGCGTCATATTTGAGGCTCTGCTGGTAGAGCGCGTGGAGCATGGCGTGCCCGGTGCGGTCGGCCGCGGCGCAGGTGCGCTGCACCGGAGGGCCCTCGCCCATGTTCTGCATGTGGCCGCCGAAGGGGCGCTGATAGATCGTGCCATCGGCGTTGCGGCTGAAGGGAACGCCTGCGTGCTCGAGTTCATACACGGCCGCGGGCGCCTCGCGCGCAAGATATTCGATCGCATCCTGATCGCCCAGCCAGTCCGACCCCTTGACGGTGTCATACATGTGCCAGGTCCAGTGATCGGGCGTGTTGTTGCCAAGCGATGCCGCGATCCCGCCTTGGGCTGCCACGGTGTGCGAGCGTGTGGGGAAGACCTTGGAGATGTTCGCCGTCTTGAGCCCGGCCTCGGCCGAACCCATGGTCGCGCGCAGGCCCGAGCCGCCCGCGCCCACCACCACCACGTCGTAATTGTGATCGATGATGGTGTAGGCGCCCTTCAATGCCGGACCCCGATCGTTTGCCACTTTGGCGTTTGCCGCTGTGCTTGCCATTAGCCTTGAACTCCCAATGCGAGGCTCGCGACACTGAAGATGCCGAACGCCGCCCCGCCGATTGCCGCCATGTTGAGCCCTGCGAGCAGGCCGAACTTCGAGCCAGCCTCGTGGATGTAATCCTCGATCAGCACGGTGAGCCCCATCCGCGCATGCCAGAACAGGTTTGCGATCAGGAGGATCATCGCCACCGCCGAGAGCGGCTGCGCGAGCCATGCCGAAACCGTCTCGTGGCTGTATTCAGGCAGCATGAGGAGGCTGACGACGAGCCAGCTCATCAGGACGAGGTTGCAGATTGCGCTGAAGCGGTGAAGCAGCCAGTGATGCCCGCCCTCGTGATTGGGGCCGAGGCCGCGCACCTTGCCGAGCGAAGAACCGTGCCCCATCAGCCCAGCCCCCCGTCGCGCAGGAGGATGTAGCTCCACACGATCACTGTCATGACCACGCCGAACACCTGGCAGGCGATAGACCAGAACCGGTTGGCATCAAGCTCGTAGCCTGCGCCGATATCGAGCACGAGGTGGCGCACGCCGCTCGCCATGTGGTTGAAGAAGGCCCAGGTGAGCCCGATCATGAAGAGATAGCCGATCGGCGAGCCCGCCACGGCAAGGAAGGTCGCGTAGGCTTCCGGCCCGCTCGCAAGCGCGCCCAGCCACCACAGCAGGATGCCAAGCCCGACCAGCGCCATCCCGTCGCCGGTGGCCCGGTGCAGGATGGAGGTCAGCATGTGCGGCCCCCAGCGCCATATCTGGAGGTGCGGCGAAAGCGGTCTTTGTGCCATAAGCGGTGCGTTTTCCTGTGAGATCCCCTGCCCTGCTGTCTATGCGCCTGCCGCGCGCGGCGCAAGAGCGGTGAGCCTCGACAATCCTTGCAAAGTTTCGGATAGACCCTTGCATGAAATGTGACGCTGCGAGCGTCAGGCAACGGGTAGAGCGGATTTGACCACCATCCTTATCACCGGATCGAGCCGCGGGATCGGCGCGGCCGCGCGCGCGGCGCTCGAGGCCCGTAGCTGTCAGGTCATCGGCCATGCGACCGCCAGCGCCGACGCGGCCACGATCGCGGCCGATTTCCGCGATCCGCTCGCCGCGCAGGCGCTGTGGGACGAGGCGGTCGATCGCGCGGGCGGGCGGATCGACGCGCTCGTCAACAATGCCGGGCTGTTCGAGGCCAACCGGATCGAACGCTCCGACATCGAATGGCTCGATGCCTGGGAAGACACTTTGCGCATCAACCTCACCGCCGCCGCGCAACTCGCGCGTTTCGCGGTGCGCCACTTCCAGGAGCATGGCGGCGGGCGGCTCGTCCATGTCGCGAGCCGCGCCGCCTATCGCGGCGATTCCCCGGCGCACTGGCATTATGCCGCCGCCAAGGGCGGGATGATCGCGATGCACAAGACCATCGCGCGCGGCTATGCGGGCGCGGGGATCCTGAGCTTCGCCATCACCCCGGGCTTCACCGACACCGCGATGGCGGGCGATTATCTCGAGAGCCGCGGCGGCGCAGGGCTCCTCGCCGACATCCCGCTCGGCCGGGTCGCCGAGCCCGAGGAGATCGCCCGCATCATCGCCTTTTGCGCACTCGAAGCCCCGCCGAGCATGACCGGCGCGGTGATCGACGCCAACGGGGCTAGCTTTGTCCGCTAGGGGCCTCGTGTGCGGCGGCGCGCTCGCGCTTGTCCTTGCCGGATGCAGCGCCGGCATGGCCGTGCCCGTCCGCCCGGCGCCTGGCGCGGATGGCATGACCGGCTTCGCCTCGGCCTGCGAGGACTGGGACGATTGGGACAAGCCCGCGCAGCCCTTCCTCGTCCACGGCAAGACCTGGTATGTCGGCACCTGCGGGATCGCGGCGATCCTGATCGAGGGCACAGACGGCCTTGTGCTGATCGACAACGGAACCGCGCCGGGATCCGAGGCCATCGCCGCCAACATCGCCCGCCTCGGCTTTTCCCTGAGCGAGGTGAAGGCGCTCCTCGCCAGCCACGAGCATTTCGACCATGTCGGCGGGATGGCGCGGCTGCAGCGGGCGAGCGGCGCGCCGGTGCTGGTCGGCGCGGACGCGCTCGAGGTGATCCGCACCGGCCGGGACGATCCGCGCGACCCGCAAGCCGGGATGCACCCGAGGATGGAGCCCGTCACGGGCGAAGTGCGCGCGGTGGCGAATGGCGAGCGGGTGGAGATCGCCGGGCTCACGCTCACCGCAATCGCCACGCCGGGCCACACGCCCGGCGCGATGAGCTGGCAATGGGAAAGCTGCGATGCGGCGGGCTGCCTCACCATCGTCTATGCCGACAGCCTCTCGCCTGTGAGCGCAGACGGCTATCGCTTTTCCGACCATCCCGATCATGTCGCGAAATTCCGCGAGAGCCTGGCGCGGGTGGCGGCTCTCGAGTGCGACATTCTCCTCACCCCGCACCCCTCGGCCAGCGACATGCTCGCACGCGCGCGCACCGCAAGCCTCGTGGGCGGGACTAGCTGCGAACAATACGCCGAAGCGATCAGTCAGCGGCTCGACAAGCGCCTCGCGAGCGAAGCCGCCAATGAAACCGCGAGCGAAGCCGCCACGCAATGACCTCGTGGAAACTCATCGCCCACGCGCCCAAGCGCACCGTTCACGCAGCGCTCCTCGCGCATGACGAGATCGAGGAGTGGGATCCCGAACTCGTCATCGCCGGGCGCGAGCTGAGCGAGGATCGGCCGGAGGAATGGGTGCTGGAGGGCTGGTATCCCAGAGAACCGGGCGAAGCGCAGAGCGCGGCGATCGCTGGCCTGTTCGCGGGCGACCCGCCCGCCATCGCGATCGAACCGCTCGAGGAGGCGGACTGGCTGGTGCTCAGCCAGCAGGGCGCCCAGCCCATCCGCGCCGGGCGCTTCCATGTTCATACCCCTGATTTCCCGCCCGAGCCCGGGGCGATTGATTTCACCATCCCCGCAGCGCAGGCCTTCGGCACCGGCCAGCACGCGACCACTGGGGGCTGTCTTGAAATGCTGGGCGCGATGAAGGCGCGCGGCGTGATTGCTCGGCGGATCGTCGATGTCGGCACGGGCACGGGCCTGCTCGCCTTCGCGGCGATGCGGCTGTGGCCCTGGGCGCAGGCGACCGCTTCCGACATCGACCCGGTCTGCGCCGAGGTGGTGATCGATAACGCGCTTCTCAATGATATCGAGCTGGGTGCAGGGCCGGGCCAGCTCATCATGGTGATCGCGCCGGGCATGGACGATCCGCTGCTGCGGCTGCGCGGGCCTTACGATCTCCTCATCGCCAACATTCTCGCCGGACCGCTGGTGGAGCTGGCTCAGGATTTCGCGAAGGCGCTTGCGCCCGGCGGACAGCTCTTGCTCGCAGGGCTGCTGGCGGGCGAACAGGAGCGCAAGGTGCGCCGCGCCTATCGCCGCGCGGGGCTGATGCCGGTCGCGCGGCTCCAGCGCGGGGACTGGGCGATCCTGTGGCTGCGGCGGCGCAAGCCGTGGCGGCGGCGTGTCCGTTAACGCGGCATGGCGCCTTGCGCGCTGGGGCGCTTTCGCCCTTGCTGCGCCCGTCCTCCTGTTCGCGCTCGCCGGGTGGCTCGGCTCGGCAGTTCCGCGCAATCCCGAGTGGCGAGAGCCTGCCGAACCAGGCGTCGCGATCCTGCTGGGCACAAACGGCGTTCACACCGAGATCGTCATGCCGCTCGTCACCCCGCATCACGATTGGCGCGCGATCTTCCCGTTGAGCAAGAGCGATGCCTACACCCATGTCGCGGTGAGTTGGGGCGAGCGGGCCTTCTTTCTCGAGACACCGCGCTGGAGCGCGCTCGACCCGCTTACCGCCCTGCGCGCGATCATCGGCGGGGAAGCCTTGCTGCATGTCGAGCGTTACGCCCATCCCCGGCCATCGCCCGATCAGAGAATCCTGATGCTTCGCCCGGCCGAATACGAAGCGCTCGCCCGGCAGATTGCGCAGCAGATCGTGCCCGGCAAGCGCGCGCTTCCCGGTTACGGCGCGCACGATGCCTTCTACCCCGCGCGCGGCGCCTACCATCTGGGCAACACCTGCAACCAGTGGACAAGCGATCAACTCGCCGCTTCCGGCATCAGGACCGGATGGTGGACGCCGTTTCCCGGCGGGGTGATGAAATGGGTGCCGCCCGCCTCACGCGATTAAATTGGCGCGGCGCTGCTCGAGGAACAGCCGCTCCGCGCGCGGCGGATCGAGCGCAAGCGCCGCGTCGTAGGCCTGCAACGCCTCCTTGTCGCACCCCGCCTGCGCCAGCATTGCCGCACGCGCCGCGTAATAGGGCCGCGCATTTGCCAGCTCCGCCGCATTCACAGCCTCGAGCGCCGCCATCCCCGCCGCCGCGCCTTGCGCCTGCGCCAGCGCCGCTGCGCGGTTGAGCGCCACCACCGCGCCCGGCCGCTGCACCATCAGCGCATCGTAGAGCCGCACGATCGCGCCCCAGTCGGTGCGTCCATCGAAGCCGCGGCGCGCATGAGTGAGCTGGATCGCGGCCATCACCTGATACGGCCCGCTCTGCCCGAGCGCCGCCGCCTGATCGAGCCAGCGACGCGCGCGTTCGATCGCGGCATAGTCCCACAGCGCCGGATCCTGCTCCGAGAGCGGCACCATCGCTCCGCCTGCGTCCAGCCGCGCTGCCTCGCGCGAGCGCGCGAGGTGGACAAGCGCGGCGAGCC
>JAZBNR010000060.1:0-20394 GCA_036350735.1 Erythrobacter sp.
AGCGGGCGACGCGGCGGCTGCAGGAATTGCTCAATGCGGGCGCGTTCTCGCTCGAGGCGGCCCCCGGCGCCGCAAGCCGCGACCGCTATGGCCGGGCCCTGCGCATCGTGACCCGCGACGGCGAGAGCCTCGGGCAGATGCTGGTGCGCGAGGGCCTGGCCGAGGAATGGGGCGGCGCGCGGCGGGAGTGGTGCTGAGGGGGGCGAGGGGCTTCCCGTCCCGCCCCCGTTTCGTCATCCCCGCCCCTTCCGTCATCCCCGCGAAGGCGGGGATCCAGCTTCTTTCCGGCGCGATGGGCAGAAGCAAGCTGGACCCCGGCCTTCGCCGGGGTGACGAAACGGGGAGGGTCAGGCGGGCCGCTCTGGGTGGTGATTGAGGGCGCGCGGCCGTGGCGGCGAAGGAAGAGTCAGCCGCCCGACACCGGAGCTAACTGAATAAACCAGTCTTGTGTGCGTCAAAAACGTAATGACAGTCCGGAGCTAACTTTTTCGACTGGATCGGCGCTTTGGAAAACGCGATGTTGGTCGCGTTCCCAAGTAAGAGCGAAGCTTCCACCGGTACCCCAAGGGAAGCGCACATACCAGCGATGACTGGACCGGGAATTGAAATTCCGATCGAAAATCTCTCCAATATCCTGGCCCCGATGCTGCGATTTAACGATCGTTCAATCGAGTCCAGCTTAGCGTAGACCTCGTCACGTACAAGGTCGGCAATTGCAGCTTCAGATTTAGCCGAAGCCAACTTCAATGCTGCGCCGGCGACGGAATTTCGGAATTCGATCAATTGTTCACGATGCTGCCGATTGAACATCAGGATATCCTCGATGTTCGCTTGCGGAGAGGGAACAGGAAAGTGTCCGAGAATTTCCAAGTATAGTGTGTCGAATTCATCCGCTGTGGCGGACGAATCAGGATGGCCACCCAATATGGACCAGCGACCATTTTGACTGGCCGGAAGGCTGTCAAGGGAATGCAGCAGCATTGCATTACTCAACAATTGCCCTGCATATTTGCCATTCGCGACGAGGCCGCCTCTACTAGCGGACGCGGGGAGGTAAACTTTTTTCAGGAAACGCTTTTTTTCCAAGTACGGATCGGCTCGCACATGGACAATGCGGTTAGCTGGCTGGATGGCAAGGTCGAAATAAAGAGCCGCTAAGCGAAGCGGTGCATCTAGGTCGCATCCCCCTAGGGAAAAGGCACGCTCCCCCACGTTGGCAATGCCAGATGGGACGAGGGCGCCTCTCCTAAATGTCCTGTGCGGGTTAGTGTCGCCCACCCCTACTCCGCAGCCTCAACCCCGAACAGCCCGGCCTCTTCCTCGCCCGCGCCGTCCTCGTTGACCGCCTTCGCCTTCTGGCGCTTGTCGAAGCTCGACCACACGTCGTTCCAGTTGCCGCGCGTCGCGCCCTTGGAATACTCCGTCGCGCGGGTTTCGAAGAAGTTCGCGTGCTCGACCCCGTTGAGCAGCGGCGCGAGCCACGGCAGGGGGTGGTCCTCGACCATGTAGATCGGCGGCAGGCCGAGCTGGTTGAGGCGCCAGTCTGCGATGTAGCGGATGTACTTCTTGATCTCCTTCGGGCTCATCCCGTCGACCGGGCCCATCTCGAAGGCGAGGTCGATGAAGGCGTCCTCCAGCCGGACGGTCTTCTGGCAGATGTCGATGATGTCTTCCTTCACCGACTTGGTCAGGCAGCCGCGCTCCTCGCAGAAGGCGTGGAAGAGCTTGATGATGCCTTCGCAGTGGAGCGATTCGTCGCGCACCGACCAGCTGACGATCTGGCCCATGCCCTTCATCTTGTTGAAGCGCGGGAAGTTCATCAGCATCGCGAAGGAGGCGAACAGCTGCAGCCCCTCGGTGAAGCCGCCGAACACCGCGAGCGTGCGCGCGATATCCTCGTCGCTATCCACGCCGAACTGCTGGAGGAAATCGTGCTTGTCCTTCATCTCCTCATATTCGAGGAAGGCGGAATATTCGCTCTCGGGCATCCCGATCGTGTCGAGCAGGTGCGAATAGGCGGCGATGTGCACCGTCTCCATGTTGGAGAAGGCGGCGAGCATCATCTTGACCTCGGTCGGCTTGAACACGCGGCCATACTGATCGTGGTAGCAATTCTGCACCTCGACATCGGCCTGGGTGAAGAAGCGGAAGATTTGCGTCAGCAGGTTGCGCTCGTGCTCGGTGATCTTCTGCGCCCAGTCGCGGCAGTCTTCGCCGAGCGGCACTTCCTCGGGCATCCAGTGGATCTGCTGCTGGCGTTTCCAGAAATCGTAGGCCCAGGGATATTCGAACGGCTTGTAGGTCTTGCGGGCTTCGAGCAACGACATCTTGTGTATCCCCTGTGTTTGAGCCTGAGCTGGTGCGGACTTCCTATGTAGGAAATCAAACTACGGAATCGAAGGCAAGCGGGGGTGATTCGGCGGGGATAAAGCGTGCAAATTCCGAGTCGAACGGAAAGGTGGGGATGGCTCGGCGGGCGGGCGTGCGGGCGGGTCGGTCTGGCGCAGAGGAGCGCCCGGTGGGCCGGTTCGCCGGAACGGGGCCGGGCGCTCGGCCATTGTTGGATGGAAGACCACCGAACCAAGGAGACACATCCATGGCCCGCAACCACCCCGTGACCGGCCCCTACCCCGATGGCGACAGCCGCAACATCACGCTGACCCCGTCCGATACCTCGATCGAGCCCCCGCGCACCGGCCCGCGCGAGCCCATGCCCGATGATGCGCGCGCGCGCGCCGAGCGTGAAGCGCGCGGAGACGAGGAGGTGCCCGGCACCCCGATGACCGAACTGCCGACGCATCAGCTCCAGCCGGGCGGCCCGGTGACAACGCAGACCAGCAGCGTGCGCGGCGGCCCCGGCGCAGCGGGCGAGGCGCCGCCGCAATCGAGCGAAATCGGGCTGGGCGACATCAGCGGCGCGCAGGCGCGCGCGACGCTCGGCATGGCGGGCGACAACCCTCCGGCGCGCGCCCGAGCCGATGCGGCCCACCCGCTCGGCAGGAACTGAGCACGAATTGGGCACGGGGTGAGGCCGCGTTCCGGGCTCCTTCCCGGCTCGCCTGAACCGCGCCCTTCGCTGGAAGGTGGCTGCGAGGCGGCGGCCCGTGGAACGCCGCAGCGCCCTCGCCCGTTTCCTTAGTGTAAGCATAACCCACTCAAACGAAAGGATTTACCCCCATGTTCGAGAAGATCAGAATCAGCGAACACATGGAAGTCAGCGATTGCAACGGCAAGCATGTCGGCACGGTTGACGAACTCGATGGTGACAAGATCAAGCTCACCAAATCGGACAGCATGGACGATATGCACCACTTCCTGAGCCTCGACGATGTCGACCGGATTTCGGACAACCGCGTCTACCTCAAGCAGGATGCGCGCATCCCGAGCGGCCTCGGCAACAAGGCCAGCGTCACCTGACCCGAAGCTCGCGACTTTCCGGCTGGACGGCGATAACCCGCGCCGGCTTGAAGCGCGATCCAAGCCCCGCCGAACCTTGCGCGCAACCGCACCGGGTTCGGCGGGGCTTTCGTTTGATCTGAGGTCAGCTCTCGCCCTGGCGGCGCCGTCGCACAGAGCCGAAGGATCATCTCGCGCCAAGCGCGGGGCGCGGCTGGGATCAGGCGTAGAGGCCCAGGAGAATGACGAGCCACATGATCGGCACGAACAACACGACCATCGCGATGTGAAGCCGCCCGGCATTGGCGGCGTGCCCCTCGGTGCTGATCCGCAGGTTCTTCATCGAGTTGAGCAGGAAGCCAAGGCCGACAACCGTGCCGAAGATCCCCACCCAGATTGTAAAATCCATAATTCCTCGTCCCTTGCTTGGCGCCGCGCGCGCCCCGGCACAGGTCCTGGGACGCTCACGGCGTCAAGCCAGTATGACACACGCACGACAGGGCGGCGAGTGCGTTTTGCGCAAAGGGGGCGCGGCGCGCGGCGCGGGAGGAACGCGGTTGGTCTGCGTGTCGAGAAGCGAAGACCCGGCACCGGCTTGCACCGGTCCGGGCCTCAACTTTGTCTGGCGCGGCCGTGGGCCCCGCCGCCTCACTGGCAGCTCAAACATTCCTCGTAATCGGTTTGCTCGCCGCTGCCGGCGGCGTGCATCTCGTATTTCGCGGCTTCGGAGGTGTTGTCCGCCTCGACCCCGCCGGCAAAGCCTGCGCGCTGGACGCTCTTGGAGCGCAGATAATAGAGCGACTTTATGCCCTTCTCCCACGCCTGGAAGTGCAGCATCATCAGATCCCACTTGTCGACATCGGCCGGGATGAACAGGTTCAGCGACTGCGCCTGGTCGATATAGGGCGCGCGGTCGGCGGCGAATTCGAGCAGCCAGCGCTGATCGATCTCGAAGCTGGTCTTGAACACCGCCTTCTCCTCCTTGGTGAGGAAATCGAGGTGCTGCACGCTGCCGCCCTTCTCGAGGATCGAGTTCCAGACATTGGTCGAGTTCTTCGACTTCTTGGTCAGCAGCTTCTCAAGATAGGGATTCTTGACGATGAAGCTGCCCGAGAGCGTCTTGTGGGTGTAAATGTTGGCCGGGATCGGCTCGATGCACGCGCTCGTGCCCCCGCAGATGATCGAGATCGACGCGGTCGGCGCGATCGCCATCTTGCAGCTGAAACGCTCCATCGCGCCCATCTCGGCGGCATCGGGGCAAGGGCCCCGCTCCTGCGCGAGCAGCATCGAGGCTTCGGCGGCCTTGGCCTGGATGTGCTTGAACATGCGCAGATTGTGCGTCTTGGCCATCGCGCTCTCGAAGCCGAGACCCTTGGCTTGCAGGAAGGAGTGGAAGCCCATGACGCCCAGCCCCACGCTGCGCTCGCGCATCGCGGAATATTTGGCGCGCGCCATCTCGGGCGGCGCGCGATCGATATAATCCTGCAGCACGTTGTCGAGGAAGCGCATCACATCCTCGATGAAACGCTTGTCCCCCTGCCACTCGTCCCACTTTTCAAGGTTGAGCGAGGAGAGGCAGCACACCGCGGTGCGATCGTTGCCGAGATGGTCGATGCCGGTGGGCAGCGTGATTTCCGAGCACAGGTTCGAGGTCGAAACCTTGAGCCCCAGATCGCGATGATGCTTGGGCATCATACGATTCACGGTGTCGTTGAAGACAATGTAGGGCTCGCCCGTTGCAAGGCGCGTCTCGACCAGCTTCTGGAACAGCGAGCGCGCATCGACCCTGCCGCGCACCTCGCCCGTCTTGGGGCTCTTGAGATCGAACGTGTCCCCGGCGCGCACGGCTTCCATGAATTCGTCGGTGACAAGCACGCCGTGGTGCAGGTTCAGCGCCTTGCGGTTGAAATCGCCCGAAGGTTTGCGGATTTCGAGAAATTCCTCGATTTCAGGGTGGCTGATATCGAGATAGCACGCCGCCGATCCGCGCCGCAGCGAGCCCTGGCTGATCGCCAGCGTCAAGCTGTCCATCACCCGCACGAAGGGGATGATGCCGCTGGTCTTGCCGTTGAGGCCGACCGGCTCGCCGATGCCGCGCACATTGCCCCAGTAGGTGCCGATGCCGCCGCCCTTGGAGGCCAGCCAGACATTCTCGTTCCAGGTGCCCACGATGCCATTGAGGCTATCCTCGACGCTGTTGAGATAGCACGAGATCGGCAGGCCGCGATTGGTGCCGCCGTTGGAGAGCACCGGGGTCGCGGGCATGAACCACAGGTTCGAGATGTAATCATAGAGCCGCTGGGCGTGCGCCTGATCGTCGGCATAGGCATCGGCGACGCGGGCGAAGAGATCCTGATAGCGCTCTCCGGGGAGGAGATAGCGATCGGTCAGCGTTTCCTTGCCGAACTCGGTGAGGTTGGCATCGCGCGCAAGATCGACCTCGATCTCGAACCGGCGATCGTTGATCTTCTTGCTGTCGGGCTCGCTCGCCGCGCTCGCGGCCGCCGCCATCGCCTTGCCGAGCGCCTCGGCGCCCTTGGCGGCCACCAGCGCATCGCTGCCTTGATCGGGCTTTTCCATCATCATGGCCTTTTTCTTTGCCGCCTTGTTCTTGGGAGCCGCCGCCCCAGGGCTCGTCGTCTCTTCCACCGCCGCCTCGCTCAGCACGCTCGAATTGCCGCTGTCTGCGGGCACGCCGTCACTCGCCTTGAAATCCATCTTTACACCCGTTCACCCCTGGATCGAAACGCGCTGGCCACCGGCCTCGTTCCGATTCTGTTCTCACCTCTTCGACAGGTCTCGCCTCGCTTTGTCAACGCGTGCCGGCTTCCCCGAGCGCTTCCACAGGCTTGTCCGCCGATCTCTCTACAGGCCTTCGCCCGGCCCCTGCTCCGGCGACTCCTCCCGGGGCTGCGACCCTCAGGGCCCAGGGAGCGAACACCAGTCGTTGGGGGCCGGTTGCCGACCGAACCACTAGATCATGAATCGGCGAGGGAGGCGGGTCAACGCCGGATTAACCATGAATCGGAGGCGCAGGGCGGTGTGTTAGCCCGATCACACGCCGCGACGCGCGGGAAAAGCTAGAGTCGCGAGTCCCGCAAGAGTCAAAATGAAACTGTGAAGAAAAAAATGGGGAGTGAATCATGTGAATCTACGGTTGAATCTTTCGAATCCGTGACAGCGCGATTGTTGCGGAGGCGGCGCAAGGATGCGCCGGCGCTCAGGCCAGTTCGCGAGATGTCTCGCCCACCGCCTCGCGCGCATGGCCGGCGATCTCATCGGCCAGCCGGCCCGTCAGCTCTGTCGGCAGATCGTGGCCCCAGCCGGGGATCGTCACCAGCTTGGAGCCCGCAATCGCCTTTGCCGTGTCGTGCGCAGCGGCAACCTTGATCAGCGGGTCGGCCTCGCCGTGCAAGACCAGTGTGGGCGTGGTCACGCTGGCGAGGCGGGCGCGGCGATCGCCATCGTCGATGATCGCGGCGAGCTGGCGCGGCAGGCCCTTGGGATAGATGCTGCGCTGCACGCTGGTGCCCACGCGGCGGCGCTTGTCCTCGAGCTCGGCGGGAAAGCCGGGGCTGCCGATCGCATCGAGGATCATCACCCCGTGATCGACCAGCGCCTGCTCCTCGAGCGAGGGCGGGCGCGAGGTGAGCGCGCGCATCGCCGCCCGCTCGGCGCGCGGGAGGCGGGGATTGCCGGTGGTGGACATGACCGAGGTGAGCGAGAGCAGCCGCTCGCGGTGGTGCACCGCCATGAGCTGGCCGATCATCCCCCCCATCGACACGCCCACGACATGCGCCTTGGCGATCCCCAGCCCTTCGAGCAGGCCCACCGCATCATCGGCCATGTCGGCAAGGGTGTAGGGCACCGTCACCGGCCAGCCGATCACCTTCCTCAGCACCTGCCAGCGCAGGTTCGGCGGGGCCGCATCGCCCATCTTCTGGCTGAGGCCGATATCGCGATTGTCGAACCGCACCACATGGAAACCGCGCGCGACCAGCGCCTCGATCAGTTCGTCGGGCCAGTGGGTGAGCTGGACGCCCAGCCCCATGACCAGCAGCATGGTCTCGTCGGCAGGGTCGCCGTGGGTTTCGTAGGCGAGTTCGATGCCGGTGTTGGGCGTGACGAGCGAGGGCATGGGATCTTTCGCAGTGACTGTCAGCGCGAGCCTCTAGAAAGCGGCGCGCGCTCGATCAAGCCGCGCTATTCGCTGCGCCAGTCGGGGCCGTAGATCGTGAAGCCGCCCGCCTCGAGCTGGTCGAGCACGCCGCCCGCCTCGGCCAGCAGCCGCAGCGGGACAACGCCCAGCGTGGTGCCGCGATCGGCCGCGGCAGTCTCGATCATCCCGGTCCACTGGTCGCGAATCTCGCTGCCCACCTCGGGATCGGCCCAGGGCCAGCAGCGCCCGAGCGCAATCTCGAGCGGATTGGCCATCACGCTCTTGACGTCGAGCCCGGTCCAGGCGCGCCCGCGCGCCTCGATGATCGCAGGCCCCGCCTCGGTCGCGGCCATCGCGGCCTCGAGGCAGGGGATGTGGCTCGCAGGCTCGGCCTCGGCAAGATCGTCGAGCAGGTCCTCGCCGCGGAAGCGCTCGGGGCGCAGGATCGCGATGTCAGCCTTTTCGGCGGCGCTCTTGACGACGTCGGTCGCATCGTCATCGAGCGTATCGTCGTCGAAATCCAGCCGCCTCGCGAGGAGATCGAAGGCGGTGATGAGGAATGAGCCGCGATCGTAATCCTTGTCGTATTGCGCTTCGAGCGCGGCGAGGCGCGCGCGCTGGGCGGGGCTTAGATAATCGCCCGCCACGCTCTTGTCGGGCAGTTTGAGGAAGCGCCCGCCGCGAAAGATCAGGCGGAAGAAATCGCCGGGCGAGAATTTGGGCCGCGCGCCGAGGATGACCCGGTCGGCTTCGCTGGTCGCCTCGGTCAGGCGGTCGGGATACCACGGCGTCGCCTCGGGCACGCGGCGAATCTCGCCGACCAGGATGACGGTGCCGGTCGCTGTCGGGATGGTCCACATCGGTGCGCCCGCCGCACGCGCGGTGACGACGATCTCGCTTTGCGCCGATGCCGCTTGCGAAGTGCTGTCCTGCGCCGCGAGCGCAAGCGGGGTGCACGCTGCCGCGAGGGCACCAAAAGCGATGCAAGCCGCGTGGCGGGCTGCGGGGTTCGGTATCGACATGGGCTGCAAGTATGAAGCGCGCGACCTTTCGCAAGGCTGTATCGACGAGGATCAAGCGATATGGTTCAGGCAGGCACGGCCGTGCGGGCCGCGCCTTCGCGCTCGCCCCGCCGCGCACGCTTGCGCTCATACATGTGCGCATCGGCCTCGGCGAACGCCTGCGCGACCGCCTCGCGACCGCTCGCCGCGATCCGCGCAAAGCCGACCGAGACCCCGACCGGCTCCCCATCGATCGCGGCGAGCGGGCGCAGCGCGAGCGAACGGGTGATCCGCTGCACGATCTGTTCGGCCTCGGCTTCGCTTGCCCCGGCGAACACGATCGCGAATTCGTCTCCGCCGAAGCGCACCGCGAGATCGTTCTTGCGCAGATTGTCGCGCATCCGGTCGGCGAGGCCGCGCAGGAGGTCATCGCCGCGCTCATGGCCAAGATTGTCGTTGATCGCCTTGAACCGGTCGACATCGAACAGCGCGATCGCCGAGGGGCCGTGCGCCGCGAGGCATTCGGGCAGCGCCTCGTCGAAGCCGCGCCGGTTCCTGAGGCCGGTGAGCGGATCGGTCGCGGCGACGCCCTTCAAGGTGTGGATGCGGGCCTGGGTGGAGAGCCCGGCGCGCCCCACCGCCTCGAGCAACACGCCCGCCAGATCCTCGCCGCCGGTCGGCACGTGCTCGATCCGCTCGCCCTCCTGCATCCGGCGAAGCTGGTCGGTCGCGATGCGAATGGGCGCCAGCAGGCCCCACAGGCCCCCAATCGCGATCGCTGTCCCCGCGACGGTCGCGACCAGCAGGACCAGCGCCACATCGAGCCGCAATTCGCCGTTCCACGCCTCGAATGCGCCGAAAGCGATGATGGGCACGTGCACCGAGGCGAAGCACAGCGCAAAGATGCGCGCCGAATAGCTCCGCGGGAAGACGCCGCGCGTTGCCTGATAGAACCGCATGCGCATGTCGGTCGCCGGGTTCGTGTCCGGTTTTTTGTTCACTGGCTGATCCCCTTTGATCGCAATGTGTGCGGGCTAGGGGAGAGCCGTTAAGCTACCGGTTAATCGCAAGGGTGTTCAAGGGCTTGGAAGTGGCCTGGGTAGGATTTCGGAGCGCTGCGTCCTCCCGCAGTTCAGGGCACCAGCACCGTATCGTGCGCCTCCTGCGCCGTTTCGGGATAATCGAGCGTGTAATGCAGCCCGCGGCTCTCCTTGCGGTGGAGCGCGCAGCGCACGATCAGCTCGGCGGACTGGAGGAGATTTCTGAGCTCGATCAGATCGGTGGTGACGCGAAAGGAACCGTAATAGTCCTCGATCTCCTGCTTCAGGAGTTCGATCCGGTGCTTGGCGCGCTCGAGCCGCTTGGTGGTGCGCACGATACCGACATAGTTCCACATGAACCGGCGGATTTCGGTCCAGTTCTGCTTGATGACGACTTCCTCGTCCGAATCGGTCACGCGGCTCTCGTCCCACGGGAGGATCGCAGGGGCCTCCTCGAGCGCGTCCCACATGGCAAGGATGTCGGAAGCCGCCGCCTCGCCGAACACGAAGCATTCGAGCAGACTGTTGGACGCGAGGCGATTGGCGCCGTGGAGCCCGCTCTCGGTGCATTCGCCCGCGGCCCACAGGCCGGGCACGTCGGTGCGCGCGTAAAGGTCGACGACGATGCCGCCGCAGGTATAGTGCTGGGCAGGCACGACCGGGATCGGCTCCCTGGTCATGTCGATCCCGAGCCCGATGAGCTTCTCGTGAATGGTCGGGAAATGCGCCTTCACGAAATCGGGGCTCTCGTGGCTGATGTCGAGATGGACATAATCGAGCCCGAAGCGCTTGATCTCGGCGTCGATCGCGCGCGCCACCACATCGCGCGGTGCAAGCTCCATGCGCTCCTTGTCGTAGAAGGCCATGAAGCGCTTGCCCGTGCGCGGATTGTAGAGCCGCCCGCCCTCGCCGCGCACCGCCTCGGTGATGAGGAAGTTCTTGACCTCGAGATTGTAGAGGCAGGTCGGGTGGAACTGCATCATCTCCATGTTGGAGACGCGCGCGCCCGCGCGCCAGGCCATTGCGATGCCATCCCCGGTCGCGCCGCGCGGGGCGGTGCTGAATTGATAGACGCGCCCCGCGCCCCCGGCGGCCAGGATCGTGGCGCGCGCGACATGGCGCTCGACCCGGCCGGTTTCCTCGTTGAGCGCATAGACGCCCCACACCCGGCCCGCCGCCGAGAACTGCTCGCGGTGGCGATCGGTGATGAGATCGATGCACGTTCGCCCGCCGAGCAGGGTGATGTTGGGATTGGCCTCGGCGGCCTTGAGCAGCGCCTCCTGCACGGCCCAGCCGGTCGCATCGTCGACATGGACGATCCGGCGATGCGAATGGCCGCCCTCGCGCGTCAGGTGCAGCGCATCGGCGTCGCGGTTGAACGGGACGCCCAGCTCGCACAGGCGGTCAATGCTGCGCGGCGCGCGCTCGATCACGAATTCGACCGTCTCGAGGTCGTTGAGCCCGGCGCCCGCCACCATCGTGTCTCGCACGTGGTTCTCGAAAGTATCGCCCGCGTCGAGCACGGCTGCGATCCCGCCCTGTGCCCACGCGGTCGAGCCGCCGGTGAGCCCGCCCTTGGCGAGCACCAGC
Source organism: Erythrobacter sp. (assembly GCA_036350735.1). Classification (GTDB taxonomy): domain Bacteria; phylum Pseudomonadota; class Alphaproteobacteria; order Sphingomonadales; family Sphingomonadaceae; genus Erythrobacter. The sequence continues at coordinate 11,187 of JAZBNR010000060.1, forward strand.
ACCTTGAGGCTGGTCGCGAGTTCGAGCGCGGCGGTCAGCCCCGCCGCGCCCGATCCGATCACGATGACGTCGAACCGACTGGCCGACTGGAAATCGATCGCGCTCACGTCCTCGTCGGTTGCTGAGGGAGGCGGAGGCGCCGCATGGGTCTCATTCATGGGCTTCGACATGGCGGGCAATGCGCGCACAGGCAAGAGCCGAGCCGCGCGCGCGGGCGAGGTGGGGGGCGTCTGGGCGCTGCGGTTACAATCCTGTCATGAGCATGCGCCAGACACAATTCGGCCTTATTGCAGTGCAACATTGCTTTGGCGGGCGCGGCATGGTGGCCCATGCCCGCAAGGTGGTCGCGCTCATGACAATCTGGAACAGGCTCAACTGCGCGCTCGGGATGCACCAGCCCCTTCGGCGCAAGGTCGAATGGGATGGCTTCAACTATGTCGGCGCGTGCCGCCATTGCGGGGCGGCGCTGCGGCGAGTGGGCAAGCACCGCTGGCGGCTCGACAGGGGCGTGCCGAGGAACTCCAACCTGGTGCGCCCCTCGGAACAGGATTGAAAAGCTCTAGCCGCCCGTCCCGGTAAGCTGCACGAACACATCCTCGAGATCCGCTTCGCGCGTGGTCACGTCCTCGATCGTGAGACCCTGCTCCTGCAGGATCGCGAGCACCTGCCCTGCGCTCAGGCGATCCTTGTCGTAGGTGATCTCGAGCGATCGCTCGCCGGTCAGCTCGGCGCGGGCGAAGGCTTCGTGCTCGGGCGCCGCGGAAAGCTCGCCCGCCACCGTCACTGCGACCACCTTCTCGCGCGCCATCTCGACCAGTTCGCGGGTCGGCTTGTTGGCGATCAGGCGGCCGTGATTGATGATCGCGATGCGATCGCACAGCTCCTCGGCCTCTTCGAGATAATGCGTGGTCAAGACCACGGTCACGCCCTCGCGGTTGAGCTCGCTCACCAGTTCCCATAGCTGGCGCCGCAGTTCGACATCGACCCCGGCGGTCGGCTCGTCGAGCACGAGGATCGGGGGCGAGTGGACCATCGCCTTGGCCACCAGCAGCCGCCGCTTCATGCCCCCCGACAGCGTGCGGGCATAGGCATCGCGCTTGTCGGCGAGGCGCACCGCCGCGAGCAGTTCCTCGCTGCGCCGAAGCGCTGCAGGGATGCCGTAAAAGCCCGCCTGGTTCTCGAGCACCTCGAACGGCGTGAAGAACGGGTCGAACACGATCTCCTGCGGCACTATCCCGATGGCGCGGCTGGCATTGCGGCGGTGCCGGTCGATATCGAAGCCCCAGATATCGACGCTGCCCGAGGTCTTGGTGACGAGCCCTGCAAGGATGTTGATGAGCGTCGACTTGCCCGCGCCATTGGGGCCGAGCAGGCCGAAGATCGAGCCTTCGGGCACATCGAAGCTGACCCCGCCGAGCGCGAGCTTGCCCTGCGCCGCCTCGCCGGCCGCACCCTTGGCAGGGGCATAGCGCTTGACGAGATTGTCGATCCGGATGGCCGGCGCGGGAAGGGTGTCGAGGGCGTCCTCGCGGACGGATGGGGCGGTGCTCATGCCCCTGCCATAAGCCGATGAGGCCGCAGCGCAAGGCACCGGGCGCGTTAAGGGCGGCGCCCCGTCTCGGGGAGCGTGATCGCGAGCGCTGTGCGGGCGGGGCCGGGTTCGCCCGCATTGCCCGCCAATGCCGGGGAGCGGATGAACCCGATTGAGCTTGCATCGCCAGCACGCTATTCCTAAGCGCCACGAGCGATGACCATGACGATAGCGCCCCCCGAAGTGATCCTTGTCGACAGCCGCCGCGTCAGTTGCGACGGCGCGAGCGGCATTCGCGGCGGCGCGGCCTATCGCCCAGCTGCGCTTGGCCACCCGCTCATCTACATGGAGATCGACGAGCACGGCTATGTCGATTGCGGCTATTGCGACCGACGCTTCGTGCTGCGCGGCGGCCCCGCCGACGGGGCGGACCAGGCGGCGCTGCCCGACATCTCCGAAGGCGCCGATCCCGGTCATCGCTGAACGCTCGCCCCGTCTGGGCGGCTTGGTTTCAAATCATTCTTAACCTGCCGGGCCTTATAGCATCCGAAATCCTACGTAGCTGGGCGCCTTTCGATCACGCGCGCCCGCTGCATCCTTTCGCTGCGTGAGTTCGGGGCCGAGACAATGACAACACAAGATGGGCGCTCGCGCGCGGCTGCAGCACTGGCAGCATGGCATCTCGACACCGTGCTTGCCGCCCTGGTCGCGCTTGCCGCCCTGGCCGGGTTCGCAACAGCCGCCGCAGCGCAGGACGGCGAGGTGGCCGATGCGCGCGCCTTCATCATCACGCCGCTCAGCTTCGTGAAGGAAACCGACCTCGATTTCGGCGAATTCGTGCCCGCCGCGACCGCGGGGACGGTATTCATGGATTCGGCCGGCAATGTGAGCACCACCGGCGGCGTCATCCATGTCGACGGAACCCAGCGCCCGGCGCTGTTCTGGGGCTATGGCCAGTTCAACCAGACCGTGCTCATCAACGTCACCGCCAACTCCTTCCTGCTGCGGCGCGATGGCGGCAGCGAGACGATGCGCTATGATCAGGTGACGATCGGCAGCCAGCCCCCGATCGTCATCAACCAGAGCCCGCGCCGCTTCCGCATCATCAATCCGGACGGCTATTTCAATTTCACGATCGCCGGGCGGCTCCGGGTCGGGGCAAACCAGCGGCCGGGGGTCTATACGGGCGAATTCGGGGTCAACCTCGAATACGAGTGAACGATGGTCACAAGGATGGGTGGGCGCGCCCGATCAGGCCGCGTTCAGCTCGATGTGCTATGTCGGCAGCATCGAGCTCGCCCTATCCAGAGAACTTCCATGCCCAAGACCGCGCTTCCCCTTCCCCTTCCCCTTCCCCTTCCCCTTCTCAGCCTCGCCGCGCTCGGCGCATTCGCCATGGCAGCACCGCTGGCCGCCCAGACGGGAGACGCATCGCAAGACGAGGCCGCCAAGCTGACCGATGGCGAGAAGCGCCTCGCCAAGATGCTCGAGGGCCGCGTCGCGGGCGAGCCGCAGAGCTGCCTTCGCACGCTGCCTGCTCCGCATGTGACGGTGATCGACGAGACCGCGATTGTCTATGGCCGGGGCTCGACGATCTGGGTCCAGCGCACCGCTGATCCGGAATCGATCGACCGCGACGATGTGATCTCGGTCCGCCAGTTCCGTGCCGGGCAGATGTGCAGGGCGGATCTGGTGACCACCAGCGAGCGTTATTCAGGCATCTTCACGGGCACCGTGATGCTCGAGGATTTCATTCCCTATCGCAAGGTCGATGCCAAGGAGAGCTGACGCCGGGCGGGCCGGACGGTTCGCTCGAGCGGAGCGCGCTCAATCATGACCGGTTCAGGCGGATGTGCTATGGCAGTGATCTCAAACAGCCAACCCAGAGAAAGCCGATGCTCCCCTTCCCCCTTTCGCGCCCGTTCCTGAGCCTTGCCGCGCTCGGTGCCTTGGCTTTGGCGGCTCCGCTGGCCGCGCAGGCCGATGATGCGCCGCAGGAGGGCAAGGTCGCGCTCAGCAAGGGTGAGAAGCGCCTCGCCAGAATGCTTGAGGGGCGCGTTGCGGGCGAGCCGCAGAACTGCATACCGGTCCGTCCGACCGAAGGGGTCACGACCATTGCGCGCACCGCCTACGTCTATGATCGCGGCAGCACGATCTACGTCCAGCGCACGCAGAACCCGGACGACATCAGCCGCAACGACATCCTTGTTATCCAGCGCTTCAACGGCACGCAGCTGTGCCGGCAGGACATCGCCACCACAGTCGATCGTTTCGTCGGCTTCATGACCGGTGTCGTCCAGTTCGACGATTTCATCCCCTACACCAAGGTCGACGCGGAAGAAGGGTGAGGCCCGGCGGGCCGGTCCGCCGTCAATCGTTGCGTCAACCGTTGCGTCAATCGTTCGCCTCGCAGTCCTGCGGGGTGCCGGAAGGCGACGGGGCGTCAAAACATGCGGGCCGTGCGGCGTCCTTGCCCATGCGCTTGTCCGTCAGCTCGCCGGTCGAACCGCCATGATGATCCGCCAGGGCTTGCCCGTCGATCTCGCGTCGCGGCGCATTTGCCATGGGCTGATCGGGCCAGAGCGGCTCATGCGCGCGGATCGCGGCGATCTCGCGCGCAAGCTCGGGCAGGCTGGGCATGTCGGCAAACAGCTCGCGCCCCGCTTGCCTCGTCCCCCGCGCGTGTTCGCGCCCCGCGCCGCCCCCCGCTTCGCGGTTAGCCGGCGCGCCCCGGCGCGCCTGTGCGGGCAAGAGCCGAGCAAGCCGCAGGGCCGACCGGCGCGACCCGACAAAGTCGCCGATCGCCCAGCCAAGCGCGCACGGCGCGCTTACCATGATCGCCAGAAACCCCAGCGAAACCGTCTGTTCCACGCTCACCTCCCGCCTGCGCTGCCGCCCCCTGCGGGCGGCTTCGGCAAAGGGCCCCTCCCGGCCCTCTCCCCGCGATCCGCTTGTATCGGGCGACGCGGGTGGCTTTAATTCGGATGGATACGTAGGTCCGGCCTAGGCGTTTTACCGGGGTCGATGTCCACCTGCGCTGACGCTCAGGCGGCCACTTTTGCGTGCGCCATCGCGTTCATGCGCGCGAGGATGGCGTCCGCCTCGCGCATGATGCGGTCGATCAGCTCCTTGCAGGTCGGGATGTCGTGGATCAGCCCCGCGACCATGCCGCAGCTCCACGCCCCTTTGTCCATCTCGCCCTCCATCATGATCGCAGGATAAACCCCGGCAACTTCGGGCAGGATGTCCTGGATCGTGAGCGCATCGCCCAGATCCTTCTCCTTCTGGAGCAGCCGCTCGACCGCTTCGTTGTTCATCACGCGCTCGGTGTTGCGCAACGGGCGCATCACCAGCCGCGTATCGAGCTCGGAGGCCTCGACGATCGCGCGCTTGACGTTCTCGTGCACCGGCGCCTCCTTGGTGGCGATGAAGCGGGTGCCCATGTTCATCCCCTGCGCGCCCATCGCAAGGGAGGCAACGAGGCTGCGCCCGTCGGCCATGCCGCCGCTCGAGACGAACGGGATCTCGAGCTCGTCGGCGGCACGCGGCAGGAGGATGAAGTTCGGGATATCGTCCTCGCCCGGATGGCCGCCGCATTCGAACCCGTCGACACTCACCGCGTCACAGCCGATCGCCTGCGCCTTGAGGCTGTGCCGCACGCTGGTGCACTTGTGGATCACCTTGATCCCGGCGTCCTTGAGCGCAGGCAGCACTTCCTGCGGGTTGCGCCCGGCGGTCTCGACCACCTTGACCCCGCCCTCGATGATGACCTTGACGAGGCCGGGATAATCGGGCGGCGTGAGGCTCGGCAGGAAGGTGAGGTTCACGCCGAAGGGCTTGTCGGTCATGTCCTTGCAGCGCGCGATCTCGTTCGCCAGCTTCTCGGGCGTGCCTTGCGTGAGGCCCGTGATGATGCCCAGCCCGCCCGCATTGGAGACCGCGGCGGCCATCTCGGCAAATCCGACATAATGCATCCCGCCCTGGATGATCGGGTGCTCGATGCCGAACATTTCGGTGATCGCGGTCTTCATGGCGTCAGTCTCCCTTGTTGCCCTGGGGGCTCTGCGTCCCTCGACGCTCGCCCGGTTTGCGCCTAGCTGTAGCCGACGCCTGCGCCAAGACAAGACAAGGACCCCATCGCTCATGACCTCGCCTCAGCAAGCCCTCGATTCTCCTTTCGGCTACCGTTCGAGCGCGCGCGAGGTGGTCGCCGAAATCGACCTTTCCGGGCGGCGGATCGTCGTCACCGGGGGCTATTCCGGCATCGGCACCGAGACGGTGCGCGCGCTTGCCGGAGCCGGCGCCGAGGTGGTGGTGGGCGCGCGGCGGGTGGACGTGGCGAACGAGGTGCTTGCCGGGATGCAAGGCGCGATCAGCGTGCTGTCGCTCGATCTCGCCGACCCCGCCTCGATCGATGCCTTCGCCGCGGCGGTCGCGCAGAAATGGGACCGGCTCGACATCCTCGTCAACAATGCAGCGATCATGGCGAGCCCCCTCGCGCGCGACGAGCGCGGCTACGAGATGCAGTTCGCGACCAATCACCTCGGGCACTTCCAGCTCACTGCTCGGCTGTGGCCGCTGCTCCTCGCCGCCGAGGGTGCGCGCGTGGTGTGCCTTTCCTCGAGCGGGCACCGGCTGAACGCGCTCGACTTGGGCGATCCCAACTGGGAACGGCGCGAGTATGACAAGTGGCTGGCCTATGGCCAGGCCAAGAGCGCCAACGCCCTGTTCGCGCTCGAGCTCGACAGGCGGGGCGAGCCCTCCGGCGTGCGCGCCTTCTCGGTTCATCCGGGCGGGATTGCGACGCCCTTGCAGCGCCACCTGACGATCGAGGAGCAGCGCGCGATGGGCTGGATCGACGATGAGGGCAATCTCCACAAGGCGTTCAAGACCGAGGAACAGGGCGCCTCGACCACGGTGTGGGCCGCGGTCTCGCCGCTGCTCGAAGGCATTGGCGGGGTTTATTGCGAGAATTGCAATATCGGCGAGCCGGTGCGCGACGACATGCCGCCCGGCCACGGCGTCTACCCGCACATCATGGACGTCGGCCTCGCGCGCAGGCTGTGGGAGAAATCCGAGGCGCTGACCGGGATCAGCTTTCCGGGCTGATCGGACCGGTCTCGCACAAATCGCTCACGGGGCAGACCGGGCACTTGGGCACACGTGCGCGGCACACGCGCTTGCCGAACTGGATCAGCCAGAAATGGCCGTCGCGCAGCGCCCAGTCGGGCGAGCGGCCTTCCAGCTGCTGCGCGGTCTTGTCGGCGGTCTTCGCTTGCGCGAGGCCGAGGCGGTTGCACACGCGGTGGACATGCGTGTCGACCGCGATCACCTCGTGGCCGAAGGTGAAGCTCATCACGATATCGGCGCATTTGCGCCCGATGCCAGGCAGGCGCATCAGCCCCTCGCGCGTATCGGGGACGATCCCGTCATGCTCATCGAGCAGCGCTGTGCAGAACCGGCGGATGGCTTTCGTCTTGTTGTTGTAAAGCCCGCAAGGGCGGATCGCCTCGCGGATCGCGTCGTCCTCCAGGGCGAGCATCGCCTGCGGGGTCTTCGCCAGCTTGAACAAGGCCTTGGTCGCCGCCGCCGTGTTGCGATCGAGCGATTGCGCGGAGAGCATGCACGAGATGCAAGAGCGGAAGGCGTCCGGCTGGCCCTTCGGCCCCTTGGCGTTTCTGGTGCGCCCCGGCATCGCCTCGGCCAACCGCCGGTAGACCTCCTCGACCTGCGCCTCGTTCAGCACGGCGCGGCGCTCCCCGTCGCGCAGTCCTCGCGCACCGGGCAACCCTCACACAGCGCGGCGCGTGGGCGGCAATGCGTCTGCCCGAGCTTCTTGAGCAGCAGGTGGTGCTCGTCCATGTCGGCGGCGGACCATTCAGGCGGCACCAGCGGCATGAGCGTGTCATAGGTCTTCGCGGTGTCGGCGCGTGCGGGCACAATGCCGGTGCGCTGCATGATCCGCCGGTGATGCCCGTCGATCACCATGGCGCGGCGCTCAAAGGTGCTTGCGTTCATCACCCCGGCGGAGTTCTTGCGCGCGACGCCCGGCAGCCGCTCGAGCCAGTCCATCGCCTCGGGCGTGGGCAGGTTGGAGAGGTGCCGCAGATCGACCGATCCGCGCGCCGCTATGATCGCCTTGAGGCACGCCGAGAGCCGCTGCGCCGCGACTTGAGGAAAGGTCTGGCGCTGGAGCCGCGCTTCGAGCTCAGGGACGGGCACGCGCGCCACCGCGTCCCACGAGCCGAACTCGGCGAGCAGCGCATCGCTCGAGGCATTGGAGGCGGCGGTCTTGGTCTGCGCGCCGATCACGCCGTGGACCAGCACCCATTCGGGCGCGCGGCGCTTATCGGGCGGGCGCACGATCCGCCCGAACCGCGCGATCAGCGCCGCCTGAATGCTGCGCAAGGCCTGGGTGCGCTGATCCGGGACGAGATCGAGCTGCAAGAGCTCAACGCTGAAAGGCGATGGAGAAGGTCACGGGGACGGCGGGACTGATCGAGGGCAGCCCGGCGATCTCCTGCAATTGCGCGAGCTTGTCGGTCAGTTCGAGCGCGCCTGCATCGAGGATGACCGGCTCGATGGTGGTCGCGATCACGCGGTTTTCGGCCGTGCGGGTGACACGCACATCGGCTTCGAGGGGGGCTTCGACACCCTTGAGATCGAGCACGGCGGCAAGCGGCTGCACCGTGCTTTCGCCCACCTCCAGCGCGCCAAAAGCGGCGGGGTCGATCTGCGCGGTGATGCTGGCCGTCGGATGATTGGCGACCTCGAAGAAGAGGTCGCGCATCCGCTCGTTGCGGATATCTACCTTGGTCTCGACCGTGGAAAGATCGATCTCGATGCGTGCCGCGCCTTCGGGCGAGACGCTGCCCGAGAGGCCGGTGAAGCTGTTGGCCTCGGCGATCTCGCCGGCCTTGATGGTGACATAGGAGAGGCTCGAGCCGGCCGGATCGACGCTCCACGTCCCCTCGGTGAGCGGCGGCGGCGCGTCGGGCGCCTGCGCGCAAGCGGCGAGCGCGAGGAGAGCGGGGATGGCAAGGGTTCGGATGGGCAGGATCACGCGCAAGGGCCTCCTCGATGGCATGGACGCAGCTGACCTAGCATCACGCGCAAGCGGGCGAAAGGTGGCGCACGCGCGGCGAGCCGATCGCGCCGCTCATTCCCACTCGATCGTGCCGGGCGGTTTGCTGGTGTAATCGTAGACCACACGGTTGATGCCCTTGACCTCGTTGACGATGCGCGTCGCCACGCGGCCGAGGAAGGCGGCATCGAAGGGGTAGACATCGGCGGTCATCCCGTCGGTCGAGGTGACGGCGCGGAGCGCGCAGACGCTGTCATAGGTGCGCCCGTCGCCCATCACGCCCACCGTCTTGACCGGCAGCAACACTGCAAAGGCCTGCCAGATCGCATCATACAGCCCGGCATTGCGGATTTCCTCGAGATAGATCGCATCGGCCTTGCGCAGGATATCGCAGCGCTCCTTCGTAACCTCGCCCGGAATGCGGATCGCAAGGCCAGGGCCGGGAAAGGGGTGGCGGCCGACGAAGGCTTGCGGCAGGGCGAGACCGAGCAGGTCGTCAGCCTGTTCCGCAATTCCTACAACATCCCGCTTGTGGCCGTGGACGCCGAGGAAACCTTCCTCGCAGGCCTTGCCGGCGTGACCGATCCGGAGGC
>JAZBNR010000061.1:0-5240 GCA_036350735.1 Erythrobacter sp.
CGTCGCCGAAACCGGCGCCAAGGTGGATATTGACGATGAGGGTCTGATCAAGATCAGCTCGTCCGACATCAGCCAGATCGAAGCGGCGCGCAAGTGGATCGAAGGCATCGTCGAGGAAGCCGAAGTCGGCAAGATCTACACCGGCAAGGTCGTCAACATCGTCGATTTCGGCGCCTTCGTTAACTTCATGGGCGGCAAGGACGGGCTCGTGCACGTCTCCGAGATGAAGAACGAGCGCGTCGAGAAGCCGACCGATGTTGTCTCGGAAGGCATGGAGGTGAAGGTCAAGGTGCTCGAGATCGATCAGCGCGGCAAGGTCCGCCTGTCGATGCGGGTGGTCGATCAGGAAACCGGCGAGGAGCTCGAGGACACGCGTCCTGCGCGCGAGCCACGTGAAGGCGGACGCGATGGCGGCCGGGGCGGCGATCGCGGCGGTGACCGCAGAGGGCCCAAGGGCGACCGGGGCGGCCGTGGTGGCGGCCGGGACCGTGGCGGGCGCGATCGCGGCCGGCGCGACGAAGGAGGCGATGGCCCTGCGGCCATGCCCGACTTCCTGAAGGACTAAGGCGCCTACAGCATGAACAGAAAAAGGCCGTCCGGAGCGATCCGGGCGGCCTTTTCGCGGGCGGCTCAGAAATCGTAGATGATCGTGATGCGGCTGAGCGTGTCGGTCCTGATCGCGCCCTCGGGCGGGTCGGTGTCGTGCTCGAGAGTGTATGACAGCCGCACCGAAAGATCGTCGGATAGCGCCGCTTGCAGGCCAGTGTCCGAGATCAGCGTGCTCGATCCGTCCTGCAGGAAGGCGCTTGCATTCTGCGTGAGGCTCAGCCCCTCGGCAATGGCCCAGTCGAAATCCGCCGCCGCGAGGCCGGCAAGGCTCGAGCTGCTCGTGCCGTCCACCAGCTCGGTGCGCCGCCACGCCGGGCCGGCCTTGACCGAAAGCGTCGGCCCATCGGTCAGAATATCGTAGCCGAGCCCGCCCGAGACCGAATAACGCGCGGAAAAGCCCTGGAAGCGGTCGCGCTCATATTGCGCGAGCGCATAGGCATAGAGCCGTTCGGTGATCTTGTAGTTGGGCTCGTAGGCGGCGAGGTATTGCTCGCGGGTGACGATGCCGTTCGCCTCCTGGTAGTCGGCGCGTCCGGAGAGCTTGTGGCGCCAGTCGATCCCCTCGCGCGTCAAGGCGATCGCGGCGGTGATCCCGGTGTTCTCGGCATTGCCGGTCGACATGAATGCGCCGAGTTCGCCCTTGCCGCGCCAGTTTCCGAACAGGCCGGCATTGCGGATCTGCTCCTCCTTCGCCGCTGCCGCCTCGGCCTCGGCCTGCGCCAGATCGGTCTCGTAAGCGGCGAGGATGCGCGCGAGTTCCGCCGCATCATCCGGGTTGGTCGCCTGCGCCAGCTCGATCACCGTGCGTACCTTGGCCTCGTCGCCGGTCGCGATCGCGGCGTCGATCATCGCGCGCACCGGCGCTGGAAGCGCGGCCGCCACCGGCGTGCACGCGGCAAAAAAGGCGCCGGCGAGCGCCGCGTATGTCAGATAGGCCCGAACCCGCACGAGCCTAGCGGGCGATCCGAACCGCGCCGAGGAAATCCCGCTTGCCGATCTCGACCCCGAGCTGGCGCGCGATCGCATAGGCGGCGCTGGCGTGAAAATAGAAGTTGGGCTGGCTGAAGCTGAGGAGGAAATCCTCGACCGTGAAATCCATCCGCGTGTCCTTGAACTCGAAGCGCATCTCGCGCCCGATCCAGCCCTCGGCCTCCTCCTCGCTCAGCGCGCCGAGCACCTCGCGCGCGTTCGCGAGCTTGGCGTCGAGCCCCTCGAAGGTGTTCGGCGGAGGGGCGAGATCGGGGCTATAAACCCCCACCCGGACAGCCTCGATCGCGCCGGCAGTGTGCTCGGCCACGCTCTTGATCTGGTAGCTGAAGGGCAGCATGTCCTCGATCAGCCGCGCCTCGAGGATTGCGCTGTGATCGCAGCCTTGCGCCGCACACCAGCTCTGGGTCTTGGCGAGCAGGTGCTGCGCGGTGCCGAGCATCTGCAAGGCGCTGGGAACGAAGGCGGCTTGAAGCGAAAGCGGCATGGCGGGTGTCCTTCAACCTGTGGGAAGCGGGCGTCGGGCGACCAGCGTTCGCCGGTCGCCCGCGCAGGCATTAGCGGACGCGCGGGCCGCCGAAGGGCAATGGCGGCGGGGGACGGCGCGCGCCGCGCGGCAGCTGCGCCTGATAGGCCCGGCCGCAATGCTCGACGCAATAGGGAAAGCCCGGATTGACCTGCTTGCCGCAGAAGTGGAAATCGGGCTCGCCCGGATGGCCCATCGGCCAGCGGCACACCTTGTCGGAAAGATCGAGCAGGCTCGTCTTGCCGGCGATCTCGGGGCTGGGCTTGGCGGGCACAAGCCGGCGCGGCGGGGCGGGCGGGATCGGCGCCTGCTGGTCGCCCGGTCCTTGCCGCAGGAAACCACCGGGGCCGACGGAGACGACCTTTGCATTGTCACCGCCGGTGGCGCCGGGGATGGGTTGCGAGGGGTTGCTGGCGGCGGGCGCGGGGGGCGCGGCGCCGGGGCTATCGGCGGCGGGCTGCTTGGCGGGGGAAGCGGCCGATGCGGCCTGAATGTCCCCCCTGTCGGCCTTTTCGGCCCTGTCGGCCTTTTCGGCCTTCTCGGGCGCCTTGGCCGCTGCTGCGCCAGCCCCATCCGCTTCGACAGGCGCGGCCGGGCTCTTGGGCGCCGCCTTCTTGGCCGCCTTCTTCTTCTCGTTCGCCTTGACCGGGGAGGGCCGCGATTTCAGCCCCAGCCGGTGCGCCTTGCCGATCACCGCGTTGCGGCTGACACCGCCCAGTTCATCGGCGATCTGGCTCGCGGTGGCGCCGCCTTCCCACATCTTCTTGAGCGTAGCGATGCGCTCGTCGGTCCAACTCATGCTCGTCTTTATCCGTTTCCTGTCAGGCTCGAAGGGATACGATATGCACTCCCCAAGCCTCATGCCGCCGCGTCTCGCGGCTTGTGTGTCGCCAGCGAGTGGCCTAGTCGCCTCGCCATGAACGATCAAGCGTCATCCGAAAATGCCGCGCCCGCTCTAGATGGCGCGGCTTTGCACGATGTGAAGGGCCAGCGCGGGCGAGAGCGCGCTTTTGCCCCGCGCGGCGAGCCCGTTATCACGGGCATCAACCGGGTGGGCCTGATGGCGCTTTATGCCAAGGAAGTGCGTCGTTTTCTCAAGGTGCAGACGCAGACGATCTGGGCGCCGGCCGTCACCACGCTGCTGTTCCTCGTGATCTTCACGGTCGCGCTCGGGCGCGAGGGGCGCGAGGTGCTGGGCGTGCCCTTCGCCAGCTTCGTCGCGCCGGGGCTGATCGTGATGGGCATGATGCAGAACGCTTTTGCCAATTCCTCCTTCTCGCTGCTCTCGGGCAAGATCCAGGGCACGATCATCGACTACCTCATGCCGCCGCTCTCGCCGGGCGAGCTGATGGCGGGGATCGTCGGCGCGGCGGTGACGCGCGCGGTGGCCGTCGGGCTGGCGGTGGCGCTCGCCATGCTGCTGTGGCCGGGGGTGAGCCTTGGCATCGTGCAGCCCTGGGCGATCGTGTGGTTCGGCCTGATGGGTTCGATCATGCTGGCGCTGCTGGGCCTTGCGACCTCGATCTGGGCCGAGAAGTTCGATCACAATGCGGCGATCACCAATTTCGTGATCGCGCCGCTCTCATTGCTCTCGGGCACGTTTTACGTGCTCGATCGGCTCGCTCCGGCCTTCCAGGCGGTGAGCCGCGCCAATCCGTTCTTCTATGTGATTTCGGGCTTTCGCTACGGGTTTCTCGGGCAAAGCGATATCGGCAGCGATGCCGACGTCGCGGTGGCGGCGCTCGGGATCGGGCTGTTCAACGCCGCGATCGGTCTAGGCGTCTATGCGCTGCTGCGCTCGGGGTGGAAGTTGAAGAGCTGACGAAGTCGGGCAGAGGCGCAGGCCCGACGGGCTGGGCCGGGCTGACTGGGCTGAACCGGGCTGACTGGGCTGAACCGGTCTGACTGGGCTGGGCGCAAGCGATCCTAATGCGCTTTCCTACAGGGCACCGGCTGCGGCAGGATCGGGTGCATGAACGAGGCGCTGTTTCCATGTGGCTGGCGGGCAGGGGCGCAAGCATGTCCGATCGATCGGGTGCATCGATCATCAAGCAACTCGATGATCGAGAAACTTTTTGACCCTGGACTGTGTAACAGGCGGTTCAAGCGTGCTGTGCGCACGGCGAAGCGTGCCGGGGGCAGCGGAAGGGATCGGATGGCAGGGCGCCGGCGCGACTCGCGCGGTGCCCGTTCAGTGCGTCAGCGAGCGGCGCATGCGATAGCGCCCGTCCTTGAACGTCTCGAACAGCTGCGGCAGCGTCGGGTGATCGACAGGGCCGCCCTCGGCATCGCCGACGAGGTTCTGCTGGCTGACATAGGCGACATAACTCGACTCCTCGTTCTCGGCGAGGAGGTGGTAGAACGGCTGATCGCGACGCGGGCGGATGTCCTCGGGGATGGATTCGTACCACTCCTCGCTGTTGGCGAAGACCGGATCGATGTCGAACACGACGCCGCGGAAGTCGAAAAGCCGGTGCCTGACAACGTCGCCGATGCCGAACCGGCTGCGGGCCTGGCGCGGGACGCTGATGGTGCGTCCGGCGTGATTCGAGAAGAATTGAGCGCGCTCCATGGCCCGAATATGGCGGTTTGGCAGCGCGAAACAAGCCGTTGCCTAGGCGCGGGCGGGAGATATGCCCGCAATTCGGCGTCTGGTGGCGGATCAGCGGCACAATCGGGCTTGGCAAGGGCAGGGTGCTGCGCTAACGCGCGCGCTCCCCGACCGGCAGAGCGCACCGCCTTCGATCACGAGGCTCGCGCCCGATGCGCCGCGGGGTCAAGCGGAGAGGTGCCGGAGTGGTCGAACGGGGCAGTCTCGAAAACTGTTGAGCCTTTACGGGTTCCGAGGGTTCGAATCCCTCCCTCTCCGCCAGCTACCTCCAGCACTTGTCTCTTCTCTGAGGCACCGCGCCGAAAGCCGCGGGACAGGCCGGTTTGTGCGGGCGAAGCGGTAAGGGGCGCATCATTCGCGCTGTCTCTTCGGCTCTTTCAGGCGCTGATTGGTGGCGCAGTCTCTGCGACCGCTAGCATCGGTTCGGTTCCCTGTTTTGCGGGAATTAACAGGGAAAAGTGTGAATTTGAGGTCGGAAACAGGCCGCCTTGAGCAATTCTGGCGCGA
>JAZBNR010000062.1:0-9151 GCA_036350735.1 Erythrobacter sp.
CCGAGCACGCCCGCGACGACCGAGAACAGCGCCGGATAGAACCAGTAATTCGCGGTAAGGCGCGCCCAGTAGAAGCGGATTTCGGCGGTCATGCGAGCTTAGCAGCGGGATCGAGGCCGTGCGCTGGCGTGGCCAGACGCGATACGGGCGAGAGCCGCACGGTAGATGCAGAGTACATCTTCAAGTCGATAGGAACCAAGAAATGCTAGCGCTTTCGGGAAATCAGACAAAGGAATCGCCTTCCTACGGGCGCTCAAGCCAAGTGCCTTAGCCCCAACTCGTGTCCCACGGTGCATGTAGACTTTATCGGGCTGGAATCCCATAAATAGTCCAAGCCTTTGGGCAATGTCGTAAACTAGCATTTCGCCAGCACCTGGAATCGGCAATACCGTTCGCTCAATCAGTCCAAACAACGCGTCGAAGTCTTGGCACGATTCAATTTCATCATATCGTGCCATTAAGTGTGTTTGTGCTTCGTTCAGTACGGACTGGTTAAGCCGAGTTTGGTGAGAATGTCGGACTGTTCTTCCTCCTCGGCTCGAAGGAATCCTGCTTTGTGCCGCCCGCTCAATAGCGTCTCTGAGAGTTGAGGGTCGCTTCCCGAACCATTCCTCTTCCTTCTCAATCTTCGTCCCCCAGCGACTAATGAAGTCGGACGCAACATCTTCGAAGGATCGTAGGCCGGTGTTGTCAGGTTCGGCCATTTCGCTCAATCCGCCTTGAACGGCACCTTGCCGAGGTCGCCCATGCCGACCGTCCCCGAAGCCATCTCCAGCATCCGGTCGAGGCTGGCCTTGGCCTTCAGCCGCAGCCCTTCCTCGATCTCGATGCGGGGCTCCAGATCGCGCAGCGCGACGTAGAGCTTCTCCATCGTGTTCAGCGCCATGTAGGGGCAGATATTGCAGTTGCAGTTGCCGTCCGCACCGGGCGCGCCGATGAAGGTCTTCTCGGGCAGCGCCTTTTCCATCTGGTGCATGATGTGCGGCTCGGTCGCGACGATCAGCGTGTCGCCCTCGAACTCCTTGGCGAACGTGAGGATCGAGCTGGTCGAGCCGACATGGTCGGCGTGCTCGATGATCGCGGGCGGGCATTCGGGGTGCGCGGCGACAGGAGCGCCGGGGTGCTGCTCCTTGAGCTTGAGGAGCTCGGTCTCGCTGAACGCCTCGTGCACGATGCACACGCCCGGCCACAACAGCATCTCGCGGTTGAAATTGCGGCTGAGCCAGCCGCCGAGGTGACGGTCCGGCCCGAAGATGATCTTCTGGTCCTTCGGGATCTGCGACAGGATCGTCTCCGCGCTCGAGGAGGTGACGATGATGTCGGACAGCGCCTTCACCTCGGTCGAGCAGTTGATGTAGGTCAGCGCAATGTGATCGGGATGCGCCTCGCGGAAGGCCTTGAACTTCTCCGGCGGACACGAATCCTCAAGGCTGCACCCGGCATCCATGTCGGGCAGGACCACGATCTTTTCCGGCGAGAGGATCTTGGCGGTATCGGCCATGAACTTGACCCCGCAAAAGGCGATCACGTCGGCATCGGTGTCCGCCGCCTTGCGCGACAATTCGAGGCTGTCGCCCACGAAGTCGGCGATGTCCTGAATGTCGGGCGTCTGGTAGTAATGCGCGAGGATCACAGCATTGCGTTCCTTGCGCAGCCGGTCGATCTCGGCCAGCAGGTCGTCTCCGGTGGGCACTCTGGTCTCGATGCTCATGTCTGATCCCCGATAATCATCTTGCGCGGCACATAGGTACCGATACGCCATTTTGCGAGCGATTTGGGCGCGTTCTGTGATAACGTCACGCAAAACAGGGGAGAGGATGCGATGTACAAGGTCGAATTGAGCGAAGCCTATTTCCCGGCCCAGGCCGACACCGAATATGCCGAGCGCACGATCGAGGCGGAATTGCGCGCCCAGGCCGCCGATCGGCCCGATGCGCTGGCGCTGCGCGAATTGCTGGCCGATGGCACGATCGGGCGCGAATGGACCTATGCGCAGTTGCTCCGCGATGCCGAGAGGTGCGGCCGTGCGCTCGCGGCGCGCCACCCGGCAGGAGCACGGATCGCGATCATGGGCGGCAACTGCCCCGAATGGGTGCTGGTGCAGTATGGCGCGGCGCTGGCCGGGCTGACTCTGGTCACGGTCAACCCCTCCTTCATCGCGCGCGAAGTGCGCTACGTGCTCGAACAGTCGGGTTCGGTCGCGGTCTATTACCAGCCCCATGTGCGCGGCACGGCGCTGCGCCCGATCGTCGACGAGGCGGCCGCGGGACTGCCCGCGCACGACCATATCATCGACATCACCGACGAAGGGGAACTGTTTGCCGGGGAGCAGGACGGGCAGCTGCGCCCGACCGGCCCGCAGGACATCGTCATGATCCAGTACACTTCGGGCACGACCGGCTTTCCCAAGGGGGTGCTGCTGCACCAGCATGGCCTGCTCCAGAGCAATCGCGATGTGTTCGTGCGCTGGGGCCTTGCTCCGGGCAAGACCGTGATGTGTCCCTTCCCGCTGTTCCACACCGCCGGCAGCGCGGTCTGCGTGCTCGGCGTGATGACGCATGGCGGGTGCCTGATGCTGGTGTCGGTGTTCGACCCGGTGGCGGTCGCAAAGGCGATCGAGCGCGAGCAGCCCGAAGTTCTGGGCGGGGTGCCGACCATGCTGTTCGCGATCATCGAGGCCGCCCGCGCGACCGGGACCGACGTTTCCGGGGTCGAGGCGGTGGTTGCCGGCGGAGCGATGGTCCCGCCCGAGCTCAATCGCGCGGCCCAGGCGACCTTCGGCGTGCCGATCATCATCGTCTACGGCCAGACCGAGACCTATCCCGCGATCACCGCGGTATGGCCCGGCGATACGGGCGAACACCTGATCGAATCGATCGGCCAGCCGATTGCCCATATCGAGGTCGCGATCCGCTCCCCTTCCGACAATTCGGTCTGCGCGATCGGTGAGCAGGGCGAGATCTGCATGCGCGGCTACAACCAGATGGCGGGCTATAACGACAACCCCAGGGCGACCGCAGAGACCATCGATGCCGAGGGCTGGCTGCATACCGGCGATCTCGGCACGATGGCGGCGGACGGCTATCTCAAGATCACCGGGCGGGTGAAGGAGATGATCATCCGCGGCGGGGAGAACCTGTTCCCGGCGGAGATCGAAGCGGCGATGATCGAACATCCCGCCATTGCCGAGGTCGCGGTGGCGGGCGTGCCGGACGAGAAATGGGGCGAGATCGTCGCCTGCTTCATGCGGCTCGCCGAAGGGGCCGAGCGGCCTTCGGACGACGAGCTCAAGGCCTTCGTGCGCGAGCGGCTCTCCCCGCAGAAGACCCCGGCGCACTGGGTCTGGGTCAAGGCCTTCCCGCTGACCGGATCGGGCAAGGTCCAGAAATTCCAGCTGGCCGAGGATTTCGTGAGGGGCCAGATCGAGGAAGATGAAGCAATGGGGGCAGCTTGATGAAGGTGCTCAAGGTCGGCCTCTACATTGTCGCGGCGCTCGTCGGGGCGGGTGTGGTGGGCTTCTTCGCGCTCGGGCAGCATTCGCAGGCCGGCTCCGCCACGGGGCTTGTCGACGGGCGGCTCGCGCCATGCCCGGCATCTCCCAATTGCGTCAGCAGCGAGCCGGGGACCGATCCGCAAAAGGCCGTCCAGCCGCTTCCGATCGCCGCATGGGACGCGATCCCGGCGGCAATCGCCGGGGCGGGAGGCACGGTCATCCGGCAGGACGAGGATTACATCGCGGCCGAGTTCACCTCCGCGCTGTTCGGCTTCGTCGACGATGTCGAGCTGCGCAGGACCGAGGACGCGGTGCACATCCGCTCGGCCTCGCGCGTCGGGGAATCGGATATGGGCGTGAACGCGGGAAGGGTGGACGAGCTGCGCGAGGCGCTCTTGCGTTAACGGGTGGCCGCTTCAGGGTAGGGCAGTGCTCTGGGGCATGAGCGAAAGGGCATAATCGGTGAAACCGTTGGTCAGCCCGATCCCGTTGGCCAACACGTAGATCGTTACGACTCCCGCCACCATCAGCCAGGTCGCCGGATGAACACGACCGCTCGCGCGCCGGTCGAACAGGAGCAGCGCAAGGGCAATCGCGATGTGAACGGCGAAGCGGAACAGCTCGAAGGCTTCCCGGTTGGCCAGGATCGCGGGAAAAGCCGCTTCGGGACCGCCAAGCGCCGGGATGATGAAGAACGGCAGGGTGCGGCCGAGCACCGGCTCGTAGATCATCACCAGCGACCCCAGCATCAGCCGCTTGTGCCAGTCGGTGCGCTTGCGCATCGCAATCGCCGCCGCCACGAAAGCGGCGAACAAGGTGATGTTGCAATATCCGAGCATCAGGAAATAGCCCGGCGGGAAGATGCCCGGCACGCGGCCAGCACCGAAGGTCGCGGAGATCGTCCAGAAACCGGTCAGCACCGAAGCCAGCGCCAGGCCCGCCCCGAACCAGCCCAGCCTGCGATGAAGCGCGATGTTGCCGCTGGTCGCGAGCAGGACCTGCATTGCGAACACCACCAGCCAGGCGCTCATGACCGCCGCGTGGACATGGGTCGCGCTCGGCATGGAGAAGATGTCGGTGATCCCGGCGAGGTTGAAGACCAGGAACCCGAGCGCCGCGATGGCGATGAGCACGATTGCCGAACGCTTGAAGAAGCGGTTCTCGGCCGCGAACCTTTGTGCAGGTGAAGTCGCCATGCATCCCCCCTATGACGAACCGACCCGCTACCCTTCTGCAGCAGTTCGGGGTGGAGGGCAATCGCTCAGCGCGAAAGTGAATCACTCATCTGCGAACCGGATCTCCACCCGTGCACGTTCGTAGCCCGCGACCTGCAGCGGCACGGCAAGGTTCTGGCGCACTGCTTCGCGCGCGGCGGTGCGGGCAACATCGAGGATCTCGCGCTCTTTAGCGTATTCAATGGCCTTTCGCTCGGCGATCTCGGAGTTCTTGCGCGCCAGTTCCCTCGCATCCTCGCGTGTCACCCAGAGACCGTTGGTAAATGCACGAGCGTTTGCCTCATCCAGATTCGGGCGAGAGGTCCGCAGCTTTGGAAGCGTCACGCGCAGCAATTGGTCCTCCGCATCCCACTCCATGTCCGCCGCCTCGACCTCGTCCAACTCGACGCGATATTCCACTGTCGTAGGGATGATGATGATCTGCCGACGCTCGAGGAGCGAAACATCAAGCGGCCCCCTGATGACCGACTCTGCAACGACCTGAAAGCGGTAGGTTAGGACAATGAGATCGTTCTGCTTCTCAAAGGTCTGCATCGCGCTGGCGACCGGATCGCCCTCCTCCTCGAAGAAATAGGCGCGCCAGCCGAGGAACAGGGTCGCGGCCAGCAAAAGCGCGGCGACCAGCGCCAGCATCCGCTCGCCGCGCAGGCCCAGCCTGCCGCCATCGCGCGGGGCCGGGGGCAAAATCTCGGCCTCGAACTCCTTCGCCTGCTTCAGACTGTCCGCCACACATCCCCCTCGCGTGCCGCAAGCCCGCGCTTCTCGAGGTCGATGAGATGCGCTGTCACGCTCATCTCGGCGGCAGGAATAAGGCGCGGGTCGAGCCCCTTGTACATTTCGGGAATGAAGTCCGAGACGGGCCGCGCGCGCTGCGTCATCAGGCGCACGATCTGGTTCTCGCGCTGGCGCCGGTGGCCGATCATGCCGCGCACCAGCTGCCTGGGCCGCGTGATCGCCTCGCCGTGGGCCGAGTGGTAGACCGTGTCATCGCGCGCCTGCAATTTTTCGAGGCTCGCCATGTAATCGCCCATGTCGCCATCGGGCGGAATCACGACGCTGGTCGACCAGCCCATCACATGGTCGCCGGTGAACAGCGCGCCGCTCTCCTCCAGCGCGAAGCACAGATGGTTCGAGGTGTGGCCCGGCGTCGCGACCGCGGTCAGCGTCCAGCCGGTGCCGCGCATCTGCTCGCCATCCTCGAGCACGCGGTCGGGTGCGTAAGTGGTGTCGAATGCCTCGTCGGCGCGCGGGAGGTCGGTCTTGAGCACCAGCGGCGCGCAGCCGACGACGGGCGCGCCCGTCCTTCGGGACAAAGGGGCGGCTGCGGGCGAATGGTCGCGGTGGGTGTGGGTGCACATGATCGCGACGATGCTGCGCCCGCCCACCGCTTCCATGATCGCATCGAGATGCGCCGCTTCGTCCGGCCCAGGATCGATGACCGCGCAATCGGGGCCGTCCGGCTGTCCGACGACATAGGTCTGCGTGCCGGTATAGGTGTAGGGCGAGGGATTGGGCGCGAGCACGCGGCTGACCAGCGGCTCGACCTGCTCGGCAAGGCCCGTGGGCCAGGGCTTCGGGGGAATGGCTGCCATAGGGTTGCATATGGCGATGAGGATGGCAGAAGTCACGCGCGAGAGAGGGAGCACCATGAGCGATTACATCCTGGTCCTGGACGAGGGCACGACATCCACCCGCGCGATGCTGTTCGCGAGCGACGGGATGCTCGTCGCCTCGGCGCAGGAGGAACTGACCCAGCACTACCCCAAGAACGGCTGGGTCGAGCACGATGCGCAGGAAATCTGGGACAAGACACTCAAATGCGCGCTCGAAGTGATTCCCAAAGCGGGCGGCGCGGCCATGATCGCAGGCATCGGCATCACCAACCAGCGCGAAACCGTGGTCGCGTGGGACCGGAACACCGGCGAGCCGCTGACCCGCGCGATCGTCTGGCAGGACCGCCGCACCGCACCATTCTGCGCGCAGCTTCGCGCGGGAGGTCACGAGGACGATGTGCAGCGCCGCACCGGCCTGCTGCTCGACCCCTATTTCTCGGGCACCAAGATGCGCTGGATGCTCGACAACGTGCCCGAGGTCCGCGCAGCGGCCGAAAAGGCGACGCTCGCCTTCGGCACGGTCGAGAGCTGGCTGGTCTTCAAGCTCACGGGCGGCAAGAGCCATATCACCGATGCCAGCAATGCGAGCCGCACCTTGTTGATGGGGCTGGCCGATGCGGGTTTCGACGAAGGGCTGTGCGACCTTTTCGGGGTGCCGATGGCCGCGCTCCCCAGCGTGGTCGACATGTCGGGCGACCTCGCCACGACCGAAGCCTCGCTGTTCGGGCGCGAGATCCCGATCGCTGGCCTCGCAGGCGACCAGCAATCGGCGACCATCGGGCAGGCCTGCCTTGCCCCCGGCGAGACCAAGGCGACCTATGGCACCGGCGCTTTCGTCCTCACCAACCAGGGCGAGGCGATCCCCCGTTCGACCAACCGCCTGCTCGGCACGGTCCTCTCGCAGCTGGGTGGAAAGCGGACCTATGCGATCGAGGGCTCGGTCTTCGTCGCGGGGAGCCTCGTCCAGTGGCTGCGTGATTCGCTCGGGATCGTCGATGTCGCGGGCCAGACAGAGGAACTCGCGCGCTCGATCCCGGATAGCGGCGGGGTGACCATCGTGCCGGCCCTGTCGGGCCTCGGTGCGCCGCACTGGCGCGCCGATGCGCGGGGGGTCATCACCGGATTGAGCTTCGCGAGCGGCAAGGCCGAACTGGCGCGTGCCGCGCTCGAGGCGATGGCGCACCAGACCTACGACCTTGCCGAGGCCTTCGCCGCCGACGGGACGAGGTGGCAGACGCTGCGGATCGACGGGGGGATGGCCGCCAATGACTGGATGGCACAGGACCTCGCCGACATGCTCGGCGTGACGGTCGAAAGGCCGGCCTTCATCGAGACGACCGCGCTGGGCGCGGCGATGCTGGCGGCTTCGGGCGTGGGGCTTTATCCCGATCTTGCAAGCGCGGCGGCCAAGATGCGCGGCAAGCTTTCGCGGTTCGAAACGGCGATGGAGGAAGAGGTGCGCGAGGAGCGCCTCGCGCGCTGGCGCCGGGCGCTGTCGGCGGCCTAGTCGAGGTCGCTGAGCCGTCGCTCCAGCCGCCCGTGCATCGCGCGCGCGGGCGAGATCATCTCGAATTCGCAGCGCCATGCCGCGTCGAGCCGGGCGATGCGTTCATGCAGCCTTTCGGTCTCGGCGATGAGCTCGCGGGTTTCGGGCTCGAGCACTTCGAGCGCGGCGGTCTCGGCCGGCCGGTCGGCCGGAAGCGTGCCGTGGAGCCGCACCTGCGTCTCGCTGAGTTCGCCGGAAAAGAAGGCGCGCTGGTTCAGGAGCCAGGCGAGGATGTGCATCATCCGGGTCGTCGTCTTGAGCCCCTCGGTCGACAAGGCCAGCCGGACGGTGGTGTCCTCGCCCAGGTCGGGTTCGCGCGCGCCCAGAGCGAACACCATGCGCACCTCGTCCGCAAGGACGAGCGCTTCGGTGTAGAGCGCCTCGATGATGGGGCGCGAAAGGTTGGTGGTGCGTGACATCGAATCGGGCGCTACTCCCACTCGCGACACCATGCCAGCAAGGTAAGGTTACTATCCCTAGCCGCGTTTCACCTGTCCCGATGCGGCACGTTTAGCCGCGCGTCAGCATGACGCGGGCGGGGCGCGGCGTTCAGGCGATGATGTCGGGCAGCAAGGTGTCCTCGATGATCGCGATCTGGTCCTTGAGCCGCAATTTGCGCTTCTTGAGGCGCGCGATCTGGAGCTGGTCGGTCGAGCCCGCATCGGTCAGGGCGGTGATCGCCGCGTCGAGGTCGCGATGCTCGGTCTTCAGCAGTTCAAGCCGCTTGCGGAGCTCTTGCTCATTCATGGTCGGTCGGTTTCGTCTCGATCTTGGTGCGGCGCAAGGGGCCGTGTTGCGCGCGACCATGCGACAAATCGCGCATCACCGCCATGCAAAATTCACATGGGTTATGGCCGTCCAATCGGCCCGATCCTAGCCAGGTGTCCACGCATTCGTGCGGATTGCCCATCACGCCTCGCCGCAGCAGAAACAGCAGGCATCGATTCACCTTTCGTCATCCCTTTGCAACTTAAGGTGAGGTGTGATTTGATCGTCACTGCAACTCGGCGCCCATAGGCCGAGTCGCCATCCGGGGGCATCCCCCCGACCAAACATAGGAGAACGCATATGGCATCGTCCCCCGCATCAGGCGCAGCTTCGTCTCACTTGAATGCTCTCCAGTCCAAGCATGCAGGCCTCGACGCCCGTCTTCGCGACGAGCTGGCCCGCCCGGCCCCCGATGCAGCGATGATCCAGTCCCTCAAGAAGCAGAAGCTCAGGCTCAAGGAAGAGATCGCGCGCTCCTGAACCGGAGCGCGTTCCC